>UQYM01000001.1 GCA_900545315.1 uncultured Alistipes sp.
ACGATTATGAAGTACAACGCGACTGAACTGCATGATGGCTTGAAGTTGGGGTCGATTCTGAAATTGCCGATGCAGGGTTCTGAGTTGGGGACTATGGCAGTTTCCGGTGGGGCCTTAGCGACGTCAGGAGCGGTTACGGCTGTGACGCCGACCCCGGCTGATGATGACGAAGCTCCGACGGATGGATATCCGGCTGGCAACCGTTATGGTGAGTCGGTACAGACATCTACCCTCCCGGCGAGTGGTCCTGTGGCAGTAAAACGGATCGATATGACGGCTCCGATTAAGGTGGCCCTAATGCTGCCGGTTCGGGTAGGAGGAGCCTCAGATCGTCGTTATTTGGAGTTCTATCAAGGGGTTTTGCTGGCCCTTGATGAGTTGAAGGCGACGGGGGTATCCTCTCAGGTCGATCTGTTCAATACGGCACACTCTACGGCAGAAGCCAGCAGATTGCTCAACGAATCGGCTGTACAGCAGGCAGATTTGATTATTGGGCCGGTATATGAGAGTAATTTTATTCCGGTGGCGAATTATGCCACACAGCATGGTATTCCCATTGTATCGCCGTTGGCGGCGATGAAGGAGACGGGTTCGCCATTGGTGTTTGAGGCGGCGCCTTCGGATGCTTTTAAGTACACTAAGTTACAGGATGAATTTTCGCCGTCAAATAATATTGTAGTGGTTTCGGCAACGTCGAACAACGATCCCGAGATGTTAAGTGAGATTGTCCCGCTGTTGCCCTCGTCTGCGCGTAAAGTGACCTACGTCAAAGGGTCTGGAGGCAATGCCGTGGAGAATTGGTTGGACCTGGATAAGACGAATGTGTTTGTCGTGTTGTCCCAGAATGAGCAGATGACGGAAGAGATCCTGGCCAGCATCAGCTCTGTACAAAACTCTCGCATCTCACGCGGTCAGAACTGTCCTCCGATCAAGGTGGTGGGAAGTTCAAGGTGGCCACGTTTCCAAAATATTGACAAGAACCTCTTCTTTAAATTGAATTTGCGCTATACGACCAACTATCATGCAGATCGTGGTAATGAACGGGTAGCCGCTTTCGACCGTCGCTATGTAGCCGCTTTTAGTTCATTGCCGAGCATGTATTCTTATCGTGGGTATGATGTGGCCAAACTGTTTGTCGGAGCAATCAAATTGCATGGAGACGAGTTTGCTTCATATATTAACGATCGTGAATTACCCTTGTTACAGACACCGTATCGTTTTGGTCAGGTCAATGCTAATGGCAAGTATGCCAACAACGAATGGGCGAAGGTTTGTTACAATAGCAACTATACCATTGAGGTGCAGTAATTGACTCGAAGAAGTTCTGTCAGAGCCCAGTGAATGAGGGGCAGAGATCGTTTTTAGTGGCAGTGACATTTTCACGATATTCGTTATAGTTCGATCCGGCATACCGCCGGATCGAACTGTTTTATGGGGTGAGATTTGGGGACTGAGGTATAGATATGGATATGACCGTTTGTGGTGCTTGTTTGAACCTTTGCAAGCGCATGGTACGTTTTGGGGTAGATTGTTGGGTCTGCTTGTTGCATGCTGCTATTGCTTGGGATCGTTGGATGCGGACTATTCCTGCTGATCATAAGGTAGGGGAGCTCTTATGAGGAGGGTCAATCAAATTGGTAAGTGTTGTTGATCCGCTCTAAGAATGACGCAATGTTAGGCTTACGAGATATACGTTATTCATTGAGTTTCTATGTAGCCAGACTGCAGGCCTGCGAACCTGTGTAGTAAAGGGGGCTTGAAAAATTGTTGCCAGTGTTAGAAATGCGTACTATTGGAAATGCTATAACATTGTGAACAGCTTTAATAAAACCAATAAAGAAGAAATAAAAAAAAAGCCTGTCGGTAACATACCGACAGGCTTTTGAGTAAGGTGACTTTACGTTTCGTATCCTCAGAGTTTACAGATTAGCGCCGAAGATACCGATTCGCCAAGTATTATTGAACCGATTATTTGCCGATCAACTCCACACTGCGACGGATAAACTTATCCAGGTTTTCACCCTTCAACATACCACCGGCCAATAACGCCAAGTCAATGATTTGACCGACCAGTTTGTTGTCACGACCCAACTCCTCGAGACGCGTAGAACGCTGTTTGCGCAAAGTCTCGACCTGTTTTGTGAGGTCTGCACGTTTGTCTTTCTCCGTCTGAGAGATCTCCTCCTCTTTCTTGCCTTTGAGCAACTCATTCAGGTTGTTCTCTTCGGTTTGAGCGGTTTCGATCTTCTCGTTGATGCTCTTCAATTCGTCAGCGCCGTAACCCTTCTCCACTTCGTCGAGAATCTCTGCAACCAGCGGGTGGTTACCGTTAACTACAACCGTATAGCTATCAGGCATCTGGCCATAGAACTGCATTCCACCTCCCATGGCTGCCATATCCTTCATACGACGCATAAACTCGTTCTGGGTGATGACAACCGGCTGCTGTTTCTCGTCCAGCGGTTCGAAGACCACATTGAAGTGAGCTTTGTCGTCTTTAGGCAGTTGGGCATCGAAAACAGGGGTCAACAACTCTTGCTGAACGGAGGTCAACGCCATTTTGTGTTTGGTCTCTTTCTCGATCAGTTTATCGATGACGTCTGCATCGACACGTGCAAAGCGGGTGCCTTGATTCTTGCTTTCGAACCAGTTGATGAAGTGGTTGTCCAGCTGGCCGTTCATCTCCAGAACGTCGTATCCACGCGTTTTAGCCTCGGCGATGAAGCTGTATTGAGCCTCTTTGTCGTTGGCGTAGAGGTAGATCACATTGCCATTCTTATCTGTCTGGTTCTCTTTAACCAAGTTGGCATATTCGCTGAGCGTGAAGTATTTGCCATCTACATTCTTCAGCAGAACGAAATCCGAGGCCTTTTCAGCAAATTTCTCATCGGTAATAATACCGTACTCGATGAAGATTTTGAGGTGATCCCATTTGCTTTCATAATCGGCACGCTCCTGTTTGAAAATCTCGCTCAAACGGTCAGCCACTTTACGGGTAATGTAGCTGGAGATCTTCTTGACATTCGAGTCGCTCTGCAGGTAGCTACGTGAAACATTCAACGGAATGTCCGGTGAATCGATCACACCGTGCAACAGAGTCAAGAATTCCGGAACGATACCCTCTACGGAATCTGTTACGAAAACCTGATTCGAGTAGAGTTGGATCTTGTTCTTCTGTATCTCGAAATTGTTGCGAATCTTCGGGAAGTAGAGAATACCGGTCAAATTGAACGGGTAGTCGATGTTTAGATGGATATAGAACAGCGGATCTTCGGCCATCGGGTAGAGCTTATGGTAGAAAGCCAGGTACTCTTCCGGTTTAATATCCGCAGGTTTCTTGGTCCACAGCGGTTCGGTATCGTTGATGATATCGTCCTTGTCCGTATCGACATATTTGCCATCTTTCCACTCTCTGACCTTACCAAAGGCGATAGGCACCGGCAAGAAGCTGCAGTGTTTTTTCAGAATCTCGTGGATGCGATCACGGTTGTTGAATTCCAGACTGTCTTCAGCGAAGTGCAGAATGATATCCGTTCCACGATCACGTTCTGTTTCGGCCTCCTTCAGCGTATATTCCGGTGAGCCGTCGCAGCTCCACTCCATGGTTTTACTGTTCTCTTTCCAGGAGTGGGTAACGATCTCAACCTTGTCAGCGACCATGAAGGCTGAGTAGAAACCCAATCCGAAGTGACCGATAATATTCTGGTTTTTGTATTTGGCCAAAAACTCCTCAGCACCCGAAAAGGCAATTTGGTTGATATATTTGTCGATCTCTTCGGCGGTCATACCAATACCACGATCCGAAATGGTCAAGGTTTTGGCTGCTTCGTCCAATTTGACGTGGATCGTCAGATCGCCCAATTCGCCTTTGAACTCACCGATCGAAGCCAGGGTTTTGAGTTTTTGGGTGGCATCGACCGCGTTTGAGATCAATTCACGCAGAAATATATCGTGATCCGAATAGAGGAACTGTTTGATAATCGGGAAAATGTTTTCCGTTGTAACTCCGATTTTTCCGTTTTGCATGGTTATCTGTTTTTTAAGTTTGTCATATTTTGGCCTTTGCGGCACGAAGTGATGATCAAAAGGTATGCCATCTGTTTTAACGTGCCATTTTGACAGAAAATGACGGGCGGCGGACCGACAATTCTGTCAATCCGCCGCCCTCATTGCGACTTCTGTACGCTGCTTAGCCCTTATGCTTCGGGGAAGTAGGGTTTCAGCAACTCGAGAAAATATTTCGGTGCACGACATGCACGACGTGTCACACTATTCATAAAGGCGAGTGTCACAGATCCGGTGTTGATCCGATCTCCATTTTCGCGGTAGATCTCGAAATCGAAACGCATCTTCACCTTGGGCATCTCAGCCAGCGTTACCCGAATGGTCAATAGATCATCGTCGTAAGCCGGACTGATGTAGTGCGATTGTACATCCAGAACGGGGAGCATCACTCCTGCCTGTTCCATCTCCTGGTAGGTTGTGCCGAATTCGCGTAGCATTTCAGTGCGGGCAACCTCATAGAAACGGATATAGTTTGAATGATGCACAATGCCCATGCAGTCGGTCTCATAATAGCGGACCCGAAGCTGTATGTCGCGTGTAATCATCTGCTATCGGGGATTACTCACCACGAGAGTAGTTAGGAGCCTCACGCGTAATGGTTACATCGTGCGGGTGGCTCTCCAGCATACCCGAGTGGGTGATACGAACGAAACGTGCATTTTTCAAAGCGGCAATATCTTTGGCTCCGCAGTAGCCCATACCGGCACGCAAACCACCAACCAACTGGTAGATCACCTCTTTGAGTGAACCTTTGTACGGTACGCGTGCTGCGATTCCTTCCGGAACCAATTTCTTGATATCGCTCTCCATATCCTGGAAGTAGCGGTCTTTCGAACCGTGTTGCATGGCCTCGAGAGAACCCATTCCGCGATAGGTTTTAAATTTACGGCCATTGTAGATAATGGTCTCTCCGGGGGACTCCTCTACGCCGGCAAACATCGAACCGGCCATAACGGTATCCGCTCCGGCAGCCAAGGCTTTGACAATATCTCCGGAGTAACGTAAACCACCATCAGCAATAACAGGAATGTCTGTTCCTTTCAGGGCTTTGGCAACATCGTAAATGGCAGTCAGCTGTGGCATACCGATGCCGGCAATGATGCGGGTCGTACAGATTGAACCCGGGCCGATACCGACCTTCACACCGTCAGCACCAGCTTCGGCCAACATTTTGGCAGCTTCGGCCGTGGCGATATTGCCGACCACAACATCCAGATTGGGGTATTTGGCTTTTACGCGCTTGAGCATATTGGGCACGTTGATCTGGTGACCGTGTGCCGTATCGATCACGATGGCATCGACGCCTGCTTCATACAGGGCATCAACACGCTCCATCGTATCGTGGGTAATGCCGACACCTGCCGCTACACGCAGACGACCTTTATCATCTTTGCAAGCGTTGGGGTTTGCCTGAACTTTGGTGATATCTTTGTAGGTGAGCAAGCCGATCAGACGACCCTTTTCGTCAACGACGGGCAGCTTCTCGATCTTGTTCTGCAGCAAGATTTCAGAAGCATGTTTCAGATCGGGATTGTGGGTGGTGATCAGTTTGTCTTTGGTCATCACCTCGTCGATTGGACGGTGCATGTCGCGTTGGAAACGCAGGTCACGGTTGGTGACGATACCGATCAGGGTTTTGTCTTCGGTCACAACCGGAATGCCTCCGATGTGGTTCTCTTTCATCAGCTGCAGGGCGTCACCGACGGTGTTGTCTTTTCCGATGGTGATTGGGTCGTAGATCATGCCGTTCTCGGCGCGTTTGACCTTGCGTACCTGTGCGGCCTGCTCAGCAATACTCATATTTTTGTGAATCACACCGATACCCCCTTCACGGGCGATAGCGATTGCCAAATCGGCTTCGGTTACGGTATCCATAGCCGCCGAGACGATCGGGGTATTGATGGGTACATTACGAGAGAAACGCGAGGCGATCGATACTTCGCGGGGGAGCACTTCCGAATAAGCCGGGATAAGCAGGACATCATCGAATGTGAGTCCTTCGGTCTGAACCTTATCAGTAATGAACGACATGTTGGAATAGTTTAAATTTGGGCAAAATTACAAAAAAATCTGGTGAAATCCCACATCTCTCCGGTGTAATTTTCACCAAATTCTTTTGTCGCTCTAAACAAATTCCAAACGTACGGCAATCGAGTGGATTTTCGAATCGGTTTGGTCTTGAACTCTATGCGAGGAGGAAAATGAGTCGGGTTGAACGCTGATGTCAGTATGCAGCGTAGAGTCGTTGGAAGCAAACCATGTCAAGGGTATGCGGTTCGGGTCGAGCAGTACATCTCCTTGGGGGGTAATGGTTGCCTCGGTAGTTATTTGATCCGGCCCTGCTGGAACTTTTTGTGATGTTGAGGTATGTCGGTGAGACGGTTGGCTACGATGGTCGCATTGATCCGCAGCTTTTCCCATTGCGGAACGGAGTTGTGGCGTTTCGAGGTGGTGCCAAATTCCGTTGGCTGAGACCTCGTTCCATGACTCATCCAGTCGAGGAATAGCATGCGGGTAGAGCCGGCAGGGATAGTGTCCTGCGGGTGGTAATAATTTGGTGGGTTCCACATTGGTCAGGGAGCCATCTTGTTGCAGGTAACCGCTGAGCGGATAGGGGGCTTCCAGATAGCGGGCAGCCTCGGTGAGCTGGCCCGAAGTGATCAGTTGGCGGATGACCGTTGAGCTGACCTGATGATCACCCAAACGCTGTTGAGAGATCTGTTCCACACGAAATCCGTACTGTTCAGCCAATAGGGTCAGTGTGTGGAAATCTCCCTGTTGACCGTGGCCAAGGTGGTGGTCGTAGCCGATCTCCAAGGTATCCATGTGGAGTTTCTGGACCAAATAGTCGCGTACAAATTCATCGGCTTCCAGTCGGCTGAAGGCCTCTGTGAAGGGAATAATGATGACGTTTTGAATCCCCACCTGAGAGAGAAGTTCCAACTTTTCCGGTAGGGTATTGAGTTGACGCAAAGTATGATCCTTGTGCAGTACCAACCGCGGATGCGGATGGAAGGTGATGACGACACTTTCACCTGCCTGCTGACGGGCCAACTGACATACGTGGGCCAAAATTTCGCGATGGCCGTGGTGAACACCGTCGTATGAACCGATGGTGACGATCGGTCTGATTATGGGGGACAGATTGTCGAATCCGTAAAAAATCCGCATGTTATTGATTGTTCTCTTCGGCCTCTTTGACAAAATAGGCCACCTTTTCGAGCAGTGTCGTGATGTCGTAATTCTCGACAAAAATACCGCGAGGGAAGTTCAATGGCATGGAGGTAAAATTGAGCACCCCTTTGATTCCGGCATTGATGATCGGCACCACCAGTTGCGAGGCCACAGCAGTTGGTGGGGAGAGAATCACGATTTTGATATCGAGTTGTTCGACGATCTCTTCGAACCGATCCATCGGGTAGCAGGGAATATGGTCGATTTCGTGTCCGACCTTTTCGGGATCGACATCGAAGGCGGTAACAATTCTCAATTTCGAACGGCGACCATTAAAATATTTGGTCAACGCCTGGCCGAGATGACCCATACCGATCACCCCGATATTGACGACGCTACGGTTGTCGAGAATTTTGCTGATGAAGTCGATCAGCACCTCGACATCGTATCCCTTCTTGGTATCACTCGAGAAGCCGATCAGCATCAAATCGCGGCGTACCTGCACGGCTGTAATACCGTGTATACCCGCCAGGACGTGGGAAAAGATATGGGTAATTCCCTGTTCATGGCAGGAGAGCAGGGTGCGGCGATATTCACTGAGTCGCTCGATCGTCTTTTCGGGAATATTCATGTTGCGGTAAATTAGGTCCGGGGAGCCTGACCCGGTAGTGCAAAGATACTATTTTTACGATTATACGGTTCAAGGTAACCATTCCATCGCTCTTTGGCAAATAGAAGTGGGGAGGTGGATAAGTTCGATTCGATCCGAACAGGGCTTTTGGGGAATGGGTCGATTTTGTTCTTCCGATGCTTGGCTGTTCCAATTTCATTCTGTCCAGAACAAGACAGGGGTTATGATCGAAATTTTGTGTGAAGACAAGATCCCGACAAATCGTAGGCAAAATGGCTTGGGTACACACAAACTCCTGCTCCCAGCGGTGAGAATTGTTGAAATGGATTATCTTTGCGGCGTTTGCAAAATGGATATAAAGATGATCAAAGGGGTAATTTTTGATATGGATGGTGTGTTGGTCGATAATCGTGACGCGCACATCGAGGCATTTGAGCAGCTTTTTGCCAAATATGGCGTGCCGTTCGATCGGGAAAAGTTCATGTGTTGTTTCGGGATGACCAACGATATGATTTTTGCCCGTCAAGCACCCGAATTGCTGGAAAAACACTCTGTGGCTGAACTTTCGTTGGAGAAGGAGCAGCTCTATCGGGCCAATTTTGAAAAGAGTATCGCTCCGACCCGAGGCCTGGTCGATTTTCTGAAAAGCCTCAAAGCCCACGGTATTCGTATTTCGGTTGGCTCATCCGGCAATACGCGTAATGTGAATTTTGTTTTGTCTCGATGCCATATTGCCGAATATTTCGATGCAATTGCGGACGGCGATATGATTTCACACGGCAAACCCGATCCTGAGGTCTATCTGTTGGCTGCTAAATTGTTGGGGCTGGATCCCTCGGAGTGTGTGGTTGTGGAGGATGCTCCGGTGGGTATTGAGGCGGCACGTCGTGCCGGTATGGCCGTAGTGGCTTTGGCAACCACCTTTACCCGCGATCGCATTCCGGACTACGACATCCTGGTGGACGATTTTACGCAGCTTACTTATGAGCAGATTATGCAGTTGCCCAAAAAACGGGCTTAATTGTGTTCTAATGATCAGGATGTAACGACGACTTTTGTGCTGGCTAAGATCTGTCGAAGAGATTGTCCCCAGTTTATTTTGCCGGATCAGGTATTTTCGTAAAAAAATGCCTGATCCGTTTTTATTGCAGGTAGTGAATCGATGGTGAAAGTTGGGAGGCTATGCTTTATAAATGAGTGCTACGGCGTGTGCTTCGACACCCTCTTGGCGGCCTACGAACCCCAATTTTTCGGTTGTGGTGGCTTTGATGGATACATCCTCCACAGCAATACCCATCACCTCAGCTAGCGTCAGCCGCATCGAATCGATATAGGGGCGGACTTTGGGGCGTTGCAGGCACAGCGTACAATCTACATTACCGATGCGGTAGCCGTATCGTGCCAGCAGCTCGGTCGTCCTACGCAGCAGAATTTTACTGTCGATGCCTTTATAGGCATCCGAGTTGTCAGGGAAATGCAATCCGATATCTCCCAATGCTGCCGCTCCCAGCAATGCATCGCATAGGGCATGGATGACTACATCTCCGTCTGAATGGGCGACGCACCCCAATTCATGTTCTATTTTGATGCCGCCCAACCACAGCTCCAAACCGGGAGCCAAGGCGTGTACATCGTATCCGTGACCGATTCTGAAGTTCATAACTCTTATTGTTTTGGATGCAAAATAACGAAATAATGGCTAATTTTACCTCCCGAAAATACAAAACTGAATTTCCATGTCAGAAATAGCAAAACTCTCCCCCCTTGCGGTGTGGCACTATTTTGATGAGATTACGAAGGTCCCCCGTCCATCAAAAAAAGAGGATAAAATGCGGGCCTTTTTAGTGAACTTTGCTAAAGAGCACAATCTCGATTATGCAGTAGATGAGGCTGGTAATGTGGTGATCCGTAAACCGGCCACAGTGGGTCGTGAAGCCTATCCTACGGCTATTTTGCAAAGCCATATGGATATGGTATGTGAGAAGAATGGCGATGTTGAGTTTGATTTCGAACAGGACGCTATTCGTACGCGTATCGATGGCGAATGGGTGCGTGCTGAGGGAACGACTCTGGGTGCGGATTGTGGTATCGGTATGGCTGCAGCGTTGGCCATGTTGACCGCTACGGATGTTGAACATGGCCCGATTGAGGCGCTTTTCACGGTCGATGAGGAGACCGGCCTGACCGGTGCATTTGGACTGGGAGAAGGAATGTTGACCGGTAAATATCTGGTCAATCTCGACTCGGAGGATGAAGGTGAAATCTTTATTGGTTGTGCGGGCGGTCTGGATACTTTGGGAACCTTCCACTATACTCCGGAACCTGCACCTGCCGGGTTGGTGTGGTTCCGCATTCACCTGTTCGGACTGAAGGGTGGTCACTCCGGAGACGATATCGAAAAGGGCCGAGGTAACTCCAATAAGTTGTTAAACCGTTTCCTCTCTTACGGTACAGCGGCTTTTGCTCTGCGTTTGGCCGATTTCAACGGTGGTAATCTGCGCAACGCCATCCCAAGAGAGGCGTCAGCACTGTTTGGGGTTCCGGTTGAGTATGTCAAACCGATGTTAGCCTATTTCGAAACGTACAAGGCTGATGTGTTGGCCGAATATGCGGTAACCGAACCCACGTTTGAAATCACGCTGGCCGAAGAGCAGGCTCCGGCTGAGGTGGTCGATCTGGCTACGCAACGTCGTCTGTTGGATGCCATTTGTGGTCTGCCCAATGGGGTGTTGGCGATGAGCCATGCGGTTGAGGGACTGGTCGAAACCTCTACGAATCTGGCCTCTGTGAAATTCCCTGAACGGGGAGTGATCGTGGTGACCACTTCGCAGCGCTCTTCTGTGGGCAGTGCACGCGATGAGGCTGCAGCATCGGTTGAGGCAGTATTGAGGTTGGCAGGAGCCGACGTGATCCATTCGGATGGTTATCCGGGATGGAATCCGAATCCCGACTCTTACCTGTTGCGTTTGACCGAGAAAACTTATCAGGATCTGTTTGACCAAGCACCGAAAGTGCGTGCCATTCATGCCGGTTTGGAGTGTGGTCTCTTTTTGGAGAAGTATCCGCACCTGGAGATGGTCTCTTTCGGCCCGACGCTGCGTGGAGTTCACTCTCCCGATGAACGTCTTGAGATCGCTACGGTGGACAAATTCTGGAAACTGTTGTCGGGCGTGATCTCTGCGATTGAAAAACAGTAGCGAGAGAGCCTTTAGATTTTTGCGTGAAGTCGCAATAAACAGTATCAATAACAATAAAATAGCCCGACTAAATGGTCGGGCTATTTTATTGTTGGGGAATACGAACAGATTACCATAGTTTGTTTTCGGCCATATATTTCCACAGCGGTGCGGCATGCAGGGCCTGTTTGATTGCGTCGGTGCGCAGCAGCGTTTTGACCTCATCGAGCGATAGCAGGTGTACGGTCATCGCCTCGGTTGGTTCGAGATGTTGCGTCGTAACCGGTTCTACATCAGTTGCTAAAAAACAGTGTGTCAAATTGTTGGTCGATCCGGGATTGCCCGAAATCACCATATACTCCTGCCAGGTCCCGTTGCCGTAACCGGTCTCTTCGCTCAATTCACGTTTTGCAGACTCCAAAGGTGATGCATCGCTGGTTTCGCAGACGCCGGCACACAGTTCATAAGCTGTTATGCCCAGGGCGTGTCGGTATTGTTTGACAAAAACAAATTTCTGGTCCTTTGTGATGGCCAGGACATTGATCCAGTCGGGATATTCCAACACGTAATAATTGGGAATTTCATTGCCGTTTGGCAGCTTCAAATGGTCGCATCGGACCGTAAGCCAGGGCTTTCGGGAGAGGTATTCACTGTGTAACACCTTCCATCCGGATTGAGTCTCTTTATCGTCTTGCATAGTTCGGTTGTTTTATAGTTCTTGAAAGGTTAGCTAAGGGGAGGAAAATTCTGTTCTTTGTTTGCCCATGTTTAGGGTGAGAACTTTTCAGCGGTCGATCAGACCATATATTTCGAACGCTTTCGGAGAAGCTCCCCCAACAATATATAATAAAAATCTGTTTACGGGAGAAACACGATGTCAAAGAAAACGGGTTGCCCAATCATTAGGGCAACCCGTGTGTATTTGTTAGGGGTTAGTGTTTATCGGAAAAGTGCATCTCGTTGAGCAGATACCCAGCATTTCCGATCCGGTCGATGACGAAAAGCACGTACCGGATATCGACGATGATGTTGCGACATTTGGTCGGATCGAATTCGTAGTCGCTCATCGTACTTTCCCACGTACGGTCGAAGTTGATGCCGATCAGCTCTCCCCAGCGGTTTACCACAGGGCTACCCGAGTTACCTCCCGTGGTGTGGTTGGTGGCCATAAAGCAGACCGGTACCGAACCGTTGACACCCCAACGACCGTAATCTTTGGTCTTGTACAGGTCGCGCAGTCGTTGAGGAATGTTGTAGTCATAGATCTCGGGGTTGTCTTTCTCCATAATGCCGTCGATGGTCGAGATCGGCTCGTAATAGACCCCATCCAGCGGATGATAACCTTCTACGGTTCCATACGAAACACGCAGCGTGAGGTTGGCATCGGGATAGAAGACATGATCGGGCTGCATCTCCATCTGCCCTTTCATGTAGAGACGGTAGAGCGTGTTGATCTCCCGGTTGATGGCTTTGTAGGCGCTGTCTACTCGGGTGTTGTAGAAGGTGTCGAAAGCGTTGGCCAGCAGCAGTGCCGGATCCTTTTGCAGCAGTTGAGCTTTTGTGGCAGAATCGGCGGCGGCCAGAGCTTTGTACCGCTCAAGGGTAGAGAAGTGGCTCTGAGCAAACAGGCTATCTACGTAGGCATCAATGCCGCCGGCTTTGACAACAGCTTCCCGGAAATAGGTCGGTGTCCATTCTGCCGGTACATCTTTCAGGTATTCGGCCAGTACGGCTTTGGTACTGAGACGGTCAATTGTTTGCGAATAGTTTTTGAAAAATCCGTCGCCAGCCTTTATTGCATTGGGTTTGTAGATGTTTTTGGCTGCATTTTGTGCAAATTGAGTCATCTCGATTGCCTGGTATGCCTCCTGATAGTAATCCCGTGCAAAGGCGTAGGGTTCCAATTGTGTGTATAGGCTGTGCAGTTGATGCAAAATGTCACGATAGAGCGGCTTATCGGCAGCCCAAGCTGTGAATTGTGCTTCGAAGGCCTTTTTCTTGTCCAATGTGCCGAGACGTTTGAGTCCTTTGCTTTCACCTTGCCACTTTTTCCATTGGTTCGAAACGCGAGCATTCTTTGCGGCATAAGCAATCCGCGTAGCAGGATCCTTGGCCTGTTCGGCGTTCATGATTTCGAGACGCATTGTGCGTAGCTTGATTTTGGCCGGATTGCCGTGGTTGACGACATAATCGATAGCATCCGACATGACATATTGCATCGTGCGCCCGGGGTTACCGTACACCATGGTAAAGTCACCCTCCTGAACGCCGGCCAGCGAAATGGTGAAGGAGCGGCGCGGACGGTACGGAACATTATCTTTCGAGTAGTCTGCCGGGTTGTTGTTCTTATCGGCGTAGATGCGGAACATCGAGAAGTCACCGGTATGACGTGGCCACATCCAGTTGTCGGTGTCCCCGCCGAATTTGCCAATGGACGAGGGGGGAGCGGCCACTAAACGAATGTCGCGGAATTTTTCGTAAACAAACAGAAAATATTGATTGCCATAGTAGAATGGTTCTACCGTGGCGTCATAATGGGTGTTTTTCGTCGCTTTTTCAATCAGTTTAGCTGAATTGGCCTTGATTTTGGCTTCACGCTCCTGCTGCGACATTTTTTCGCTTACTCCTTTCAGTGCTTGGGCTGTCACATCCTCCATCCGAATCAAAAACGATACGGTCAACCCTGGGTTAGGCAGCTCTTCGGAGCGGTTCATGGCCCAAAAACCGTTGGTCAGGTAGTCGTGTTCGACGCTACTGTGCGAGCCGATAAAGTAGTAGCCACAGTGGTGGTTGGTCAGGAAAAGTCCCTCGTCGGAGATCACCTCTCCGGTACATCCCGAGCCAAAAAGCAGAACGGCATCCTTGAGGGAGGCCTGGTTGATGCTGTAAATCTCCTCTGCAGAGATCTTGCACCCTTTGGATTGCATCTCTTTGATGCGGGATTGGAGCAAGGCCGGAACCCACATGCCTTCATCAGCTACTGCGGGTGCACCCTTCAGGCAGAGTGCGGCCAAGATCAATAAAACGGTCTTTTTCATGTTTCGGTTTTCGATAGTTTTATTTGGTGTTAACGTTTTACTTTAGTTGGATGTTATTATCGTCAATATTGCCGACCCTTTATTGTAGCTTTTGCGTAGCAGGCTCGGTAGCGGTAGCCAATCTGTCAGCATCCTGTTTGCAAGGTCGCCTTGGATAGATTGCGGTCAGGAAATTGCGTGACACGCTTGACTCTTTGACTACTTTTGATCAATAAAACGGCCCAATTCGTTGTACAGTTTTTGGATCGGCAGTCCCATCACATTGTAGAATGATCCGTCGATACCCTGGATCGCCACATAGCCGATCCACTCTTGGATCCCGTATGCACCGGCTTTGTCGAACGGCTTGTAGGTGTCGATATAATATTCGATCTGTTCGTCACTAATCGGCCCGAAATGGACATCGGTCTGTGAGTCGAATGAATAACACTGTCTGCTGCTGCGTAATGTGACGCCGGTAATTACCCGATGAGTCCGTCCGCTGAGGGCCTGTAAGGTCGCGATAGCATCGGCCCGATCGTGCGGTTTGCCGATAATCCGATCATCTAAAATGACAACCGTATCAGCCGTAATCAGTATATCATTGCTTTCGAGCGGGATGGGGTAGCTCTCGGATTTTAGCTTGGACAAAAAACGGGGCACATCCGCTGCGGGTAGTGTGGCAGGGTAGTTCTCCTCGACCTCATATTTGTCAGCCAGCAAATACGACAGTCCGGCATCGCGAAGCAGCTGTTGGCGGCGTGGGGAGTGGCTGGCCAAAATTAGACGGTAGGATTGTAATTTTTCGTGTAACAGCATATCTGTAATAACCTCTGAAAATCTGCGCACTCAGGCGGGACAGATTTTTTATGCTTATTTATTGAAAAAAACACTGCCGGTGTGATGTGGCAATGTTTTCAATCGTTCTCATTACCGGATGTCAAAGTCAAGCAGGGTCTGTCTTTCGAGAGAGGCAGTCAGTCTATCTCCCGGTTTGACAGGGCCAACCCCAACAGGGGTGCCGGTATAGATCAGATCACCCATTTTCAAAGTGACGAACCTTGAAACGTAGGAGATGATTCGATTGACGGGAAAGATCATATCCCCAGTGAAGCCATGTTGGCGCAATTCTCCGTTGAGACGCATCTCAAAGTGCAGGTTTTGAACATCTCCGCCCAATTCGGCTAATGGGATAAATTCCGGTGAGAGAGCTGCCGAATGGTCAAACGCTTTGGCAATCTCCCACGGAAGACCTTGAGCGATGCAGTTGCGTTGCAGATCACGTGCGGTGAAATCGATGCCCAATCCCACTTCGGCATAGTAGCGCGGTGCAAAGCGTTCGGCAATCGCACGACCCACGCGATTGATCTTGACCACCAGTTCCGTTTCGTAGTGCACCTCTTGGCTGAAATCGGGAACATAAAAGGGATCGTTGTTGCGCAATAGCGCCGTATCGGGTTTCATGAAAAATTGCGGCACTTTGGGCAGCTCACGGGTGTGATCGAGCTCGACGACATGTTGTGCATAGTTGCGTCCGATGCAGATGATTTTCATGTTGCTGTGGTGACAATAGGGGTTAGGATTGTTTGGTGCGGTTTTGTCGATCTTTGCGCAGGAACTCGACCATCCTGGCTGCGAATTTGTCGGAGGGGTGTTTGTGCCCGATCAACTCCTGCAGCTGGGCATAATCAGCCATCATCCGCTCATGTTTGCTGCCACCGGGAAGAATTGCCTCCAACTCTTCGGTCGCATTTTTCATATTCATGTGGTGTTGCAGCAGCTCCCGGACAGCCTCTCGGTGTAAAACCAGGTTAACCAGCGAAACGTACGGAATTTTCAAAAAGGCTTTGCCGATCAGCATCGACGCCCAATCGCGACGATAGCAGACAATTTGCGGTACTCCGAGCAGCGCTGTCTCCAGGGTGGCGGTGCCGGAGGTGACAACGGCTGCTTCGCTGACGGCCAGAAGCTCGTAGGTCTCATCACAGATGTAGCGTACATCGCTCCCGTGTAAATATGGCGTATAGATCGATCGGTCGAGCCACGAGACACCCGCCACAACAAATTGATATTGCGGATAGCGCTTCGAGAGATGGACCATAAACGGTAGATTGTATTTGATCTCCGAGCGGCGACTCCCTGCCAGCAGGGCGATAATCGGGCGTTCATCGAGGTGGTTTTTGGCGATGAACTCCTCTCGGGGCAGCAGGGCTGAACGACGTTGATCAATGGCATCGATCAGTGGATTGCCTTCGTAGATAGGTTCGATCCCTTTACTGCGGAAATACTCGATTTCGAACGGGAAGATCACAAACAGCCGATCTACATATTTGCGGATCTTTTTGATACGCGACTCTTTCCACGCCCACACCTTTGGGGCAATGTAGTAGTAGATGGGAATGCCGATCTCTTTGGCGAAACGGGCTATGCGGAGATTGAATCCGGCATAATCGATCAAAATCAGTACATCGGGCTGGAAAGCCGTGATGTCAGCCTTGCACTCGTCTATCTGCCGGAAGATGGTGCGCAGGTGAAGTAACACCTCAGTAAATCCCATAAATGAGGCATTCTTGTAGTGCATGGCCAAATTTTCTGCACCTCCGGCTTCGGCCATTTTATCGCCGCCCCAAAAACGGAACACTGCCTCTGGATCCGCTTTGCGGATGCCGTGGATCAGATTTGACCCGTGCAGATCGCCCGATGCCTCTCCTGCAATCAGATAGTAGCGCATAGTCGTATGACGTTAGTTTTTTCTGGTGATTATCACTTGTGCGGATCAGGAAGGGTTGAACCTGCTAAACAGCTTTGAAAGCGGTGTTTGGCGGCAGTGTGTTTCGGGTTAGGAATGAATAATCTTCCAAAGCACTGCAAACCTCACTTTCGCGATTGTATCAACAAAACACCTTCCCAGCGTGGACAAGTCAATAATCGTTGTTATTTTTTAATGGTGGGGTCGAGCAAATCAGGACGCAGCCGTTCGGTCCGTTCGAACGCCTGCTCCTCTTGCCATTTGGCGATCTCTTTTGGATTACCCGACAACAATACATCGGGCACCTTCCAACCCCGGAAATCGGCCGGTCGCGTATATACCGGCGGAGCCAACAAGTTGTCTTGGAAGCTGTCGGTCAAGGCCGATGCCTCATCTCCGATCGCTCCCGGAATGATGCGTACCACACTGTCGGCGATGATGGCCGCTGCCAGCTCTCCACCGGTGAGCACATAATCTCCGATCGAGATTTCGCGGGTGATCAGATGCTCCCGTACCCGATAGTCGATCCCTTTATAGTGTCCGCAAAGGATAATGATATTGTCCAAGGTTGAGAGCCGGTTGGCTTCGTGTTGGTTGTATTGGATCCCGTCGGGTGATGTGTAGATGATTTCGCCGTAGTGGCGTTCGGCCTGAAGCTGCTCAATACAACGGAAAATCGGTTCGGGTTTCATGACCATACCTGCCTCCCCACCGAACGGATAGTCATCTACCTGCCGGTATTTGTCGAAGGTGTAATCGCGCAGGTTGTGAATCTCAATCTCGACCAGCCCTTTACGTTGGGCCCGTTTGAGAATCGATTCGTTGAGCGGCGATACCAACAGTTCGGGCACGACGGTCAGAATGTCAATACGCATGGTCAAATGGTTTATTTATAGTTGATCTCGTGGTTGAGAACTTCGGTAACAAACGGGTTGTAAAGGGTTTCGTGTCCAATCGTACTCTCCATGCCGTGTCCGGGGTAGAAGTGCACATCGTCACCCAGCGGAATCAGTTTGTCCAGGATGCTGCGCATGATCCAACTGTAATCACCCCCTGGCAAATCGGTTCGGCCAATACTCTCTCTGAAGAGTGTGTCACCGGTCAGCAACAGTTTGTTTTCCGGATTATAGAAGGCAACATGTCCGGGGGTGTGTCCCGGGGTTTCGATAATCTGAAAAACGGTATTGCCGAACTTCAACTCTTTCTGACCTTCCAGATCGATATCTACGGTGGGCACCTTGTCCACCTTGAAACCGTAAATGGCTCCGTGTGTTGGGGCAGAGTCGATCAGGAATTTATCCTTGCCGTGGATGGCGAAGGGAATGCCGTAAGTCTCTTTGACGTAGTTGACCCCTAGCATGTGGTCTACATGTCCGTGGGTGTTGACGGCCATGACCGGCTTGAGGTGGTTGTCGGCAATGTATTTGGAGAGAGCGGCATCCTCTTGGGGATTGTAGTTGCCGGCATCAACGATGACGCATTCACCGCTTTCGTCTGAAAGTACGATCGTATTCTCCTGAAAAGGATTGAAGGGAAGTACTCCTACTTTTATCATAGCTGCTCGTTGTTTCAACGTTTTCGATCCATTACGGATCATAGAATTTCATACAAAGATAGGGATTACTATCTTTGCGGGAAACAAATATGCAGTAAAAGTGGCAAGAAAAAAGGCAAATTATCCGCTGATAGAGTCGCTTGAGATCGTTTCCATAGCGGCAGAAGGGAAGGCGCTGGGGCGCTATAACGATGTAGTGGTTTTTGTTCCGATGGCCGTACCGGGTGATGTGGTCGATGTGCAGATTCGCACCAAACGACGTCGGTACATGGAGGGATATATCGTTCGTTTTGTCAAACGTTCTCCCTGGCGGGTCGAGCCTGTATGTGAACACTATGGAGTGTGTGGCGGATGCAAATGGCAACAGCTTCCCTACGATCGGCAACTCGAGTTCAAACAGCAGCAGGTAGCCGATCAGTTGTCTCGAATTGGGAAGGTGGAGTTGCCCCCGATCAGTCCGATTTTAGGGTCTGCCAAGCAGCTTTTCTACCGCAATAAACTTGAATTTACATTCTGTAACAAACGCTGGTTGACCAACGAAGAGGTAGCCTCCGGCGAAACGTTCGCTGATAGCGGAGCATTGGGTTTCCATATCCCCAACATGTTTGATAAAGTGTTGGATATTCGGAAATGTTGGCTGCAGGCCGATCCTTCGAATCAGATTCGTATGGCCATTCGTGAGTTTTGTGTGGCCAACGGCTATTCGTTCTACAATGTGCGCGAGCATGTCGGATTGATGCGCAATCTGATTATCCGTACCGCTTCGACCGGAGAGGTGATGGTCATTGTTGTATTCGGTGGCGACGAGCAGGAACGGATCGACAAATTAATGAACCATATCGTAGAGCAGTTCCCGCAAATCACCTCGTTGATGTATGTGGTCAACACGAAGTTCAACGATACGATCGGAGATCTCGAGATTCGTTGCTTCAAGGGGCGTGATCATATCTTTGAGCAGATGGAGGGTCTGCAATTCAAAATCGGTCCCAAATCGTTCTACCAGACCAATTCGGCACAGGCTTATGAACTGTATAAAGTTGCACGGGAGTTTGCCGAATTGACTGGCAATGAAGTGGTTTATGACCTCTATACCGGAACGGGAACGATTGCCAATTTTGTGGCTCGTCGTTGTCGCAAGGTGGTCGGTGTCGAGTATGTACCCGAAGCGATTGAGGATGCCAGGGTCAATTCGGCCTTGAACGGGATTGACAATACGGTGTTCTATGCCGGTGATATGAAGGATGTCCTAAATGACCGTTTTATCGAGGAGAATGGTCGTCCCGATGTGGTGATCCTTGACCCGCCGCGCGCCGGAATTCACGAGGATGTGGCTCATACCGTATTACGGGCTGCTCCCCAGCGCATTGTCTATGTAAGTTGTAACCCGGCGACACAAGCCCGGGATATTGCTATTTTCGATGCAGATTATCGAGTTACACGTATCCAGCCGGTGGATATGTTCCCGCATACGCATCATGTTGAAAATGTGGTGCAATTAGTGCGCCGTTGATTTGATTTTCTCAGGAGTTAGCACTATATTTAAAGACTGACCTACTAACTCCTGTGAACTATGAACCTCCCGACATGTTTATGGATGTTGGGTGCTGGTGTATTTCTGAGTGTCGCCTCAGCACATGCCCAACGTATTGAAGACATTATTGAGTTGAATGCAGAATTCAATGAAAATGGTGATCTGGTTGTTACAGCCGACAAAAAATGGATCGGCACTTTCTCCTTGGCAATTGACTTTGTCAATGCAACCAATTTGGCTACGCCCCCACGCTATCGAACAGCAATACGTTCCAGCGGTCCTGTGATTACGTTGAAAAACAGAGGATCATATATCTCATCTCAGTGTGGGTTGAGATGTATGTTTTCTTTGGGCGATTGGCGTGCAAGACCTGATCGGTCGTTTGTCTATCGGTTGCCATACAGTCCGTCATTGGGAGACGTTAGGGTCTCGTATCCTCCTCAGGCTCCACCGAATACTACGGCTTTTCGTGCCTCATTGAGAGGAAATCCACTGGTATATCGCTTTATGCTTAACCGTGGAGATAGCATCTATGCCGTTCGTAAAGGCTTGGTTGTAATTCTCGGCGACCAGAACGCCCCAGAGAGTAAATATGGTGTAATCGCCAATAAAGGCATTAATTATGTGGTGGTTGAACACCAAGATGGATCGTATGCCGTTTATTATGGTTTCACTCGGGGAACCATTGGGGTACAGGTGGGTGAAACGGTGTTTCCCGATACGCCGTTGGGTTGTGCCGGAGCCATTGACTCGACACATTATGCTGTTGACGTCAGATTATGCCATTTGGCAGGCAGAATTTTTGAAAAGGGCAACACCTACACCTATGAGAAAGCATTCGAGACGATCGATCTTGATCCTCTTTTCAGTACGTCAGAGGGGGAGCAAAAGTTGAATTCCGGAAAATCGTATCAAGCGGTGTTATCTGAAGAGTTGGTTACCCAGGAGATGACCAAACGAGAGAAAAAAGCTCGTGCAACTAAATAATAAATTTATCGCTGCAACATTTTTGCAACAATGAACGTCTATTTAATAGTAACCGTTTAAATCATCGATTTATGAAAAGAGGAATGGTTTTGGTTGCGGCCTTGATGCTGACAACTTCGCTGTATGCTCAACAGACAAATGTGATGGATCAACCTTATATCGAGGTGTCAGGTCAAGCTGAAGTAGAGGTAGTTCCTGATAAAATTTATGTTCAGATTACCATTGATGGGGACTCCAAAGGACAGGAGACTGTTCTTCAACAAGAGAAAGAGATGGTGCAACGATTCGATGCGTTAGGTATTGATGTGGAAAAGAAGCTCGTTGTACAGGAGTTATTCAATTCTGCGTTGAAATCCAATAAAGTGACAACTTCTAAGATATATCGTTTGGAGGTAAACTCTGCTACGCAACTGGCACATGTTTTTCAGGCCTTGCAGGCAATCGGAATCGCTCAGGCTGAGATAGAAAGCGTTGATATTTCGAATAAGGAGGAGTTGATTCAGCAGATTCGTGCTGAAGCGGCTAAAAATGCCCGTAAGAACGCACTCGTTCTTGCAAATGCATTGGGTCAGGAGCTTGGTAAGGCACTGTATGTGCAGGATTACAGCACTTCTCCTTACGAATATATGAATATGAGCACAAGGGATTATGCAATAGCCGAGGTGCGGGAAGTTGTAGCTGAAGCAGCGCCTGTGCTCGAATTTCAGAAAGTTACGCTCAACAGTTCTGTACGTGTCCGCTTTTTGTTGAAGTAGCGCTTAGGGGGCGTATGATAGCTCGGATTCGTCGGTTTGTTTGGCCTGCCTTTTGTTCGGATACGACCGATAGAAATAGAAGTGAAGAGAAAGTTAGGTCGAACTTCTTGCACTTGCATCGGGGAGCGGGTTTCAGCCCAAGAAGTGTTGTTCGGGCCAGTCTTGATTTGATATATTTCGTATTTTAGATACCTTGTAAAATCTAAATTCGATAATAACAGTTCAAAGAATTGTAATCAATAAAAATGCGGATTATGAAACGAATGATGCTTGTGGTTGCGGCCTTGTTGATGTCGTCGCCACTGTTTGCCCAACAGAAAAGTTTTTTGGATCAGCCTTATATCGAGGTGACCGGTCGTGCGGAGATGGAGGTTGCACCCGATGAGATTTATGTTCGGATTACGATCGATGAGCAGGATTCCAAGGGAAAGACCACCGTACTCCAACAGGAAAAAGATATGGTGCGTCGGCTGAAAGATTTGGGAATCGATGTCGATAAGAAACTGGTTGTGCAGGATATGATGAATGCTCAGCTCAAAAAAGATGTGGCTACCTCTAAAACTTACCTGTTGGAGGTTAATTCGGCTACTCAGTTGGCCCATGTTTTTCAGGCGTTGCAGACCATCGGTATATCTGATGCCGCAGTTGAGCGTACCGATGTATCCAATATGGATGAGTTGCGCCAGCAGGTGCGTGGAGCGTCTGCAAAAGCTGCCCGCCAGAATGCAGAAATCTTGGCTACGGCATTAGGACAGAAGGTCGGGAAAGCGATCTTTGTTCAGGATAACAGCTATTATGCCCGGCCCTATTCCAATGTGGTGTTAACTCGAACCATGAAGGTGGCAAATGCGGGCGTGGACGTTACGGCAGCCCCAACGTTAGAGTTCCAAAAGATCAAGATCGATCACTCCGTATTGGTGCGGTTCCTGCTGGAATAGGGAAGAGTCGCTCTATGATATAGGTTTAACGGCCGAATTATTATGTAATTCGGCCGTTAATGTCTGTGCTGGTTGCTTTCTTCATCTTGAGGGTCTGTCAGTATGGATTGTTTGGGGTAGGGATTGGCCGTTGTTAGGCGGTGAATTCAACAGAAATTTCAGAAATTCTTTGCACCTTTGTCTAAACCGGTGTGTGAAACAATGAATTCTACCCATGTTCCCGAGATCGAGTTGACGGCCGACGGCTCTCCAACCTTACGCCATGCCCTGTTGGGTGAGACGTACCATTCTGTGCGGGGTGCACTGGGAGAGTCCCGACACGTGTACATTGAAGCCGGTCTTTGCTATGTGATGAATCAGAGACGACAATCCGTGAACTCTGATATAACAACAGCAGGGGTTAGTTTGCTTTCGGAGGGCGGAGAGACTGGTGCTATTGGAGGGGCTAAAGTTTCGCCCTTGCGAATTTTTGAGATGGGGTTCGGTAGCGGATTGAATGGCTGGTTGACGTTTCAAGAGGCTGAACGGACTGCTTGTCCTGTGGAGTATGTGACCATTGAGCAGTATCCGGTCGATAGGAAGACAATCCTGCAGCTCGATTATGCAGCTGATCCGCAGTTTGTGGCCATGCATCAGGCTCCGTGGAATCTTGAGGTGCGGTTGACACAATATTTTACCTTGAAAAAGGTGGCTGGATCGTTGTTGGATTACCGATTTGACACACCTTTCGATTTGATCTATTTCGATGCGTTTGCTCCGGATTGCCAACCGGAACTTTGGACGCAGGAGCTTTTTGCACGTTTGTATGGAGCTTTGCAACCGGGTGGCGTGTTGGTGACCTATTCGGCCAAAGGTGTAGTCAAGGAGAATTTGCGGGCGGCAGGTTTTATTGTGCATCGACTGCCCGGCGCATTGGGTAAACACCATATGTTACGAGCTGAAAAGCCGATGTAAGATCCTTATAAGGACTCGACTATTTAGAATGGATTTCTTTGTATTTGTTGAGTGTCAGTGTAATGTGGTCCGATGTGGCGGCCCATTATAGATTTGATACGGAATTTGGCGCTTGGCCTACAAAATAAAGAAACCGGTATGGCGGGAGCTGAGTCTGAGATATGTTAGTTTATAGAGCACGTTGGGTATAGCTTACAATAAAAGTATCGGAAATATGGAAAAGAAGAGTTTCACATTTGATTATCTGCATTACGATTCGTTGGACGGTCTGCCTGACGAAGATCGAAAATTGGTGGAACAAGCCTTGCATGCTTGTGGGGAGGCTTATGCTCCATATTCCGGATTCCGGGTCGGGGCGGCCGCCCGTCTGGCGAACGGAACGATCTTTTCAGCTAATAATCAGGAGAGTGAAGTGTTTCCATCCGGTATGTGTGCGGAGCGTAGCCTGCTCTATTACATTCAGGCCAATGGAAATCGTGAGGCGATCGAGGCTTTGGCCATTGTGTCGATGCCCGGAGAACACGAATGCTATCCTTGTGGAGCCTGCCGACAGGTGCTTCTCGATACGGAAAAACGTCAACATCGCCCGATTCGATTGATTTTATGTTCCGATCATAGTGCGACAGTGGTTGAGGCCACTCATCTTTTATTGCCTTTCGCATTCGAATTGTAATTTTATTGTGACTATACCAGGAAAACCTGGTCGATGACCTATGCGGTTGTTTAGATAGAACGATCGGTATTGTCGATTTGTCGATCGTGGGTTGTTCCATAGTGAAGCTAAGTTTGGCCAGCTGCTGTGTTTAAGCAGCTTTTTTACGGATCGAAATTGTATTAGCAGTTGATGGTGAATTGCTCGATTGAGTGATGACTTTTTGCGCACGAGTTGTAACTTTGCGCCACGCACCGGGTTTATGTTTGATAACTCCAGTAAAAGGGGCAGTACAATCAAGGTCGATTGGATAGGAGTGGCAATCCTGACGAGAATAAGAGCAATTAGGGTATTTTGTCCTCTATTATTTTTGCCGATCATTGCACAAGTGATGGCATTGTACGATCGGAATATTGAGTCGCGTAGGTAAGAGAAGGGTAAAAGGTAGAGTCGTATAAAATTCCGTGTCTCAAAAGACAGGAAGCTAAGTGCAGTGTAATTCAGGAAATTCAATAAAGATGTTTGATCCACAGCGAATTCTGTATGAAGATAACCACCTGCTGGTGGTCAATAAGCGAGCCGGGGAGTTGGTGCAACCTGACCCGTCGGGTGATCCTGCACTCGAAGATGAGATCAAAAACTTCTTGCGGGTACGGGATGGAAAATCCGGCAATGTGTTTCTGGGGGTTGTGCATCGCATTGATCGTCCAGTGAGTGGGGCTGTGATTTTTGCCAAGACCGGAAAAGCGCTCACACGACTCAACGAGATGATCAAGACTCGTGAAATTTCCAAATACTATTGGGCTATTACAGAACGACCTCCCATGCCCGAATCGGGAACCCTGTCGGGCTATTTGGTGCGTGATGGTAGAACGAACAAGTCGCGGATCTATAACAAACCGGTGCCGAACAGTAAGGAGGCTCGACTCAATTATCGCTTGTTGGGGGGCAGTAAGAACTACTTTTTAATCGAGGTTGAGCTCTTGACAGGGCGTCATCATCAAATTCGGGCTCAGCTTGCGGCTGCAGGTTGTCCGATTCGGGGGGATTTGAAGTATGGAGCGGCCCGTTCAAACCGTGATGGCAGCATCTCGCTCCATTCCCGTCGGGTAGAGTTTCTGCATCCAGTGGCCCGTTCCGGCCAGCCGCGTGAACGGCTGATCATTACCGCCCCAGCCCCCGAGGGAGATAACTTGTGGGCCTATTTCGAAGAGTCACAAAGTAATTCATAGAAGATTTTCATATTTATGTTTATGTATCTTCTTTTTTAGCATTTTTCGGATATACGGAGGCCTGACTTATCCTGTAAACCAATCAATCAGAAATTAAGCCCTTAGTAATACAGTCCCCTGCGTGTGAGCGAGGAGGTCGGTCGAGGGAACGGAAGGGATTTGTTGCAAGCCAGATGATGCGATCAATGTTCCCCACTAAATATGGCTTTGTGCAATGAAAGGAGTCTCTTGCGAGTTTTCTTGTGATATGGTTTTGAGAGGGTTGTTCAATAAATTTGAATAGGAGTTGATACCCTCCTGAGAATTTTTTACCTTTGCCGAACTAATAAATCTTTGATAAATAAAATGACAAAAGGACCCATTTCTCAGTTTATCACGCACAACTACCGCCACTTCAATTCAGCGGCTCTGGTGGATGCGGCCAAAGGTTACGAAGCCCATCTCAACAAGGGGGGCAAAATGATGATTACGCTCGGGGGTGCGATGAGTACCGCTGAGTTGGGCATCTCTCTGGCAGAGATGATTCGTCAGGACAAGGTTCAGATTATCACCTGCACCGGCGCAAACCTCGAAGAGGATATCATGAATTTGGTGGCTCATTCGCACTACAAACGTGTTCCCGATTATCGTGATTATACTCCGCAGGATGAGTGGAACCTGTTGCAGAACCACATGAATCGTGTGACCGATACCTGCATCCCTGAAGAGGAGGCCTTCCGTCGTCTGCAGCAGCATATCTTCAAAATTTGGAAAGATGCTGATAACAAAGGCGAACGTTATCTTCCCTACGAGTTTATGTACAAATTGCTGCGTAGCGGCGAGTTGGAGCAGTACTACGAGATCGATCCCAAAGACAGCTGGATGTTGGCTGCCTGCGAGAAGAATATTCCGATCATTGTTCCGGGTTGGGAAGACAGTACGATGGGTAATATCTTTACCGCATATTGCATCAAAGGCGAGTTGAAACCTTCGACCATCAAAGGTGGTATCGAAACGATGATGTTCCTGACCGATTGGTACAAGGCCAACAGCGGTGGAGCTGGCGTTGGTTTCTTCCAGATCGGTGGTGGTATTTCAGGTGATTTCCCCATTTGTGTAGTTCCGATGATGTATCAGGATCTGGAGTGGGAGGATACCCCTTGCTGGGCCTATTTCTGCCAGATTTCAGATTCAACCACTTCGTATGGTTCTTACTCGGGAGCTGTGCCTAATGAGAAAATTACCTGGGGTAAATTGTTGCCCGACACCCCGAGTTTCATTGTGGAATCAGATGCTACGATCGTAGCTCCGCTGATTTTTGCTTACGTGCTCGGTTGGTAATCGAAAGGTACATAGCATAACAGAAACGGCCGCTATTCAGCGGCCGTTTCTTGTTGTAAGCGTGAGTGAATTACGGTTTTTTGTGTCTTTTGGCACTTTCGGTTTCGAACTCCTGTTGGTCGAATTTGGCAGCGAGGATTGCTTTGGCAGCCTCGGCGTCCTTTTCAGCCACGACCAGCTTGATTTCCAACCACTCGTTTTGCATAGGCATAATGTCGAATGCCGTTTCGTTGATCAGTTCGCATTCGATACCGTTGCTGGCCAAAAGTGTTTGGTAAATCATGGCCTCTCCAGCGTTCGTGAACTTGTTGACAACAACTACTTTCGATTTGTCCATAGCGTGTAAATTTAGTGTGGTTCTTCTAATGACAAGATAGGTTTTCTTGAGCAGATTAGCAATTTTTGGGCCCAATTTTCACGCAAAACTTGCTAAGTATCGGCTGAGCGGAGAGTTACCTTTCGGAGTGTAAATTTCGCCACACAGGAATTTGGGAAAGTATCCGGTTTTGTTATCTTTGCTAAGGAATTAGGAAAGGATGTCTTATGAGTCAATTTGTTCATCTTCACGTACATACGCAATATTCGATTCTGGATGGAGCCTCGGCCATCAAACCGCTTCTGAAGCGGGCCAATGCACTTGGTATGACGGCACTCGCCATTACCGACCACGGCAATATGTTCGGAGTGAAAGAGTTTCACGATGCAGCGGTCAAAGAGGGGGTCAAACCGATTTTGGGTTGTGAGGTGTATGTCGCAACGGGCAGCCGTTTTGACAAAAAACGGGGACGTGAAGATCGGGGACATCACCTGATTCTTCTGGCCAAAAACAAGACCGGTTACCATAATTTGGCCAAGATGGTCTCTTATGCATTTACGGAGGGTTACTACTATCATCCTCGCGTAGATAAGGAGTTGCTGCGCACTTATCACGAAGGAATTATCTGTTGTTCGGCCTGTTTGGGAGGCGAGTTGCCCCAGGCCATCATGCATGGCGATCGGGCTAAAGCCGAGGCGGTAGTACAGGAATTCAAGGAGATTTTCGGAGACGATTATTACCTTGAGATGCAGTTGCATCAATGCGGAGATCCTCGCCGCGATTCCGAGGTGTATGAGAATCAGAAGCGGGTGAATGCTGTCATTCTGGAGCTTGCCGCAAAGTATGGAATTAAATATATCGCTTCGAACGATGTCCATTTTATCAAGGCAGAGGATGCTGAGGCTCACGATCGGTTGATCTGCCTCAATACCGGAAAAGATTTGGACGATCCGACCCGTATGCGATACACCGGGCAGGAGTTTTTGAAGAGTCCGGATGAAATGGCAGCGCTTTTCGCAGAACATCCCGAGGCGTTAGCAACAACCCTGGAGATTGCCGATAAAGTAGAGGAGTACTCGTTGGAGCACAAGCCGTTGATGCCTAACTTCCCGATTCCGGAAGATTTCCCGATTGAGTTGGAACAACTCAAGGAGGTAGTTTCTAAGAAGATTAAGGATGAGGCCTTGCTGGCTGAGATTAAACAGGCTGCTTCGCTCGAGGATTTGACAACGACTCATCCGGAGCTGGCAGAGCCGTTGATGATTGCCAAACAGTTCCTCTATCTGAAGCATTTGAGTTACGAGGGAGCAAAACGGCGTTATGGTGAACTCGATGAACAGATTACCAAACGTCTCGAGTATGAACTCTCGACCATTGAGTGGATGGGCTTCCCGGGATACTTTCTTATTGTTTGGGACTATATTCGAGCTGCTCGTGAATTGGGGGTTTCGGTAGGTCCGGGACGTGGTTCGGCTGCAGGATCCGTAGTTGCCTATACTTTGGGTATTACCAATATCGATCCGATCAAATATGATCTGCTGTTTGAGCGTTTCCTGAATCCGGACCGTATCTCGCTGCCTGATGTCGATGTCGATTTCGATGAGGACGGACGTGCCGATGTGCTGCACTACGTGGTGGAAAAGTACGGAAGTAAACGTGTGGCGCAGATCATCACGTTCGGTACGATGGCGCCGAAAGCGGCCATTAAGGATGTGGCTCGCGTGGAGAAACTGCCTCTTTCCGAGAGTAACCGGCTGACCAAACTGATCCCGGATAAACCAGGAACAACCTTTGAAAAGGCCTTTAAAGAGGTGCCGGAGTTAGTTGCAGAGACCCAATCTGAGAATCCGTTGATTCGGGATACCCTCAAATATGCTCAGCAATTGGAGGGGTCGATTCGCCAAACCGGAGTACATGCTTGCGGGGTAATCATCGGACAGGATGATTTGGAAAAGTTTGCTCCGATTGCCATTGCTAAGGATGCCGAACTGAATGTCGTACAGTTTGAGGGAAAACAGGTCGAGAGTGTCGGTCTGATCAAGATGGACTTTTTGGGGTTGAAGACACTCTCGATTATCAAAGATGCATTGGAGAATATTGAGGCGTCGAAAGGAATCAAGTTGGATATAGATTCGATACCGTTGGATGATGCGGCAACTTACGACTTGTATAGTCGAGGCGAAACTACCGGTTTGTTCCAGTTCGAGTCCCCGGGTATGAAAAAATATTTGCGCAGTCTGAAACCCAACCGATTCGAGGACCTGATTGCCATGAATGCCTTGTATCGTCCGGGCCCGATGGAGTATATCCCTTCGTTTATTGCCCGTAAGTTCGGACGCGAAGAGGTGACCTACGATATTCCCGATATGGAGGAGTATCTGAAGGATACCTACGGGATTACGGTGTACCAGGAGCAGGTGATGTTGCTGTCGCAGAAGCTGGCCGGTTTTACGGGAGGTCAAGCCGATACATTGCGTAAAGCAATGGGTAAGAAGAAAAAGGATGTGCTGGATAAGATGAAGCCTCAATTTATTGAGGGCGCCAAGAAAAATGGACACGACCCTGCCATCTGTGAAAAGATTTGGGGCGACTGGGAGGCATTTGCTTCGTACGCCTTCAATAAATCGCACTCGACCTGTTACGCTTACGTTTCGTACCAGACCGCATACCTGAAAGCCCACTATCCTGCCGAATTTATGGCGGCGTTGTTGAGCCGTAACCTTTCCGATATTAAGAAGATCAGCTTCTTTATGGATGAGTGTAAACGGATGGGTCTGTCGGTACTTGGTCCGGACGTCAATTACAGTAAGAGCCGCTTTTCGGTCGATGAAGGGGGAAATGTCCGCTTCGGTTTGGCCGCAATCAAGGGGGTAGGTGAGGCTGCCGTGAAGGATATTGTCGAGAGCCGCCAACGGGATGGCAAGTTCAAGTCAATTTACGATTTCATGGAACGGGTGAACTTGCAGGCCGTAAACCGTAAAACTCTTGAAAATCTGGTTTTGGGTGGAGCCTTTGATACCATTAGTGACCTGCCCCGGAGCGCCTATTTTGCGCCTGATGGTCGGGAGGGCTCGTTCCTTGAGGCACTGATCCGATACGGGAACCGCGTCCAAAGTGAAAAGGCCAATGTTCAGCAGAGTCTGTTCGGAGGTGGAGGCGGTGAGGCTGAAATCCAGAAACCGGAGCCGCTGCCGCACGAACCCTGGACCCAGATCGAGACCCTGAACAAGGAGCGTGATGTAATTGGTATATATCTTTCATCGCATCCGTTGGACAACTTTTCGGTGATTATTCGTCACTATTGCCATACAAGTCTGGGGGAGCTGCAAGATCTCTCTGCGATGAAGAACAAGGATTTTACCGTTGCAGGTATGGTTACCGCCGTACAGCACCTCACCACCAAAACAGGCAAACCTTACGGGCGTTTTACTGTGGAGGATTACAACAGTTCGCATGAATTTACGCTGTTCAGTAAAAAATATGAGACCTTCCGGCAATATCTGTATGAGGGATATTATCTGTTGATCCGTGGCAGAGTTCAGGAGCGCCCCTACAATCCGAATGAGCTGGAGTGTACCATCAACTCGATGATGCAGTTGGCTGAGGCGCAGGAGACCCTGATTCGCGAGTTAACCATTGCTTTGCCAGTGGCGGATCTGACGGACGACATAGTTACCCAACTCAAAACGACTGTTGCCGAAAATAAGGGTAATGTGACGTTGCGCGTGAAGGTGGTCGATCCACAGGCCGATGTGGCAGTAAATTTGTACTCCAAAACTCTGAAGGTGGGCATGACCCCCGATATGGTGCGCTTCCTCGATGATAATGCGCTGCGCTATACATTGATGTAGGTGCGTTTGAGGTGGGCATTGTTCTGGTCGTCCATAACCAAGTTGTCTATTGGTGCAGGACAGAAGAGGCGGATCACGTCGAAGCATAAAGCACGACGTGGACTGGCTGTGTGCCTGGCCTGCTAACGTTGAGGAGAGTAGTGGATAGCCGGGAGGAGTAGGCGGAGCGGTTCGGACCAAGAATGTTAACAATACGTTGATCTTTTTCGCTGGGAACCGTTCAGGATATGCTGACTTATTCTCATTTTTGTGAAAAGAAAATCTCAAATTAAAACAGTATAAATTATGGCACTTAGTATAACATCTGCTAACTATCAGGAGGTTATTGATTCAGGTAAACCGGTAGTAATCGATTTTTGGGCTGAATGGTGTGGCCCTTGCCGCATGGTGGCTCCGATTATCGATGAGTTGGCTGCCGAATACGAAGGCAAGGTGATTATCGGTAAATGCGATGTGGACGAAAATGACGCTCTAGCCGTGAAGTTCGGCATTCGCAACATTCCGACCGTTATTTTCCTCAAGAATGGCGAGGTGGTTGACAAACAGGTCGGTGCAGGACCTCGCAATATCTTCGAGGACAAGATCGCTAAACTGCTCTAATAGATCTCGACGGAAGCAGGCCGCTTTAGAGGCAATGGCGACGTCAGGTAAGTTTATTGTATTTGTTCAGTAAGTCATGGCTGTTTGAGTGGTCCTTCTCCGAAAAAGAGCGTACGTTTGCATAAGAAAAAGGAAAGAGGCATGAGATGATCATGCCTCTTTTTATATAATAATGTGTTGTCTGGACATAATCTTGTCTGGAGAAGACTCTGAAGTAAAGCCTATTCTTCGCCGATGAGTGTGATTTTGTCCCGCAATAGGGCAATGCGTCCCTGTTTCATTAGCATGCCTACGCAACGTTTGAAAACTTTCTTGCTCATACCGGTCAGTTCAGCAATTTGTTGAGGAGTGCTGGCATCGCACAGCGGTAAACTTCCCCGGTTTTGGTGGAGCAGTTCGAGCAGTTTCGTGGCCGAACGTTTCACCTCATCATAGCCCTGTTTCTGTAAAGTGACATCGACACGATTCTCCTCTGTGATTCGGGAAACGTAGCCTTGCAGACGATCGCCGATCGCAATGGGACGGAACAACTGGTTGTGGTACAGCATCCCCCAATGGCGGTTTTCTATGATGACACGGTATCCGATCTCGTTGCGGTTGGCCACCAGCAGAGCCACCTCCTGATGCGGTTTGATCGTGAGCTGTCGGTTGTTAATAAAACCGTTCAACAGCATGGTGGCGACCACACGCCCTGTCACGTTGTCGTTGTATAGGTAGACAATGTAACTTCGGCCGGCTTCGACTCTCCCTTGCATATTCCGATTCGGCAAAAAAAGATCCTTGGCTTTTAACCCCCAATCGAGAAATGCCCCGTGAATCGTTTTATCGACGACACGCAGATAGGCAGCCTCTCCCACCGTAGCAAGCGGGTGGTCTTTCGTGGCAACCAGACGATCCTCGGAGTCGCAGTACACAAATACATCGATCAGATCGTCCACTTTGTCCTCCATCGACACGTATCGGTTGGGCAGCAACACTTCGTTGCCCTCTTCGTCTGCGAGGTAGAGTCCGAAGTTGGAGATGCGGTTGACCCGCAGAGTGTAGTAATGGCCGGCAGTCAGCATGATGAAAATATTTCGAGATGGTTCTATACGTTCTCTTCTGCAACGTTAAGCTGTCAAGAGATGATGTCTCGATACAAAGGTACGAAAAACTGTGGGTCACAGCGAATGGTTATGGATAAAAGCCTATTTTTGTATAAATCGTGAATTTCCAAATGAAGACAAATCTGAAATTGGCGCTGCTACAGATGGATTGTCAGTGGGAAGACCGTACTGCCAATCTGAAACATGCCGACTCGCTGCTGAATCTGGTCGATGCCGATTTGGTAGTATTGCCCGAGATGTTTGCAACGGGTTTTAGCATGCAACCGGAACGTGTGGCTGAGTCGATGTCCGGCCCCTCGGTAGAGTGGATGCAGCAAGAGGCTGCGAAACGTCAGATCGCATTGGTTGGAAGCCTGGCTATACGTGAATTGGTGAACGAGAGTACCTGTTGTTTCAATCGTCTCGTTTTTGCCTTTCCCGATGGTAAGATCTGTTGGTACGACAAACGCCATCTGTTTCGTATGGGGGGCGAAAACGAGCATTACCAACCCGGAGCAGAACGTCTGGTCGTAGAGTATTTAGGGTGGAGGATCTGTCCGCTGGTTTGTTACGATCTGCGATTCCCGGTCTGATCACGTAACGGGGACGATTATGACCTGCTGTTGTATGTGGCCAACTGGCCAGCTCCTCGCCGTAAAGTGTGGAATACGTTGTTGGAGGCTCGAGCCATAGAGAATCTCTGTTATGTAGCCGGGGTAAATCGCGTTGGGAAAGATCCGTTAACTACCTATGTTGGAGACTCGGTGATTGTAGATTACAAAGGCAACCCAATAGCGCAGGCTGAGCAGCGTCGAGAAGGAGGCGTTGAATCGGTATCAGCTGGATCATCCATTGCACCCATTGCTTTCCAAGTTGGGGAGGCTGTTGTGCAAGCTCAACTGGATTTGGAGGCTTTACGGACATTTCGCACTAAATTCCCGGCACATCTTGATGCAGACGCATTTCGGTTGGAGTAGAGAGCCGACCCTATTTGAAAGTTGTCGCTGCTTTGGTGTTGATTTTGAAAATTATATGAGGCGAGTTGAATATGGAGTGCTACCTTGCTATTCAAGCGTTTAATCCCATATGACATGCTGTCCCCTTAGCGTTTTGGGGTAGAGGCGTGCTCAAAATTTCAACGCGAGATTTCAAAATTTTTAGGCATCTTGATTTTGGGCTCATCTTGCTTCATAAAAGGTGAAAACTCCCGACGTCTCTCCTTGCATAGGATGGGATCGGTGATCCTGGCAATTTCTTTGGGGTGACTTCGGGGTCCTTGGTATGCCGATCTGTGCCCGATTCACGATACTCCACCGTGTGTGAATATTTTGTGCCGTTATGTTGGGTGGTTTTGTTCGTTCTCGCTCTGTTTTGTTTTGTGCGCTTTATCGTTCACTTCGTGATGTATGACTGCGTTTCCGTGCTCTCTGGGAAAATCAGGATTTGTGACTATGTGGAGAGCAATCGGCAAGTGTGGCCAACCTGTCGCGGTAGAGATCAAGATACGTGCATGTTGATAGAATATTTCGTATCTTTGTACGTTTCTCTGAAAAACAGCAGATCCATGAAATTGCCCCTATTTTTATGTGCGTTGGCCGTATCGGTAGTTGCTTGTGCACAAACTCCATCCGATACATTGGGTGTGTCGGTCCATAATGGTTTTGCTCAAGTCGAGGTGCCGCCACTGCCTGCGAGACTCGACTTTGCCGGGGAACCTGTTCCAATGCAAAATCAGGATACACGTGAAAGTTTGATGCGTGAAATGTTGACGACGTTTTATATGCACTCTCGGACGTTGCAGACTATTTTGGCATCCGAACGCTATTTTGCAGTAATTGAACCGATCCTGGCAAAATATGGTGTACCCGACGATTTTAAGTACCTCTGTATGGCGGAGAGTGGCCTGAATCCTGAGGCGCGTTCGGGGGCTGGTGCCGGGGGCTTGTGGCAACTGATGCCGGCATACGCCAAATCAGCCGGTCTGCTGGTTGGGGATGAGGTGGATGAACGTTATCACATCGAAAAATCAACCGAAGCCGCTTGCCGTTATTTGATCGATGCCAAACGACGATTGGGAAGTTGGACTTTGGCTGCAGCAGCCTTCAATGCTGGGGTGGCTGGGGTGTCCCGTCGCTTGGAGAAGCAGGGCGTTGAATCCTATTATGATCTTTTTTTGCCCAATGAGACGTTACGCTATGTCTTCCGGGTGCTCTCATTCAAGCTGTTGATGTCCGATCCGGCTGCATACGGCTACAAAATTGATAAGAAAGAGTATTATCCCTTGTTGCCAGCCTATGAGGAGGTGACTGTTGATGACCCTGAAATCGATTGGGCTGCTTTTGCCCGTGAGCACGGCACACATTACAAGCAGATTCGACAGTTGAATCCCTGGATTCGGGATTACGATCATGCCAACAAAGCGGGACGAAGCTATACGGTTAAGATTCCCCAAGGTTCAGCTCGTAAATAAATTCCATGAAAATTGACAAGAACGACATAAAGAGCCAAACGATTGCTGCTACCGAAACTCATCGTCCAGGGAATTGGATCGAGGTTTACGGTGCGCGTGAACACAACTTGAAAAATGTGGACGTGGCCATACCTCGCGATAGTTTGACGGTGATTACCGGATTGTCTGGTTCGGGAAAATCCTCATTGGCTTTCGATACGATTTATGCCGAGGGGCAGCGTCGGTATATGGAGACGCTGTCGACCTATGCTCGTCAGTTTGTCGGTTCGATGGAACGTCCCGATGTGGATAAAATTACCGGTTTAAGTCCGGTCATCTCAATCGAACAGAAGACTACAAACCGTAATCCTCGCTCCACTGTAGGAACTGTTACGGAGATCAATGATTTCTTGCGTTTGCTTTTCGCCAGGGCAGCCGAGGCCTATTCTCCGGTAACGGGAGAGTTGATGGTGCATCACACCGACGCTCAGATCGTCGATCTGATCATGCACGATTTTGAAGGTCGAAAAATTGCCTTGTTGGCACCGGTTGTGCGAGGGCGTAAAGGTCATTACAGAGAACTTTTTGAAGGCTTTATCAAAAAGGGATATCTCTATGCTCGGGTTGATGGCGAGATTCGCGAAGTGCATTCGGGCATGAAACTGGATCGTTACAAAATTCACCACATTGAGCTATTGGTCGATCGGCTCCAGGTGAAGGAGGAGGTGCAGCCGCGCCTGTTGAAGAGCCTTCAGGAGACGATGCGACAGGGGAAAGGAACAATGATGGTGTACGATTACGAGATCAACAATGTCCGGTTCTACAGTCGTCATCTGATGTGCCCGACTAGCGGTATTGCCTTTAATGAGCCGGCACCGCACACCTTTTCGTTTAACTCTCCGCAGGGAGCTTGCCCGCATTGTAATGGTCTGGGCGAAGAGGTGGTTTTCGATATGGAACGGATCATCCCTGACGATAAGAAATCGATTCGGGAGGGCGCGATTGAGCCGCTCGGCCGTTATCGAAATAATCTGCTGTTTGCAATGCTCGAAGCTTTGGGACGCAGACACGATTTTACGATCGATGATCCGGTCGGTTCATTGGGAGAGGAGGCGTTGAATGCCGTATTGTATGGCGATGCCGAGCCTTTGCGGATCGATACGCATGAATTGGGTGGAGCCGGTAGTTATATGATCGCCTGGGAAGGTGTTGCCGACTATATCGAGAAACAGCAGGAGGACAGCTCCAGCAATAAGGGAAGCAAATGGAAAGAGCAGTTCGTCATGCGGCGGACCTGTTCGGTTTGCGGTGGCTCAAGGCTGAAACCGGAAGCTTTGCAGTTCAAGATCGATGGTAAAAATATTGCTGAACTGGCAGCTCTCAGTATTGAGGATTTTTCGGCGTGGATGGAGGGTCTCGAAGAGCGACTTTCAAAACGGCAACAACTCATCGCCCACGATCTGTTGAAAGAGATTCGCGAACGGTTGCGTTTCCTGTTGGATGTCGGATTGGGATATTTGTCGTTGAGCCGCAGCTCCTGTTCCTTGTCGGGTGGTGAGAGCCAGCGCATCCGTTTGGCTACGCAGATCGGGTCTAAATTGGTCAATGTACTTTATATCTTGGATGAGCCGAGTATCGGATTGCATCAGCGTGACAATATCAAATTGATCAACAGTCTCAAAGCGTTGCGAGATGCAGGCAATTCGGTGATCGTCGTTGAACATGACGAGGAGATGATCCGCAATGCCGATTGGATTGTCGATGTGGGGCCGCTGGCTGGTGTACGTGGAGGCGAAATCGTTGCGTCTGGCACCTTGGAGGATGTCATGCGTTCTGGAAGCATTACGGCGGAGTATTTGAGTGGACGCCGTAAAATAGAGGTTCCTGCGGTTCGTCGCAAAGGAAACGGAAAGGTGTTGACTATCCGAGGAGCACGAGGCAATAATCTGAAAAACATTACGGTCGATTTCCCGTTGGGCATGATGATCTGCGTAACGGGTGTCAGCGGTAGCGGTAAATCGACACTGATCAATGCAACGTTACGGGCTGCTCTGAACCGTTACCTCTACCATTCGTATGATCAGCCGTTGGCTTACGATGCCATTGATGGCATTGAGAATATTGACAAAATGGTGGTCGTCGATCAGTCGCCAATCGGTCGTACACCGCGCAGCAATCCGGCTACCTATTCCAATGTATTTGGGGATATTCGCAAGCTGTTTGAGGCTACGCCTGATGCACAGGTAAGAGGTTTCAAGGCTGGACGCTTCTCGTTTAATGTTAAAGGAGGACGTTGCGAGGCCTGTCGTGGTGCCGGCGTGCAGACGATTGAGATGAATTTCCTGCCCGATGTCTATGTGAAATGCAAGGTCTGCAACGGACAACGTTATAATCGTGAAACGTTGGAGGTGAAGTACAAAGGAAAGAGCATCAATGATGTGTTAAACATGACGATCAATCAGGCCGTTGCATTCTTTGAGGCGATTCCTTCGATTCACATGAAATTGAAAGCGATTCAGGATGTGGGACTTGGCTATTTGACGCTTGGTCAACCCTGTACGACATTATCTGGAGGCGAAAGTCAGCGTATCAAACTTTCTGCAGAATTGGCCAAACGTGATACTGGAAACACCCTCTATATTTTGGATGAACCTACGACTGGTTTGCACTTTGAGGATATTCGTGTGCTACTCGATGTCTTGAATAAATTGGTTGAAAAAGGTAACTCAGTTATCGTGATCGAGCACAATTTGGATGTGATCAAGGTGGCAGATTACCTGATTGATATAGGTCCTGAAGGTGGTAGTGGTGGAGGTCAGTTGATTGCAACAGGAACACCGGAAGAGGTTGCCGATGCCAAGGGTAGTTATACCGGTAAATATCTTAAACCGTTGTTGAAATAGGCAGGCGGTAATCCGTATTTATATTTCTTTGGGGCTGAGTATTGCCCCGTCTATTTGTTTTTTGAGTCTCTTCGTGTTGTGTCTCGGAGAGTCTTAAATGTTGTTTCATTATCTATTCTGTCTTTTTTATATAAACAGTTTTCGTAATGTGGCTTTATATCAAGGCCTCATATGCATCATCCTATGAGCATTCAAATCTTTATTGGTGATTGCTCATGAGTACATCATATTTATGACTGCTCGAAGTGTGGCAAATATTCGTCAAATGTTATTTATTGTGTGCATAGTATGTTGATAAACCCACTTCGAGTGTTAAGATCAGCTAATTATATGTGAATAAAATTATAATTACATGTTAATTGGTTGTTGATATATGGTCTGTTATTAACATTAAAGCATAAAAAATCCCCGTCAATCCGACGGGGATTTTTGTTGTGACTAGATTTACTATTTAAAACATATCGGATTAGGATGTGTTTAATTCCTTCCTCTAATGCTGTACGGGTAAGATGTAAATTGAATTTACTTGAACGGCGAATCCGGCTCTTTGGCCATGTGGCTGTAAAAGAGTTTATCCAACAGTCCTGGAGCAAACTTGCCGATAAATGATGTGGCACGTCCGTCGAACTCCATCAAGACTAACCGTTTTCGGAGAGAGATACCGCGTATAATCCGTTGTGCAACCTCCTCTGCACTCATCATTTTGGCTTCGTTGCGCGGTGATTCTCCCTGTTGAGATCCATCGGCAGTCAAAGCAGAGAAACGTACGTTGGAGGCTGTGAAACCGGGGCAGGCAATCATAACATGCAATCCCTTTTTCAGGTTTTCGATGCGGATGGTTTCGAGCAGCCCGGTCATGGCAAATTTCGATGCCGAATAGCCTGTGCGTCCGGGTAGACCATGAAGTCCGGCTACAGAAGAGACCCCCACAAGCGAACCTTTTGACGCCTGCAGGTAGGGTAGTGCGTATTTTGCGCAATATACTGTCCCCCAAAAATTGACATCCATCAGTCGATGCAAGACCTCCAGTTGAACGTCATCGAAGAGGGCTCGCATGGAGATGCCAGCATTGCAGATCAGAATATCGATGCCTCCGAATGCAGAAACAGCTTTATCGATAAGGCGTTTGCATTCGGTCTCCTGAGTGACGTCTGTCTCTTCAAATACAGCCTCTCCGCCTCGGGAAAGAATCTCACCGGCTATTTCAGCCAATTTGGCACTGTGGCGTGCACCCATCACCACTTTGGCTCCCCGATCCGCAAATGCATAACTCAAGGCTCTCCCAATTCCGGATGAGGCTCCGGTGATGACGACAACTTTTCCTTTGAAATCCATATATCTATTAGTTATTTGTTTCTTGTTTAGATAAGATGTGCTTTAGTTAAACCTGTAGCAACCCGAATTTGCGCAGTTGATCCCACTGTTTGGAGAGGTAAAAGACAATAAAGGGCTCTTCACTGAATTGTGCGTATAGCTCTTTGGCCTCTGCCAGTGTGAACTTGCGGTCAAGTTTGGATACCGTGGGCAGCAATGTCATGATAAAATCCTGATCGGCAGGTTTGAGCCTGAAGGTCTTTTCTGACGCGTTGCTTCGAATAACGATACCCTCCTCGGTTCGAACGGCTTGTGGCCCGATCCAGATCAACCGTGCCTGGTCCGAGTAGATGCGCGATGCATCGGGCTTGATAAGGTGGTCGGTGATTAAGGTCTCTTCCACGGTGGTCGTGGGGACCTCTTTCCCTTTGAACCATTTGTGTACAGGTCGGTCAAGCCCGTTGCCGTACATGTAATTGGCAAGGGCTTCATTCAAGCCGTCGCCTACCATGTTGATATTGTAGGTGCGAATCTCTGTAAAGGGGATTTCGTTGTTGGCAAACCCATTGGGCCCTTTATTTTTATGATGCACACCAAACTCTTCGGGCGATTGTCCGCTGGGACTGTGGACCGTCATGGCATAACGGTGCCAGAATGCCGAACCGATCAGTTCGGCCCGGAACAGTTGGCGTACCACCTCCAGTGAATCGACACTCTCCTGGAGTGTTTCTGTGGGGAAGCCGTACATCAGATAGGTGTGTACCATGATCCCCGCGTAGAAAAAGTTACGCATGGCCAATGTGGCCTGTTCGATGGTTACACCTTTATTCATCAGTGCAAGCAGCCGATCCGAAGCCACTTCCAGACCTCCGGATACGGCAATGCAACCGGCAGCTGACATCAGTTGTGCCAGATCGCCCGTAAAACTTTTTTCGAAACGGATATTGGTCCACCAGGAGACCTTGAGGTTACGGCGTAAAATCTCAATTGAGAGATCGCGTAGGGTAGTAGGCGGGGCTGCTTCATCTACGAAATGAAAGCCTTGACTACCGGTTTTGGCCATGACCTGTTCCATCCAATCGACCAATTGGGTTGCTGATACGCGTTCATAGCGGCAGATATAATCCAATGAGGTGTCGCAGAAGGCACATTTGCCCCAATAACAACCGTGGGCAAGCATCATTTTGTTCCAGCGCCCATCGCTCCAAAGACGGTGCATGGGGTTGGTCACTTCGGTCAGCGAAATGTATTGGTCGTGCGGCAGGCCGCTATAATCCGGGCAACCCCGTTCCAAGTGAGAGATTGGGCCATCATTGCCTTTGTGGTATCCCTCGTGGGTATAGGTGTGGACCAGCGGACCTCCGGTCAGGATACGTTCCAACGGTAGCTCGCCATCATCCAAAATGACGTAATCGACATACTGAAAGATTCCCTTCTCGGTCATGGATCGCAATTCGGTTGAAGGATAACCGCCCCCAATGATGACTTTGATTTGGGGATGGTGCTCTTTGAGGTGTTGTGCACACCGCAGTGTGGCGAGTAAATTGCCGGGAAATGGTATTGTAAAACCGATATGTGTAGGTTCCTCGGCTTTGATTTTTTGCTCAAGCAGGTTGATCATCTCCTCCTCGATCAGGTTTAATGGCTGTTGCAGTGCAGCCTCGAGACGAGAGAAGGTGGGGATGGCGACTGCCAGCTGTTCGCCATATCGGACGATTTCGAAGTATTCGGTGACAGTTCCACGGATCAGATCACTCAGATCTTGCAGGTAGAGCGTGCAGAGAAACTTAGCGCAATCAGTTGTCCCCAGGTTGCCAAAAAAGTAATCGAGTTCACCGATGGAGTCGAAACGGTGGGCTTGGGGAAGAAACTCTCCGTTACAAATCAACGTGGCCAATGTGTTGTCGCCTTTGCGCAGAAACTCCATGACCGTATCGATCGTATTCAGGTAGTGTTCTCGCAGGGCGTAGATCCGTTCCAAATTGGGATCGCCATTGATTGCCTCAGGAGTACAGTGATCGAAAATACGTTGCAGTAGTTCACGGCTGAAAAGTCTATTGATCAACTCAATGGATAGGTCATATTGTTCGACTTGATGGCCATGGCGGGTCAGGTACCCTTTCAAATAAGCCGTAGCCGGGTAGGGACAGTTGACCTGAACAAAAGGCGGTGTGATCAACAAAAGCTTTTCCATGTGTCGTGTGACGATTCGCGTTTCGTTTTCGTGTGTTTTTTGAGTAGTCTGGTCAACGTGTCAGGGAAAAGATGCGGACTGAGCTGCGAAAACAGTTTGCAAGAGCTGTTATCCGATTTGTGAAACGTTGACTGACTTGTTTGTTAGGCTTCGATGACCAAGCCATCGTATGCAAAATGACAATTGGCCGGGAGCTGTGGATCTTCTTGTGCGTAACGTCCCATCTGGTGTGAAACGTGCGTAAGATAGGTGTGTCGGGGTCCTACCAAATAGCTGACATGCAGTGCCTCATCGAGCGTAAAGTGCGAAAGATGCGGCTCTTTTCGCAGGGCGTTGATCACCAGGGTATCCACCCCTTTGATTTTCTCAATCTCTTGGGCGGAGATGCTGTTGAAATCGGTCAGGTAGGCAATCTCTCCAATCCGAAATCCCAATACGGGGAGTTTATAGTGCATGCCTCGGATCGGAATGATTTCAACTCCTTTTATCTGAAAAGGCTCTTCATCGATGGTGTGCAGGTTGATCTCCGGAACTCCTGGATATTTGTGCTCTCCGAAGGCATAATCGAAATCTTTGCGAATCACCTGTTGCACCCGCTCTTCAGCATAAATATCGACAGCCGCTTTGGACGTGTAGTTGAATGCCCTCACATCATCCAACCCTCCGACATGGTCCTTATGGCCGTGTGTGAGTAGAATGCCGTCAATATGGCGTACATCTTCCCGCAACATCTGTTGCCGGAAATCGGGCCCAGCATCGATAACCAGCACAACGCCGTTCTGCTCGATCAGAGCCGCTGTCCGTAGCCGTTTATCTCGGGCATCCGGAGAGGTGCAGACCCAACACCCGCACGATATAACCGGGACCCCTTGTGAGGTTCCTGTTCCCAAAAAAGTGAGTTTGGTCATCTCATGAAAATTTCCGTAAATATAGCGATTTTTACCAATAAACGGTTGTGTGTCGCGTGTCGTGCCGTAGCTGGTAAGCGGGTTGGCGTAGATGTTTTTCTTGGTTTGTGCCAATTAAAAAACCGAGGCGATCATCATTTGATGATCGCCTCGGGACGCGCATATTTGTATGCGATTTTATTGTGCGAAAGATAAATGCTTGTTGCAAAACGTTTGATGTGAGCCTCGGCTTATGCTTCGGAGGTGGTCTTCTCAAGACGTTTCATGCGAGAGAAGAGGAAGGCAGCCGAAAGCAGGCAGCAAACCACCAGGATTCCCCACAGCATCCACAGATCAATAGCCTCCCACAAATAACCGATGACGGCTACCAAATAATTACCGACAGCGGTAGCAGCCAGCCAGCCGCCCTGTGCCAACCCTTTGTATTTCGGAGGAGCTACCTTTGATACGAAAGAGATACCCATCGGAGAGAGGAACAGTTCGGCAATGGTCAGTACGAAATAGGTGCTGATCAACCAATTGGGAGAAACCAGTTTGGGGCTTACTCCTCCTGTTGCCTGGATGTCGGCTGGAGCTGGTAAACCGTGCGATCCGATAGCCAACACCACAAAACCTAAGGCGGCGATGATCATACCGATCCCGATTTTACGCGGAGCGAGCGGTTCTTTTCCACGTTTAGCTAACCAGCTGAAGAATGCAACCGTAATAGGGGTGAGCAGTACGATGAAGTATGCATTGAACTGTTGGAAAATCTGCGGAGTGATTGACATCTCGGTCGGCAGAAGCGAGTAGGCTAACCAGGCCAATCCGAGTCCGATGATGGCGACTAACGCGGCAGAGAGTTTACCACGGCTCTCCTTGGATTGGAAAATATTGAGGATACCATAGAAACCGACTGCAAATGGAATTAAGGTCAGCAGTGAGAAGCCGAAACGATCGAAACCACTCACCGCTTTAACGGTGTAGTCACGGGCGAACCAGGTCATTGTTAAGCCATTCTGGTGGAAAGACATCCAGAAGAAGATCACGACAGCGAATACCAGTCCGAGTGCAACCAGACGATCATGAGTCTGTTGTGGAGTGAGTTCTTTGACCTCTGTGCTTCCCTCTTTGACCTTTTGTTTTTCGGTGACATCTGCTGCTGCGTAATATTTACGGAAACTGAGGAAAATCAGCATAGAGACAATCAACGAGAGGCAGGCCACACCGAATCCGAAGTTGTAGGACTGGCTCAGCGAGTCAATATACTGATTGCCGAAAGTGGCTAGATCCACACCGGCATGTCCTTGTTCGGCTGCCAGTTTAGTGAATTGTTCCGTAGCTGCGGGGGTGATGGTGCCGTTGGTCAGTTGGTGGGTCAAAGCTGGGATTTCGGCATTGTACGTAAATCCATCTTTACCGAGGAAGTAGTTTGAGACCCCTTGTGCAGCCGATGGAGCAAAGAAGGCTCCGATGTTGATGCACATGTAGAAGATACTGAATGCCAGATCTCGTTTAGCACTGTATTTGGGATCGTCGTACAGATTCCCGACCAGTGCCTGCAGGTTTCCTTTGAAGCAGCCTGTTCCAATTGCGATCAATGCCAGCGCACCGAACATCATCACTTTGGCGCCTATTCCGGTTCCAGTCGGGATGGCCAGCAGCAGATAGCCGATAAACATGACGATGATACCTACCTTAATCGTATTTCCATAGCCCAATTTATAGTCTGCGAGGAATCCGCCGATAATCGGCAAAAAATAGACTGCTGCCAGGAAAATACCAAAAATGGTACTGGTCGCATCGGCGCTGAAGCCGAATTTGGCCTGCATGAACAGTACAAAAATGGCCAGCATGGTATAGTAACCGAAGCGTTCTCCCATATTGGCCAATGATAAAACGAATAGTCCCTTAGGGTGACCTTTGAACATTTGATGAAAAAATTTTAGATTAGCAATAGTTTATCGTTGTCACAAAGATAACATTCTTTTTGGTTTGTCGTTTTCATAAGTTTATGTTATTTTTATAACACGAAAGGGGCGTGGATCTGTTCTGCCTTGGTGCGACTCCAATATGCCCGAATCGAATAGGGAATTCGTAGAAATAGAAAAGATGACTATGCAACTACCGAAACATTTGCCCATTGTGGAACAGGACGATTGGCTCAAGCCGGTCGAAGAGGCCATGATGGGGCGGTATGCCTATTTTCGACGCAGGCTTGAAGATATTGAGCGGGCCGCAGGTTCCATTGTCGATTATGCAAACGGCTATCTCTATTTTGGCTTCCAGTATGATCCGATTCGGCGTGGATGGTGGTTCCGGGAGTGGTTGCCGGGAGCGTTTGATGTTTATCTGTTTGGCGACTTTAACGATTGGCAGCGTACGGAACTGAGACTGGAGAAGGGCGATAACGGCGTCTGGTCGATTTTCTTACCCGATGAGCGGTATGCCGGACGTTTGGTGCATGGGTCGCATGTCAAGATGCTTGTACATGGTTTGAATGGCTGGCTCGAACGAATACCGGCCTATATCCGTCGGGTAGTTCAGGATGAGCAGAGCAAAGATTTTACCGGCCAGTTGTGGGCTCCGCCTGTGCCGTTTGATTGGGAGGGTGATTGTTTTGACATTGCGTCGCTTGGCACCCTTTACATCTATGAGTGTCATGTGGGGATGGCTCAGGAAAAGGAGGGTGTGGGAACTTATACCGAGTTTACCGAAAATATTCTGCCCCGTATCAAACAGGATGGTTACAATGTCGTGCAGTTGATGGCCGTTGCTGAGCATCCCTATTATGGTAGTTTCGGATACCATGTAAGTAATTTCTTTGCCCCCTCCTCTCGATTCGGCACCCCAGAAGAGCTAAAAGCATTAATTAAACGTGCCCATGAATTGGGTCTGGCTGTGGTGATGGATCTCGTCCAGGCCCATTATGTGAAAAATATCAACGAGGGACTCAACGAGTTGGATGGCACCGATCACCTCTATTCGCCTCCGGGGCCGGCTGGTGATCAGCCCTATTGGGATTCTAAACTGTTTGACTATGCGAAACCGGAGGTTGAGCATTTCTTGTTGTCGAATGTCAAATATTGGCTTGACGAGTTCCATTTCGACGGATTCCGTTTTGATGGGGTGACTTCGATGATCTATACCCATCACGGTTATACGGAATTCGATTGTCGGGAAAAGTATTTCGACGACGTCAATGGCGATGCGTTGGCCTATTTGACTTTGGCCAATAAACTGGTGCACGATTTCCGTCCGTCAGCGGTAACAATTGCCGAGGATGTGAGCGGAATGCCCGGCATGTGTGCGCCGGTCGAGGATGGCGGCGTAGGATTCGATTACCGATTGGGAATGGCAGTTCCCGATTTTTGGATTCGTCTGCTAAAGGAGGTACCCGATGAGGAGTGGAACATCTGGGAGATGTGGCACATGATGGTCGATCGACTGGGGTCTGTTAAGACGGTAGCTTACTGCGAGTCGCATGATCAGGCTCTGGTGGGAGATAAAACCATTGCCTTCCGGTTGATGGACAAGCAGATGTATACGGATATGAATCGGGCGGCTGAAAACCTGATTATTGATCGGGGTATGGCGCTGCATAAGATGATCCGCCTCTTTACGATCTCGTTGGCTGGGGAGGCCTACCTCAATTTTATGGGTAACGAATTCGGTCATCCCGAATGGATCGATTTTCCGCGAGAGGGGAATGGTTGGAGTTATGCCCATGCACGACGCCAATGGAGCCTCTCGACCAATGGCTTTTTGCGTTATAGCTTCCTGGGAGCATTCGATCGGGCCATGCTGGAGTTGATGCAACGTTACGATGTACTGGCCAGTGGATTTGCATATAACCATCAGATGGATGAAGAGAACAAAACCATTGTATTCAGCCATCGTGGCGATTTGGTCTTCATTTTCAACTGGCACCCGCAGCGCAGTATTCCCGATTATGAGGCCACGGTTCCGGCTCCGGGCAAATACCGTATTGAGCTCTCATCGGATGAGAAGCGTTTTGGCGGGTATGGTCGTATCGATGAAACGCTCGAGGCCTTCTCTACACCGCGTAAAGCGGAGGATGGCTCGGTAACCCATTTTATCAAAGTGTATAACCTGAGTCGTGCTGCCTTGGTCCTGAAAAAGGTGGATGAATAATCTTGCTAAGTATACCCCAATTCTCTTGTAACACTCGATTGTTGAATGGTTGTGTCGTGCTTTCAGTGGAGCAGATTCGTCCGGGCACTGATTATGCCCTTGGGGCATGTACTGCAAGGTAATGCCTACGAATTTCGTCCCCTTTCTGAAAAGTTAGCCTCGCATTCTCTTGGCTGGAGGGGGCAGGATCGGAGTGATTGATGAATCCGAGGAACTTTGAGGGTTTCCTCTCTATTTGGAATGGTGGGATATGGGGTGAGCTGGATTACCCACATAGATACTGTCTGCCGGGACATCTTTGGTGACAACAGCGCCTGCTCCGATGACGGAACGTTGGCCAATGGTCACGCCGGGCAGCAGTATTGCTCCGCCACCGATCCAGCAATCATCGCCGATGGTGATCGGTTTGCAGATTTCGATCGTACGGCGCTCCATATAATCTAGCGGGTGGTGAAAGGTATAGATTTGAACCGACGGTCCGATCAAAACATGGTTGCCAATTCGGATCTGTGCTCCATCCAGCATGACGCAGTTGTAATTGATAAAGCCACCCTCACCGATATACAGGTTGTATCCGTAGTCACAGAAAAAAGGTGGGCGGATCAAACATTGTGCCGAGGCATTGGGGAGCAGCTGATTGAGCAGAGGCCTGTATTGTTCATCTTCCATGGTGCTTGCGTTGAGCTTTTGCAATATACGAGCAGCGTGTGCTCGCTCTTGAGCCAACGTTTCGTCGTGCGTGTCGAATGGCATACCCGCAATCATTTGCTCTTTCGCAGTCATGGATGTTTAGGCTTATGCAGTAAAGGTGACGAAATAGTTCATAAAAAAATTCCAAATGGTTACCGTGCCGATGGCAAACAGTTTGGATAGGTAAAAGTTCATGCGGGCCCGTTCAGCCAGCAGGTAGATGATGCCGTTGTTGATGCCTAATCCGATTAGTGAAATTCCCAAGAAGGTCAGATATTGCTGTGTGATGGCCGGATCGTGACTTGAAAAGGTCCAGATCCGGTTGAGAATATAGTTGGTTGTGGCTGCGCAGACGAAGCCGGCCGAGTTGGCGAGGTATTTGTTGATACGGGCCTTCTCTTTGAGCAGGTAGGTGATCCCGAAATCGACGAATACGCCGCTGCCGCCTACAACACAAAATTTGATAAATTGAGCTAACATGACTTCCTGTTCCAATGAGGGTTAATGGAAGATGGTATTTTTATTGTTTTTGAATGACGGTCACCTCTCGCGACTTGTCATTGAACCACGAACATAACGGGGAATCGGTTAACATGATCCCCGCTTCATATTTTTTGTTCTGGGTTAACGACGGGACCACGGTCTGGACCTGCAGTGTGAGCGAGCCATTGGGCTGAAGCGTACCGCTGTTTCCCAGCTGTACAGGAATGATCTGTACCGGGGTTGCCACACGTCGCCATACCATATTGACCGTTACCGGCCAGATCCGTTTTTGAATCGACACAGAATCGGACACAACTGCCGAGGTATCTTTAGCCGTTGAATCAGCATTCAAAACGGCAGATGGGGCTGAGATATTGTTTTCCGAGAGTGCCATCGCGTTATGCTGATCGAATGCCTTCGTAGAGTCGGGTGAAGACGCACTGTTGCAGAATCCGTAATAGTAAGGGTAGGGATTGTGCAGGATCAGCGTAAGGTGCAGCGTATCGCCTGGGGCAACCTGTTCCAGAATCCCTTCAGTTGTGATGGCAATTTTACGCGTCGGAATAAACGGATCGATCACTACGTAGCGGAAAGTTTTTCCATTAGCTAATTGAAGCTCCGAAGCTCCGGCAGTCTGTTCATTCACCTCTGCTATCACGCCCTGGCCAGCCATTTGGGTGTCGGTGTCGAGCAGTTGGTAATGGCTGGTACGGTAGCTGACGACCGGTTGAGCATAGCCTGTTTCCCCGGTATAAAAATGGTATTTGGCTGCAGCGGTGTATTTTCCGTCAAAGATGATGGGACGTCCGTTTGCCAGTTGAGCCAACTGACCGTAACTGGTTTTATTATCGAAAACCTGGAATTTGATTCCCAGTGGGTTAAAGATCATCTCGACACGTGCCAGCACCACCAGGGCGATCGTAATACTGCAAACCCAGATGGTGTAGCGTTGTAGCCTTGCGCTTGAACGGATGTAGTAGAATAGCAAGGCAATGATACCGAAAGTTGCCGGAATCTCCCATTGGGGTTGCACGTAACCGCGGATGGTCGAGGAGAGAAAGAAGAGTATAAACGCCGCCGCAATGCAACTCAATGCCCGATCGACGGGACGTGCAGCTCTATTTTTCCACCAGGCGACCAAAAACAGCGGAAAGAGGAAGGGATTGAAAATAGCAAATAGGTTCAGCAGATATTCAGTGACGAAATTAAATTGAAAATCTCGGTTTCGGCCAACGAGATGGTACCGGAAAGAAACCCAATCATGTGCGGATTGCCACCATAAGTGCGGAATGATTAAGATTACCGCTACCAGGCAAGCCACATAAAATTTTGGATTTTTCAGCAGCTTGAGGTTGGACAGTACGGTAAACAGAAACACCAATGCCCCGTGGTATTTGCTGTAAGCGAGTGCGGCCAGGCAGACTCCCATTAGCAATGCGGAGATCCAGTCGTTTTTCTCGGTAAAACTTTTGTAGCACCATAAGAAGAGAGCGGTAAAGAGCATCAACGGGCCATCGGGCACGGCAATAAAGCCGTAAAGTTGCAAAATAGGCATTGCAGCCGAGATCAGCAGGAACAGGGCTCTGTCGCGTATGGTTGGTGTTGCGGGACGAATGATTCGCCACAGTGCATACAGATAGATCGGTTGCAGCAGGGTGAAGAAGAAACGTACCCCAAACTCTCCTCCGAAAAAGCTCCCCAGATAGACCAGCAGGGCGGTTACAGGAGGATGATCGAAATAGCCCCAATCGAGCCTTTGGGCGAACATGTGGTAATAGGCTTCATCATCAGCCAGTTCTGTGAAACCCGCCTGGAGGAGATTGAGCATCCACCACAGTCCTACCCCCAATCCGATCAATAGGTCGGGGCTTTTAATTTTGCGCAACAGATTCATGCAACAACTTTTTTACCGTTAGCAAAGATAGTAAAAAACAAAAGACTGCCGCCTAAAGGGCAGCAGTCTTTGAAAAGTGACGGTCTGCAAGCTGCATGACCGAGAATAGCTTTCTACTATTTGTCCGACATGTCGGGCATCGGTTTTTTGTAATCGCCGTTGAGCAGTTTCTTGTGGCATTTTTCGAAGCAGTCGAGGGTGTAGTTGACATCTTCGAGCGTATGAGCTGCTGTCGGAATGATGCGCAGAATAATCTCGCCACGTGGAATAACCGGATAAACGACAACCGAGCAGAAGAGGTTGTAGGTCTCACGCAGATCAACAACAATGTTGCAGGCCTCTTCGACACCGCCCTTCATATATACCGGAGTAACCGGAGAGAGCGTACCGCCGATATCGAATCCGCGTTCGCGGAAACCGCTCTGCAGAGCCCGAACAATGGTCCACAGTTTCTCCTGATATTCGGGGTGATTGCGGATCAGATCGAGACGTTTGAGGGCACCCATAACCATCGGCATAGGCAGCGCTTTGGCGTAGGTCTGTGAGCGCATGTTGTAGCGGAGGTAATCTACGATATATTTTTCTGAAGATACGAAAGCTCCGATACCTGCCATTGATTTGGCAAAGGTGTTGAATAGCACATCGACGCCATCGGTAACTCCAAAGTGGCTGGCTGTACCGCGACCGCCTTTACCCATGGTACCGAAACCGTGCGCATCGTCAACCAACAGACGGAAGTTGAAGTCTTTCTTCATGGCTACGATCTCGTCGAGTTTACCCAGGTCGCCTTTCATGCCGAATACACCTTCGGTGATGACCAGGATACCGCCGCCGGTCTCTTGAGCTACTTTGGTAGCGTGTTCGAGCTGTTTGCGGCAAGCTGCCATATCGTTGTGCGGATAGACGAAACGTTTACCGGTATGAAGACGCAGACCATCGATAATGCAGGCGTGAGCCTCAGAATCATAAACTACTACGTCACGACGGGTCAGCAGGCAGTCGATGATGGAGACCATTCCCTGATAACCGTAGTTAAGCAGGAAGGCATCGGGTTTGCCGACAAATGCAGCCAGTTCACGTTCGAGTTGTTCGTGCCATTTGGTCTGGCCACTCATCATGCGGGCACCCATCGGAGCGGCCATACCAAATTTTGCAGCTGCTTCGGCGTCTGCCTTGCGAACTTCGGGATGGTTAGCCAAACCCAAATAGTTGTTCAAACTCCAGTTCAGGACTTCACGTCCGCGGAACATCATTCTCGGACCGATTTCACCTTCAAGTTTTGGGAAAGAGAAGTATCCGTGACTCAGTTTCTGATATTGACCGATAGGGCCTCCGGAATTCTCGTGTATGCGTTCAAAAATATCCACAACAGTATTAATTAAGGTTAAATATGAATCAATGGAAGACAGGCCGTGAAACTTTTATGAAGTGTTCCATTTGACCTCAAGTCATGCAAATTTAGGTAATTTTTTGACTCAATGTGGCGTTTCTGATCCATTGAAAGGCACAGAAACAGCAAAATACGTCTTTATACTTATTCGAGTTTCCGGTCTAAAAAGGCTATGATGCTTTCCGTAAACGAGCAGATTAGTGAGTTTTTCTGAAATGATCGGGCTTTTTTTTCCAAAAAAACAATATATGTTTTCCCAACTCGTTAAAAATACATAACTTTGCCCAATCCTCGATTGTAGGGCTTTTTCTGCTGTCTGTGGGTTCGGCTTGAAAGCATTGTGAATGAAGATGAAACGACTTTTCCCTAAATATCTCGTTCTGTTGGTGGCGTTAGGTTCTGTATCTTGTAGTGCCTTCAACAAGTTGCTTAAGAGTGACGATAACGACAAAAAATATGCCCGTGCCATTGAGTATTACAACGAGGGCAAGTATGATAAATGTGCCTTGTTGTTGGAGAGTCTTAATCAAGTGTTTGCCGGTACGGAACGGGCAGATACGTTGGCGTATTATTACGGAGCAGCCCTCTATAAGGATGGTGATTTCGTAACGAGTGGAAAAATTTTTGATGCTTTCCGTCGGACATATACCCGGAGTCCATTTGTCGAGGATGCGGAGTATATGTATGCGAAGGGGCTGTATTACTCGTCACCTTCGTATAAAAGAGATCAGTCGACGACTCGTCAGGCCATTGTTGCGATCGATGAGTATTTGAACCGCTATCCCAACAGCACCAAGAAGGAGTCGTTGCAGGAGTGTGTCAAGGATCTGCAGCAGCGGGTTTACGACAAGGCGATGGAGAATGCCAAATTGTATTATGATATCGGATATTACAATTCGGCCATTGTTGCGTTGCGTAATGCCATTAATACCTATCCCGAAAGTAACCACCGGGAGTTGCTCTCCTATTTGATTGTACGGTCGCACTATCTTTATGCGAAGAACAGTGTCGAATCGAAGCAGCGGCAGCGTTATATGGATATGCAGGATGCTTATTATAGCTTTGTAGCAGAATATCCTGAGAGTCCTTACCGTAAGGAGGCTGATAAAATGCAGGCCGATTCCAAAAAGTTTTTGGAGAAGTTCGATGCCAAGGAGCAGGCTAAAGAGCATGCCAAGGAGGTTGCTGAGGCTCACAAAAAGGCAAAATTGGAGAAAAAAGGAGGAGATATCAATCCTGATCTAGTGCCTGATCTGAACTCATCGAAATCCAAGGGTATCTCTCCGGACGGCATTCTCAATCCTCGTAAATTGAGGAAACAAAATGAATTACAACTTGAAAATAGCACCATACAAAATGGAACTCAAGAAAAGTAACATTCCCAACAACACCATTACGCGTAAATTGACCGATCTGGACGTGAAGACGGGTAATATCTACGAATCAGTAGTGATTATTTCCAAACGGGCCAATCAGATTGCCAGTGAGATCAAACAGGAATTGAATCGCAAATTGGCCGATTTCTCCAGTTCGAACGATTCGTTGGAGGAGACCTTCGAGAATCGGGAGCAGATCGAGATCTCGAAATATTACGAGAAGTTGCCCAAACCGACGATCATTGCGACCGAGGAGTTCCTCGCCGGTAAGGTCTATTTCCGCGAGAACGAGCCGGAGACCCACCATGCCAAACAGGAGTAGGGTGTCTCCTTGTATTCATCATTGAAACAATGCCTGCCGTATGCTTGCAGGGAAAAAAGTAATTGTCGGAGTGACAGGGAGTATCGCAGCCTATAAGGCTGCGATACTCGTCAGATTGCTGGTCAAGGCAGGTGCCGAGGTGCGCGTGCTGATGACCCCTTTGGCCAAAGAATTTACCACTCCACTGACATTGGCCACTTTAAGTAAGCACCCCATTTTAGTGGAGTTTTTCAATCCTGAAAATGGGGAGTGGAATTCGCATGTCCGCCTTGGTCTTTGGGCTGATGCCTACGTAATTGCTCCGGCCACGGCCAATACCATCGCTAAAATGGCCAATGGGGTGGCCGATAATCTGTTGTTGACAACCTATTTGTCGGCACGTTGCCCGGTGTTTGTCGCTCCTGCCATGGACCTTGACATGTTTGCCCATCCGGCTACACAGACCAATCTGGAGACCTTGCGTCGAAATGGCGACCATATTATCGAACCAGAAGCGGGTGAACTGGCCAGCGGATTGGAGGGAAAGGGACGGATGGAAGAGCCTGAACGTATTGTTACGGCTCTGGACGCCTTTTTTGCCCATGAAGTCGATGGTACGGTGTTGTCACAAGAGGATTCGGTAGCTGAAGGGGCTGCTGAGGATGGTGATACCGCTATTGGTGGCACGGAACCACTTGCTGAACGCAAAGAGGTAGAAGTGTCGTATCTGCCCTTGAAAGGTCGCAAAATTATGGTGACTGCCGGACCAACGATAGAGCCGATCGACCCGGTACGTTATATCTCGAACCACTCGTCAGGAAAAATGGGCTATGCACTGGCAGAGGAGTTGAGCCGTCGGGGGGCGGAGGTGGTTCTGGTTAGCGGAAAGACAGCCTTGGAGACGCCTCAAGGGGTGCAAAGGGTTGATGTAATGACGGCTGAGGATATGTATCGTGCTGCAGTGGCCTTGTTCCCAGAGTGTGACGGTGCAGTGATGTGTGCGGCAGTTGCGGATTATACTCCAGTTGCGGTGTCGGACACCAAGATCAAAAAGCAGGAAGATGAGTGGACGCTGACCCTGCATCAAACCCATGATATTGCGGCTGAATTGGGTCGGATGAAAGGAGATCGGTTGTTGGTCGGATTTGCGCTGGAAACCGATCATGAGCAGGAGAATGCCTCCAAAAAATTGCAAAAGAAAAATCTCGATTTCATTGTTCTGAATTCGCTCGCGGAAGCTGGTGCCGGATTCGGAGTTGATACCAACCGCGTCACGATTATTGATCGTGAAGGCGGTAAACAGGTTTTTGGTCTGAAATCCAAGCATGAGGTTGCATGCGATATTGTGGATGAGATCGAAAAACGTCTAAACGATAAGTAATTCCAAAACAGATAGCGTGCGTCATGCTCAAGCGATTGTCGGTAGAGAATTATGCGTTGATCGATAAACTCGACATTGCCTTTGCGCCGGGATTGAATATCATTACCGGTGAAACGGGTGCGGGTAAGTCGATTCTATTAGGAGCCTTGGGGCTGATTCTCGGGAATCGAGTAGAGAGCGGTGTGTTGCGCGATCCACAACGCAACTGTGTGGTCGAGGCAGAGTTTGATTTGAGTGGATACCATCTCAAAGAGCTGTTCGAGACGCTCGATATTGATTACGAAGAGCCTTGTTTGATTCGACGTGTGATCACTCCGGCCGGTAAAAGTCGGGCCTATGTGAACGACTTGCCGGTGCAATTGACGGCCTTGCGGACGATCGGAGAGCGGTTGATCGATATTCACTCCCAACATCAGACGCTGCTGGTGGGAGAGAGCCATTTCCAAACGACATTGCTGGATAGTGTAGCGGGCCATTTGCCTCTGTTGGAGCAGTATCGCACCCGTTATGAGGAGTGGAATCGCCTGAAGCGTCAGTATGAGGAGTTGCAGCGTGAGGCTGAAGCTACGAGCAAAGATCGTGAGTATGTGACCTATCAGTTGGAGGAGCTGCAGGCGGCCAATCTGCATGAAGGGGAACAGGAGGAGTTGGAGACGCTGCTGGAAGAGCTGAGCCATGCAGTCGAGATCAAAGAGACCTTGATGTGGGGCTCTCAACTGCTTGAAGGCGATGATGAAGGGGTGTTGACCCGATTAAAGAGCGCTGAACAGTCCATTGGGCGTTTGCAGTCGGTATATCCGCAGGCTGAGCAGTTTTACCAGCGACTGCACAGTGCTGTGTTGGATTTGAAAGATTTGGCGTCTGAGATTGCCGCCGAAGGGGATCGAATTGAGGCGGATCCGGCCCGTCAGGAGCAGACCCAGGAGCGTCTGGATCTGATCTATTCATTGCAACAGAAACATAAGACCGATTCAGTCTCCGGGTTGTTGGCGTTGCAGGCTGAATATGCCGAGCGGTTAAATAGTATTGATTCGTACGAGGAGCGATTGACGACGCTTTCACAACGGATCGAAACCTTGCAGACAGAGGCTCGTGATATGGCAGCGACGATTACTGCCGAACGCAAAAAGACGGCTCCAAAGATCGAGAAACATATTATGGAGCAGTTGTCGCGATTGGGAATGGCTTCTGCGCAATTGAAGATTGAGATCTCTCCGGCCGACGAATTGCGTGCTGATGGTGCGGATGTGATTCGCTTTCTGTTTACGGCCAATCGCAATACTGCGTTGCAACCCATTGAGAAGGTGGCATCGGGTGGTGAGATGTCTCGTTTGATGTTGGCATTGAAAGCACTTGTTGTCAGTCACATGCAGTTGCCGACGATCATTTTCGATGAAATCGATACCGGGGTGTCTGGGGCTATTGCCGATAAGATGGGTGAGATTGTGACGGCTTTGGCGGCACAACTGCAGGTCATTAATATTACCCATTTGCCTCAAGTTGCTTCGAAAGGTGATCATCATTTCTTTGTGTATAAAGAGGATACTCCGTCGGGGACCCAGACCCGCATTCGTGAACTTACAGCCGATGAGCGGGTAACGGAGATCGCTAAAATGTTGAGTGGGTCGGCTGTAACACAGGCCGCGATCGATCAAGCCCGTCTATTGTTGGGATCAGAAGCGCTGTAAATTTGTTTCAGCCGTGCGTAAAGAACCTTGTAGTCTTGATATTCGAAATCATTATAATTGGTGATTTATTTCAAAGTTCTGTGCATTCGTGTATTAGGAGTAATTCATGACAAAGACAAAATAAAGCGTCGCCATGTAAAATAGCGACGCTTTATTATATCAATATGTTTTTTTATTAGTATCAATTATTGGGCAATGTGACCTAATGTTTTATTCAGTCTGTCTGTTTTTCTTCTCTTGTTTTTTCAATTTGCGTTCTTGTTTCTTTCTTTGTCTTTCTTCCTTTTTGCTATTTTCTTGTTGATTTATTTCTTGATGTGTTTCTTTGAATGATGTTGTAGTGTTTTGGTTGTCTGTCTTTTGTAGGGATCTTATGTCTTCTGTTTGTGTCTTGGTGCTAGCTTGTGTAGTAGAGTTGTCCACGATCGTAGAAGGCATGTTATGCCTGCTTTGAGTTGTGTTACTTGGTTTTGAGACGGATGTGGAGTAACTATTCTTTTCTTTGTATCATTTGGTAGCACCGGTGTTACTTGTTGATTTGTTTTTACTTCCGTTTGTATCGGTTGTTGCGATATTGTCTTAGAGTTAGAAGACGAGCATGTTTTGCTTGCTATTGCTAGAATAATGAAAACAATTACAGCACCCCCCGATTATAGTAGAGCAACCAGACGAGCTTTTAGGTGGTGGTTGTTGCGTTCCACAATAGGGGCATATTTTTGCATCTTTATAGATGGGCTGTGCGCATGCTATACATTGTTTCTTTTGATTATCTGACATGATTTCTACTGTTTAAAATATGAATGTAGTTATTGATCGTATAGTTTTCTGATTCGTATTTTGATACGTAGATCTCATGGAGAATGACATTGTTCGTTTGCTGGCATGGTGTTGCTGTATTTAAGGGGGTATAATAAAAAACGCGGGCTTGTATTCTTTTACTTGCCTTTTGAGGTCTTGGTCTACCCGTAGCACAAATAATTGAATGAAGCCCACGTGTACCGCCAAAGCAACAACGCAGGCGTCAACTTTTATTCATGTGCTACCTAAAACGACCAAGTTTCAAAAGGCACGAAAAAAGCTAACGCTATCTATGTATGTATATTTTTACAGTCTTGTTACATATTTGTCTTGTTTTGCATGTGTATTACAAATATAATCAATAATTAGAAATCACCATCCTTTAGGATGCAAGTTAAAGCATATATTGTGTTTCACAGAATGTATTTTGATTGTTGACATTGATATTGCCGTATTGCTTGCCGTATATAGATTGCATATCATAAACATTGAGTGAGGGGTATAATTATTCTACAATACAATGTATTTATATTATTATTGTAATTGTATAAGATGAACGAAGTCCTTTGGAGTAGATTGGCTCGTTACCTTTATACGTCGAAAGTTCCATTAAAAATCTTTCTTTTAGGTGAGTCCAACATGTAGTTGTATAAAATATGAGATCTTATATTTTTTAATTTATGCATGGAATTTAATATGAAAAACATATTAGGAATCGTAGTATTTTAATTGTAAATATTAAATAATCTTGTTGTATTTCAGCTAATTGTTGTTTTGTTAATTTTATTTTGGTGTCGTAAATCTCTTTGGGGGGCGTGTCGTTCTTGGCACTTTTCGAATACATTTGCATACAGCCAAATTTGATTAAAACAGCAACATCATATAGCATGAGCGAAAAATTATTTGTATTCGATACAACCTTGCGAGATGGTGAACAGGTCCCCGGTTGCCAACTCAATACCGTTGAAAAGATCGAAGTGGCCCGTGCCCTTGAGGCTCTGGGTGTTGATATTATTGAGGCTGGGTTCCCGATCTCAAGTCCTGGCGATTTCAATTCCGTCCGCGAGATCTCTAAAGCCGTTACTCATCCCACAATTTGTGCATTGACGCGTGCCGTTGCCAAAGATATCGATGTAGCCGCCGATGCCCTTGCGTTGGCGAAGCATAAACGAATTCATACAGGAATCGGTGTCTCGCATGAACATATCTATTCGAAGTTGAAGTCAAACCCCGAAGAGATTATCGAACGTGCTGTCGCTGCCGTCAAATATGCCAAAAAATTTGTTGAAGATGTAGAATTCTACGCAGAAGACGCTGGACGTGCCGATGAAGCGTATTTGGCTCGGGTTGTCGAAGCCGTGATTAAAGCTGGTGCCACCGTTGTCAATATTCCCGATACGACGGGTTATTGCCTTCCTTCTCAATATGGAGCGAAAATCGCCTATTTGATGGAGCATGTAGATGGCATTCATAAAGCAATTATCTCAACGCACTGCCATAATGACCTCGGTATGGCGACTGCCAACTCACTATCGGGGGTGATCAATGGAGCCCGCCAGGTCGAAGTGACCATTAACGGTATTGGCGAGCGGGCCGGGAATACCTCGTTGGAAGAGGTGGTTATGGCCTTGCGTTGTCATAAACATTTGGGAATCGATACCGACATTAACTCCAAACAGATCACCTCGGTGAGCCGATTAGTGTCGAGCTTGATGAATATGCCGGTACAGGCAAACAAAGCCATTGTGGGACGTAATGCCTTTGCCCATTCATCGGGTATTCATCAGGATGGTGTGCTGAAGGATCGTGCCAATTACGAGATTATCGACCCGAAGGATGTTGGGTTGGATGAGTCGGTTATTGCCCTGACAGCTCGTAGTGGTCGTGCTGCATTGCACCATCGTCTGGAGATGCTGGGATTTAAGCTGGAACCAAAAGATTTGGATACCGTTTATGAAAAATTCCTGGCATTGGCCGATAAGAAAAAGGATATTCGGGATGATGATCTGCTCTACCTGGTAGGTGATACGACCGGTGAGAAGATTCAAAAACATCTGAAATTGAAATATCTCCAGGTACTTTCGGGAACTTTGTTGCCGACCGCTACGGTGATTTTGGAGATCGGTGGCAAGGAGTACACGGCAACCAGTACGGGCAATGGTCCGGTTGACGCAGCGGTTCGCGCAATCAAGTCTTTGGTCGATCAGAAAGTTATGATTACCGAATTCTTGATACAGGCGATGAATAAAGGCAGTGACGATGTGGGACGTGTCCATATGCGCACGTGCTGTGGTGAAAATTGTGTACATGGTTTTGCAGCTCATACCGATACGGTTCGGGCTTCGGTGGAGGCCTTTGTTGATGCCCTGAATTTGTTGGGAGTGACTGCCAAAAAAAGTGAATAGTAAACAAACGTCGAAATAAAAACATACATGGGAAAGACATTATTTGACAAGGTGTGGGATGCACACGTTGTCCGCGAATTGGATGGAGGACGTAGTGTACTGTACATCGATCGTCATTATATTCACGAGGTAACCTCTCCGGTGGCATTCCTCGGATTGAAAAAACGGGGATTGAAGGTGGCTCGTCCGGCTCAGACGACCGGAACGCCTGATCATAACGTGCCGACTGTCGATCAGCACTTGCCGGTTGCTGAAGAGCAGAGCCGTAATCAGCTCGAATCGTTCCGTCGCAACTGCGAAGAGAACGGTATTGAATACTTTCCGCTGGGAAGTCCCGGTCATGGCATTGTACACATTATCGGTCCGGAGCAGGGCTTTACTCAGCCCGGTATGACGATCGTATGTGGAGATAGCCATACCTCGACTCACGGTGCATTTGGTGCAGTTGCTTTCGGTATCGGAACTTCGGAGGTGGAGATGGTTTTTGCTTCGCAGTGTATTCTCCAGCCCAAACCCAAGGCGATGCGCATTACCGTAAATGGTAAACGCAAAAAGGGCGTTACGGCCAAGGATATCATTTTGTATATCATCTCGGAAATCTCGGCTTCGGGTGGAACGGGCCACTTTATTGAGTTTGCCGGTGAGGCAATCCGTGACCTCTCGATGGAGGAGCGTATGACCGTATGCAACATGAGTATCGAGTGTGGTGCACGTGGCGGTATGATTGCCCCGGATCAGACCACTTTCGATTATGTCAAAGGTCGTAAACACGCTCCGCAGGGTGCAGATTTCGATAAGGCTGTTGAGCGGTGGAAAGAGCTCTATTCAGATCCGGATGCCCATTTTGATATGGAATTCACGTTCGATGCAGCCGATATTGAGCCGATGATTACCTATGGAACCAATCCGGGTATGGGTGTGGCTGTGACGGCTACGGTACCTTCGGGTGAAGGATTGAGCGGAAGCGATAAGGTCAGCTTCGACAAAGCGCTCGACTATATGGGCTTCCATAGTGGTGAGCCGATGCTCGGCAAGAAGATCGACTATGTATTTCTTGGTAGTTGCACCAATGGCCGTATCGAAGATTTCCGTCAGTTTGCCATGGCCGTTAAGGGGCGTAAAAAGGCTCCCAACGTAACCGCTTGGTTGGTACCGGGATCCAAACAGGTCGAGGCTCAGGCTCGTGCTGAGGGGTTGGATAAGATTCTCGAAGAGGCTGGCTTCGTGTTGCGTCAACCGGGATGCTCAGCTTGTTTGGCCATGAATGCAGACAAGATCCCAGCCGGTAAGTATAGTGTTTCAACCTCGAATCGTAATTTCGAAGGTCGTCAAGGGCCTGGAGCTCGTACCCTGTTGGCGGGTCCGCTGGTAGCAGCTGCCGCTGCCGTGACCGGTTGTATTGCCGATCCGCGTGAAGTATTCGGTTTGTAGGCCGGAGTGTTTAATCGGAAAATAAAAAAGTAAAATCATGTCTATACCTAAATTTACGAAGTTGGTTTCGACCGCAGTGCCGCTGCCGATCGAAAATGTCGATACCGACCAGATCATTCCGGCTCGTTTCCTCAAAGCGGTTGAACGTAAAGGTTTTGGGGATAACCTATTTCGGGATTGGCGTTATGATAAGGCTGGAAACCCTATTGCCACTTTCCCTCTGAATGACAAACGTTATGGTGGAGAGATCCTCGTAGCTGCGAAAAATTTTGGTTGCGGTTCGTCGCGTGAGCATGCTGCGTGGGCTATCTTTGATTACGGTTTCAGAGTGGTCGTATCGAGTTTCTTTGCCGATATCTTCCGCAACAACGCCTTGAACAACGGCTTGTTGCCAATCCGTGTCAGCGAGGAGTTCCTCAATGAGATTTTTGTCGCAATTAAGGCGGATGCAGCAGCCAAATTCGAAGTGGATCTCGAAAAACAGACCTTTACGATTCTGTCAACCGGTAAGTCTGCATCGTTTGATATTGACGGTTATAAAAAAGAGTGTCTGCTCAACGGTTATGATGATGTCGATTATCTGATGAGCATTCGTCCTGAAATCGAGCGTTTCGAAGCAGCGCGCACATAGGGATACGATTGACCATAGTTCTCTCCGGTCCGATTTCGATCGGCCGGAGTTTTTTTCTTCATAAACCTGTGTGCAAAGTGAGATAGTCTCTCGTTTTCTTGGTGAAGTGGGGCAGTTTTGTATCTTTGCAAAGATTGAATGTTACGATGATGATCGAAATAATGGATACTACGCTCCGTGATGGGGAACAAACCTCCGGAGTCTCATTTACAGTCCGCGAAAAGTTGAGTATCGCCAAATTGTTACTCGATGAATTGCACGTTGATCGAATTGAAATCGCATCGGCGCGCGTTTCGGAGGGTGAGGCCGAGTGTGCAAGTCGAATTGCGGCTTGGGCCAAACGGCAAGGCTTTCTGGATCGGATTGAAGTGTTGGGGTTTGTAGATAATGGGGTGTCGTTGAATTGGATTGCATCGACTGGTTGCAAGGTGCTTAATCTGTTGGCCAAGGGGTCGCAGAAGCACTGTACATACCAGCTGCGTAAAACTCAAGAGCAACATGCAGCCGATATTCGCGAGGTGATTGCCCAGGCAACGGCTATGGGTATTGCAGTGAATATCTATTTGGAAGATTGGTCCAACGGGATGATCCATTCGCCCGAATATGTATATGCCATGATGGATTCCCTGAGGGATCAACCGATCCGTCGTTTCATGATTCCCGACACGCTGGGCATTCTCAATCCGGACAATACCTTTGCATTTTGTAGTGAAATGGTACGCCGTTATCCGGATGTCCATTTCGATTTTCATGCGCATAACGACTACGATCTGGCGGTTGCGAATGTTTTTGCAGCGGTCAAAGCGGGCGTACAAGGTGTCCATACCACTATCAATGGTTTGGGTGAACGGGCCGGAAATGCCCCTTTATCCAGTGTGATTGCAGTGTTGAATGATCAGCTTAAATGTCCTAATGGAGTTGTCGAGCGAAAAATCAACCATGTGAGTCGCGTGGTTGAGACCTATACCGGTGTACGCATACCACCCAATAAACCGGTTGTGGGAGAGAATGTATTTACACAATGTGCAGGTATTCATGCCGATGGAGATAATAAGGATAATCTCTACTATAACGATTTGCTGCCCGAACGTTTTGGCCGTGTACGGGAGTATGCGTTGGGTAAACTCTCCGGTAAGGCCAATATCCTGAAGAATTTGCAGGCGTTGGGTATTGAGTTGGATAATGAATCAATGCGTAAAGTTACCGATCGCATCATCGAACTGGGGGATAAAAAACAGATGGTCACCTCCGATGATCTGCCCTATATCATTGCTGATATTTTGCGGCAGGAGGGACAGGAGAACAAAGTGCACATTCTCAACTATAACCTCTCATTGGGACAGGGACTTCATCCAGTTGCGACGCTTAAGATTCGCATCAACGATGCCGATTATGAGGAGACCGCTTCGGGTGATGGTCAGTACGATGCCTTCATGAAAGCGTTGCGCAGAATATACAAGGATCATCTGCATCGCGATTTCCCGATGTTGACCAATTATGCCGTCACGATTCCTCCAGGAGGTCGCACTGATGCCTTTGTTCAGACCTTTATTAGTTGGGAATATCGCGGCCAAAGTTTCAAAACGCGAGGGTTGGATGCTGACCAGACCGAAGCTGCGATCAAGGCAACTTTGAAGATGCTCAATAAAATCGAAAATATGCAGTAGGCGACAATGTTGTATGTGGCGTACTGGGGATTGGGGGGCTTGCAGCGTCTCCGATATGGCCAGTGAGTGCAATAAAAAAGAGAAGGCGATCCAACGGATCGCCTTCTCTTTTTTATTATAGGGAATATTAATAGCCAAGGATACGCATCATGGACCGATAACTCTGCTCTTTGGCAAAGAGACGGGTATAATATTCGTTATCGTCTTTGTCGCGATCGATGATGATGTGTTTTGGAGCGGGAATCAAGCAGTGCTGGATACCACCGTAACCTCCGAGAGACTCTTGGTAGGCTCCAGTGTGGAAGAAGCCGATGTATTGCGTTTCATCCACCAGCTTGGGCAGGAAGATGGCATTTGAGTGGGACTCTCCGTTGTAGAAGTCTTCGCTGTCACAGGTCAGACCTCCGAGGAATACACGCTGGTACTCCAGGTCCCAGTGGTTGATTGCCAGCAAAATGTAACGCTGTTTGATTCCCCAGATGTCCGGCAAGGTCGTCATGAAGGAGCTGTCGATCATGTACCAGCGCTCCCGATCGTTCTGCTGCTTTTGATTAATAATCGAGAAGAGAGTTGCTCCACTTTCTCCTACTGTGAATGATCCAAACTCAGTAAAGATATTGGGTTCGGGAATTCCGGATTGTTCGCAGAAGTGTTTGATCTGGGAGACGATCTCTTCGGCCATGTACTCGTAGTCGTAGTCAAAGGCCAGTGAATTCTTGATCGGGAAGCCTCCTCCGATATTCAGTGAATCGAGTTCCGGGCAGATCTTTTTTAACTCGTAGTAGATCCCCAGGCACTTGTTCAATTCGTTCCAATAGTAGGCTGTATCTTTAATGCCCGTATTGATAAAGAAGTGCAGCATCTTTAGCTTGAACTTCTTATTGGGTTTGATTCGGCTCTGATAGAATTCGAGAATGTCGTTGTATCGGATACCCAAACGCGAGGTGTAAAAATCAAATTTCGGCTCCTCCTCCGATGCAATGCGGATACCGATCTGGCACGGGCGGTTGATTGCATTGTCGAGCAGATTCAATTCACGTTTGTTGTCCAAAATTGGAATGGTGTTTTCGAATCCGTCATTGACTAATGAGGCAATGTTTTCTACATACTGCGGGCGTTTGAAGCCATTGCAGATGATGTAGCTGCTTTTGTTGATCAACCCACCGTCATACAGCGCCCGGATGATATGGATGTCATATGCCGAGGAGGTTTCGAGGTGAATATCGTTTTTGAGCGCCTCTTCCAGAACAAAGGAAAAATGGGAACTTTTCGTACAGTAGCAGTAGTTGTACGTTCCCTGATAATCCACTTTGGCCATCGCTACATTGAAAAGACGTTTGGCTCGTTGAATCTGCGAGGTAATCTTGGGGAGGTAGGTGATTTTGAGCGGTGTGCCGTATTGTTTGATGATATCCATCAGCGGAATATCATGGAAATTCAACTCATTGTCCTTAACCGAAAACTCATCCTGAGGGAATTCGAAGGTCTGTTCAATCAGATCGATGTATTTGTTTTTCATCTTTAGTTTATGGATGTTTAGGTTTATCCGGCTTCGCTACATTGATAAAATTTTACCAATGTAGCAAAGCTACTTTAGTGCAAACTGCACTGCAAAGGAGGGGAAACTTTTTGTGAAAAGCAATTTTTGCCTAAAATAATATGTATTCAATCGGTTAATTTACGTTTGGAGGTTGGATTAATTGTACATTACGGAATCTGCTTTGTAGTCTGCCTTGGCGATCGTCCCCATATTCCAGTTAATAGCCCGGGATTTTGTGTTCGCAATGTCTTTGTGTTCCGAAGAGCTTATGCCAGCCAACATGAAGATCAGTGTATCAGATTGGTATGGTTTCTGTTTGCTATGTGTTTTATTATGTGTTACTGTTTGTGAGCCAATTTGAGGTGAATAGCTTGTTTCTATTGAGAAAAAGGGCTATTTTTGTTAAATGGTGTCCAGTGGGACAATGTGGGCGTACCTTGCATTGTGTCACAAGTTAAATGTTATGGTAAGCATATGGTTAATAAAATTATAGCCGATTACCTGAAAGCGGGTAAACGTATTGTAATTCCGCAGTTCGGAGCATTTTTACATCGAGATACAGACGGTGGTGTCGTTTTTGTCTCCTTCTTGAGAAAGGATGATGGCGTATTGGCCGGTCAACTCAGTGCAACCTATGGATTGAGCAGCGAAGAGGCTTACGGAGTGATTGCCGAGTATGTGTCTCAAATTAAAAAAAGTGTTACGGAACGTGGTTGCTTTGTTGTGGAAGGTGTAGGGCAATTGAAAATCGATTCCAATGGTGTATGTTATTTGGAGTCCGATATGCACACGAAACCGGTAGTTGCGCCAGCAAATCCTGCTGCGCGTCCGGTGCAGTCTGCGCAGTCAGGGCAAGCTGCTACAATGCCTGGTGTCGGAGGACCGCATGTGGGAGCAGCCTCAGCTTCTCGGCCTCAATCTCAGCCGATGGGACAGCAACCTTCGAATATTTCAGCAGAACGTCAACCTCAAGAACAGTTCGTTGGCCAACAGGTCCATAGGGGTGCAGGAAGTGGGGCCCCAAATAGTGTCGGTGCCGCTACTCCTCGTCCGCAGAATCAGGCTATGGGAGGATCTGCACAGGTCAATGTAACTTCATCATCGCGTATGACCGCACCGCAGAGTGCTCAAACGGCCCAAACGTCGCCAAATCGTTCGGTAACTTCGGGCAGTGGTCGCCCGGTTGCACAGGCAGGCTATGGTTATCAGCAGCCATCGCAACCAACCCGACCGCAACAGCAGACACAACCTTCGTATGGCCAGCCGCAAAATAGGCCGATGCAGCAGAACGTGCAGGCACAGCAACTACAGGGCAGTTCTGCAACTTCGGGACAGCCGTATCGCGGTGCTCAATATGGTCAACCACAGGCCGGAGGCGCTATGCCTCCCTATATGGGAGGAGGCGCGGGAGTGCCTCCGCGTCAGCCGTCTCAGCAGCCTAGACAGCCCCAACAACCGCAACAACGTCAAGGTACCGATAAGTTCTTGATTGTTGCGATCGCAGCTGCGATTATTGCATTGGGTGCGATTATTTATGGGGTGATTTTTGCTTCATCATCGGCTCCGAAAATTGATCCGATGGAGTTGCCCGTGCATCAACGGCCAGCTGTACTCGATTCGATTCAGAAGGAGGATTCGATTCAGGCAGCAGAAATGGCAGCGAAAGAGGCGGCTAAGGCACAAAAGTCCAAACGTTAATTTGTTAACGAACTATGGCAATGGATTTAACGACGCTCAAGCAGCGTTTCAACATCATCGGTAATAATCCGGCCCTCAACGAGGCGTTGGAGGTGGCGGTGCGGGTTGCATCTACCGATCTGTCGGTATTGATTACCGGTGAAAGTGGCGTGGGAAAGGAGGTCTTTCCACAGATTATTCATGCCAATAGTCCCCGTAAGCACGGTACTTATATTGCAGTAAACTGTGGCGCAATCCCTGAAGGAACGATCGATTCCGAACTGTTCGGACATGAGAAAGGGGCATTTACCGGTGCGTCGGAGAGTCGTAAGGGGTATTTTGAGGTGGCCGATGGAGGCACGATTTTTCTGGATGAGGTGGCGGAGTTGCCGCATACCACTCAGGTGCGTTTGTTGCGTGTACTGCAGACCGGTGAGTATATACGTGTCGGTTCTTCCAAAACACAGAAGACCAATGTCCGTGTCGTAGCGGCTACCAATGTCAATTTACGCGAGGCGGTTCAAGATGGGCGGTTCCGCGAAGATCTCTACTATCGACTCAACACGGTACCTATTACCGTACCTCCATTGCGTGATCGCAAAGGCGATATCTATCTGCTGTTCCGTAAATTCGCGGTAGATGTAGCAACACAGTACCGGATGCCGGTGATTACGCTGGATGAAGGAGCAAGGCATATGCTTGAGACCTATCCCTGGCCTGGAAATATTCGACAGTTGAAAAATGTTGCCGAACAAATTTCAGCAGTGGAGGAGTCGCGTAATATTACGGCCGATATTCTGAAAAAATATTTGCCCGATTATGCACCCCCATCGGTACCTGTCTTTCGGGCACAGGCCCAAGGGGATGTCAATGAAGAGCGGGAACTGTTATATAAAGTGTTGTTCGATCTGCGGAACGACATGAACGATCTGAAACGGATGGTTGCCGAATTGTTGGCCGAACGTCGTGGATATGAGCAGAAGGGGGGAGAGGTGGCAGCAACTGCGCTTTTACCTCGTAACTTGCCTGCTCCGGTTGCTACCCCGACGGTACATCCGATGCCGGTTTCGTTTAAAGATTATACAGAGCCCGCAGAGGTGATTGAAGAGTCCACGCCACACGAAGGCATGACCAAAGAACAGGTGTTGCGTGAAGCAATCATCAAGGCTTTGCGCCGTCATGGCGGTAAACGTCGTGAGGCAGCCAAGGATCTCTTTATTTCAGAACGTACGCTTTATCGTAAAATCAAAGAGTTGGGAATCGATGAATATTAAATGTCGTAACTTAAGCCGTACTCTAACCCAAAGAAAATTCAGATTTGTGGCGCCGATCCTCGCGGTGGCGTGTAGCTTGCTGTTTGGTGGGTGTTCAGTAAAATATTCGTTTTCAGGGGCTTCGATTGCACCGGAGATTCAGACTGTATCGATCGCTCGCTTCCCGAACAATGCTTTACTGGTGGCCCCGATCCTCAGTTCGACCTTGACCGATGCGTTGCAGGATCGTTTTACCAGTCAGACCCGATTGGCCGTAGTGCCGGAGAATGGTGACCTGCAATTCGAAGGTGAGATTACAAATTATACCTCTACACCGGCAGCAATCTCCGGAAATGAGACGGCCGTTATGAATCGTTTGACTATTACGGTGCGTGTCCGTTTCACCAATGCCTTCCAACCGGAATACAACTACGATAAAACCTTCTCGGCCTATTCCGATTATCCGAGTACGCAACTGTTGCAGGAGGCTGAAGGTACGTTGATTCCTGAAATTGTGGAGCAATTGGTTGAGAATATCTTTAACGATGCAGTGGCCAACTGGTAATGGATGCCTTTACCCAATATCTTGAACAGCCTAATTGCGCTGAGGTGCCATCGAATGCGGTGTTGCAAGCCCTGATTCGACGCTATCCGTGGTTTACAACAGCTCGGATCATGCAGTCGCGTATTAGTGGCAAGATCGATCCTGTTTTGGCGTTGCGGTTAGCCGTTCGTCCGGTACCGGAAATGTTGTTACAGTCCGCTGGACAACAAAATGTTGTGATCGATTCGATCCAGGCTTCCCGTACTTCAATAGACGATGGCACATCTGCAGCGGCGGAAAAGTATGAAAGCCTTTCGGTAAAATCTTACACCCCTGACGTTGAGCCGGAATCAATTCCTCATGTGGTATCGGTTCCGGAGATATTGGCCTTAGCTCAGCAAGGCGCTGAAGCAATGGCCATGTCGCAAGGGCTGGATGAGGCTGATCGGAAGATACAAGACCCGGAAGTGGTGGAGGCCGATCAGGAGGAGCTACAAGCTCATGAGGGTGCAGAGGAGGAGAAGCATGATCGTCCGTTGGATATAACAATGGAGGTTATTGATCGTTTTTTAGCCGAGGAGCCTAAGCGGATGGTGCCGCGTGAGGGTATTCCGCAGGGGGATATGTCTGCCGAATCGGTGGCGGATGATGACGATCCTGCCTCGGAAGAGCTGGCAGAAATCTATTTGGCACAGGGGCTAACCAAACGTGCAAAAGCAATATATGCCAAATTAAGTTTGCTATATCCGGAAAAAAGTGTTTATTTTGCCAAAATTATCGACCGGATTGACAAAAATCCGAAAGATTGATAAATTTGTAATCGTTTAAACAAGTAACGAAATGTATATCTTTTTCATTGTATTGATTCTGATCGCAAGTGTATTGCTGATTCTGTCGGTATTGGCTCAGAGCCCCAAAAGCGGTATGGCAGCCAATTTCGGTGCATCGAACCAGGTGATGGGAGTTCGCGAAACTTCTAACTTCCTCGAAAAATTTACATGGGGTTTGGCTATTGCTATTTTCGTATTGAGTCTGGCCGCTACCATGACCATGCCGTCGACCAATATTGCCAACAGTAAAGGTGCAATGGAGAAGGCATTGGAACAGGCAACCGAGGGTAATGAGAACTTGCTGGCTCCGGCACAACAGCAGACTACTCAGGATGCCGCTCAGCAGCTTCCTCAGTCTCAGCCTGCCACTCCGGCACAGCAGCCTGCGAAATAACGATACAATGAAGCGGAGGCCTTCCGCAAATCCATATTAACGAACTGAAAGGGATACTTCCATTGAAGTATCCCTTTTCTTTTGTCGATATCACTACATGAAGGTGGCGTTGAATTTTGCTTGGGGTCTTTTTCGAGTGCTTGGGGGTACTCTATCATAGTTTGTGTATCCTATTGAATAATGTGAGCGATTCTGCCGGTAATTATTCAGCTATGGCTTGTTATTGCGAATATGCAATTGTGCAGCAGAGTGGATATGTGGGGGAAGCAAGCGGATTGTGAAACGACGCGATGCATAGATCGGTATATAGCGGAATAGGTGCGTTGAGTAAAAAGTATATGCACGCAGTATAATTGGCCCGGATCAAAAGGGTTACACAATCAGAATTGGAATGGCAGTGAAAGACATGGCCATGAAAATTGTAATGGGTAGTTTCCGGGTATAGATTGAGTGTTGTTGGAGCAAGTAAGATTTCGGTAGACACGTTGTTGCTAAAATAATCGGTCCGAATGTTTTATGTTTTAGACGGTTTTTCCTATATTTAACAATAGGCTTGATCTGTAAGATTGGACGATCCAACCTCAGCCTCTCAATCTAATCGGCTTTTGCTGTGATGTACGGTATTCCATGAAACGTTTCCTTGTTATCCTCTGTGTTTTGTTTTTGCCGTACACACTTCTGGCACAGGGCGGTGTGTTGACCTCGGATGGTTATGAAGAGGAGCTACGTCATGTGGAGCAATTCCAATTCAGCGAAGAGGTGGCAGCCTTGATGATGCAGCCGTTGGAGGCCTATCCTGATCCCTTCACAGCGCTCTCTGATTTTAATTTCTCTTTTGTCCGTTATAATCGACGCGGATACGATTACCGTTACCGTAATTTTTCCATCGATGGCGTTTCGCTGTATGATCCGATGACGGGTAACCAACAGTGGAATCTGATGGGAGCCGTTTACAATTCATACGGGTCGGTCGAGTCTGAAACTGGTTTAGCTCCACAGTTATGGACATTGGGTGGATTGGGTGATACTCGTGCTTATTCCCGGATGGCGGGATTGGTTCCTAAACGTATCTCTGTCGGTCTGATGTTTACCGACCGTCGGTTTCGGGGCGGAGCGCGGGCTGGGATATCGTCTGGATGGATGAAGGGCGATTGGGCTATTGCTGTGGCTGGTTCCCGGCGCTGGGGTAGAGATCAGCATATTCGAGGCGTCTATATGGATGATTGGACTGTATATGCCTCGGTTGCCAAAAAGCTGGGAAAGAGACATACCCTCTCGGCCGCATTTTTCTTGGCGCCATCAGATCGTGGCGTGCGGGGTGCCGCAACCCAGGAGGCTTTTGAATTGACCGGTGATCCATTGTACAATCCCTATTGGGGATATCAGGATGGTCGGATTCGTTCTGCGCGTACTCGCAAATCGCAACAGCCCATGGCGCTATTGGCGTGGGATTACAAGCGTGATGAGGAATTCAAAATTCATACGGTGTTCTCCTATTTGGGTGGTGAAAGTAGCTATTCGGCCTTGGATTGGTTCAGTGTCTCCAATCCAACGCCGGACTACTATCGGTATATGCCCGGCTATCAGACAAATCCAGAAGTTGCCGATGCCGTAACACAGGCTTGGCAACAGCGCGATCCCAATGTGACTCAGATCAATTGGAACGAATTGTATTATGTGAATCGACATGGGTCAGCCTCTCCTGCCTCCTATGTGGTGGGGAGTGCCGTGACGGCAAATCGTAGTTTTCAGCTCAATTCCTCGTTTGATTGGCAGATGGGCAAAGCCAACTATTTGAGAGGTGGCATTCAACTGCGTAATGACCGTGTGTCCCGTTATCAACGCTTGGAGGATCTGCTCGGTGGAGACTATCTGTTGGATGTTGATCCCTACCTGATTGACGATGAGTATTACGGAGATCAAGCGATCAATGATTTGCAACATCCAAATCGTCGGGTCGGTGTGGGTGAACGGTATGGTTATAATTACGACCTGGATTACAGTTCGTATGGCGCATGGACTATGGCCGATCTGCATAGCGAACGGAATTTGGGACTCTATGGTTATGTGGGTGGACAAGTCGCTCAAGTCTCTTTCTCAAGGATTGGCCGTTACGAAAAGGAGCTCTTCCCAGGAGGTCTATCTCTCGGCTCATCTGAAAAGTTGAATTTCACGGAGTATATGCTTAAAGGGGGAATTGGCTATGCCTTTACGCCGGCACATTCCTTGGAGATGCGTGTTGCTTATGGTGATGTTGCGCCGGTGGCGGATGCACTGTTTCTGGCTCCGGAATATCAGAATCGGACCGTTGCCGATCCTCGACCGATTAATCTGTTGGCAGGGGAACTGGAATATCGGATCTCGTGGCGCAGTGTCGATATTGGATTGTGCGGATATGTGACCACAACCCGCGGAGAGGGTGATGTCCGCCATTATTATGATGATCTGGCCGGAGAATATGCCAACATGGAGCTGAGTGGAATCGATAAACTGTATGCCGGTGTCGAACTGGGCGTAACCGTTCGGATTACCGACCGGTGGAGTGTGCGCGGTGCCGGAGGGTGGAGTCGTAATCTCTATTTGAGTGATCCGGCAGTGTTCATTTATGCCGATCACGATAACCGGCCGATCGCCGAAGGATCGACGGTGTATCTGAAAGGTTATCGGTTGGGAAACACACCCCAAGTTGTAGCTTCAGGAGAGCTGCGCTATTCCGGTGCCAAAATGTGGACTGCAGCGGTTTCTGTGAATTATGTGGGCAGTAATTATATTGATATTAGTCCGGTACGACGTATGCGTCGGGTGATGGATTATGCAACCTCTCCGGAAGCTTTAGCTCAGATGACCGCACAGGAGCGGTTCGGAGATGCTACGACGATTAATCTTTTTGTGAGTAAGACGTTTCGGATCAGAAGCAGCTATCTGACGTTGAGCGGTTCGGTCAATAATTTGGCCAATCGTCGTCATATTGTGTACAGCGGTTATGAACCGTTGCGTATGGTACGCAACGGAAGTGGTCTGGACCGTACGGTGGCTCCGATGGCTTCACGCTATTATCATGCCTACCCAAGAACCTATTACCTGACGCTTAATTTTCGATTCTGATGCAACGCTCCGTTAACAGATGGCTCGTCCAATATAACGCACGATATCGTATCGTGCGACGAAGACGTACACAAGTCGGTGTGCTCTTGGTCGTGTTGTTACTATCATTTAGCAATATATCCTGTGATTACGACCGGTTTAATGCACCCAATCAGAAACCGAATTCGGTGCCGGTGACAACGATGGACATCGCAGCATTGCGGACTTTCTATCAGGATGATCCGGTTTGGGTGGTTGGTCAACGAAGTGTAGTGGTGTCGGGGTATGTTACCACATCGGATCAAGCCGGAAATTTTTATCGCAGCTTCTTTATTGAAGATGAAACGGGTGCGGTGGAGATACGTGCCGGGTTGTATGATCTCTATGCAACTTATCGGTTGGGACAACAGGTGACGGTCGTGGCTGATTCATTAACATTGGGTATGACGAACGGTGTGTTGCAGTTGGGATTGGGCAGTGCAGCCTATGAGACTGATTACATGAATCATCGGGTTGTGGTGGATAAGCACCTGTTTCGTGGTGAACGGTTCGAAGAGGTGATCCCTCGCCCGGTAAAAGCCGGGCAGCTGAACGAAGAGTGGCTTGGGACTTTGGTGCGATTTGACGGGGTACATTTGGATGGGGGTGTCGATACGACATGGGCTCTGCCGGCATCCCTTTCCGCAAGTGGTGTTCCGCAAAGCGCCTATTTGAAATTTCGGGATGAAAAGTCCGATTCGATCTATGTCGTCACCAGTGGTTATGCCTCTTTTGCCGGGGAGACGGTACCGACCGGGGCTGTATCGTTGACGGGCATTTTGATGCAGGGTAAGGTCAATGGGAAACTGGTCTATCAACTAAAAATGAGGGATCTGAATGATGTGGAGGATTAGGCAACTGATTCATGCATTACTCTTCGGAGTATTGTGCATCGGGTGTGTGGAGAAGAGTGATCCCTATCCTGATTCGTCACAAGAGGATGGCGGTGAGCCAGGAACGGGTACAGCACTTGTCTCGATCAGTTATCTGAAGAGTTTTTATACGGGTTACCCTACATTCATTACCAAAGATTGGGAGTTGCAGGGCGTAGTGACGGCAAACGACCGTTATGGAACATTTCCGTTCGGCCTGGTTGTGCAGGATGACACAGGCGGTATCGAGATCAAATTGTCCGGCGATGATCTGTTTTTGACCTATCCGATTGGGCAGCCAATACGTGTTCGTTGTCAAGGATTGGTGTTAGGCGCTTATGGAGGTTATGTGACGTTGGGCAGTGTATCCGCTGATGCCGATTATCAGAACGGCTTTATTTCACAAACCGATATTCCGGGGCGATTATCAAAAAGAGGCGAACTCAAGCCTGTATTGCCCGATACACTCCGTTTCTCAGAATTGGAACCGAAGCATGTCGGCTGTTTTGTTGCTTTCGAAACGGTGCAGTTTGTGAACGAAGAGTTAGGACTGGCTTGGTGTGACGAAGACTCGGATAGCAATCGGCATTTAGTCAATCCTGAAGGGGATACCTTGTTGGTGCGTACCAGTCGTTATGCCCGATTTGCCGATGATGCCTTGCCGGTAGGGAGCGGCTATGTGGAGGGTATTCTCGTATGGTTTAATAACAGTTATCAGTTGCGAGTGATTGATGCCCGCAATGTGATTGTGGAATCTTCGCGATTTTGAGATAGACCTGCCGTGTGCTTGATCGCAGACATGTAAAAAGGCAAGACGGGAAGCAAAAGGTGGTGTAAATGAAAACCTTTAGTGACCCGAACCCGAAGAGGTGCTATAAAATGCTATATAAACCGGCTTTTAGGGTATTGTGTTGTTGACTGCATGTCAAGACTAAACCGTTCTGTGGCCAAGGAGGAAGAGCGTGCAGGTCTGTGAACAGATCTGGAGAACCAGATTATCGATTCTCTTTTTGAAGGGCATCCCAAATCATATCTTTGAGTTGGGTGAGATGGTAACCGGAGACCGATGAGATGAAGATTGATGGAATCCCTTCGGGCAATTCCTGGGCCAGAGCCTCTTGCAGCTCATCATCGAGCAGATCGCTTTTGGTGATGGCCAACAGACGCTGTTTGTCCATCAACTCGGGGTTATATTGTTGCAACTCGTTCAGTAGGATGTGATACTCTTCACGGATATTGTCCGTATCGGCAGGAATCATAAACAGTAAAATCGAGTTGCGTTCGATGTGTCGCAGGAAACGGATGCCCAACCCCTTGCCTTCATGTGCTCCTTCGATAATTCCCGGGATATCGGCCATCACGAAAGATTTGTGGTCGCGGTATTCGACAATGCCCAGGTTGGGTTCCAGTGTGGTAAAAGCATAATTGGCAATCTTGGGTTTTGCTGCCGAAACAGCTGCCAATAGTGTGGACTTGCCAGCATTGGGGAAGCCGACCAAACCTACATCAGCCAAAATCTTCAACTCGAGGATAAACCAACCTTCACGACACTCTTCTCCGGGTTGAGAATAACGAGGCGCTTGATTGGTTGCCGTGCGGAAATGCCAGTTACCTAACCCTCCACGACCTCCTGGTAACAGCACAAGTTCTTCGCCATCTTGGGTCACCTCACCGACAACCTCACCGGTTTCAGCATCCCGTGCAACGGTACCCAGCGGTACGTCGATAATAACGTCTTTGCCATTTTTGCCCGTACTGCGCGCCCCATGTCCCGGTTCGCCGTCCTCGGCAAAGATGTGACGTTGATACTTGAGGTGGATGAGCGTCCAATATTGGCTGTTCCCTCGCAGAATAATGCTGCCTCCTTTACCTCCGTCTCCACCGTCAGGTCCACCGAATTCGATGAATTTTTCGCGGCGGAAATGGCTGGAACCGGATCCTCCGTTACCGGAGCGTCCGAAAATTTTGACGTAATCAACGAAGTTCGAGGAGGCCATAAGCGTGTTGGGTTTCTACTTGAATTTCATGTAAAATATGGGACAAAGGTAGGAAAATATTTACCTTTGTCCAACTTGGACTCAGTTCCTTGCTGTCAAAGATTATGCCTAAACGAACTGCACGTCGTGTCTCGAAAAAGACACAGTGGAAAATTATCTTCCTGTTGGTTTGTGTTGTGGCCCTCCTGTTGTGGATCTCTTACCGGAGCGGGGCGACTGGAACGCAACACAACGTGACTACCCGGACAACCGAATGGTCGGGTGGAGAGGCTTCGTCATCTCGACGCAGTGGAGGATGCGAGGGTAACAGTCGTGCCGGGGCGACGAAAGATCAGCATACTGTTCCCCGTTCGACTTCCAAAGACGATCCGGATGCAGGCGGTAAACGATCTGCTGATCGCTATGCTGTGGATGGGACTGGTGATCGGACCTCGATGCGTGTAAAGAAGGAGCAGAATCATCAGACGCTACGACGAGACGATCGGTTAGCATTACCTTATTATAATGACAGCACTTTTGTGTTACATCATCCCGAAGCCCGTTATACGCTCTGTTACGATACGGCGTATCGTCAGGCGGCGTGGGTTGCCTATCTGTTGACTCGTGCAGAGGTGAATCGCAAGGGGGCGGAGCGTCAGAATTCGTTTTGTAGTGATCCGATCGTACTGCAACGCGGGTGGCCGACAGCTCGTGATCGAGATTATACCCGCAGCGGTTATGATCGTGGACACCTGCTTCCGTCGGCTGACCGGGACGATTCCCCACAAGAGAACCGAGCAACCTTTTATTTGTCGAATGTCTCGCCTCAACGTCCTGCGCTTAATCGACAAATTTGGAGACTGTTGGAGGAGCAGGTCCGTAGATGGGCTAAACAGTATGATTCGCTTTATGTAGTTACCGGCCCGGTGTTGGCATCCGGTTTGCCGAGAATCAAAGGGGGAGTGGGGGTGCCACGTCGCTATTATAAAGCATTGTTGGTGTGGCAGCATGGACGTTACCATGCTATCGCTTTCCTGCTTCCCAATCAGGAGAAGATCTCCGGTAAGTTTGGTGATTACTCTTTGAGTGTAAACGATCTGGAACAAATTATCGGGTACGATCTTTTTTGGCACCTGCCGGATCAGATTGAAGAGCACGTTGAGTCGGAGATTGATACCAGCTTTTGGAAAACAGGGAGTGCCAAATAGGATCACAACAGAGGTTTGGGCTGCTCGATCACGATGAGACCAATGACTCATGGTGTTTTGCAGACATCCGAAGATCGATCGATGGGAGCCGGACAGGATGATCAGGTGATCGGGAATCAGGGACATGGTGCAGAAAATGCAAACAGCAGGAAAGCAAGGATGCGAGACTTAGCCGTACTGTCAGTCAGTGGTCCCTTCCCGGGCGTATTAGTGCCTAAACCGCGAAACGCGCACAGTCAGGAACAAGATTAAAAGAATGAAAATAAAAACGAAATAAAATAAATACAGATTATGCACAAATCAGGTTTTGTGAATATTATCGGCAACCCCAATGTGGGAAAATCGACATTGATGAATGCTTTGGTGGGGGAGCGCCTTTCGATTATCACTTCGAAGGCCCAGACCACGCGTCATCGTATTTTGGGTATTGTGAACGGCGAGGATTTCCAGATTGTCTATTCCGATACTCCCGGAATCCTCAAACCGAACTACAAGCTGCACGAATCGATGATGAAGGTGGTGCAGGGGGCATTGAAGGATGCGGACATTATTTTGTATGTAACCGATGCGACCGAAGGGACCGATCATCGCAGCGAGTATGTAGATAAGATTCGTTTGAGCGGTATCAAAACGATTTTGGTGATCAACAAAATCGATTTGACAACCCCTGAGGAGTTGGAAAAGTTGGTCGATGCCTGGAAACAGATTTTGCCTGATGCGCTGATTGTTCCGGTTTCGGCTGCCCATGGTTTCAATATCGGGGGGCTCTTTGACCGTATTCTGGAGCTGTTGCCTGAAGGGGAACCCTATTATCCGAAAGATGCTTTGACCGATAAGACATTGCGTTTTTTTGCATCGGAGATCATTCGCGAGAAGATCCTGCTCAATTACGATAAGGAGATTCCTTACTGTGTGGAGATTGCCATTGAGGAGTATAAGGAGGAACCTGCCATTGATCGTATTTCGGCGGTTATCTATGTATCGCGCGAGAGCCAGAAAGGCATTATTATCGGCCATAAGGGCTCCAAACTGAAAAAGGTGGGTTCTGAGGCGCGCGCCGATCTGGAGCAGTTCTTGGGGAAAAAGGTCTTTTTGCAGCTTTTTGTCAAGGTCAACGAAGATTGGCGTAATAGTGACCGCCAATTGCGCCGTTTCGGCTACGAAGAGTAGCGCCGAAGGAAAGAAAAAGTCGATAAATGCGATATTTTTTTTATTTCAAGGAAAATCACTATCTTTGCAAGCCCGCAAAGTGCGGGTATGGATCACATAATTCACACAAGTATTAACTTTTAAACGTAAAACAGTGGAGTCATTAAGCTACAAAACAATCTCCGCCAACGCCGCAACGGTCACCAAAGAGTGGGTTTTGATCGATGCTACGGACGCGGTGGTGGGCCGACTCGCTTCGCAGGTTGCCAAAATCCTGCGTGGTAAGAACAAGCCCAACTTCACTCCTCACGTTGACTGCGGTGACAACGTCATCATCATCAACGCTGACAAGGTGAAGTTCTCGGGTAAAAAGATGACGGAAAAGGTGTATACGCGTCACACCGGTTATCCAGGTGGACAGCGCTATGCAACTCCGGCCGATTATCTGCGCAAGAAACCCGAATTTATCGTAGAAAAGGCTGTAAAAAGCATGTTGCCTCGCACCCGTCTGGGCGCTGCCTTGCTTAGCAACCTGAAAGTGTATGCCGGCAGCGAGCATCCGCATGCGGCTCAGTCACCCAAAACTATCAAGTTAAACGAGATTAAGTAATGAGTATGGAAGTTGTAAATGCCGTCGGACGCAGAAAAGCTGCTGTAGCTCGCGTTTACGTGAAACCCGGTAAGGGTAACATTACTATCAACCAGAAGCCTCTGGACACCTATTTTCCGCTGGAGATTTTCCAGTATGTCGTAAAACAGCCTCTGCTGGTCACCTCGACTACTGAGAACTATGACATCACCATCACTCTCGATGGCGGCGGAATCAAAGGCCAGGCTGAAGCTGCCCGTTTGGGTATCGCTCGTGCTCTTTGCGCAATCGATGCAGAGATGCGTCCGGTGCTCAAGAAGAACGGCTTCATGACGCGTGACCCGCGTGAGGTTGAGCGTAAGAAACCCGGTCAGCCCGGTGCACGTCGCAAATTCCAGTTCAGCAAGCGTTAATATCTGCGCCTGTGGAGCACAGAGTGGGTGCAAATTTCAGAGACTGCTTTTTTGGTTGCACTACTCGGTTATTGCCCCTCTGCGGAAAATCGCGGGGATTGTCAAGGACACTACCGCTGCGATTGATGTAAAGAGAATTAAAACAGATTTAAACAGTTAATCAAAATGCCAAGAACTGATTTTAATCAATTGTTGGAGGCCGGGGTTCACTTCGGTCACCTGAAAAGAAAGTGGAATCCTAAAATGGCTCCATATATCTTCATGGAGAAAAACGGAATCCACATCATCGACCTTCACAAAACGGTGATGAAGATCGATGAGGCCGCCGCCGCACTCAAACAGATCGCCAAAAGCGGTCGCCGTATCCTGTTCGTAGCAACGAAGAAACAGGCTAAGGATGTAGTTGCGGAGATGGTATCCGCAGTCAACATGCCGTATGTTACGGAACGTTGGCCGGGCGGTATGCTTACCAATTTCCCCACCATACGTAAAGCTGTCAAGAAGATGGCCATGATCGACAAGATGACGGCCGATGGAACTTATGACAACTTTTCCAAAAGAGAGAAACTTCAGATCAGCCGTCAGCGCGCAAAACTCGAGAAGAACCTCGGTTCTATCGCTGACTTGACCCGTCTGCCTGCTGCACTGTTCGTAGTGGACGTGCAGAAAGAGGCTAACGCCGTAAAAGAGGCCAAACGCCTGAGCATCCCCGTATTTGCTATGGTTGATACTTGCTGTGATCCTACCGATATCGACTATGTGATTCCGGCAAATGATGATGCTACCAAATCAGTGGCTGTTGTCCTCGAGGCTGTGACCGGTGCCATTGCAGAGGGTCTTGCAGAGCGTAAGCTCGAGAAGGAGAAAGAGGCTGCCGAGGCTGCTGCAAAAGCAGAGAAAGAGCCGAAACCCCGTTTGAAAAAGGCTGTAAAGGCTGAATCAGCAAAAGCTGAACCCGTTGCAGAAGCAGCACCTGCTCCTGCTGCAGAGGCCGAAGCTCCCAAAGCTGAGGCTGCAGAATAATTCGAAATTGCATAAAAAGGAGAAAAATTATTATGGATATTAAAGCTGCTGATGTTGCCAAACTCCGTGCGATGACCGGAGCCGGCATGATGGATTGCAAAAAGGCGCTTGTAGAGGCCGAGGGCGATTTCGAACGTGCAAAGGATATTATCCGCGAAAAGGGTAAACTGGTTGCTGCAAAACGTGCTGATCGTCATGCAACTCAGGGTGTTGTAACCTCGAAGATCGTTGGTCAGAAGGGTTATATGCTCTGCTTGGCTTGCGAGACAGACTTCGTAGCTCAGAATGCAGACTTCGTAGCTGCTGCCAAAGCTATTCTGGACATCGCTGTAGAGGCTGATGCAGAGAACTTGGAGGCTTTGTTGGCTGTTGTGAAAGATGGCAAGACCGTTGCAGAGATCGTAACCGAGAAGTCAGGTCAGACCGGTGAGAAGGTTGAGTTGGCTTACTATGGTAAGATCGAGGCTCCGATGTGCGTGACCTACATCCACATGAACAGCAAGTTGGGTACTTTGATCGGTTTCAACAAAGAGATCGACAAAGAGGTTGCGAAAGATGTTGCCATGCAGGCTGCCGCTATGGCACCTGTTGCCATTGACAAAGCAGACTGCGATCCGAAGCTGATCGAGCATGAGCGTATGATCGGTCGTGAGCAGGCTCGTCAAGAGGGCAAACCTGAAGCTATTCTGGATAAGATCGCTGAGGGTAAGGTTAACAAATTCCTCAATGAGAACACGCTGTTGAATCAGGCGTTGGTTAAGAACAACAAGATCACTGTCGGTGCTTACATCAAGGGTGCAGACAAAGATGCTACCGTTGTTGCTTACAAACGTTTCTCGCTGAACGACTAATCAGACAAGTCATTCATACGATGGAGGGCTGCCGCATTGCGGTAGCCCTCTTTTTTTGTTGTATGGCAGCACAATGGAGCTGCGCTAGGATTGCAGGACGGGTGAGCGAGAATAAAAATGAAGTTTGTGGTTATCGCGATTTTGGGTTGCGATAGAACAGTTTGCGGATTGCTGCATCTTCTTCTGTGGGGGAAGGGGGATAGCCTTTTCGTACCCGGTATCCGGACTCTTAATATAGACCGGTCTGTGTCCCTTAAAGGATGCGATAATAGTGAAAGTCAAAGGTCGGAGTCGCATAACCCTGTGGATGTTTTTGCCTCCTATTTGCCTCCATTGGGGTGAAATTCGCACCGCGTCGTTCGGAACACGATAATCGGCACAAAGTACTAATTGCGTTGCCGCACATTTTTCTTCTAATCTGTCCAGTATTGCGTCGAATGAACACTCTTACAGAGACGAACGGCAGAGTGACCGATAGGCGAGTAAGGGAAGAGACATAACCGGAAAGGCAATGCCTAAGATGCTGTATTGTTGGGGCTCTCTACCGATTCGACTTCATTTAGCTCGACATACCACAGGTATCCTTGGACGGATCGGTAACCCATTTTATGCAGCAGCTCCATATAGGTGCGAATCTGTGCATAGTGGGATTTGTCTTTGTTCGATCCAAATTTATAATCCACTACGACCGCTTCGGTTCCTTTGGTGATGACCCGATCGGGACGTTTGAGGGATTTGTCGTTCGGAATAACAATGGCCGCTTCGGTACGGACAATGTCCCATTTGGGGTCGAACCAGGAACGAATCAAAGGATTGGCCAAAGCATCTGCAATTGTTTTGCGCAGATGTTCCACCTCTTCATCCGACAGGGTCCCGTTTGCGCGTAAAAGGGCCAGTTGCGATTCGATCTCGTCTTCGTGTCCGATATTCTCAAACACTTTGTGCATCAAAATACCGTAATTACGCGGAGCCAATGCAATGTCACGACCCTCATCGAAGTAGCGTTGCGAAGAGAGTTTGAAGCGAAGTCGCGTGTCGGGCCGACGAACCGGATAGGTCGATGGTGGAATCGGCTGGATCGGTTCGATCGGTTTATGATAGGGTGTGCCGAATTCATAGATTTCACGGTCGGCTGCAGAGGTAACGTGCCCTTCGATCTCGCCGAGCTGAACCGTATTGTTGTCCTGCCCTGTGCGACATGCAGTCAGAATATTATTTAGCAGGTTGTTGATCGAGACCTGTTTCGCTGAGGTGTCGTGTTTGAACATTAGGTGCAGCTCCTCTTCGGCCCGGGTGATGGCCACATAGAACAGATTGATGTTGTCGATATGGGTCAAAACGGTCTCCCGATAAAAATCTTCAGAGAAGTAGGTATTGGCCAATGCTTGGAGGTATGGGATAGGCATAGTCCCCAATGTGTTTAATGAAGCTTCATGAGCACTAGCCCATAGTAAGGCTTTTGACTTTGGAGGTAACTTCCATGCGCATTGAGGAACAATAACAGCTTTGTATTGTAACCCTTTGGCTTTATGTATGGTAATGATGGTGATCGCTTGATGGTTTTGGGGCAGATTGATCGATTTGGAGTGTCCGGTTTCGTCCCACCATTTGATAAACAGCGGCAAATCGGCAATCTTGGATGTGCTGAAGGTGTGGACCAGATCCTGGACAGCTTGAATGTAGGCAATATTTTCTGGTTTATCCTGCAAATGATAACGCAACACAACCTCATCAAAAGCCTCTTCAATGCCTTTGAGTCGCAAATCTTGCAGAAAAGTACGCTCATCCTCCGGAAGCGGTTGTCCAAAATCGCGATGCAAAAACTGGTTGTACAGAGCCAGTCGAATCGAATCGTCGGGTGTCGTGGCCAGGCGAAAAGCCACCACAATAAAATTTGCTGCCGGTGCATTCCCAATTGTTAGCGCCTCTGTTGTCACCACATCGTAGCAGTAGGGTGAGTCAGGATGGGCCGTTTTGTAGGCAAGAAGTTGCTGTGCGATAGTATAGCCTTCAGTATTCTTGCGTACTAAAATGGCAATATCTCCCGGGGTGTAACCCCGCTCTTGCAGTTCCTCGATCGTGGCAATGATCGGCGCTTTTTCGGTCTCCTCCAGTTCGAAGTCCTTGTCAAAACTGGTGATGCGCACATACCCCTCTTGCAAGGCTTTGTTCCCCTGTTGTCGGTGTTTCTGGTAGGCTTTGGCCAGCATGTCGTGCAAGTCATTGCGTGTTTCTGCCGAGAGCGACCTGTTTTCGTATCCACTGTCGATCAACGCGTTTAGTAACGCATTATCCTCCTTGACGCATGCATCGATGATCTCGTTGTTGAAACGGACAATCATGCCGGCACTGCGGTAATTGACCTCGAGGGTTTGATCGATGACCTCCCGAAAATGGCGGTTGACTTCATAACCCAAAATTCGCCAATCGCCACCTCGCCAACGGTAGATGGATTGTTTGACATCGCCGACCAGCAGCACAGGACTATGATCATTTTGCGCCAACGCATTATCCAGCAGTGGAACGAAGTTTGTCCACTGTTGTTGCGAGGTATCTTGGAACTCGTCGATCATAAAGTGCGAATAGGTATTGCCCGCCTTCTCGTAAATGAATGGAGCATCATTGCCGCTAATCAGCCGATTCAGCAGACCGTTGGTCTCTGAGATAGGCATAATACCCTGTTCTTGGCATATCTTGTCGATTTCCAAAGCAAGGTCCGTCAATAGAGCATAGCTACGGTAGTTTGGAAGTAGTTGTGCAATGGTATTGTGAAAACGAATATTATCGTCGTAGAGTTTGCAAACGCTCTCGAGCAGGGGACGGACCTGCGGAATGATCGCTTGAATATCCGCTTTGCGTGAAGATCCTTTTGTGTACCATTTGTCATCTGAAGACAATGCTGCAGTAACATAAGACCCATACGGTACGAATTGACCTTGACTTGCTTTGATCAGATAGCCTGCGAGACCATGACTACGTTGACTGAAATCATCGCAGGTCAGGCCATGATCGGCTATAATCTGCAAAGCCTCTTCTCCAAGCTGTTTCCAGCGTTTGAGCAGCGCTTGATCTCTTTTATGCGCTTTATGAATGGTCTCTAAAATAACCGCTTTCGATTGCGCCTCCGGCAGGGATTTATATTGTTCCGTAAACAGCTCTTTGCCCAATTTGCCAATTTTGGAACGGACATCCCAGGTATTGTTGTTCTCGATGTTCTCTTCGGCAAAGGAGGTGATCCATCGCCGGATCTCCTTGTTGTCGGATATCTCCTCGATTAACCGATCGATTGCACTGTCCAACAGTGAATCTGTCTGGAGCTCCAGGGTGAAGTTGGCATCAATGTCCAACTCTTTGAGGAAAGCCCGAATGATTCGCTGAAAGAACTTATCAATGGTCAGAATATTGAAATGGCTGTAATCGTGTAGAATCTTGGTACGGGCCTCGGTGGCACGTTGGCGGATCAACTCCGGAGTGTAGTGCAACTCATCTTCGAGCATGGATAGATAATCCTTCGAATCACCTTGAGCCAGCTCATTCAATTTGCTGACAATGCGTTGCTTCATCTCTTCGGTTGCCTTGTTCGTAAAGGTGACAGCCAAAATGTTGCGGTAAAGATTCGGATTCTCAATAACACGCGCGATGTATTCGTAGGTGAGTCGGAAAGTTTTACCCGATCCTGCCGATGCCTTGACAATATGGATGCTGCCCATTTGAATCTACTGCTGAATAGTTAGTCCGAAGTTCGGATTACACTCTAAAGTTACGGGAAAGATTGTGAATTCCTATGTAAAAGTTTATATTTGTATAAAGCAAAGTTAAAATTTGGGGTATGAAAAAAATCGCATTGCTGTTTTTGGCCATGACCATTTCTTGGGCTGCATCGGCACAACAGTCTATTGTCAGCAAACGTTTGGACGCATTTACCAGTGTGGACCTTTCAGGAAAATTACATGTGGAATTGATTCGTGCCGATTCTGCCTATTTGAAGGTTAAACTCAATGGTACAAACAGCAATCGTCTTGCCTGGGGTGTCAAAGACGGAACGCTCAAGATTCAATTACGCCCAGGTGGAGATAAGGATGCCAATGGAGAGGTGAAAATTTATTATACTTCGCTCTCGCAGATCAAAATTTCGGGTGCAAGTGTCTCCATCCAGGGAACATTAACCCAAGGGATGATCGATGTCAATATGGATGCCGGTGCGATCTTTAGTGCCGATCTGAATGTAAAAGATATCTATTTGAAGATCGGTGGTAATTCGGTAGCCAATCTGACCGGATCGGCCAAATATAGCACCCTGCTTGCTTCAGCCAAATCCAAAGTCAATGCACGTCAATTGGTAAGCCAGGATGTAAGGGTAGAAGCCGTTTCCAGTGCTGAGGCCTATGTACAGGTTGTTGAACGGATTCAAATTGTAGCCAATACGGGCGGTGCCGTCTATTATCAAGGTGAGCCGGAGATTTATCGCAGTGCAACCAAGATGATGGGCACGGTCAATAATATCGGTAAATAACCGCTCTTTTCCGGAATACATGCAAGCGGCATGACTCGCCATCAAGGTCCGGAGGTTTGATATTGACCGTTTCTCATGATAACGGGGGGGGAGGCTAATGAGGGTTAATCTGTTGTGGGCAGGTAGCCGATTCTGATTTTATTCGATTCTATTGAGGTAAACGCATGCGTAGCTTTATCGACGAGGTGGTCGCCTCTTTGTACGAGCGTTATGGCGATGATATTTCATCGCTAACCTTGTTGTTCCCCAGTCGGCGTGCACAACTCTTCTTTACCGATTCCCTCTCCAAAATTACTCTGAGACCAGTCTGGCAACCTAAATTTGCTGCGATCAATGATCTGATGCAACAAATTGCGGAAATTCGTTGTGGTGACCGAATCAAATTGGTGACCGAATTGTACAAGGTGTACAGTCGGTATCACCATGAAACCTTTGATCAATTCTATTTTTGGGGGGATATGCTGCTGTCGGATTTTGATCAGATCGACAAATATCTGATCAATGCCGATATGCTTTTTACCAACATCAGCGATCTGCGGGAGTTGGAGAATTATCGCGACTATTTGACCCCTGAACAGATTGCGGTCATTGCCCGTTTTTGGCAGAGCTTCGGTAAGGAGAGCGAATTTTCCCAAGAGAAGGAGCAGTTTATGTCCATCTGGCGAACGCTCCGAACAATTTATCACGAGTATCGACAGACGCTTTCCGACCAGGGACTTGCCTATGAGGGAATGGTGCACCGTTTGGCTGCCGAGCGAATTATTGCCGATGAGTTGCCAGCACAATTCCCTGCTCCGGACAGTCGATATGTCATCATCGGATTCAATGCCTTGTCAGCTTGCGAAAAACAGCTCTTTAGCTGGTTGAAGAATAGTGGTCGGGCCGAATTTTGGTGGGATTGGGATAAATATTATGTCGACAATCCCAATCACGAAGCGGGTCTGTTCCTTCGGTCCGATATTCGGGAGTATCCGGCAGAGTATGATGCTGGTGAACATTGCCATTTTGCCGAACCGAAAGAGATTGTCGCTGTCTCCTCTCCATCGGATAGCTTGCAGTGTAAATATGTCCATGAGTTCTTGACAGAACTTCAACGAAAGAAAATTCCTCTCGACAAACGGACGGCCATTGTCTTGACTGACGAATCGTTGCTGCTTCCGGTTCTGTATTCGTTGCCAGAGTCAGAGCAGCTCAAATTCAACGTCACGATGGGTTATCCGTTGCGTCAGACAACAGCCTATTCGTTTGTGGAGCGGCTGTTGGAGTTGCAGCGACGGAAACGAATCCGCAAACGGGATGGCATGCTGCAATTCTATCATAGCGATGTGGAGGGCATCCTGACGCATCCATACGTGTTGGAGCAGGTATCAGTTGAAGCGGGTGCGGTCGTAGCAGAGATTCAGAAGCGCCAATACGTCTATGTCGATGCGGAGTTGTTAAAGCAGATTCCCGGTGTAACGCAACAGATCTTTACTGCTGTAGATGAGTGGCAGCAGTTGTCTGCCTATTTGCAACGAATTCTCTCCGAGATCGGTGGCCGAGCAGATGCTCCGGATGGGGCTTTACGCCGGGAGATGTTCTCGACTATTATCGATACGTTGTGCCAGATTACAACCTCTTTGCAGGATAGTGGGGTGGAGGTGACCATTCCCATATTTGCATCGTTGTTGCGGAAAATTTTGCAAGGTATCCGCATCCCGTATAGCGGAGAGCCTCTTGACGGTATCCAGATCATGGGTATCTTGGAGACACGTAATCTTGATTTCGATCATGTGTTAATCCTCTCAGCAAATGATGATACTTTCCCTGGCAATCTGGCCACCAATGCGTCTTTTATTCCGCATAATCTGCGTTTGGCGTACGGCCTTCCGACGCCGATGCACCATGAAGGGGTGTATGCCTACTATTTTTATCGCTTGTTGCAACGCGCCTCGATCGTCCATATTGCCTACTGTTCGTTGAGCGATGACCGTCACACCGGCGAGCCAAGCCGATATATTTACCAGTTGGATTATGAGTCACAACATGAGGTTAGGCGAAAAACAATCTCTTTGAATGTAAACCTGGCGGCGAATCAACCGATCGAGATTCCGAAAACAAGTGCCGTGGCTGATCAGCTGCGTGCTTTTTTGGATGGAGGGGAACGAACCTTTTCGCCCACGTCGTTTTATACCTATTTGGATTGTCCGCTCAAGTTCTGTTTGCGCAGTTTGGAACATCTCTCTCCTGAGCAGGAGGTTGCCGAAGAGATTGATCTACCGATGTTCGGTACCATTTTGCATAAAGCGATCGAATTGTTGTATACACCGTTGAAAGGTGTTGCCGATCCGATTCCCTATATTCGCAAATTGATCGGATCACCACAAGTTACGGAGGCGGTAACTCAGGCGATTAACAGTGAATACCTGCACGATCCATCACAGCGTGCCGAGGAGTACGATGGAAATGTGCTGTTGGTGCATGGTATAGTGGTCTATTATATCAATCACTGTATTTTAACCTATGATATTGAGCATCCCGGTTATGTGATTGATGAGCTGGAGAGGAGGGTTTCAGCCCCAGTTTCGTTTACGCTTGACGGAGAGTCTCATACCGTCGTATTTAAGGGCACGTCAGATCGTTTGGATCGATTGGCTGACGGTCAAGTGCGAGTTGTAGATTATAAAACAGGCTCTCCGAAGCAAAACTTTGCAAGCATTGAGGCTCTTTTTGATGAAGATGTTACGCTGCGGAATGCCCCGGTGTTACAGACCATGCTTTATGCATTGATGGTACACCACACGACTGGGAATGACGTGCAACCGACCTTGTATGTGGTACGCAAGATGAATCAGGCGGACTATTCTCCTCTATTGGAGCATAAAGGGGCTGCGGTGCAATCCTTTTTACCGTATAAGGAGGATTTGCTGGCGTGTTTGCAAAAGACGTTGGCTGAATTATTTGATTTCTCCGTTCCTTTCAGGCAGTGTGCAGACCCTGCTGTTTGCAAATACTGCGATTTCAAAGAGCTTTGCCGAAGATAAAGTATTTATAGCATTCCCCCAGATTACATGTGTATTTTACTTTTTAGCTGCATCTGTTTGCTGTGCTAACAAGGGAAGTTTCAGGTTCGTGAATTTAATGAATCACATTTCCGTTTAAATTGGTTGTCATTTGGCGGTTATGCGATGGGATGCATAGGTATGGCGGACATGTGCATGTGAAGGGAGGTGTTTTTAGAGTTTAACTTTATTACTCTGAATCACACAATGACAATAAAAAATAGCTAAAAATGTGTACAAAATGGAATCTTCAGGTTGCCGTGAAGGAATTGGAAGAGCTGTTTGCAGATAAGGAGAAATTGGTTTTAGCTCGTCAAACTGCGCAGGATTTTGTCAAAAAGCATTCTGTGGACGAAAGTTGGGATTTGGCAATGGCAGTATGGCAATCAGCTGCTTTTCAAGTACAGGAGGTAGCTGTTTTCATATGTGGTTATATTGCTGTTAAACATCCTTTAGCGTTATCTTTTTTACGGGACACTGTAACCGGTCACCCAGATTGGCGTATTCAGGAGGTGTTAGCGATGGCTTTTGACAACTTTTGCAAAGCAAAAGGTTATTCGGAAGCGCTGCCGGTTATAGATGAGTGGATGCATAGCACGAATGATAAACAGCGCAGGGCGGTAACTGAAGGGCTTCGGATATGGACAAGTCGTCCCTATTTTAAAGATAATCCGCAAATTGCTGTGGACTTGTTGTCAGCGTTAAAACTCGATGAAAGTGAATATGTTCGCAAGTCGGTAGGGAATGCGCTGCGCGATATCAGTAAAAAACATCCTGAATTGATTCGTCAAGAGGTGTCGAATTGGAATCTGACTGATCGGAAAATCAGACAAGTATATCGATTGGCGACAAAATTTATAAATCGGACTCAATAGTCCTATATTCCTGAAGTCTATGCTTTGAATCAATGTCAATGTCGTAGATTACGAAAAGTAGCAATCGTTATTCGAAAATGGCTGGAACCAGATGGCGGTGAATGGCGCAAAATGATATTGAGTGGCAACAAATGGACAGGATAATCCGTGAAAATCAACGATTAGGAGTAAAGGGTGTACTTTGTATTGTTGCATAGAAGGGAAACGAATAACATAAGAAAAGGCGGAGACTGCAAACACAGCCTCCGCCTTCTGTTTGTCGGCAGTATGTACGCTGTTAATTGATTGTCATCATTTCGCGATATTTCGGAAGCGGCCACAGCTCGTCATCAACAATTAGCTCCAATTTGTCAATGGCCTGACGAATGACCATCATGATCGGCCGCACCTCATTCCAGTAACCATTGGCCCGCTCTTCAATATCTTCGGTATTGTTGTATTTTTTACGGGCGTTGATCATCTGGCGATTGTGCTCCCGAATCGATTTGACATACTTGGCAATTTTGGAAATGGTCAGGATCTCCTCCGAAGCCAACTCCTGATACTCCTCGGGCATAATGTCTTTCAGCCCCTGTACGTTCTGAATCAAAATGTTTTGATATTTGATCGCAGTCGGTACGATGTGGTTGGCTGCCATATCGGCCAGTACCCGTGATTCGATCTGAATCTTTTTGATCAGGATTTCCAAGTTAATCTCATAGCGGGCATGGATCTCCGATTCGCTGTACACACCATGTTTGAGCAAAAGTTTCTTGTATTCGGGACGGTTAAACAGTTTAAAGGCCTCCGGAATGCTACTGATTCCTTCCAACCCACGTCGTGCCGCTTCATCAAGCCACTCCTGACTGTAACCGTTCCCTTCGAAACGGATCTTTTTCGAAGCGATAATGTATTTGCGAATCACTTGCAAAATCGCTTCATCCTTTTTGATCCCTTTATCGATCAGTTTATCCACCTCCTTTTTGAACTGGATCAACTCCTCGGCCATGGCCGTATTGATTACGGTCAAAGGAGCTGCGCAGGTGTACGACGAACCGGTGGCCCGGAACTCAAATCGGTTACCGGTAAAGGCAAACGGCGAGGTGCGGTTGCGGTCGGTATTGTCCAACAGAATGTCGGGAATCTTACCGATGTCGAGTTTGATATCGGTCTTTTCATCGGGAGTCATCTTTTTGTCACTCACACGCTCTTCCAGCGAATCAAGCATTGCAGAGAGGGTCGATCCGGTAAATACCGACATCACGGCCGGTGGCGCTTCGTGAGCTCCCAAACGGTGTGAATTCGACTGTGTAGCGATCGAAGCCATGAACAGTGAACCATAGTCGTTGGCTGCTTTGATGGCGCAGACAAAGAAGGTGAGGAACTGGATGTTGTTTTTGGGCGTTTTGCCCGGCGCCAACAGATTGACTCCGGTGTCGGTCATCATCGACCAGTTGCAGTGTTTTCCTGAACCATTAACCCCTGCAAACGGTTTTTCATGGAACAGGACGCGCAATTTATGTTTGAGAGCAATCTTACGCATGACGGTCATCAACAGCGTGTTGTGATCGACAGCGATGTTGGCCTCTTCGAACATCGGTGCACATTCGAACTGATTGGGAGCTACCTCATTGTGGCGAGTTTTGATGGGAATCCCCAAACGATATGCCTGCTCTTCGAACTCCTTCATGAATTCCAGTACACGGCCTGGAATTGCACCGAAATAGTGATCATCGAGTTGTTGATCTTTGGCGGCAATGTGTCCCATCAGCGTACGACCGGTCTGCATCAGATCGGGGCGAGCTAGGAACAGTGCTTCGTCAACCAGGAAATATTCCTGTTCCCAACCTAAGGTTACGTTGACCTTTTTGACATCCTTGTCGAAATATTGGCAAACATCTTCGGCAGCTTTTCCTACGGTTTGCAGGGATTTGAGCAGGGGCGTTTTGAAGTCGAGTGCTTCACCGGTGTAGGCGATAAAGATACTGGGAATGCAGAGCGTCTTATCCAGAATGAAGGCTGGCGAAGAGGGATCCCATGCGGAGTAACCTCGAGCTTCGAACGTATTACGCAATCCACCGTTGGGGAAGCTGGAGGCATCTGGCTCCTGTTGAACGAGCAGCTCGCCTTTGAAGGTTTCGAATGAACCGCCCCCTTGCATCGGTTCAAAAAAGGCGTCGTGTTTTTCTGCAGTTGAATCGTTCAGTGGTTGGAACCAGTGTGAATAGTGAGTAGCACCGCGTTCCAGCGCCCAGTTCATCATGCCTTGAGCGATCTGATTGGCGAATTTGCGGTCGATACGACGCCCTTCGTCAATGGCATTGCACAGACTTTCGTAGGCATCTTTGGCAATGTATTGACGCATCGTTTCTCGGTCGAACACATCTGCACCAAAGTAGCTGGATATTTTTTTGTCGGATAGTTTGGTCTCGATCAATTCCCGTCGGGAAATTTCATCCAATGCATTGAATCGTAAAATTGCCATAAATTATTTTGTAGTAGGGTTATTGAAGCAAATGTAGAGAAAAATAGTATGAAAAAAACATTTGCCCCTATGAAAATCAGGGGCAATATCTAAATTCATTTCAAAGTGAACAAAATTAGTCGAACGATTGCATTCCGCTCATAGCGATACGGATAATCTTCCGGTAGTCTTTATAATCCAGCTCCATGAAGAAGTAGTGAACCGGATCGACCCGCATGCCATTATGGATAATTTCGTAATGGAGGTGGGGCGCCAGTGACAGACCTGTATTCCCCGATTGGGCAATGATGTCGCCACGACGAACTTTTTGTCCGGCTCGTACATATATTTTACCCAAATGGCTGTAAGAGGTTTGATAACCGTTGCCGTGATTAATGATTACCGTGTTACCCGACGAGGCCCGTTGGGTGATGACCCGACTTACCTGTCCGTCTGCCGTCGCAAAGACGCGGGATCCTTCGCTGACCGTGTAATCGACACCTTGGTGTGCCGTCAATGTTTTGTAAAACGGGTGGATACGCATACCGTATGAAGCGGTCAGCAGGGTTAAATCCTTATTGATGACCGGTTGGATGGCCGGAATGTTGTTCAGTTTTCCCTTTAATGAATCGACATGTTGTTCCATCTCGGCCACCAAGTAGAGTTGTTTGCTGGTGCTTTTTTCCAGTGCATTGAGTTTGGAGAAGAAGAGATCTCCCAATTCCCGATTGGTCATGGTCAGCAGTGCGTCGTGTTCGGCCAGCTCTTTCTCTTCGTTATCGTTGTCAAAGCTATATGGATCCGCCTCAAACAAGGTGCGGAAGACGTGTCGATCTCGTTCAACCACATTGTCCAAAATCTTCTGTATCGTGTCGTAACGATCGCTCAACTCTTTGTATTCGCTTTTTAATAGCCGGGTCGAGGATTTCATCTTGTATTCGACAGGAGTGTCGAAAAAGAATGAGAAAGCAAAATAATAGAGTATAGCCATACCGATCCATGCGAAAATATGGATCACAGCTCGCCAAAATTTCTTTCGGAAAGTGAGCGTCTGCTCATGCCAGTGTGGCACGAGCTCTTTGAAGCGGATGGGTTGTTTGGGCTGTTCCATGGTCTCTATTCCGTTTCGTAGGTGGTGGCTTGTGCCGATTCGACAATCTTGTTGAACTCCTCTTCACTCATATCACGACTGAAGTAATTGAGCGGATCCACCGGCAATCCGCGATAGATCACTTCGTAGTGCAGGTGTGGTCCGGTAGAACGGCCCGTGCTGCCCACCTCGCCAATCAACTCACCCCGGCGAACGTATTGTCCCGGACCAACCAGAATCTTGCTCAGATGGGCGTATCGGGTTTTGTATCCGAAACCGTGGTTGATCAGTATCTGTTTGCCGTAGCCGCTGACTCCCTCTTTATCGAATGCAATAAAGCCATTGCCGGTGGCGTACACCGGATCGCCGATATGACCTCCGAGATCGATCCCTTTGTGACCGGCAATCCGGCCGGTAATTGGATGACGACGTGTACCGAATGCGCCGATATGCCCGCGAAGATTCCGTTTGTTGATCGGCCAGATGGCCGGAATGGATTCGGCCATCAGCTCTTTGTTTTTACTCAGCTCCTCCAATTCGTCCAGAGATTTGGACTCTAAATAGAGCAAACGGGTCATGGCATCGAGCTCTTTCCATGTGGAGAGCATCAGCGGCGTGTAAAGATCGTTTTGCAGATGGCTGTATTTACTGTCCGGATAGGGGGTGAAAACGCCCTGAATATTGGTTGTGTCACTACCGAAGAGCGGTCGGTAAACGCTGTTGTCGCGGTGACGAATCTCTTCGAGACGAGCCGTTGCGGCCTGAAGTTTGTCATCGAGAATATTGTATTTGATCAGCAGTTCGTTGTTGTCACGGCTGATCCGATACATTTTGGGCGTATAGAAAAAGAAGGAGAAAAGCAGATTAACAATCGAGGCCAAAATAAAACCGATCAGGATCTTGCGCAACAGACGGTAGAATTTGATCCGGAACGGTATGGTCATCACCTCGTAAGTGAGGGTCTGAGGGTTGAATTTATATCGATTTTTGGCCATCAAATCATTTTCTGTGCACTCTGCACAACAAAATTAGACGATTTTATGTAATTTTACAACCTCTTTTTGAACGCATAATATTAACGCTGCAAAACAGCCGGATAGTATATCTGTTATGGACTCGAATCAAATCAGAACAACATTTCTCGATTTTTTCAAGAGCAAGGGACATCTGATTGTACCTTCTGCTCCGATGGTGGTCAAAAATGATCCTACCTTGATGTTTACCAATGCGGGTATGAACCAGTTCAAGGATATTTTCCTGGGCAACTCGCCGATCAAACACAATCGGGTCGCCGATTCGCAAAAGTGCTTGCGTGTGTCGGGTAAACACAATGACCTCGAAGAGGTGGGGCATGATACCTATCACCATACGATGTTCGAGATGTTAGGTAACTGGTCTTTTGGAGATTACTTCAAGAAAGAGGCCATTTCATGGGCTTGGGAGTTGCTGGTCGACGTGTATGGATTGCCGAAGGATCGACTCTATGCAACTGTATTTGAAGGGAGTCCCGAAGAGGGGATCGACCGTGACAGTGAAGCCTACAATTATTGGAAACAGTTTCTGCCTGAAGATCATATTCTGTTGGGAAACAAGCATGATAACTTCTGGGAGATGGGCGATACCGGTCCATGTGGCCCCTGTAGCGAGATCCATTACGATTTGCGTAACGAAGAGGAGCGTGCGAAGATCCCCGGTCGCGAACTGGTCAATGCCGGTCATCCGCAGGTGATCGAGATTTGGAATCTGGTCTTCATGCAGTTCAACCGCAAAGCCAACGGACAACTCGAGCCGCTGCCCTCGCATCATGTTGATACCGGTATGGGCTTTGAACGTCTGTGTATGGTGTTGCAGGGCAAGCAGAGCAATTACGATACGGATGTTTTCCAGCCTACGATTCAGCGCTTGGCTGCGATGGCCGGGAAACAGTACGGTGTGGATCCCAAAGCGGATGTGGCCATGCGTGTGATTGCCGATCACCTCAGAGCAATCGCCTTCTCGATTGCGGATGGCCAGTTGCCTTCGAATGTTAAAGCGGGTTATGTGATCCGTCGTATTTTGCGTCGTGCAGTACGTTACGGATACACCTACTTAGGCTTTAACGAACCGTTCATGTGCAAATTGGTGGATGGTTTGGTGCAGCAGATGGGAAATCAGTTCCCCGAACTGAAGGCACAGCAAGAGTTGATTACCAAGGTGATTGCCGAGGAGGAGAGCGCATTTTTACGTACGTTGGCAACCGGCATCAACCTGATGGATGGCGTGATGGCGAAAGCAAAAACAGACCATAAAGATACGATTAGCGGCAGTGATGCGTTCTTGTTGTATGATACGTATGGATTCCCGATCGATTTGATCGAGTTGATCGCACATGAAAACGGCATGAAGGTTGATCTCGACGCATACGGTAAGGAGTTGCAGAAACAGAAGGAGCGTTCCCGCAATGCTGCGGCTGTCGATACGGATGATTGGGTGGAGCTCTTCCCGATCGATGAGAGCAAGTTCGTAGGCTATGATACGTTGGAGGCCGATGTGCGGATTTCACGTTACCGTCGGGTAAAGACGAAAAATAAGACCTATTACCAATTAGTATTTGATCAGACTCCGTTCTACGGCAATTCTGGCGGACAGGTTGGGGATAAAGGTGTTATCACCGCAAACGGTGAGACGATTCGCATCACGGACACCCAAAAGGAGAATAACCTGACGGTTCATCTGGTGGATCAATTGCCTGAGGATGTTACGGCTACCTTCCATGCTGTGGTTGATAAGGAGTTGCGTGCTGGCAGTGCCAATAATCATACGGCAACCCACTTGCTGCACAAGGCGTTGCGTACGGTGTTAGGAACGCACGTTGAGCAGAAAGGATCGTTGGTAACGCCAGAGTATTTGCGTTTTGACTTTTCGCACTTCCAGAAGGTGACCGATGAGCAGATCCGCGAAGTGGAGCGTTTGGTCAATCGGGATATTCGGGCCAATTATTCGCTTGAGGAGCGTCGCGATTGCCCGATTGATGAAGCTCGTACCCTCGGGGCCATGATGTTGTTCGGTGAAAAATATGGTGATCGTGTCCGTGTAGTCAAGTATGGCGATTCGGTAGAGTTGTGCGGTGGTACTCACGTTTCTGCGACCGGAAACATCGGATTCTTCAAAATCTTGGGTGAAAGCGCTATTTCGGCTGGCGTTCGTCGTATTGAGGCGGTTACGGGGGCTCCTGCTGAAGAGTTTGTCTATCATTTGGAAGATCTGCTCAAATCGGTTCAGAACGCTCTGAATAATCCTTCTGTAGAACAGGCTGTTAAACGTCTTTTGGATGAAAATGCAGAGATGAGCCGTCAGATCGAAGAGACAAAACAGGAACGTATTGCCACTTTGAGAGAGACTCTTGCCAAAACATGTGTCGAGGAGGATGGTATGATGCTGATTGCTCGTCAGATTCCTGCTACGGCAGATGTTATTAAGAATGTAGCGTTTGGTATCAAACCGCAATTCCCGAATTTGGTTTTGGTGGCCGGTTCAACAGTAGGAGGTAAGGTGACCTTGACCATTATGTTGGGTGATGATATCGTAGCCAAAGGGGTAAATGCTGCTCAGGTGGTTCGCGAAGCCGCTAAAGAGATCAACGGTGGCGGTGGCGGCCAACCCTTCTTTGCAACAGCCGGCGGTAAAAAGGAGGATGGAATCGAAGCCGCTATTTTGCGAGCTGTCGAGTTGATTCGTGCTCAGCTTGCCGGAAAGTAATACAGCACCGTGGAGCGTCAATCTCCATTAAAGAACTTGAAAGAAGATAGATAAGAAAACCTTATATTAAAAGCATTTGTTGTTATGGCAAACAAAGTATTGCTGATGATTTTGGATGGCTGGGGAATTGGTGACCACGGCCATGATGATGTTGTGTATTGCGCTCATCCCGAGTATATTACGGGTTTGGGGCAGAAATATCCCCATGCACAGTTGCGTACGGACGGCGAAAATGTCGGTCTGCCCAACGGTCAGATGGGTAACTCGGAGGTAGGACACCTCAATATCGGTGCAGGTCGTGTCGTTTACCAGGATTTGGTTAAGATCAATATGGCCTGCCGGGACAACTCAATTCTGAAGAATCCTGAAATTGTCAAAGCCTTTACCTATGCCAAAGAGAGTGGCAAACAGGTACATTTTATGGGGCTGTTGTCCAATGGTGGAGTACACAGTTCACTGGATCATGTTCTCAAGCTGTGTGACATTGCGAAAGAGTATGGTGTCAGTGACCGTACCTTTGTTCACTGCTTTATGGATGGTCGTGATACCGATCCTCACAGCGGCAAGGGCTTTGTGGAGACCCTCGCTAATCATCTGAAAGTCTCTGGCGGCAAGATTGCTTCGATTGTCGGTCGTTACTATGCAATGGACCGTGATAAACGTTGGGAACGTGTCAAAGAGGCTTATGATCTGTTGGTTAACGGAGTCGGTGAAGCAGCCTCGGACCCGGTGGCTGCGGTCCAGAAATCGTATGATGAAGGGGTTACCGATGAGTTTATCAAACCAATCGCTTGCGTTGGTGCTGATGGCAAACCTCAGGGTTTGATTCAGCCGGATGATCTGGTTATTTTCTGCAACTTCCGTAACGACCGTGCCAAAGAGTTGACCATCGTATTGACTCAGGAAGATATGCCCGATTTCGGTATGCACAAAATGCCGTTGTATTATTGCTGCATGACTCCGTACGATGCGAAATTCCAGGGCTTGCACATCCTCTTCGACAAAGAGAATGTGAACAATACTATCGGAGAGTATGTGGCATCAAAAGGTCTTAAACAGCTGCGTATTGCTGAAACCGAAAAATATGCTCACGTAACTTTCTTCCTCAATGGTGGTCGTGAAGATAAATTTGCCAACGAGGAGCGTATTCTGATCCCGTCGCCGAAGGTTGCAACCTATGATCTGAAGCCGGAGATGAGTGCCTATGAGGTCAAAGATGCCCTGGTTGCAGAGTTGAACAAAAAGAAGTTCGATTTTATCTGCTTGAACTTTGCCAATGGCGATATGGTCGGACATACCGGTGTGTATGAGGCCATTGTAAAAGCTGTGAAGGCTGTTGATGCTTGTGTTCGCGAGGTGGTTGAAGCTGCCAAGGCAAACGGCTATGAGGTGGTACTGATTGCTGACCACGGTAATGCAGACCACGCAGAGAATGCCGATGGTACGCCTAATACAGCCCACTCATTGAATCCGGTACCTATTATCGTGGTTTCTGACCGTGTGAAGAGCGTTAAGAATGGCGTTTTGGCTGATGTTGCTCCTACCGTTTTGAAACTGATGGGTCTGGAACAGCCTGCCGAGATGACCGGTAAAGTGCTTGTTGAGATGAAATAAACGTTTCAGTTAATAAGTAAATGCGGCGTGAACATTATGTTTCACGCCGCATTTTTTGTATCGGGTTGTTGTGTGTAGAGCTGCGCTTCAAGTGGTGTGGATCTTGATTGTCGGTATATGGGAATAGAGAACCTGAAGACCTTATATTTATTATGTAAAGGGAGGTTAGGGGGCGATCCTATTTGATAATGATTCTGCGATTGGTTAGGAAGCAATCGTTTGTTCTCAGCAGTAGGTTGCGGGTCGAAATCGATTCCCCCTGCGCAACGAATGCACGAGAGATGAGGGGGCATGTCTGGAGACAGAAACGGTACCCCATATAAGGTTATAATGGTTCTGGTGCAGGGAACCCCATTCGTACAGGATCGAACAGGAATGTATGCCCCTTACATCTCGCCGATCAATCCGCGTATCACTACGGAGGCGCAATAACATCCGAATAGGGCAGGCATGTAGGAGATGGTGCCGACGTTCGACTTTTTGTTGGTCTCTTCGCAAAGAATCATCGACCCTTCGCGAACCGGTTCAGGTGAGAAAACCACCTGAAAACCGCTGCGAATTCCCAATTTGTGCAACCGTTTGCGGAGCATATGGGCCAACGGACAGTGGTGTGATTTGGAAATATCTTTGATTTCTAAAAGGGTAGGATCTGTTTTGGCTCCTGCTCCCATGGAGCTAACTAATGGAATGTGACGATCCAGGGCCCCTTTGATCAGATTGACTTTGGGAGCCAACGTGTCAATCGCATCGACAATGTAATCGAAATGGCTGCGATCCAGCAGCGTATCAGTCATGTCGTCTTTGATAAACTCTTGCAGCACATCCAACTCAATATCGGGATTGATGTCTCGTAATCGGTCTGCCAAAATATTGGCTTTGGGTGCTCCGATAGTGCTGTGCAGGGCGATCAGTTGTCGATTGATGTTGGATGGCGAGACGCAATCGGCATCTACAATCGTCAATTTACCGATCCCACTCCGGGCCAGCATCTCAGCCGCATAGGCGCCCACGCCGCCTAAACCTACTACCAATACATGGGCATGTTGAATCATCGTAAGTTTTTCGGTTCCGAGTAGCAGTTCGGTTCGTTCGAGCAAGTTGTCGTTCATGATTGTAGAGCCGTATTGGTGGTAAAAACTTCAGAAATTAACAAAGAGGTAGAACCAAAAATATGTTGCACGTTGTTGGCTGTTGCTTGTTGAAGTGTCTGCAGCGATTGCCCGGTTGTTTCGGCAGCCAAAGCGTATATTTCGGTTATCGATCGTTGGCTATCATCGGTCTCGAAGAAGAGGCGATCGAGAGGTACGTGTTGCAGGGCCTGTTGAGTTTTGGGCGAGGCCCAAGTGCGAGGCCCGAAAGAGAGATAACAACCGGATTGTAACAGCCTGTTGGCCAACTCTGGTGAACCAATATAGCCATGAATAATAGAGGTTGTATTTGGATGTTTTTTTAGGACCTCGATCAATTCATTATAGGCTTTTACACAATGAATAATGACCGGGAGTGACCGTTCGGTTGCTACTTGCAGTTGCCATTCCAACCAAAACTGTTGTTGCTGCTTTTGCTCAGAGGATTTTGCTGTGGTGTAGTCCAATCCAATTTCTCCAATAGCTATGCAAGATGTGGTAAGTGAGTGAATCAATAAGTCTTGATAATAGGAGGAGTCTGTAGAAGGTATTTGTTCGGCATCCCAAGGGTGAATTCCGACCGTATATGCATGGCCTGCAGGTGGTTGTGGGTCAGGAATACGACAGGTGTTCAGGGCTCCGGGATCTCCCCAATGGTTGTGTGTATGTATATCGATATAGGGAGTGGACAGTTGAGCCATTGCTAAGATGCGGTGAAGCAATATCAGTGATAAATATGACAAATAACTGAACAAAGGTAACAAAATGGTAGGAAATGTTCGATGGTCCTCTGGATTATATGGAGCTGATTTATTACATTTGTTACCTATTATTGGTTTTAAGAAATTTGTTGGACATGAAAAAAAGACTGTTTCTGGTTGCAATATTGGGAATGTCTATGGTTACGGTTGTGGCCAAGACCCCGAAGAGTACAGATAAAACGAAATCATCTGAACCTGAAACATACCAATTTACCGATTTGAAAACGGTTCCGGTTACCTCTGTGAAGGATCAATCCCGGTCCGGTACCTGTTGGTGTTTTTCCGGTATGGCCTTGATCGAGAGCGATGCCTTACGGAAAACCGGTGATACGCTGGATCTTTCGGAGATGTGGATTGTACGCCATGCCTATTACGACAAAGCGTTGCGTTATGCCCGCATGCATGGTAAAACCAATCTGGATGCCGGTGGAATCTCCTATGATGTTCCCTATCTGATGGCGCAGTATGGCATTGTGCCGGATAGCATCTACTCGGGGTTGAATTACGGCACGAAAAACCATGTTCATGGGGAGGTGAATGCAGTGATTCAGGCCTACATGAATGCGATTATCTCTGCTCCGAATAAAACCCTCTCCACTGCATGGAAAGAGGGACTGAACGGTATTCTGGATGCCTATTTTGGTAAGATGCCGGAGACTTTTACTGTCAACGGTAAGAGTTACACCCCGAAGAGTTGGATGGAGGCTTGTCAGATCGATCCTCAGAAGTATGTACAGTTGACGTCATTCACACACCATCCCTTCTATGAGAAATTTGTACTGGAGATTCCGGATAACTGGACCGCATCTCAGACTTACAATGTGCCGTTGGATGTGCTTCAGCAGGTTATTGACAGCTCTTTGGAGGCCGGCTATGCGGTGAACTGGGCTGCCGATGTCAGCGAAAAAGGTTTTGTCTTCAATAAAGGTTTTGCGATCGTGCCGGTTACCGATGTGGAAGAGATCAGTGGTTCGGATCGTGTTCGGTGGGCCAACCTGACCGAAGAGGAGGTAAAGAAGATGTCACAAGGTCCTACGGGGCTCACTCCGGAGAAGAGCATTACCCAACAGATGCGCCAAGAGGCATTCGATAATTACGAGACGACGGATGATCATGGCATGCTGATTGTCGGTATTGCAGAGGATCAGCAGGGACATCGTTTTTACAAGGTGAAGAACTCTTGGGGCGATAAAGGTTTATACAAAGGGTATTTGTACGTGTCAGTGCCTTATGTGCTGTACAAAACCACAGCCATCATGGTGAATAAAGATTCCATTCCTCAGGAGGTAAAAACAAAACTGGGATTGTAACCTTTTTGATGGGGTGGATATGAGTCAAGCCTCATAAGAATAATAGGTATAGATTTAGTTGCAAAATAACATTTGGACATGTCGAAAGTCATCAAACTGAAAAAAGGGCTGGACATTTCGCTGGTGGGAGAGGCTCTGCAGGAGAAGGTGCAGCAGCCTTTGCAGGGTGAGTATGCTCTGGTGCCGGATGATTTCCGAGGGGTGATTCCGAAAATGCTGGTCAAAGAGGGGGAGGCCGTCAAGGTGGGTACTCCGCTGTTTTTTGACAAGTATCATCCTGAGGTGCTCTTTTGTTCACCGGTCAGTGGCACGTTGGCTGCCGTTGTACGGGGTGCAAAACGTAAGATCATGAAGGTGGTGGTTGCAGCCGATGCAGAGCAGACAGCGGAACATTTTGAGATTCCCGATTTGGCGGTTGCCGATAAGGCGGCTGTGACCGAGGTGTTGCTGAAAGCTGGTTTTTGGCCGATGATCAAGCAGCGTCCATTTGGTATCATTGCTGATGCGGCAACGACACCAAAGGCCATTTTTGTTTCTGGATTCGATTCGGCACCTTTGGCTCCGGATATGAATTATGTCTTGAGCGATCGGTTGGATGATTTGCAAATGGGATTTCGTGTGTTGGCCAAATTGACTCCGGGTAAAGTCCATTTGGGGTTGAAAGCCGGAAGCCACGGTGTGCTTGACCAGATAGAGAATGTCGAAAAACATTGGTTTGCAGGGCCTCATCCGGCAGGTAATGTCGGCGTGCAGATCCACCATATTGATCCGATCAATAAAGGTGAACGGGTGTGGACGGTGGATATCCAGCAGGTTGCCATGATAGGACGACTGTTCCGAACCGGAAGTCCCGATTTTACGAAGGTGATCGCCGTGACCGGTAGCGAGGTGAAACGCCCTCACTATATGCAGGTCATTGCTGGAGCCAAAATTGAGGGTATTCTCCCTGACGCTGCCTTAACGAATGCAACGGCACATGTGCGTCGTATCAGTGGAAACGTGTTGACTGGCCGGGCTGTTGCGACGGATGATTTTCTGGGCTATTACAGCAACCAGGTGACGGTCATCCCCGAGGGAGATCATTACGAACTGTTGGGATGGGGAATGCCTCGATTGAATAAATTCTCGGTTTCGCACAGCTACTTTTCGTGGTTGATGCCCCACAAAAAATATGTGCTTGATGCAAACCTCAATGGCGGGAAACGGGCCTTTGTGGTGACAGGACTCTACGATAAATATTTACCGATGGATATCTATCCGCTCTATCTGCTCAAGGCTATTTTGGCCGGAGACATTGATAAGATGGAGAATTTGGGTATCTATGAGGTGATTGAAGAGGATCTGGCTCTGTGTGAGTTTGTCGATCCGTCGAAAAATGATATCCAGGCCATTGTGCGGCAGGGTATCGATCTGATGATTAAGGAACTGAACTAAGCCTGCGGTGATGAATGGATTGAGAAAAATATTGGATCGCATCAAACCCGATTTCGAACCCGGGGGCCGTTTCGGTAAATTGCATTCGACCTTTGATGCGTTTGAAACGTTCCTTTTCGTGCCGAATACAACGACACGTAACGGTAGTCACATTCGCGATGCAATGGACCTGAAACGGACGATGATTGTGGTAGTGGTGGCTCTGTTGCCCTGCCTGTTGTTTGGTATGTACAATGTCGGTTTGCAACATTTCCGTGCTTTCGGAATGCCCGATATGTCGTTTTGGAGCTGTTTTGGGTTCGGTTTCTGGAAAGTGTTGCCGATTATCGTTGTCTCTTACGTGGTCGGATTGGGGATCGAATTTATTTCAGCCCAGATTCGCGGCCATGAAGTTAACGAAGGTTTCTTGGTAACCGGTTTGCTGATTCCTTTGGTCATGCCGGTGGATGTCCCGCTGTGGATGGTAGCCGTGGCAACAGCCTTTTCTGTGATTATCGGCAAAGAGGTTTTCGGAGGTACCGGAATGAATATTTTTAACCCGGCACTATTGGCCCGAGCCTTTATTTTCTTTGCTTACACACCTTATATCTCTGGTGAAAAGGTGTGGATTGCCGGTTTAAGCAAAGGCGAGGGCGTAGTGGATGGATTTTCCGGTGCGACACCGCTGGGTGATGCCGCAGCTGCCGTGCTAAATCACGCCCAGGAGATCGTATGGACGCATGGTTCGCCGTTGGAGTGGTTCCTGGGAACAATTCCCGGCTCTATTGGTGAAACTTCGAAAGTGGCAATCTTGATTGGCGCCGTCATTCTGTTATGGACGGGTGTCGCTTCGTGGCGTATCATGCTGAGTGTCTTTGCTGGAGGATATCTGATGGGACTGTTGTTCAACCTGATCGGAGCCAATGCCTATATGGATATGCCGGCATACTATCATCTGTTGATGGGTGGATTTGCATTCGGAGCAGTCTTTATGGCTACGGATCCTGTTACGGGCAGTCAAACCAATACAGGTAAATATATTTATGGCTTCCTGATTGGTGTTCTGGCGGTGATGATCCGGGTGGTCAATCCGGGCTATCCGGAAGGCATGATGCTTTCGATTCTGTTGATGAATGCGGTGGCTCCGTTGATCGACTATTATGTGGTCGGAGCCAATATCCGCAGACGGACACGGCGACTCAAAACGGTTAAGTAAGGAGGAGTGAAGATGAATAAGAATAAGAATAGCAATACATATATTATTCTGTACGCCTCGATTATGGTGATTATCGTGGCGGCGGTCCTCTCATACGTTTCGCTGTCGCTGGGTAAGATCCAGAGCGAAAACGTGCGAATCGAAAAGATGGGGGATATTCTCCGTTCTGTTGGTCAGGGCAAGGGGGCAGATACGGTGCCTGATAAAGCTGCCTATATCGCCGAACAGTATCAGAAATATATCGTTGATAGTTATGCGGTTGATGCTGCCGGAAATCGGGTTGATGGAGCTGATGCCTTCAACTTGTTGATCAACTTGAAGGCGGAGTATGATAAACCGCAGGCTGAACGTCGGTTACCGGTATTTGTCAGCCGTGACGATCAGGGTAAGACCAGTTATGTGATTCCCATTTGGGGTAAGGGCCTTTGGGGACCGATTTGGGGATATATTGCCTTGGCTGATGATTGGGATACGGTCAATGGAGCCGTGTTTGACCACAAGAGCGAAACGCCCGGTTTGGGTGCAGAGATTGCATCGTCTGGCTTCCAGGCTCAGTTCCGGGGTAAACATATTCTGGACAGCGCCGGCAGGGTAGTGGCCATTGCCGTGGAGAAGGGCGGAGCTGATCCCAACGATCAGCATGCGGTGGACGCCCTTTCGGGAGGAACGCTGACCTCTCGCGGAGTCGAGGATATGCTGAAAAGCTGCCTGGGAGATTATGATCACTATATTCAACGGCAACGTGAAGCTGCAGTAGCTTCCGTTTCGACAGCACAGGCTGATGCAGCCGTAGCGGATACTGTTGCGCAGAGTGGTAGCGTGACAGGTGAACAGGTTTCAGAGGCTGCAAAGTCAGCTTCGTTATCAACTGAAAAATCAGATCGAGATGAGTGATAAAAAGGAAAAGGAGCCGTTTTTCTCGGCAAAGAACCTCAAACTGCTGACCTCACCGTTCGGAGCAACAAACCCGATTACGGTGCAGATTTTGGGTATCTGTTCGGCATTGGCTGTTACAGCCAAGTTGAAGCCTGCCTTTGTGATGGCGCTGTCCGTGACGATCGTGACAGGCTTCTCGAGTATGATCATTTCCTTGATTCGCAAGGGGATACCGGATCGGATTCGTATCATTGTTCAGCTGGTGGTGGTAGCCGCTTTGGTAATTTTGGTCGATCAGGTGCTGAAGGCCTTTGTTTATGATGTCAGCAAGCAACTCTCGGTGTTTGTGGGCCTGATTATCACCAACTGTATCATTATGGGGCGTATCGAGGCCTTTGCGTTGGGAAACAAACCGTGGCCCTCGTTCTTGGATGGGATCGGCAATGGACTTGGGTATGGAATGATCCTGTTGATTCTTGGATTCTTCCGGGAACTGTTAGGTGCCGGAACACTCTGGGGATACCAAATTATTCCTGCAAGCTGGTATATCAAAAACGGTGGTTTTTACGAAAACAACGGTCTGTTGCTGCTGCCTCCGATGGCTCTGATTGGTGTGGGACTGATCATCTGGGTACAACGAAGCCGCAATAAAAAATTGATAGGAAAATAACCCGTACACGGTTAAAACATAGGATATGGAGAACATACTGAGCATATTCGTCAAGGCTGTTTTTGTCGAGAACATGGTGTTTGCCTTCTTCTTCGGCATGTGTTCGTATATTGCAGTCAGCAAAAGCGTCAAAACAGCGATGGGTTTGGGAATTGCTGTGACGTTTGTCATGGTGACGACCGTACCGTTGAACTATCTGCTCAACGAATATGTGCTTTCACCTGGAGCGCTGGCCTGGATCAACCCGGAGTTCGGAACCGATGGAGCACATCCGGTTGATTTGAGTTTTTTGAGTTTTATTGTTTTCATCGCTGTCATCGCTTCGTTTGTGCAGCTGGTGGAGATGGTGGTTGAGAAGTTTACGCCGACCTTATACAACCAATTGGGAATCTTCTTGCCGTTGATTGCTGTAAACTGTGCGATCTTGGGTGGATCACTCTTTATGCAGGAGCGTGAATACGCGACACTCGGAGAGGCTTCAGCCTTTGCACTGGGCTCTGGGGTAGGTTGGTGGTTGGCCATTGTCTTGATGGCGGCTATCCGGGAAAAGATGGCCTATTCCAATGTCCCGGCCCCGTTGCAGGGTGCTGGAATCACCTTCATTCTGACCGGTCTGATGGGTATTGCCTTCATGACCTTCCTCGGAATTCAATTGTAGAGATAGAATCGGTGCTGAAATAAACGATTAAAGCGTATAAAATGGGTTTATCTATCATCATAGCTATCGTAGCTTTTCTGATCGTTACGTTGATACTGGTGGCACTGCTGCTGTATGCCAAGGCTAAATTGATGCCATCGGGAGAGGTAAAGATCGACATCAATGATGGCCAAAAAGAGTTGACCGTCTCTCCAGGTGGATCCTTATTGAGTACCCTGGGCAATAACGGTATTTTTCTGCCTTCGGCTTGTGGTGGAGGCGGTTCCTGCGGTATGTGCAAATGTCAAGTGTTGGAGGGCGGCGGTGAAATTTTGCCTACTGAGGTCAACTTCTTTACGCGTCGTCAACAGGCCGAAAAGTGGCGTTTGGGATGCCAAGTCAAGGTGAAAGAGAATCTCCGCATTCATATTGACGATGCTGTACTCGGAGTCAAAAAATGGGAGTGCACCGTGGTCTCCAACAACAATGTGGCCACCTTTATCAAGGAGTTTGTGGTCAAACTGCCCGAAGGGGAGACGCTGAAGTTTCGTTCCGGACAGTACATTCAGATTGACGTCCCGAAATACGATGAGATCAAGTTCAGCGATATGGACGTAGCTCCCGAGTATCGTGAAGATTGGGATCAGATGAAGATGTGGGGTTTGGTTACGCACAATCCCGAACCTACCTTCCGGGCCTACTCAATGGCCAACCATCCTGCTGAGGGGAATATAATTATGTTAAATATTCGTATTGCGACACCGCCTTGGGATCGTGCCACCGGTAGCTTTAAGAAGGTGAATCCTGGTATCTGTTCCTCTTACATCTTCTCGAGAAAGCCGGGTGATAAGGTGACGATTTCAGGTCCGTATGGCGATTTCTTTGTCAAGGATACGCCCAACGAAAAGATGTTTATTGGCGGTGGAGCAGGTATGGCACCGATGCGTTCACATATTTTCCATCTGTTTAAGACGCTAAAGATTACCACTCCCGTTACCTTCTGGTATGGGGCACGCTCTCGGCGTGAGATTTTCTACGAACGTGATTTTGAAGAGATCGAAAAGGAATTTCCAAATTTCCAGTTCCACATCGCACTGTCTGATCCCAAACCGGACGACAATTGGAGCGGCTATGTGGGATTTATCCATCAGGTCGTGTTCGATAATTATCTGAAAAACCACGAGGCTCCCGAAGATATTGAATACTATCTGTGTGGTCCTCCGATGATGACGGCTTCGGTCAATCGTATGCTCGATGATTTGGGTGTGCCGCCCGAAAACATTATGTACGATAACTTTGGAGCCTAATTGACGGAATATGAAAATTCTGACCGGCAAGACCATTCAGGAGGCTGATCGATACACGATCGAGCACGAACCTATCTCCAGTCTCGATCTGATGGAGCGTGCTTCTGAAACGTTGGCGCAATGGATTGCTAACCATATTGCGCAGGAGAGCATATTGCTGTTTGTCGTTGGCAAAGGCAATAATGGAGGCGATGGTTTGGCTGTGGCTCGTATGTTGCATGGGGCTGGGTTTGATTGTCGAGTAGCTCTGATTTTTGAACCCGAGCAGCTGTCGGAACAGTGTCGCCAAAATTTGGAGCGTTTACCTGCTGAGATTTCGGTGAGTCAAGGTTCAGATTTTGAAATCGAGCCGGAGATGGTCATTGTGGATGCCTTACTGGGCACAGGTGTTCGAGGCGAAGTACGTGGCGAGGTCGCTGAGGCAATCGAACGGATCAATGAATCTGGATGTCGCGTTGTCTCAATCGATATCCCCTCCGGAATGTTGACTGAGTATGGCAATATGGCCGATCGTATCATGGTGCATGCATCGGTCACACTGACCCTTGAATTTCCCAAATTGGCGTTGTTGTTGCCCGAAGCGGGAGAGTCTGTCGGGCAGTTAGAGGTTCTGCCGATTGGCCTTTCAGAGACCTTTATTGATCAGGCGGCCTCTCAGTATGTATATGTGGATGAGGAGTTGATTCGAAATATCATCTTGCCTCGTCCCCGTTTTGGCCATAAGGGTTGTTTTGGCCATGCCTTATTGATTTGTGGATCGGAAGGAATGGTTGGGGCGGCTGTTTTGGCTACTGGGGCTGCACTTCGTTCGGGATGTGGATTGGTAACTGTGCATCTACCTCGAGAAGAGCGTTTTGCCGTACAGGCCAATTATCCTGCAGCGTTGGTCAGCTGTGACCCAGGAGCATGGTTTACCCAATTGCCCGCACAGATTGACCGTTATACTGCTATTGGCATAGGCCCTGGACTCGGACGTCACGTCGAAAGTGTAGAGGGGTTGCGAGCCGTGTTGCAATGTGGCAAATCATTGATTCTGGATGCAGATGCACTGAATCTGTTGGCTGAACAGCCTGATTTACTGGTTCAAGTCCCTGCGGGTTCGATTTTAACGCCTCACTTGGGGGAATTGCGGCGCTTGATTGGCGATTGGACATCGGATCAACAGCGGAATGATAAGGTACAGGAATTGGCTCGTCGTCTGATGTCGATTGTGGTGGTGAAGGGCGCTCATACAATGATTTGTACTCCAGAGTGCGTCTGCTATTTCAACTCGACAGGAGATGCGGGTATGGCCAAGGGGGGCAGTGGAGATGTCCTAACCGGACTGATTACAGGTTTACGTGCGCGTGGTTGTCAAGCTTTGGAGGCCGCTATTTTAGGCGTTTATCTGCATGGATTGGCAGGTGATAAGGCGGCAGATTATTACGGACAAGAGGGCATGAACGCTGGGGATTTGGCCGATTTTATCGGTGAAAGTTGGCTGGAGTTGGAGGATCGGCCGTTTGAAAGTTGATCATAGCGTTTATAGTTTCACAACTTTTATTATCTTTGCTCAAAATCAAAATCAAATTGTTATGGCAAGTATTAGAGGAATTAAAAACGAAATAGACTATCTGGTCAGTGAGGTAATTTCAGATGGTTATATGGCTCTGTATTTTAACGGCGAGAAACGCGACGCTATTGTAGCTGTGATTGAAGAGGCTGTCGCTTTGCGTAATACACTGTATGATCAAGTCAATCATCCCGCTGACAAACAGAATAAGAGTCTGGTTCACAAACATTATGCACAGGTTCGCCGAGACATGATGAGTGGGGTGGACGCTCTGTTCCGTAAATTGAGCGATATTTGCAAATAAGAGAACGAGGTAATCCCTCTCTATATTAACGGCTTCGTATCTACGAAGCCGTTTTTTTGTGTCTGTATTCATCAAGTCATTGAATAACAATAACTCGTGAGTAACGGTTCAGTACCGTAAAATGTAGTGACCAACGCTGAAAAATCAGGCTTCGTGTGTCTCCAGAACTGTGTGGGGAACGGTGCCGTGCGACAGTAGCTGGATCGGACAATCGTAATTGTGTAACTGTTCGGGTGTAATAATGTTGGAGTTGTGTCGGTGGACATGTTTGTTGACACATACAATCGATTTAACGTAGGATGTGATCGTTCCCAAATCGTGTGAGACCATAACGATTGCCATCTTGGTATTGAGTTGACGCAAAATAGCATATAGCTCCTTCTCGAACTTGTTGTCCACAAAATTGGCAGGTTCGTCAAGAATCAAAACTTTGGGATCCGCAATTAACGCACGGCAGAGCAGTGTTCGTTGCAATTGTCCCCCCGAAAGCTCTCCAATGGGACGCTCTGCAAGTGAAGCTATGCCGCATGAATCCAGTAGTTGTCGGGCTTTGTCTTTGTCTTGAGACTTGTAGTTGCCAAACAGCCGTTTCCGTGCCTGTAAACCCGATAACACAACCTCTTTAACAGAGATGGGAAATGATTTGTCAATGTCGGATACCTGTGGCATATACCCAATGGCTCGGTAGCCATGTGCTTCAAGCTCCGGTGCATATAGAATTTCGCCAGAGTAGGGGATAGCCTTGAGAATAGCTTTCACCAAAGTCGTTTTTCCGCCGCCATTGGGTCCGATAATGCCAATGAAATCTTGTGGAAGAATATCTAAATTGACTTGTTCAATGGCATTGGTTCTGCCGTCGTAGCTGACGGATACGTTGCGTATGGAGATCAAACTGTCGCTCATGGATGTGCAATTTGAGTGCAAATATTCAGCGTGTTATGGATGATGTCGGGTGCAAGTGGGTCAAACGGAACGGCCGGTACGCCTAATTCATTTGATAAAGCCTCCACACTGTTGCGACTAAATTGTTGTTGATAGAATATTTGGTTGATATGCAAGGTCTTGACCGTATCAATCAACTGTTTGAGATATTCTGCTGAGGGCTCTTTCCCTTCATTCTCGAGAGATATCTGATGTAAATTGTAATCACGAGCCAAGTAGGATAGCGCCGGATGGTAAATGATAAAGGTCCGGTTCTTGTCCTTAAAAAGCTCGGTTAGTGCACGATCCAAAGAGTCCAATCTTACAATTAAGGCGTTGTAGTTCGTTTGGTAGCGCACGGAGTCGGGACAGGCTGCAGCAATGGCTTGGTAGATGTTGGTCGCGATCTGCTTAACGGTTCGTGGAGAGTTCCAAATATGTGGATCAATACCCGTAATGTCTTTGATATCAGATTGTTGTTTATCGTTGTGCCTATGAGGGTCTTGCTGTTCGGAGGCAGTAGCCTGCTGTGTGTGATGGTTATGATGATCGCCTGCAATTAGGGGAATTCCCTCTGATACGTCAACGAGCTGTACGTTGGGCATGTTGTGGTGAATGGCATGGTTCAGACGTTGTTCGAAATCGATGAGCCCGGTGCTAATATACATTTGAGATTCAGCGACTTGTTTCATTTGTGCCGGTGTTGGTTCATACGTCTCTACACTGGCTCCGGACGGAACTAACGTATTAATCACAAAATCCGAATCAACAATTTGTTGTGTAAGGAAAGCCAACGGAGCGATACTTACTGATATGGTTGGTTTCTGACTGTTGTTTTTTTGTGTGCAACTTACAGATAAAAAGAATGTTATAAGGCAAATGAATAGTTGGATAATTTTCATATAAGGTCGTGATTGGGTATGCTAAATTACGGATTGATTGTTAAACCTCAAAATATGGTTAAACACGATTCGTGCCTAATAGTATTTCGGTCTCCATTGGGTGTAGAGGTTCGTTCGGTTTGGTTTTTGACTCAGGTTCGATATCATCACTCTTGCATTCGGTACGGATAGCTGATTGGATTAGAAGGGGCGATGCATACTGAGGGGCGACTGAAACAATTCGCAACAATTACAAGATAGTAAAAGTCCTTTTCTGACAGGAATTATATTAATATATTTAACATAATATAAATTATAATTCATGAAATATTCCCATAGAGGGAGAGTATGCAAAATTATGTAATCGGTTATTTGGGCCGATAAGAGATAAATGTTTTGTCTTTTAGAAAGATTACAATTTGTTCGATCGTCTCATCGTCAATGGAGGGCAGCTCTGATAGTACTTTTGAAGCTGGCCGGTTTTGCAGGCTGTTAGATTCAGTTATTCTTTCTTGGATTGGATTGGTGGGCGTATTTAAAACCTCGTTAGAGGAAGATATTTTGGAAGATTGTTCAGGTGCTTTTGTTTGAGCCGATTCTCCAGCCGTTAAAGTTTCAAATGGCAACGTGTCGGATGAAGTTCCCATTACGACAGTTTGTCGGTGTGGAAGATTGGCTATGACTGAGGAGTCACTGGAACTGTTCGATACCGAATCTGGGGTCCGATAAATGGGACCTTTCCCCAAGAGTAACCAATCTGGATTGACTTTGGGAAATCGCAGCAACATCTTTTCGATAAAATCGAAGCTTGGTTTATTGCGTCCACCGAGGATGTGCGAGATGCTTGAGGGTTGTACTCCCATAATTTCTGCAAAGCGCGAAGGAGTCAAACCTTCTGTTCGTATGAATTTTTCGAGTCTATCCTTCATTTTCTCCATTTTTTACAAAGTTAAATAAATTTCAATAGTTAGCCAAGTGATGTTTTACAAATCGTATATTTAATGTTACCCTTTTACTTGATTACAAATGTAAATAGCGACAATAAATTTAATATAAGCTTACCATATATAATAATAAATACAAAGTAATACTTTATATAAAATATAATAATCATATTGTTTATAAGTCATTAACTTGTAAATTAAGTCTAACAAATAAGAATTAGAACCCTATACTGTTTCTTTATACCGGGTATATGATTTTTAATTTCATATAACTGCATTTAACATACTAATAATAAGATAATTTATAATATTTAATAAATATTTAAACTATAAAAATAAGGATTGTATTCTTAAGGTAAATTCAGCTGGTTACAGATGTTAATACATTTGTAAATCAAGATTAATTAATGAGATTATTTTACTCATGTAATCAATTTACAGATATAAAATGGGATTGTACGTTACAAATGTAATGTAAAGATGATTGAAAAAGTTAATTTTTGGGAAAATTTCCCCTATCCCTAAATCTGTTAAAGGTTTGTATGGATATTTTTAAAATTGTGTTTTTATTATGTTAAATAAAAAGGGCGTCCCGTTTGGAACGCCCTGGTTGTTAGAGAGTAATATAGTTTACAATTGGATTAATTCTGCCACTTTTTGGAACTCTTCCGGAGTTAATTTCAGTTTTTCGCGGTGGAAATCGACCTCTTGTTCGCTGTTAATTGGGATCAAGTGGATATGTGCATGGGGTACTTCCATCCCTAAAACGACTACTGCAACCCGTTTACAGTCGATTTTTTCTTTTATTTTGCACGCAATCTTTTTTGCGAAGATCATCATATCCCCCAGCGTTTTGTCATCCAGATCGAATATGTAGTCGGTCTCTAGCTTGGGCACAACCAAGGTGTGGCCTTTGGTGAGCGGATTGATATCCAAAAATGCAAAATAGCGATCATCTTCTGCTACCTTGTAGCAAGGAATTTCTCCGTTGATGATACGAGTAAATATGGAAGCCATGGTATCTATTTTTTAGTCAGTTCGGTTTCGAGAGTTTGCAATTTCTCATCCAACTTCTGTTGTACGGCATCGAACTGTGCAACTGAAGGCAGCTCTTCGCGTACACCGAAGTAAAATTTGATCTTAGGCTCGGTGCCTGACGGACGGATAGAGACAATCGTGTTGTCTTCGGTGAAGAATTGCAGTACGTTTGATTTCTCCATCTCGATCGGGGTGCAATTGTCCGTGCGCAGATCGAGCGCTTCAGAGGTCAGGTAATCTTTAATTGTAACGATTGGGGATCCTCCAAGCGTTTTGTGTGGATTGGCACGGAACTCGTCCATCATCTTTTTGATCTCCTCTGCACCCTCTTTACCTTGGCGTACGATGTAGATCATAGCCTCTTTATAGAAGCCATATTTGACGTAAATCTCTTTGAGCAGCTCATAGAGGGTGATGCCTTGGCTCTTCGCCCAAGCGGCGGCCTCAGCAGCCAAAGAGCAGGCGCTAACGGCATCCTTGTCGCGAACAAAGTCTCCGGCCAGGAAGCCAAAGCTCTCTTCACCGCCACCGATATATTGCATCTTTCCTTCGAGATTGCGGATGATTTCGGCGATATACTTGAAACCGGTCAAGCATTCGAAGCATTTTACGCCATAGGATTCAGCCACACGGTTGATTAATCCCGTTGTGACGATGGTTTTGATGACGAACTGTTTACCGTTTAATTTGTGCAGTTCGCTCCAACGGCGCATCAGGTAGTAGGCCAAAAGCGTACAGGTCTGATTGCCATTGAGTAGAACATATTCTCCGTTTTCATCGGGTAGTGCAACGCCAATACGGTCTGCATCGGGGTCGGTGGCCAATACCAGTTCGGCTTTTTCTTTAATGGCCAGATCGATAGCCATTTTCATGGTAGCTCGCTCTTCGGGGTTTGGTGAGGCTACGGTTGGGAAATTGCCATCCGAGATGTTTTGTTCTTTTACCGTTATAATATTGCGGAAGCCAAAACGACGCAGTGATGCCGGAACCAGAATTACGCCCGAGCCATGCAGGGGTGTATAGACGATTTTCATATCGCTATTGGCTTCGATGGCCTCTGGGGAGAGCGACAGGCTGTGAATCGTATCGAGGTACAAGTTGTCAAATTCTTCGCCGAGAATAGTGATATTCTCTTTGCTGGTTGTGGTGAGTACTTCATCAGGCGAGGTGATTTTTTGCACCTCTGCGATGATGTTTTTGTCGTGCGGCGGAGTGACCTGTGCGCCATCGGACCAGTAGGCTTTGTACCCGTTATACTCTTTGGGGTTGTGAGAGGCAGTGATGACTACTCCACTCTGGCAGCCCAATTGACGGATTGCGAAGCTTAATTCCGGAGTGGGACGCAAGGAGTCAAAGAGGTATACTTTAAAACCGTTTGCAGCGAAAATAGAGGCTGTATGTTCCGAAAAAAGGCGACTATTGTTGCGGCTGTCGTGTCCGATTGCCACTTTGATTTTTTCGTTTGGGAAGGCTTTTTTCAGGTAGTTGGCCAAACCTTGTGTAGCCATGCCTACGGTGTAGATATTCATACGGTTGGTGCCGACACCCATGATGCCGCGCAAGCCTCCTGTTCCGAATTCGAGATCCTTATAGAAGCTCTCGGTTAACTCTTTCTTATCGTTGTCAATCAAGTATTTGACTTGTTGTTTGGTCTTTTCGTCGTAGTTGCCGGTCAGCCATTTTTGGGCTTTTTCGAGCACGATTTGGTCCAAATTTGTGTCCATCGTCTTATGTGTTTTGTTTATACTGTCTTGAATTTTGAGTCGAAAAAACTTATAGGCAAAAGTACGAATTATTTTCTGAATACTCTATATCAAACGGTTAAAAACAGACGCCTTTACAGCCCTTATTTTTCTATATAAATTTAAGTTAAATAAACAATATGGTAAGTGGTTTTTTTTTCATATTGTTATTTACAATTTTGTTGAAGCAAATCGAAATAATTCACTCTGATAATGATCGTTAATAACCAGACCTACAAAGAGGTGTGGCAAACTTGCTTGTCCCAAATCAAAGAACAGACCTCCAACGAGGAGTTTTCGAAGTGGTTCAAGCCGATAGTCCCTCTTGATTTCGACGGCACGACACTCAAGTTGCGTGTTCCGAACGAAAGTTACGTATATTATATTGAAAAACACTTCATCAAGTTGTTGACTCCGATCATTCATCAGCAATTCGGTTTGAAGGCACGTTTACGTTATGCGGTTCCCCAATCGGAACAACCGGCACCTGTTGTGGCAACAGAGGCCGATATGACGGCTATCAATACCTTTGCAGCACGAACCGATACGGCAAATATAAAAAATCCGTTTGTGATTCCCGGTATTCGCAAATTGGTGATTGACCCGCAGCTCAATCCTAATTACACTTTTGATACTTTTGTCGAGGGTGAGTGTAATCGTTTGTGTCGTTCGGCTGGAGTTTCGGTTGCTGTCAGTCCGGGTACCACCCCATTCAACCCCTTATATATATATGGGGATCCGGGATTGGGTAAAACACACATTGCCCAAGCGATTGGTATGGAGGCTAAGCAGCGTCGTCCATCAATGCAGGTGCTCTATGTGTCGATGAATAAGTTTCAGGCGCAGTTTACCAATGCGGTGCGTTCCGGTGAGATTAACGATTTTATCAACTTCTATCAGATGCTTGATATGTTGATCATCGATGATATTCAGGAGTTGGCCGGCAAGGTAAAGACCCAGAATGCCTTCTTTAATATTTTCAACCATTTGCATCTTTCAGGTAAGCAGCTTGTCTTGACCTCGGATAAACCTCCCGTGGAGTTGAAGGATATTGAGCAGCGACTGTTGACTCGTTTCAAATGGGGATTATCAGCTCAGTTGATGTTGCCAGATTTCGATACGAAAGTGAAAATTATTCGTAACAAGGCGTATCGTTTGGGTGCAGAGATTTCGGATGAGGTGGTGGATTTCTTGGCCAATAATATCAATGCCAATGTGCGTGAGATTGAAGGTGCACTCTCATCGTTGGTTGCCAATGCGTCGTTCCTGGGTAAAAAGGTGACGGTTTCATTGGCCAAAGAGATTTTGAAGGTCTATGTGCAGTTCAATCAGAAAGAGATCACAATTGATCATATTCGCAAGGTGGTTTGTGAGTATTTGGATTTGAGTGAAGAAAAATTCAATTCGCCACGTCGTACTCGTGAGGTGGCCCAAGCCCGTCAGATTGCGATGTATTTGAGCAAGCAGCACACCAAGGCTCCGTTGACGGTCATTGGAGCGTCGATTGGGGGTAAAAATCATGCGACTGTACTGCATGCCTGTAAGGCGATATCCAACTTGATTGAGACGGACAAGGTATTTCGCCATCAGATTGAAGAGATCGAAAAACGGGTTCTTGCCAAGTAATATCTGTCTTAAATTGAAAACCTTATGATAGAAAGTTTTTCCGGGCTGTTTTGACCGGGAAAACTTTTTGTCTTTTCAGGGATTTTAGTATCTTTACAAAGTATATACCCTTTTACGAATTGTAGAACTACGTAAAGCAAAGAGGCGTATTATGACACAACTGAAAGTGGGAGATGTTGCTCCGCAATTTACCGGAGTGAATCAGGATGGCAATCCGGTTTCCTTGTCTGATTTCCGAGGCAAGAAGGTAATTCTCTATTTCTACCCCAAAGATAACACGCCGGGTTGTACGGCTGAAGCGTGTAGCTTGCGTGATGGTCGAGATGAGTTGCAACGGATGGGGTTCGAGATTATTGGGGTCAGTCCAGACAGTGCGAAGTCACATTTGAACTTTATTGCCAAACATTCGCTCAATTTTACGCTGTTGGCCGATACGGACAAAAGTATTGCTACGGCTTATGGTGTTTATGGTGAGAAGAAGTTTATGGGCCGGGTGTCGATGGGCATTTTGAGGACGACCTTTGTGATCGATGAACAGGGCGTTATTGAGAAAATTTTTGAAAAGGTAAACACGAAAGAGCACTTTACGCAGATTGTAGAGGCTTATCAAAAGTAATATTACACAGAAACAGAAGTTTATGGCAGATAAAAGTCAGGTAAATCCCGAGAAACTCAAAGTTCTCAGCGCCGTGATGGACAAAATCGAAAAGGATTTTGGCAAAGGCGCAATCATGAAGATGAGCAGCAAGGCCGTAGAGTCTGTTCCCGTGATTCCGACAGGATCGATTACGCTGGATCAGGCACTCGGTATTGGAGGCTATCCCAAAGGGCGTGTGATCGAAATTTTCGGTCCGGAATCTTCCGGTAAGACCACATTGGCCATTCATGCGATTGCTGAGGCGCAGAAGGCCGGAGGTATTGCCGCCTTTATTGATGCGGAGCATGCATTTGACAGCACTTATGCGCAGAAATTGGGCGTCGATATTGATGAGTTGTTGATTTCGCAACCCGATAATGGTGAGCAGGCATTGGAGATTGCCGATCATTTGATCCGTTCGAGTGCTATCGATATTGTGGTGATCGACTCGGTAGCTGCTTTGACCCCGAAGGCTGAGATTGAAGGCGAAATGGGCGAAGCCAAGATGGGCTTGCAAGCGCGTCTGATGTCGCAGGCGTTGCGTAAGTTGACCGCCAGCATCAGCAAAACGGGTACGGTTTGTATCTTCATTAACCAGTTGCGTGACAAGATCGGCGTGGTGTACGGCAACCCCGAAACCACTACCGGTGGTAATGCGCTGAAATTCTATGCCAGCATCCGTATTGATATCCGTAAGGCTTCGGTGATCAAGGATGGAGAGGAGCAGCTGGGTGCCCGGGCCAAAGTCAAGATTGTGAAGAATAAGTTGGCTCCCCCATTCCGCCGTGCAGAATTTGATATTATGTATGGGGAAGGAATTTCGAAAATTGGCGAGATCATCGACTTAGGCGTTGATAAGGGTATTATCAAGAAGAGTGGCTCGTGGTTCTCGTACGGGGATCAGAAACTCGGTCAGGGACGTGATGCGGTCAAAGAGTTGCTGAAAGGTAACGACGCTTTGCGTGAGGAGATCGAGGCGAAAGTACGTGAGGCTTTAGCGGCCGGATAGTATTCGGATTGACGATATAAAAACGAACGGATATGGGATATAGTCCGGAAGATGAACAGATGATCGATGCGGCGTTCGATCGCCTGATGGAGCATTGTGCCAAGATCTGCAAAACCTCGGAGGATGCAGATCGGATCAAACGTGCTTTCTTTTTGGCGAAAGAGGCTCATGCCGGTGTGCGTCGTCGTTCCGGAGAGCCCTATATCATGCACCCGATCGCTGTAGCGATGATTGTGGTGGATGAGATTGGTCTTGGGGTTAAATCGGTCATGGCGGCACTTTTGCACGACGTGGTCGAGGATACGGACTATACGGTTGAAGATATCGAGTCGATGTTTGGGCCCAAGATCGCCCAAATGGTCGATGGTTTGACCAAAATGTCCGGTGTGTTCAAGACCGAAGCGTCGGAACAGGCAGCCAACTTCCGGAAGGTGTTGTTAACGCTTTCGGACGATGTGCGGGTGATTCTGATCAAGATCGCGGACCGTTTGCACAACATGCGAACGTTGGGTAGCATGCCCCCTCACAAACAGATGAAGATCACCAGCGAGACCATCTATCTGTTTGCCCCGCTGGCGCATCGTTTGGGTTTGTATGCGATCAAGAGTGAGTTGGAGGATTTGACGCTCAAATATCGTTTCCCCGAAGAGTACCGGCAGATCGAGCAAAAAATTCAGGAGACGGAGCCCGATCGAACCAAATTCATTGAAAAGTTCAATGCACCATTGATCGAGGCATTGAAGGAGAATCGCATCGATTTTGAGATTTCGGGGCGGGTCAAATCGGTCTATTCGATCTGGTCGAAGATGCAACGTAAGCAGATTCCGTTCGAAGAGGTTTATGACCTGTTTGCGATTCGGATTGTGTTCAAGCCTTCGCCGATGATTCCTGAAAAGGCGCAATGTTGGCACATCTATTCGTTGGTAACCGATATTTATAAACCTAAACCGGATCGTTTGCGGGATTGGGTCAATATTCCGAAGGCGAACGGTTATGAGGCCTTGCATTCGACTGTGATGGGGCCCGATGGCGTTTGGGTTGAGGTACAGATCCGTTCGCAACGGATGGAGGAGATTGCTGAACGCGGTTTTGCGGCACACTGGAAATATAAGAGCAGTGATGCGGAAGGTCGTGATGAGGGCGAGTTTGACCGCTGGATCAAACAGGTTCGTGAGGCCTTGAACAGTCCGACGGAAAATGCGGTGGAGTTCCTCGACAATTTCAAGTTGAGTCTTTACACCAACGAGATTGTTGTCTTTACACCGAAGGGCGAATCCCGTACCCTGCCCCAAGGGGCTACAGCGCTTGATTTTGCGTATGATATTCATACCAATATCGGGAATAGTGCAATTGGGGCCAAGATCAATCATAAGATAGAGTCTATCTTTACTCCTATCCAGAGTGGTGATCAGATTGAGATCATTACCTCGCAGAATGTACGGCCCAAGGCGGATTGGCTGGATCATGTGGCCACGACGAAGGCCAAACAGTGCATTATCAGCTTCCTGAAGAAGGAAAAGCTCAACAATATCAATGCAGGACGCGAGCAGTTTGAGTCTCGCATGCGGGAGTTTGGCATTCCCACTAGTTCACGTGCGCGGGTTTTTCGCAAGGTGTTGCCTGCTTATGAGTGTAAAAACAAGGATGAATTTTACAGCAAGGTAGGTGCCGGCATTATTAATCTCGATGGCTTGGGGAAAGTCCTGCGGGAAAATTCAGCCAGCAAAATATTGAAATTCTGGTCGTTGCAGATTCCTAATCCGTTTAAGTTTTTGAGTGCGGATGAGAAACGAAAATTCCAAAACGGGAAGCAGCAGACAATTGATGCAACCTCAGCGATTGACGGTGCGCTTGAAATAGATACTCCTGAACAGCCGCAATTTGTGATTGCACCTTGTTGTAATCCGATTCCTGGCGATGAGGTGGTTGGATACAAAAATCCGGAGACTCACAAAATCGACGTTCACAAGAAGAGTTGTAACGAACTGATCAAACTGGCCAGCCAGCATGGCAATAATTTGACTCCTGTTACCTGGTCGAGCCACAAGGCAATGTCCTATTTGTCAATTATTGAGGTCCGAGGCATTGATCGTGTGGGAATTATGTTGGAGTTGTTACAAGTGATTACCGGAGAGTTGAATATCAATATCCGAGAGATTCATTTGCAAAGTCACGACGGTATTTTCGAAGGTGATATCAGCTTGTATGTTAAAGGTCTGGATGACTTGAAGCTGATCATGGAGAAGGTCGGGAAGATCAAAGGGGTTGAGAAAATTACTCGTGTCGAGAATGTGAAAGAGTAAAAAGGAGAAGTGACTATGGAAGGATTATTGCCGTTGTTGATAGCCATTGGAGCCTCTATTGCGCTTTCACTGTTGAAAAAGAAGCCTGCACAGCCGACCGAATCGGATCAATTACCACAGAATTCGCCGTGGGATGATCTCTTGGAAGAGATTGAACGGGCACGAAGGGCTAACGATCCTCAGCGACAGTCGCCTACATCCACGTCCATACCCACGGAAGGGACGGTAGAACCTGTTGCTCCGGCGTCCATGAACTCCGTTCCGACCAAGTCAACTTCTACGGTCTCTCCTACTCCGGCTCGGAGTTCCGCTACACCACAGCGGTCCAATCCATCTTCACCATTACAAAAGTCGGTTGTGCAAACCGCTACAACGAAGCCTTCAAGGTCATCTGTCGCGTCTTCGACAGATACAGCTAAACCTAAATCTGAGGGTAATAGCTCTGTTTACGATAGCGGCGAGCAGGTGTTTTCATACGACGATGCGGCCATTCAGGCCGCTATGCAACGGGTTGGACAGATGCAGTCCATGTCTTCAATGGCAGTATGTGACTCGCCATCTTCGTATACGGATGCAGTTGATGATGAACAATCGGAGACCGTGGTAGGAATTGATGAATCCCTCTTCCCTGGCGGTTTTGATTTGCGAACCGGAGTGATCTACTCAGAGATACTTAAGCCTAAATTTAGAGATTGAAGTAAGCGGTCGTTTTCGGTCGATATAGTTATGATTGGTAGGGGTCAATTTTTGACTCCTATTTTGTTTGATTAAAGCAGGGCCTAAGATACTTGATCTTCAAATAATGCCATATTTCCTCAAGATGGAATATTTATGAGCTTTTGTTTATTTCGTCGTGAATCTTTGGAAACAGTCTATTCTAAGATGCTACGTTATGGGTTAAAAGACAGCGGTAACCAAGCCGTAATGCTTTATGTGGGTGATACGTGAGCGCCCTAAGCTATTAATGTTTGTTGATATATCTGCTGGTTTCTCCCGACAAAGCAAACAAACAAAGGAACTATTTGGCGGGTAGTGAAATACTTTGCGATGTTTTAGCGTCTATTTTTGCTTTTAGCTGTTTTGCAGCCAATGTCGGATCGGCGGCGGAGCAGATGCAGGACACAACTGCTACTCCGTTTACTCCAGTAGCCATGACCCGTTCCACATTATCCAGGTGAATCCCCCCAATGGCCACAGTTGGATGAACCGATAATTGTACAGCTTTGGCCGTACCTTCTAAACCGAAAGGAGCGGCTGTATCGGTTTTCGTTGGGGTGCTGAATATGGGGGAGATGCCAATGTAATCGATATCCAATCGGTTAGTCTCTTTGATCTGTTCGAAATTTTCGACAGATAATCCGATAATTTTGTCCGGGCCCAATAGCTGCCGTGCTATGGCATATGGCATATCGGTTTGACCGAGGTGTACACCATCTGCCTGAATGGCTAAAGCTACATCGATGCGATCATTGATAATGAGAGGCACCTGAAATTTGCTTAATATTGTTTTGAGGCGTTGTCCCAATGCCACAAACTCTCTGGTCGAACAATCTTTTTCCCGTAATTGTACCATTGTGACGCCACCTCGAACAGCCTCCGTGACGATCCACTCCAGATCGCGTCCCAAGGATAGCGCTCGATCGGTGACCAAATACAGACTCGGATCAAATTTCATGATTGATTACTGTTGTTTCAGGGTGTTGACAATCAACTCAGGAGTGAGCAAGTACAGTTGATCTAAAAAGATGACTTGCAGGCTCCCCGGACCTTTGGATTGGCGGGCGGCTAACTCGCCGGCGATTCCCATCACGGCCATGGCGTGTGTGGCTGCCTCTAGCATATTGGAGTTGACCCCTGCAACAGCGCCGGTAATAGCGCTGGCGGTGCAACCCATTCCGGTGACTCGAGCCATCATTGGGGATCCATTTTTGAGAATATGTACGGTTTTGCCGTCTGTGATGTAATCTTCGACGCCACTGATGGCAATGACAGTACCAAGCTGTTGGGCCAATGTCTGGGCCGTTTCGATAGCAATATTGGATGCTGTGGTGCTGTCCCCCCCTTTGGTTTTGATCTGTTGCTGTTTTGTATCTAAAAGTTCAGCCGCCAAAGCCATAATTTCGGATGCGTTGCCACGAATAATGGATGGGGTAAACTGTTTAAAAATTCGTCGGGCAGTTTGGTTTCGATAGGAGGTGGCCCCTACTCCAACCGGATCAAAAACAATCGGCACATTGTGCTCGAGAGCTGATCGTCCAGCCAACAACATTGCTTCGACCCAGGTTTCGCTGAGCGTGCCCATGTTGAGAACGACCGCCGAAGCCATAGCCGCCATTTCGGCCACCTCTTCCGGGGCATGTGCCATAACGGGCGAGGCCCCGATTGCCAATAGCGCATTGGCCGTATTGTTCATGACCACAAAGTTGGTAATGTTGTGGACCAATGGGGCTTTTTGACGAATGGCGTCAATATCTCTGAGCAAATGTTCTGTGTTGATCATAGCAATCTGCAATTGGGATGATAAAGGCTTAAATGATAGGAAATTTTGTGAAAGGACTGTCTATTTAACGCGGATCAGATTCAGTCCGTCCCGTAGAGGAAGGATAACGTTTTCCACCCGATCATCTTCAACAACTATCCGGTTAAACTCTTTGATCCCCTCGGTAAAGCGATCGTGTGCTGGCGTGGGTTCCGTTACTTTGCCGTACCATAAGATGTTGTCGGCTAAAATGTAACTGCCGCTGTGAACAGCCGTTTCCATAACCATACGATAATATTGCGGATATTCCCGTTTGTCGCCGTCGATAAAGATCAGATCGAACGTTCCCAAGGTCGGGGCAATATCCAAAGCTGATCCGATATGTTGCACAATCCGTCCGGCCATCTGTTCCTCGGCCTGTCGGAAATATTTGGCAGCAATATCTTCCAATTCATCGTCAATCTCGATGGTGTGAAGCTCCCCACCCTTGTCGAGACCTTTGGCCATACAGATGGCCGAATAACCGGTAAAGGTCCCGATCTCGAGAATGCGTTTCGGAGCAAGCATTCGAACCAATATCTCCAGTAGTTTCCCTTGCAGGTGGCCCGAGATCATCCGGGGTTGAATCACCCGCATGTGGGTCTCACGATCCAAAGCGGTCAACAGAGGATCTTCCGGGGTGATGTGTTGGTCAATATAGTGTTCCAGATCGTTCATCGGGCTGAGTTTTATCGGTAAATTAGTGTCGAGAGATTGTTCCCGTAGATCTCCTGAGCCACTTCAACCAGATTGTCTATCGTGACGTTCTGTATTTTGCGACGTATCGAGTCTATCGTTTCAATCTGATTGTAGTATAGGTAATTGCGGGCTGCACTGAGCATGTAACTTTCGTTGTTCTCCATGGCTATGGTCATTTGACCAATATATTGCTTCTTGGCCATAGCGAGCAGATGTGGAGTTATTTCACCCCGTTTGAGTTTGTCGAGCTCTTTGTGGATCAATTCGATACACAAATCGATATTGTCACGGTCGCAACCAAAATAGATCGTTGAGATGCCGGTGTCACTCAGCGAGGTAAATCCGGCTTCGATCGTATAGGTCAATCCATTACGTTCACGAACCACCAAGTTCAATAAGGAGTTGGCTGAAGGTCCACCCAACATGTTGGTCAGCAGCGATAGCGGGATTCGCTTCTCTTCCTGGAGATTGTAGGCCCGATTGCCGATGATGCAGTGTCCTTGGTGAGAGCTGCGGTGCAGGGTTTTGGTGTCTGGTTGGTAGTGATCGGTCCGATCCCTTTCAAAATTGCGCAGATGAGTTGGCGCATCAGCAAAATACCGGTTACACAGATCGGTAAAACGTTTGGGTGAAATATTGCCGATAATTGAAAAGACCATCTGATCGGTGTTGTAGGTACGGCCGATGAATCGCAGCAGATCTTCCCGGTTGAATCGCATCAGTGAACTTTTGCTCCCGAGGATATTGTGCCCGAGCGATGTACCGGCAAAGACCATATCTTCGAAATCGTCAAAAATCCGTTCAAAGGGGGTGTCTTTATAGGAGTTGATCTCGTCAATGATAATGCTCTTCTCTTTGTCGATCTCCTTTTGCGGAAAAACGGAGTGGAAAACGATATCGGCAATCAGTTCGGCTGCTTTGGCTACATCCCCCTTGAGCGTAGTGGTGTGAATAACAGTCTCCTCTTTGGTGGTGTAGGCATTCAGCTCGCCGCCGAGGTTTTCCAACCGACAGTTGATGTGGTACGCTTTGCGGTGCGTCGTCCCTTTGAAAAAGGAGTGCTCAAGCAGGTGGGCCAAACCGTACTCTGACGGCAGCTCATCACGGCTGCCTGTATTGACGGTCAGAGCACAATGAGCTACGGCCGAACGGACCTGCTTCAAAATACATCGAATACCGTTAGGTAAATTATATTGGATCAACTCCATGAGATTGCGCAAAAATAGAAATTACTTGCCTGAACGACTCTTGCGTTGGGCTTTTGATGTTGCAGATGAAGCGGTTTGCTTTGTCGGACGGGATTTGGAAGGTTTGTCCGCAGCTGTTTGAGTTACCGGATCGGCTTTGCGTGCCGTATTCATGGCCAAAAAACGTCCGGTGTAGCTCTCTTTGCATTTTTTGAGTTCAGCCGGGGTGCCTTCAAACACCACATATCCCCCCTTATCTCCAGCCTCCGGTCCGAGGTCGATTACCCAGTCTGCCGATTTGATCACATCCATGTTGTGCTCGACAATCACGATGGTATGTCCTTTGGCCATCAAAGCGTTGAACGATTTGAGCAGTTTGCGGATGTCGTGGAAATGCAGGCCTGTGGTCGGTTCATCGAAGATGAACATAATGGGCTCTTGGGCATTCTCCTTGATCAGGAAGGAGGCGAGTTTGACACGCTGGCTCTCCCCTCCTGACAGGGTCGATGAGGATTGTCCCAGTTTGATATAACCTAATCCAACCTCTTGCAAGGTGCTCAATTTTTCGATGATCTTTCGATTGATGGGGTCCTTTTCCTGATATTGGCCGAAAAAGTCAATGGCATCATCCACGGTCATTTCCAGCACGTCGTAGATCGATTTGTTGTGGTACTTGACCTCCAGCACATCATCTTTAAAGCGTTTGCCACCACAGGCTTCACATACCAACTCAACGTCGGCCATGAACTGCATGCTCACCTTGATTACCCCTTCACCTTGACACTCTTCGCAACGTCCGCCCACAATGTTGAACGAGAAGTGCGACGGATTCATGTTGTTGTGTTTGGCATACGGTTGGTCGGCAAACAGTTTGCGGATATCGTCGTAGGCTTTGATGTAGGTGACGGGGTTGGAACGCGATGATTTGCCTATCGGATTCTGATCGATGATCTCGATCGATTTGAGCCGATTCACATCGCCGGCAAGACCCGAAAAGCTGCCAGGCTTCAAACCGGTTTCATACAAGGCACGCCGTACGGCCGGATAGAGAATCCCCTTGACCAAAGATGATTTTCCGCTACCGCTGACACCAGTTACACAGGTAATCACGCCGAGCGGGAATTTGACATCGATATGCTTTAGATTGTTCTCACAAGCCCCCTGTACCTCAATATAGCTGTTCCATTTACGGTACTGTTTCGGCTCATCGATTGTTTCCCGTCCGGTGATATATTTGGCGGTAAGGCTTGTCTCTGAGTGGACCAGATCCGCCACCGAACCTTGAAATACCACCTCTCCGCCTTGATAACCGGCCAAAGGTCCAATATCGATGATGGTGTCTGCTGCCCGAATGATCTCCTCTTCGTGTTCGACAACAATAACGGTATTGCCCAAATCACGCAGCTTTTTGAGGACTCCGATCAGTTTGTGGGTATCCCGGGGGTGTAGTCCGATACTGGGTTCGTCGAGAATGTAGAGCGAGCCGACCAAGCTACTTCCCAAAGAGGTTGCCAGGTTGATGCGTTGGCTTTCGCCTCCAGAGAGCGTTGAAGAGAGTCGGTCGAGTGTCAAATATCCTAACCCGACTTCGTTCAGATATTCGAGCCGTGAGGTGATCTCGGTCAGAATACGGCTACCCGTTTGTCGGTCATGTTCGTCGAGCTTCAAATCCGCAAAGAAATGTTGCAACTCTTCGACCGGCATGGTGACCAGTTCGGTAATATTTTTGCCTCCGATTCGGACGTAGGTAGCCTCTTTGCGTAGGCGGCCTCCTTCGCATTCGGGGCAGACGGTTTTCCCCGTGTAACGGGACAGCATAACCCGATATTGGATTTTGTACCGCTCGCTTTCCAAAAACTTGAAGAATTCGTCCAAACCGTGGAAATACTCATTGCCTTTCCACAACAGGTGTTTTTCTTGTGGAGTGAGTTCGTAATAGGGACGATGAATCGGGAAGTTGAATTTTGAGGCGTGGGCAATCAGCTGATCTCTCCACCACTTCATGGTCTCTCCCCGCCAGCAGGCAATGGCGTTCTCGTAGATGCTTTTGGATTTGTCGGGTACAACCAGATCTTCGTCGATGCCGGTCACTTTGCCATAGCCTTCGCATCGAGGGCAGGCCCCCATCGGATTATTAAAGCTGAACATATGCTCCGAGGGCTGTTCGAACTGCATACCATCCAATTCGAAACGCGAGGAGAATTGTTCGATTTTCTCCTCTCCGTTTTGACTGATTACGAGATCGCACGTACCGTTGCCGGTGTTAAAAGCGGTGGAGACCGAATCGCCCAGTTTGCTGATCAACTCTTCGTCGTGGCTTGCTTTGACACGATCGATCACAATCTGGATTTTTGCTGGATCGTATTGTTCAGCCTGTTGTACAGCATCTTCAATATAGAGCATTTGGCCATCGACATGGATGCGCTGAAATCCTTCGCTGGAGAGGGCCAATAACTTTTCGATCACCCCTTGTCCTTCGCTGAGTTGCAACGGAGCCGTGACCAGAACGCGGGTTCCTGGTTCGAGACCAACAATGTAATTGATCACGTCATCGACCGTATTGGAGGTCACCTCTCGGCCCGAAATAGGAGAAAAGGTGTGTCCGATACGTGCGAAAAGCAGTTTGAGGTAATCGTAGATCTCTGTTGAGGTGCCGACCGTTGAGCGGGGATTCCGGGTATTGACCTTCTGTTCGATGGCGATGGCCGGTGCAATACCGGTAATGAAATCGACATCAGGTTTGTTGATTTTTCCGAGGAACTGGCGGGCATAGGCCGAAAGGCTCTCCACATACCGGCGCTGCCCTTCGGCAAAAATGGTGTCGAAGGCCAAAGTCGATTTTCCCGATCCCGACAGACCGGTAATTACCACCAACTGGTTATGCGGAATCTTTACCTCAATGTTTTTGAGGTTATGAACTCTTGCCCCCTTGACATGGATCATCTGGTGAGACGAAGACTCGGTTGGAATCTTCGTCTGGGTTGTGATAGAAGGGGTGCGTATGTCGGAACGTTGTTCGGACACGGCTGTCTATTTGGCAATCTCGATACTGTTTTGGTGGGTGATCTTCTCGCAGTATTTGCACCGCAGCGAGATTTCGTCACCTTGCAGCACCGTGAATGAGGTACGAACGGGTTCCATGTTGGTGATGCACTTAGGGTTGGCGCATTTCACGAAACCTTCGATGGTCTCGGGAACCTCGACGGCCCGTTTTTCGACCACTTCGTAGTTTTTGATAATGTTGACTACGGCCATCGGAGCTACCAGAGCGATGCGGTTGATCTCATCCTGTTGGCAAAAGCGATCCGTAATCTTGATGATCGCTTTGGTCCCCATCCGTTTGCTCTCGAGGTTCATGCCGAACGTAATGCGGTGCGTCTCGGTGTCGAGACCCAATATCTTGATGATTTTGAACAGACTGTTGGCCGGAATATGATCGATGACGGTACCGTTCTCGATTGCCCGGACTTCTAATGTTCCTTCCATGACCATGGCTATATCGACTGTTTTATTTGACTACGCCCAGCAGGTAACTGATGATTGCCATGCGGGTGTAAACTCCGTTTTCGGTTTGTTGGAAATAGTAGGCTTTGGGGTTGGCGTCCACATTTTCGGCGATCTCACCGACACGAGGCAGCGGATGCAGAATGCGCATGTTCTCTTTGGTATCTTTGAGCATACTGTTTTTGAGCACATACACATGTTTGACCCGTTCGTATTCCATGGGGTCAGAGAAACGTTCCCGTTGTACGCGGGTCATATAGACGATGTCGGCCTCTTTGATCGCATCTTCAATACGGCTGGTCTCGGTGTAGGAAATCCCCTTTTCGCGCAGGAACAGTTTGTACTCTTCCGGCATTTTCAACTCTTCGGGAGCCACAAAGGTAAAGGTGGGATTGAAGTGTGAAAGGGCTTGCAATAGCGAGTGTACGGTACGCCCGTATTTCAGGTCACCGACCATCATGATGTTGATATGGTCGAGTTTGCCCTGTGTCTTTTTGATCGAATAGAGGTCCAGCAGTGTTTGGCTCGGATGCTGGTTGGCTCCGTCACCGGCATTGACGACCGGCACTTTTGAAATTTCGCTGGCATAACGGGCAGCCCCTTCGATGTAGTGGCGCATCACAATCATGTCGCAGTAGTTTGAGATCACCATGATCGTATCGTGGAAGGTCTCCCCTTTTGACACGCTGGTGTTGGCGGTATCTGAGAAGCCGATTACACGGCCCCCCAAATGGTTGATTGCGCTCTCGAAACTCAACCGTGTGCGGGTCGATGGCTCGAAGAAGAGCGATGCGATGACTTTGCCGGCCAATACCTGCTGATGAGGATCGGCCTCAAAACGTGCGGCCAGATCCATGATCTTGAGTATCTCGTCGCGTGAAAAATCGTTGATCGATACCAGGTTTTTCTTTCCCATAACCTTTCTTGAGTTATTTTATTGATCGTCCGTATCTATTTCCACCCCTTCCACTTTGGAAAGTCTCTCTAAAAGTTGCTCCGACCTGCTCTGCCGGATCGCAAGTGTCATTGTACAGAGGTTGTCGAACTGTTGGTCGATGATCTGTGGTTGCATCTCTTTGACAATACGCATCACATCGTTCATGGCCAGATAGCTGAAACGGATTTTTGTTTCAATATCGACCGTTCGTTGTTCGATCACCGCATTTTCCAGTACAAGGGCTGCCGAAGTTTTGTAGGCTTCGATAAGCCCCGGCACACCCAGCTTTGTTCCTCCGAAATAACGTACCACAACAATCAGTGCATAGGTTACCTCTTTGGACAACAGTTGGCCTAAAATTGGTCGGCCGGCTGTTGAGGAGGGCTCTCCGTCATCATTGGCCCGGAAGCTCTCCCCTTTGGGCCCCAAACGCCACGCATAGCAGTGATGAGTTGCATCATAATAGCGTTTATGCAGGGCATCCAGGTGTTCTTTGATCTCTGCCTCACTGCGAACCGGATAGGCGTAAGACAGAAATTTGCTCCCTTTGTCTTTGTACAGAGCTTCGGCTTCATCGCCCAGCGTATTGTAGGTATCGGAAGTCGTTTGCTCCATTGGGTCAATTGTTATTTAATTCTCGTAAACATCCGATTCCAGCGGATATTTTTCGGGAATGATTTTTCTTTGTCTGTAGAGAAGAGCACCATTGAGGCTTTTCCCACAATGTGGTCTTCCGGCACAAATCCCCAAAAACGGGAATCAGCCGAATTGTGTCGGTTATCCCCCATCATGAAATAGTAATCCATTTTGAAGGTATATTCCTTAGCTGGCTGGTCGTTGATGTAGATTACCCCGTTTTTCACCTCCAGTTTATTACCCTCATAAATCTCAATGATACGGCGATAAAGCGGAAGATTTTCAGGGGTTAGTTGTACAGTTGCCCCTTTGGCCGGGACCCATATGGGACCGTAATTATCGGCATTCCAGGCGTAATGATCAGGATCGTGTGGAAAGACGTTGGGATCAGCGCCTTCGGCTTCGTATTTGGCAATCTCAACGACATTCCGCATGTTACGCACTCGATTCAGATTCTCATCGGTCAGAGGCAGAATATAGGTGCGTTCGGCTGCATCGTAGCTGATATCCGCCATGGCAATCCCCATCTCCTCCAGTACCGTCGGATTGATAGTCGTTCCGTTTGTGCGGATGAAATAGACATATTGTTTTCCCGGAATGGGCTCTTGTTTTTTGCCGTTAACGAACAGATCGGAATGGATGACCTGAAGGGTATCTCCGGGCAATCCTACCGCCCGTTTGATGTAGTTTTCGCGTTTATCGACCGGACGCGTGATGATCTCATGTTCAGCCAACAGCCGTACCCGTCCCAGGGAATCTCCATATCGCCGTTGATACTCGCGCAGAAAATCGTAATAATCGGCAGTCGGGTTATCCAACAGAACGGTATCCCCGTCCGGGAAATTAAATACGACAGCATCGTTGTGTTGGATATGTCCCAGCCCTTTGAGTCGGTGGTAAGGCCAACTAATCCACTCGACAAATGATTTTTTGGTCTGCGAAAGCGGCATGGTGTGGTGTACGAGCGGGAATGAGAGTGGCGTATTGGGCATGGCGGGACCATAAGCCACTTTGCTTACATAGAGGTAGTCTCCCACCAGCAAAGTCTTTTCCATCGAGGAGGTGGGAATCACATACATACCGAAAATAAAGGTTCGGATCAAGGTGACGGCGATCACTGCAAAGAGGATCGATTCGATCCATTCCATGCTTTTTTTGTAGGTTTTCGAGCGTTGTTTGAGGGCTCGATGCCGACTTCCGATCCACCGATCGAGATATTTAGAGATGTAGAGATCGTAGATGACCGGTAGGCCCAACAGTAGCCATAGGTTGCCAGTCCAGACAACGAATATCAACAGATAGATGATCGACACAGTGCCGAATTTCACCCATTTGTTGCTCCAGATTTGTTTGATCCTGTTCACGATTGACGTTTTTTTGTGAGTGAGGGCCTTTATCCGTTTCCGACGTATTTAGGCCTTCATCAGATCCTTCATCGAGAAGATACCGGTTTTACCGTACAAGAACTCTGCCGCCAGTACGGCTCCCAGTGCAAAACCACGACGACTCTTGGCCATGTGGGTGATCGAGAGCGAGTCGACATCCGATTCGTAGGTAACGGTGTGGGTGCCGGGAACAACACTCCGACGAATGGCTACCACCTCCAACTCTTCGGGAACGGTCGTGGTGCCGCATACCCATTTCTGCTTGCGGTCGAGATTTTCGAGAATACCTTCGGCCAAAGTGACTGCCGTGCCACTCGGAGCATCTTTCTTTTGGGTGTGGTGGGTCTCTTCGATGGTGACATCATATTCGCCAAATCGGTTCATCAGTTGAGCCAGGCGACGGTTGATTTCGAAAAAGATATTCACACCGATGCTGTAATTCGAGGCATAGAAGAATGCTCCGGTTTTCTCTTTGCAGAGCTGTTCCACCTGGGGCAGTTTGTCGAGCCATGCGGTGGTTCCGCAGACCACCGGGACGCCCGCTTCAAGACATTTGACTACATTGCCGTAAGCGGTTGAAGGCGTGGTAAATTCGATTGCGACATCGATCTCTTTAAGGTGTGCAGCATCGAGGTCGTTGGTATTGTTCAGGTCGATAATCAGGGGAATTGTGTGGCCACGAGCGATCAGGATTTGTTCGATCTCCTTGCCCATTTTGCCGTAGCCTATCAGAGCGATCTTCATAGAGGTAATTGTTTCCGCAAAAATAGCTTAATTTTCTTGAAAAGCGAAAAAATAGCAGGGAACAGAAGGTGGGGTCTCGGTTAATTTGGGACAAAATTTTATCTTTGTATGAAAATTCGATTCAGTGCGTTATTTTTTGGAGCTTTCCTATTTGGGAAAGGCATACAATGGTTGGCAGATTCAGCCCAATGCCCCATCTGTTCAGGAGACGTTGCAACGGGCTCTTTCGACGTTGTTGCGGACTCCGACGGGAGTGGTTGGGGCTGGTCGTACCGATACCGGGGTGCATGCCGCTTTTTATGTCGCACATTTCGATGTTGGTGAATCGTTAGCGGATCCACAGCGCTTTTGTTATCATTTGAACGCAATTCTGCCGGCTGATATTGCCGTGCAGCGAGTGCGACGGGTCAACGATGAGGCGCATGCCCGTTTTGATGCGACGGAACGCGAGTATAAATATTATGTTTCGCCCCGAAAAGATCCTTTCACGCGTGATGTGACCTACCAGCTGATTATGCCGCTCGATTTGGAGAAGATGAACCGTGCGGCCCGGACATTGTTAGGTGAGCAACTGTTTACCAGTTTCAGCAAGCTCCATTCCGGGAATAAAACCGATCTTTGTTGTGTGACAAAGGCTGAATGGAACGAAGTGGATGGACGTTATGTCTTCACGATTGCGGCGGATCGTTTTTTGCGCAATATGGTACGAGCCATTGTAGGAACCCTGATCGAAGTGGGACGGGGCAAACGTTCTGTCGAGGAGTTCCAGTCCATCATTGCCGGGCGTGACCGGGCTTTGGCCGGGACATCGGCTCCTCCGCAGGGGCTGTTTTTGACCCGGGTGGACTATCCGGCGAAAATTTACAAGGATTAACAGTAGTTAAACCAAATAAACCATAAATTAATTAGTAAACCGAAGAACCATGAAAACTAAGATTCTGGAGAAATTCAAAACATTATACGGTGATGGTGCAGCATGTTATGCCTCTCCGGGCCGTGTCAATCTGATCGGCGAGCACACCGACTACAATATGGGCTTTGTGATGCCTGGGGCTATTGATAAAGCGATTTATGTAGCCATCAAACCGAATGGTGGCAAGGTGAGTCATGTCTATTCGGTTGATTATGATGAAGCGGTTGACCTTGATTTTACCGGTGAAAAGCCGGCTCAGCAGTGGGCTTGCTATGTATTTGGTGTGGTAAAAGAGATGGAAGAGCGTGGAGCCAAAGTCCCGGCCTTTGATATGACCTTTGGCGGTGACGTGCCTCTGGGGGCAGGTCTCTCCTCCTCTGCTGCATTGGAGAGTGCTGTTGGGTTCGCCCTGAACGACACTTTCAAACTGGGATTTACCCGCGAGGAGTTAGCGAAAATCGGACAGATGACTGAACACCACTACATTGGGGTGCGTTGCGGTATTATGGACCAGTTTGCTTCACTGTTCGGTGAAAAAGGTAAAATTGTACGTCTCGATTGCCGTTCGCTCGAATACAAACTCGAACCGTTTAATCCAGAGGCTGCAGGTTGCAAAGTGGTGTTGTTCGACACTCAGGTAAAGCATACATTGGCCTCTTCGGAATATAATGTTCGCCGTGCACAGTGCGAGGCCGGTGTAGCTGTTGTAGCTAAACATGTTCCAGGGGTTGAGTCTCTGCGTGATGTCACCATGGAGATGCTTAACAAGTACAAAGATGAGATGGACGAAGTGGTTTATCGCCGTTGCAGCTTTGTCATCAACGAAAATCAGCGTCTGTTGGATGGTTGCGCCGCTTTGGAGCAGGGCGATTATGTGACTTTCGGTCAGAAAGTGTACGGTTCGCACGAAGGTTTGAGCAAATGGTACGAAGTGAGCTGCAAAGAGCTCGATTTCTTGGTGGATATTGCCCACAAAAATCCAGGTGTACTGGGAGCCCGCATGATGGGCGGCGGTTTTGGCGGTTGCACGATCAACATTGTCAAAACTGAGGCCTATGATGCCTATGTAGCCGAGATTACTGAGAAATTCGAAAAAGAGTTCGGCCACAAACCTCGTGTGATCGATGTAGTTATTTCGCAGGGTGCTCACAAAATCGAATAATTCAAGATCGAAGAAGCGATGAAACGCTTTTGGTGTCTTTGTGTGGTTTTGGTTCTATTGGTGGGATCGGGCTGCACGAACGAAAAGGTAGAGGTTTACCCCTACTTCATTGGGATTGACGAGTATCGTTCCGGAAGTTCATTGGTTGGTCCTATGCTCTATTTGCAATCGTTGGGTATTCCGGATCAATTTACCGTGGAGACTCAGGATGACCGACAGGTTGCCGACAGTAAGGCTGCTGCGGTTTTTGAAACGGAAATGAGCAAAGTAGATCTGGTAATGATCGAGTCATTTGAAGGGTGTTATGTCCGTTATGTGCTGTTGGCACCCGATTCGACCACCCTTCAGCAATGTGAGTTCGGAACCAAATAATCGCTGCTCGAGATATAAAAATAGGGAGACTTCAACGGAAGTCTCCCTATTTTGTTTGGATTTTGTTTGGTGAGGGATGTGGCGCTGCTAGTCCCTATGGTCTTTATGGCGTGGAAGCATAGCCCTATCTGTGAAAATTGCGCTACCAAGACTTGTACATGATTGAAGTGGCGTAAGACAACAGTACCGATAATAGTATGGCTACGTAGTGGTGCCAGTAATCGATAAATAGGATTTGACGTACAATGTTTCGATGGAAGTCGCGAATTGGTGTTGCACGGCTGTCACCATAAAGAAAAACAAATCCCGCACCTGTTTGTCAAGGCGTGGGATTGTTTTGTTATCAGGAATGGTTGTCTGACAATAAAACTATTTCGGTAAGTTTTTGGTCTCAACAACTTTCAGTTTATCTCCGGTGCTGCCGGCAACAGCTTTTTGCCACTCTTCGTTGTAGCCTGGGAAATTCGGTGATGCAGGAATGTTACGTCCATTGCCGTTGTCTTGGAATTTACCGTCTTTTTCTTTCTTGACGTTGCCGTCCATGTATTTAACCAGCAGATATTGATCCAACTGCTGCCAACGATCGAACATGTTCTGTGCCGTGGTCACCGAGAAGTTGGTCAGGAAATCGATGGCCAGTTGTGGATCTTGCTTGTACAACAGCAGTGCAGCGGTATCGACTGCCGGAATCTCCTTTTCGTTACGGTTGTCGATCTCGTTGATGACTTTGATAATGTCTTTGCTGATCAGATCGTAGCGCAGATAGGCGAAGTTGGTGACGCGATTGAAGAGCCAGAAAGCGGAGGTCGGAGAGTATTCGGTCATGTGGCCGTTGCCTTCGCGGAAACACTCCGGAACGCGGGTTGAAGAGGTGTAGATCGGAGTGAGGCAAGAGGTACCCGAATCATCCACGCCGAACCACAGAATACCTCCGATAGCATCGGGTAGCCAGCTACGGGCCTGTCCCAACATCCAGAAACCGGTTTGCTGTGTTGCTACAGCACGTTCATTGAGATATTCTTGTCCATTCACCGGAAAATTCATCGGACGCCAACGATATGGCAGATTGTGTCCACCGGCTCCGATGTCATTGCGCATATCCATCGGGGTATCTTCGAAGTGGTCGCGCATCAACCAAGCCACCTCTTTGACACTCAGTTTTTTGGTGGGTTTAACAAAGAGCGGCAGACGTTTCGAGGCATCATATCCCATCGCGTAGTCGAGATACTCCTCCATGCCTCCCTCGGTTACCCGATTGAAGGCACACCAAACGCGGGCTTCGCAAGCACGCAGTCCACTGAAATTGAGCGGCGCATAGGCATCAGCGAAACTAAAGTTTTTATTAGCTCCTTTGTAGAAGCCGGCCTCTTTGGCAAACGAAATGACATCGGGCGAATAGAGGCAATTTTCAGGATCGTTCAATGGAAATGTGGTGATGCGGGCTTGGTTGGCGTGCATGCCGATATAGCCTTCCGGCACGCGCATGGCTACCCATACAGCACCTTTGTTGACGTTTTTGCCATCGACCATTTTGACGCCTTTGCCGATCATCTCCATGTGCCAAACCTCATTGGGGTCGGCGATTGAGAAGGATTCGCCGCTGGAGCAGTAACCATAAGTATTGACCAGATCACTCATCACTTTGATCGCTTCCCGTGCTGTTTTTGCACGCTGCAGTGTGGTGTAGATCAGAGTCCCGTAGTCGATAATACCGGTGGTATCACGCAGATTGCGGCCTCCGAAGGTGCTTTCAGTGATGATCAGTTGGTGCTCGTTCATATTGCCGACAGTCGAATAGGTTGAGGCAACCTGCGGAATTTCGCCGAGGTATTTGCCGGTATCCCATTCATAGACGGGCATCATGGTGCCTGCCGGATAGGTCGCTGCCGGATGAAAATAGAGGCAACCGTAAAGTTGGTGAGAATCGGCCGTATAGGTGATCATTGTGGAACCATCTACGGTCGCACCTTTCGATACGAGAATGTTTGTACAGGCATGGCTGTCGTAAGTGGCCATAACTGTGGCGGCAAGAAATAAAGCCGTCAGTTTTCTTTTCATATTCTGGGTTTTTGATTAATTTTGGTTCGTTTGTTCCGAGCGAACAGATCAAACAAAAGTAGCGAAATTTCTACAATATACACAGTTTAGTCTGACAGATATGGCGATTGCTGATAAATTGAAAGAGATACAGAGTTCTTTACCGGCTCATGTTCGTTTGGTTGCGGTTTCAAAGACCTATCCGGCAGAGGTGGTACGTGAGGCGTATGATGCCGGTCAGCGGCTATTCGGAGAAAATCGTCCCCAGGAGATGGATGCGAAATATCATCAGCTTCCGACCGATATTGAGTGGCACATGATCGGCCATTTGCAGACCAACAAAGTCAAATTGATCATTCCGTATGTCTCCATGATTCATTCGGTGGATTCGGCCAAGCTGCTTGGGGTGATCAACGAACAGGCCTTGAAGCACAATCGTGTGGTGGACCTGCTTTTTGAGGTGCACATTGCCCAGGAGGAGAGCAAACACGGTTGGAATGCAGAAGAGTTGATCGATTATTTGCGAATCGGTGAGTATCGGACGTTGTCAGGCGTATGTTATCGGGGATTAATGGGGGTGGCTACCAATACCGATGACGAACAGGTGGTCAAAGCTGAATTTACAGGTCTTCACGATTTGATGCAACGTTTGAAACCGGAGTTTTTCGATGATCGTTTCGATACCCTCTCGATGGGAATGAGTGGCGACTATCGTTTGGCCATAGCGTGCGGCAGCAATATGGTGCGTATTGGTAGCGCTATCTTCGGAGCACGTCAATATAATGTGTAATCTCTGAAGCTTTAGCATGCAGGATTACATTCATCGTATTGGTGCCATTTTTTATTAAGTTACCGCGCAGGGTGAACAAGCATGTGCGCGTAAATATCAGGGAGTGCTCCAAGCTGGAGCACTCCCTGTTTTTCTAAGATGTCAGATTTGCTGTGTCGTAAAGTTGAGTCGTCGAGAGTGCTTATCCATATACCAGCAGATTATGTCTCCTCTCTCTTTCCCCTGATTCCATGAATTCCTGACAGCGTATCCGATGATTAATTGCAGTTACGCCTACGGCACGAATGTGTGTAATCCAACTTGAAATGAATCGATATTATTTGATTCTCAATTTTTTACCCAATCGTAAAATGGTGTTTCGGTTGATGCCGTTTAGGCGACAGATCTGGTTGATCGACACACCGTAACGGATAGCCAATTTTCCCAACATATCTCCCGATTTGATAGTGTGGTAAACGGCCTTGTTGGAGCTAAGTGTAGGTTGTTTGGAGGTGGTTGTAGGCTTTTTTTGTGCCTGCTGTGCCTTGGCAATCTGTTCCAAAATATCCGCAGAGGTGGTGTCGCTATCGTTGGATGCTAACAAAGGAAGATCGTAGGCATCGTCCTCCTCGAGAATCTCCGAAGCTCGCGAATGGATATTGAAGAATGATTTCTCGAGGGCAAAGGTTTGGTATTTCAGATGGCCGGACTCGAAATCGATCAAAAATTCCGGATCAAAGGTTTGATCCTGATAACGGGTCTCGAAGTGCAGGTGTGGGCCTCTGCTGCGTCCGGTATTTCCACTAAAGCCGATAACCTGCCCTGCCTTGACATATTCGTTGGGCTGTACGTTCAGTTTGGACAGGTGGGCATTCCAAGTCTCCAGTCCGTTGCGGTGGCGGACAATGACCAGGTTTCCATATCCTCCGGTGTTATATTTGGCATAGCGTACCCGTCCGTCGAAAACTGCATAGACCGGTTCTCCAATGCTGAGCGGAATATCTACACCATTGTGGCTTCTGTATCTTCGAGGACCATATTTGGAGAGAACTTTGCCCACTACCGGAGCATGAAACTGGTCGAGATTATCGACCAGCTGAAGTTCGGTGATAGCAGGCAGATCGTTGTATTCGATGTCTCGATAAGCAAAGACGCCGGTTGTGTCCCAATGTTGGGTATAAATATCGAGGGAATCCAACTTTTGGAGATCTGGACGGTAATAGGCCCAGGTGTTGTTACTGTAAAGAATGATTTTGGTTTCTGGATCGCTGGTAGCAATGGTATCCAACGGCCGTTTGGGCAGCTCTTCCAATTTGGGTGATGCGTTGCTGATCGAACCTCGCTTGCGGCTCTGAGCCGGAGTGGTGACAACCGCACTCAGTGTTATGGTGAGCAATAAAATGTAACGTAAAGTCATGAAAATAAGGATTATCTTCCCCAAAAATAGGAAAAAAAGAGCAAAAAGATGGTGTCGGGGAGGGTTAAATTTTTGATTCAGATTCGTTCAGGTACTTTTCTGCTGCGCACAATGCGTCGAAAAATTCGGCTCCGAAACGACGAATCAACGGGGCTTTCAGCATGCGGAATAACGGAATTCCCTTCTCTTTGCCCAACGTCAAGGCGTCGTGGCAGACACTCCAACGATGGTAATTTAAACCAATGGAACCATTGCTGAACGTTACTAACCGAACCGGATACAGATGGCAGGAGATCGGTTTGATAAACGAGCATTTGCCCTCGTTATAGGCTCTTTCGATGGCGCAATAGGTGATTCCGTTCTCTTCAAACGAGTACGCACATTCGGCATCGTTAATCAACGGGGTGGTATAATCCCCATCCTCGTCGATCACCATAAACCCCTGTTTTTCGATTGCAGCCACTCCGGCAGGTTTCATATAGGGGCGGTAGGCTTCATACTCCTCTTCCAAAATATCCACCTCATCCGCTTCGAGCGGTGCGCCGGCATTACCCTCTACACAGCAGATCCCTTTGCAGCGCGCCAAATCGCAACAGAAACGGGTCGTGAGAATCTCGGTACTGATGATTTTATCGTCAATTTGAATCATGAATCGTTGATTTTGTATCCAGTTCAGAGCTTCTCGAATTTTGTAAAAAGAGACACTGAATAGGATTGGGTAAATGTCGCTGGACGACTAAAAAATAAAAGCCTATCGTAATGCCAAAGTGGCTTTACAGGCTGTCTGATACAGGTTGTCCATGCTCAGACAAAGGTAGCACTTCGGAGGCTGAATTGCAAAAGCTGAGAGCTTGGTGGTCTGAGGTTTTTTCCGTATTTTTGAAAGTCATAAGACTAATCATTCATTCTCTAAACTACTGATTTAATATGAAACTTGTAAAGTTTATAGGAATCGGTTTGTTGAGTTGTAGCTTTGTGTTTTTGCATGCTGCAGTTCCGCAAAAAACGATTCTGGTGACTACGGGTAAAACCGATTTGGTACTCAAGGTCGATACGACAGGCCGTTTGTGTCAGTCATATCTTGGCACGTCGTGGAGCGATGCGAGTGGTATCGAAGCGTTGCAACCCGGACGGGATGCCTATCAGCCGTACGATTTGAAGAACTTTTCCGAACCGGCTTTCCGTATGGTACATGCTGACGGCAATACCTCCTCTCTGTTCAAATATGTCTCTCACACCCAGGAGCAACTTTCTGATAATGTGACTCGTACGGTCATTACGTTACGGGATGAAGTCTATCCGGTTGAGGTGAAACTTTTCTACGAGACATACCGCAAGGAAAACGTTGTCAAGGCTTGGACCGAAATCTCCCATCAGGAGAAAAAAACGGTGTTGTTGCAGGATTTTGCCTCTTCCCTGCTCTATTTCTCCTATCCGGAGTACTATCTGACCGAATTTACCGGTAAGTGGGGTAATGAGGTCAATATGACCGAAGAGCGGTTGACGCCGGGACGTAAAATTCTGGATACCCGTTTGGGCGCGCGAGCTGCAATGTTGACTTCGCCGTTTTTTATGGTGGGGATGAACGGCCCGGCTCGTGAAAATGAGGGCGAAGTGCTGCTCGGAACCTTGAACTGGACGGGAAACTTCCGTTTTACTTTCGATGTGGATAATAGCAACGATTTGCGTATTGTCTCCGGAATCAACCCCTATGCCTCCGAATATCGGTTGAAACCCAAGGAGGTATTCCGCACCCCGGAATTCGTCTTTGTGTATAGCGATTGCGGTACCGGTGCAGCGTCACGCGGTCTGCACAATTGGGCTCGCGATTATCAGCTGAAAGAGGGTCGTGGATCTCGTTTGACGCTGTTGAACAACTGGGAGGCGACCGGTTTTAATTTTGATGAGCAGAAGCTGTCGCACTTTATGAAAGAGGCGGCTACCTTGGGCGTGGATATGTTCTTGCTTGACGATGGTTGGTTCGGAAACAAGTATCCCCGTAGTGGCGACAAGAGCGGTTTGGGCGATTGGGAAGCTACAAAAGAGAAATTGCCGCACGGTGTTGCCGGTTTGGTTAGTGCAGCAGACAGTGCTGGTGTGAAATTCGGTATTTGGGTAGAGCCGGAAATGGTTAACCCCAAAAGCGAACTTTATGAGAAACATCCAGAATGGGTTATCCACTACCCCAACCGTGAACCCTATTTTTATCGCAACCAGTTGGCTCTGGATCTTTGCAATCCGGAGGTGCAGGATTATGTCTTCGGTATCATCGACAAACTGTTGAGCGAAAATCCGGGATTGGCCTATTTCAAATGGGACTGCAACAGTATGTTGACCAATCCATACTCCTTCTATCTGAAAGAGAATCAGTCTCACCTCTTTATTGAATATGTGCGTGGTTTGTACAATGTGTTGGATCGCCTGCAGGCTAAATATCCGCATCTTCCGATGATGCTCTGCTCGGGTGGTGGTGCCCGTTGTGATTATGGCGCGCTGAAATATTTTACCGAATTTTGGGCCAGTGACAATACCGATCCGGTTCGCCGTATCTTTATTCAATGGGGTTTCTCCTACTTCTTCCCTGCTAAAAGTATCGGAGCTCACGTCACCTCATGGGGTGAGCAAAGCATCAAATTCCGTACGGATGTGGCGATGATGGATAAACTCGGTTTCGATATCAATATGGATCGCCTCTCTGAGCCGGAACGTCAGTTCTGTCGTGACGCGGTTCAGATCTATAAACGACTCACTCCGGTGATCCAGGAGGGTGATCAGTATCGTTTGGTTTCGCCGTTTGGTTCGAACCATGCTGCAGTTATGTATCTGACCCCGGATAAGAGTCATGGCGTGTTGTTTGCTTATGACATGTATCCGCGTAAACATGTGGAGCGTCTCTATCCGATCCAGTTGAATGGGCTCGATCCGCAGCGTAAATATAAACTTGTCGAGATCAACAAGATGGATGACGGTTCGCTGGTACGTCCTTTTGTGGATGAGGGTAAAGTCTATACGGGTGAATACCTGATGAAGGTGGGTGTTCAGGCCTTCTCGGATTTGCAGGAGCGCAGCCGTGTAATTGAAATTATTGCTCAGTAAATAAATGCAATCAGCCTAATCGATAAGGCTCTAAAACAAAAGCGGAGCGAGCTGTTCAGCTCGCTCCGCTTTTTTATTTACTTTGTTAATGCCTAAAATTGTCGGGACCTAATGGTATATGGTGTTCTCAAAACTCTGTGAAAACAGGAAATAGAGATGCATTCCCTTTTATCCTGCAGCAATAAGACTTGATATAGAATTGTGAGAACTGGCTCTGTTGAGCAACCGCGTGACCACTTTTGACCCCCACTGGACCGTCTGAGGCTGAGGCTATTTTGAGGTATCGGCAATAATCAGATTAAACAGTTCGGTTAGACTCATGCCCATGGCAGCCGCCTGCTGTGGGATGATGCTGTGCGAACTCATTCCCGGAATGGTATTGATTTCGATCATGTAAGGGGTATCGCCTTTGATAATGAAGTCGATCCGCACTACCCCACGGCAGTTCAGCCGTTTGTAGGCGATCAAGGTCAGACGATTGACCTCTTTGCGAACGGCGTCAGGCAGATCAGCCGGAGTAATTTCGTGGGATAGACCTTGGTATTTGGCTTCATAATCGAAGAACTCTTTTTGAGAAACCAATTCGGTAATCGGGAAGACGTACTCTTTACCTCCTGCGATCATGACGCCGCAACTGATTTCACGTCCTTCGATAAACTCCTCCATCAGAACCTGATCGCTCTCTTTGAAAGCCTCTTGGATGGCCGGTAAAAGCTCTGCTTGTGTCTTGACTTTGGTCACGCCGAAGCTGCTGCCGCTGGCGTTGGGCTTGACAAACAACGGCAAACCGAGTGTTGCAACGATCTGATCGGGATTCACCTCCGAACTTTTGTTCAACAGGATCTCTTTGGCCAGATGAATTCCACTACCGGCCACTGCCCTTTTACAGGCCGACTTGTCGAACGTCAATACCGACGAAACAAAACCACAGGAGGAGTATGGAATGCCCAGCATGTCGAGGTAACCTTGCAAACGGCCATCTTCGCCCGGAGTACCGTGAATAATGATCAGGGCATATTCGAGTTTGATTTTCTTTCCGGCAACGGTTAGGGTAAAATCATTGCGATCCAATTCGCTTTTTGTACCGTCGGGGGCGGTATAGGTCCAATGCTTGTCACGCAGTACGATCGTATAGGGATTGTAAAGTGAACGGTCTAAGATCTTTTCGATATTGGCAGCCCCTTGCAGTGCAATCTGCCACTCCGAGGAGTCGCCCCCGGTCAATAAAGCTATGTTCTTTGCCATGATAAACGGAACTCTAAATGTTTGAGCAAAAGTAACGCTTTTGTGGTGATGACGAACGGTTATTACGAGAAATCTTATCGCTATGGTTGTTTGTTGGATCGAATGAGTATGGTAAAATACTCGCGTGTGGATTCAGTTTTGATGCGTCGCTCTTTTTGCATACCGCTACAAGAAATGTGAAGTCCTTATTCAAATTCAAATCCGGGTTAAGGATTGAATTGATCGACGTAATGGTAGGCGAAAATCTCTTTGACTAACACGCTGTATTGCTGAGCTTCGGTGTTTTCCGGGTCGATACGGAGCGCCTGCATAAAATCGTTCAGCGCTTTGTCAAATGTACCACATTGGTGATACAATTTGCCACGTTGCAGGTAGAGGTCTGCATCGTTGGTATTCGAACCGATTTGGTCGGTTAGTTGTTCGATCTTTTGGAGTAGTGTTGTCCTATCGATAGCCATATAAATTGTGCTGTTTGATGTAATCCCAAACCCCGTCAGGAAGCTCACTGGAGATAGCTTTCTCCTCGTTGAGGTGCATTGTGGAGGCGGTTTGAGATGTTTGGGGTTGAGGATGGTTGAGCTGTGCGATTTGTTGCCGAATGTCGGTCGCTGCCTGCGGCAGCAGCGGTAAATCGGCCAAATAGCTCATCTTTCGGGTGAGATCGTTATTGGGCATCGGCCATCCCGCACGTGGATAAACCAATACCGGATAGTTGGTTATGATCTCGTTGTGAGCAATCCACCGGTCGAAACATTGCGCATTATCGCTGCCGATCAGTAGTGCAAACTTGCGTTCAGGATAGACTGTTGCGAGTGCATGCAGTGTGTGGATGGTAGCCGAGGGCTTGGGTAGATGAAATTCGATGTCGCAAACCTGAATCCGATAGGCACAGGTAGCATGTTGCGCCGCAATGCGGGCCATTTGCAGGCGATGCTCTTCCGGAGCCAGATCGGTACGCTGTTTCAGCGGATTTTGCGGAGAGACAACCAGCCACAGATCGCATTGCGGATAACGGTTCAGAACCTCTTCGGCCAGTGCAATATGCCCTTTATGGATCGGGTTAAACGATCCGCAATAGAGAATGGTATGGGGCTCAGTTGGCATACGGGTGAATTGTTGGACTCAACCGATGAAATCCGCTACCTGTTTTTTAGCTTCTGCAACGGCAGTAGCCAGATCATCATTGACGACGATGCAGTCAAACTGATTGGAGTAGGTCAACTCTTCGGCCGCCTTGGCTACCCGCTTGGCGATCATTTCGGGCGAGTCGGTTCCCCGATCGACCAGCCTTTGATGCAGGACTTCAATCGACGGGGGCATAATGAACAGTGAAAGGGCCTGTTTCCCAAAGATTTTTTTCAGGTTGACGCCCCCTTTGACATCGACGTCGAATACGATGACATGGCCCTTGCTCCAGATGCGTTCCAACTCACTGCGAAGCGTACCGTAGCAGGTTCCGGCATAGACCTCTTCCCACTCGACAAACTCCTGATTGGCCACTTTGCGCATAAATTCGTCATGGCTGAAAAAGTAATATTCCCGGCCGTTGATTTCTGCACCGCGCGGTGCACGGCAAGTGGCCGATATGGAAAATTCCAGTTGCGGAAAACTACTGAGCAATTGACCAATAATGGTCGATTTGCCTGAACCCGATGGAGCGGAGAAGATAACCACCTTCCCGCTTACATGCTTTGAGGTATCCTGTGCCATGGTCTGTTAAAATTGATACAAAACGCTGAAAAGGAGCAATCCGAAGTTGCAAGCACACGAGCAGATCAGAGCTATATCCCCCAAAAACCATATTGACTCGTTTGGGTGAGAGTTTGTAAAATCTCTGGGTGTCGTCCGCTTGATGATGCGTTACAAAATATTGAGGACCTGTTCTTTGATCTTTTCGAGCTCATCTTTCATCTCAACCACCATCTTTTGCATGGTAGCTTCGTTGGATTTGGAGCCCAGGGTATTGATCTCGCGGCCCAATTCCTGAGCAATGAATCCCAATTTGCGTCCGGCCCCATCTTCTCCGTGAGCCACTTCACGGAAGTAGTCGCAATGATTCTGAATGCGTACCTTCTCTTCGGTGACATCCAGTTTTTCCAGGTAGTAGATCATCTCCTGCTCGAGGCGGTTGTTATCCAACGGAATCCCAATGTTCTCGATATTCTCCCGAATACGCTTTTTGATGGTTTCGGTGCGAGCTTGTTCGTATGGGGTAACGTTGTTCTTGATGGTTTCGATTTTGTCGATACGTTTTAGCAGATCTGCGATCAATTTGGCTCCCTCCTGTGTGCGGAATGCCTCAATGTGCTCCAACGCTTCGTTGACCGTATGCATCAAGGCATGCTCTTCGGTTTCGGTGAGTGTCTGATTGTCGGTCTGTACCACATCGGGCAGGCGTAAAATTGTTTGCAGGACCGCAGCATCGACCGGTTTGGTTCCCCAAGCCATGCTCTTGCCGTCCGCCAGGGCCATCAATTGGTCATAGTAATTGTCGAAGGCCACCTTGTTGATGGTTACACAGCCTGAATCGCCTGTCATCTCCACCGTGATAAACACATCGATCTTTCCTCGTTGCAGGCATTTGGTGACCGCATTGCGTATCTCATACTCTTTGGAGCGGTATAATGCAGGCAATTTGACAGTTATATCGGCCTGTTTGCTGTTCAGTGAACGGAGCTCGACGGTAATTTTTTTGTTGTCGAGCATGGTCTCGGCTTTGCCGTAACCGGTCATCGATTTAATCATATTCATCGGGATTTTGATAACCCCAAAAGTAATCAATAATTTTCAATCGAGACATGTACTGGGCTGCAGATTGTGAAACATTCGACCAAATATCGACTCAGATGCCTCCAAGCGGGCGCTGAGCTATGGCTTAAGAAGATGATTTTGTTGAGAGGTACACTTATTGAAGAGAGCGGTGCATCATTGAAATTGGTGCCATGCTGTCTGCTGGGGGCATTGAAGCTGAGGGCATTGAATGTATTGTTCATGGATCACAGATATTCGTACGTAATGCTTGGATGATTGAAGATTGTTGTAAAGTGTTGCTGAGAGGTGGTTGAGGTGGGTGTTGGACCTGTTTCCCTCATAATATGTATGATTTAAAATTAACGGTGAGCCTTGGTTTATTGAAGAGAATAAACCTGCGGGTAAACCCTCCTGAAAGCCCATTTCAATAAAAATTTGTTAAAAATGGACCAAGCGCGGAGCTTGTTGTAGAAAATGGATAAATTATTGTTCTATATCCGAAAAAAATCGGTATTTTTGGAAATGGATCTTTGGTGGATCCCGATTCAATAAGCAAGAATACAGATTAGAACATTATGAAAAAGCACAACTTTAGCGCAGGGCCTTCGATCTTGCCCCGTGTAGCAATTGAAAATGCAGCCAAAGCGATATTGGATTTTAATGGTATGGGACTTTCCCTGTTGGAGATTTCTCACCGTACGGCCGATTTCGAAGCGGTTAACGATGAGGCTGAAGCGCTGCTACGTGAATTGCTGAACGTGCCTGCCGAATATAAAATTCTCTTTTTGGGCGGTGGTGCCAGCACCCAGTTCTACGAAGTGCCGTTCAACCTGATGGAGAAAAAGGCCGGTTATGTCAATACGGGTGTTTGGGCCAACAAGGCTATCAAGGAGGCTCGTCTGTTTGGTGAAACCGAGGTGATCGCATCTTCTGAGGATAAGAATTTTACCTATATTCCTAAAGGTTTTGAGATCCCGACCGATTTGGACTATCTGCATATCACGACCAACAATACGATTTACGGTACCGAATATAAAACCGATATCGACTCTCCGGTGCCTCTGGTTGCTGATATGAGTTCCGATATTTTGAGCCGTCCGGTGGATGTTTCCAAATATGGCCTGATCTATGGCGGCGCTCAGAAGAATATGGGCCCTGCCGGTGTAACCTTTGTGATCGTTCGCGAGGATATTCTGGGCAAGGTTAGCCGTAAGATCCCTTCAATGATCGACTACCGTAACCACATTGCCAGCAAATCGATGTTCAATACCCCACCGGTATTTGCGATTTATGTGGTACGTGAAACGTTGCGTTGGTTGAAGTCGATCGGTGGTGTACCGGCTATCCAGAAACTCAATCAGGAGAAGGCTGCCCTGCTGTACAACGAGATCGATCGCAACCCGTTGTTTAAGGGTACGGCCGTTAAAGAGGACCGTTCGATTATGAATGTATGTTTCGTAATGGAAGAGCCTTATGCAGATTTGGCCGGAGAGTTCCTTGAGTTCTCCAAGTCGAAAGGCATGGTTGGTGTGAAAGGACACCGTTTGGTTGGTGGTTTCCGTGCCTCAATTTACAATGCGCTGCCCAAAGAGAGCGTTCAGGCGCTGGTGGACTGCATGCAGGAGTTCGAGAAGTTACACGTCAAATAGTCTATGGGACTTATCATGACATATCGGCCTTCCCAGAAAAAGAAGGCCGTTTTTTTTCAATCGCTCATTACGATGAAAGTATTAGTTGCTACCGAGAAACCATTTGCCAAGGCTGCAGTGGACGGAATTCGTGAAATCGTGGAGGGAGCCGGCTATCAGTTGGCTCTGTTGGAGAAGTACACTGATAAAAGTCAGTTGTTGGAGGCTGTTGCAGATGTCGATGCCTTGATTGTGCGGAGTGATAAAGTGACGGCGGAAGTGATTGCGGCAGCACCGCAATTGAAAGTTGTTGTACGTGCTGGGGCCGGTTACGACAATGTGGATTTGGCTACCTGTACCCAGCGTGGAATTGTCGTGATGAATACGCCGGGCCAAAATTCGAATGCTGTGGCTGAATTGGCGATCGGCATGATGATCTTTATGGCTCGTAACCAGTTCACTCCGGGCACCGGTTCGGAGATTCGAGGCAAACGCCTCGGAATTCAGGCTTATGGACATGTCGGACGTCTGGTCGGACGTTTGGGTAAGGCCATGGGCATGGAGGTTGCGGCGCACGACCCGTATGTCAATCCCGAAGTCTTTGCTGAAGATGGTGTATTGGCGGTCGATTCGGTTGAGGCGTTGTATGAGCAGTCTGATTTTCTGTCGTTGCACATTCCGGCAACGGAGCAGACCAAAGGTTCGATCGGTTATGAACTGCTCAGCCGGATGCCGAAAGGGGCAACGTTGGTCAACACGGCTCGTAAAGAGGTGATCGATGAGGCAGGTTTGGCTAAAGTGCTTGAGGAGCGTCCTGATTTGAAGTACATTACTGACATTGCAGCGGGAAATCAGGCTGAGCTGAGCGAAAAATTTGGCAAGCGGGTATTTGCGACTGCTAAAAAGATGGGAGCAGAAACGGCCGAAGCTAATATCAATGCCGGTTTGGCTGCGGCACGTCAGGTGGTTGCCTATTTCAAGGAGAACGATACGCGGTTCCAGGTGAACAAATAGTCTTTATTCATTTATACATAGATTACTGTAAGAGAAACGAAAGATGGTTAGAATAAAACCTTTTCGGGGCATTCGTCCCCCTGCAGAGTATGCGGCTGAGGTGGCCTCACGTCCTTATGATGTGCTCAATTCGCAGGAGGCAAAACAGGAGGCAACGGAAAAATCGTTGCTTCATATTATCAAACCCGAGATTGATTTTGCTCCGATAGCTGACGAGCATTCCGATGAGGTGTATGCCCGTGCAGTCGAGAATTTTCGGACCTGGCGAGAAAAGGGATGGTTGGTGCAGGACGATACTGAGAAGTATTATGTCTATGCCCAAACCATGGATGGCCGGACACAATATGGATTGGTAGCGGCCTGTCATTTTGATGATTACCTGCAGGGTAAAATCAAAAAACATGAATTGACCCGTCCCGATAAGGAGGAGGATCGTATGATTCACGTACGGATCCAAAATGCCAATGTGGAGCCGGTCTTTTTCTCCTATCCGGCCAATCAGGAGATCGATCAGATTATTGACAGCATTGTTACGCACAACGATCCGGTTTATGATTTTGTGGCTGCTGATGGGTTTGGTCACCGTTTTTGGGTGATTGACGATGAGGCGACTCAAAAGCGAATTACTGAAATCTTTGCCGAGATTCCTGCCTTGTATGTAGCTGATGGACATCATCGTACGGCGGCAGCGGCTCGTGTCGGTCAGGAGAAGATGAAACAGAATCCGAACCATACCGGCGAGGAGGAGTACTGCTATTTCTTGGCGGTTATTTTCCCCGACAACCAGTTGAAGATTATCGATTACAATCGGTTGGTCAAAGATCTCAATGGCTTGACGCCTGCCGAATTTCTGACCGCCCTTGGAAAGAATTTTGAGATCG
>UQYM01000002.1 GCA_900545315.1 uncultured Alistipes sp.
CCCTGCCGGTCTCCCGGCAGGGATTTGAACCTCGTCTATGACTCAAGAGCCGTACCAGCCTTCATCACACCTTGATCTCAACCTCTACGCCGCTGGGCAACTCGAGCTTCATCAATGCATCGATCGTCTTAGGAGTCGAGCTGTAGATGTCGAGAATACGTTTGCAGGTAGAGAGCTCGAACTGCTCGCGTGCCTTCTTGTTTACGAAGGTCGAACGGTTCACCGTGAAGATCTTCTTCTGGGTAGGCAGCGGAATCGGCCCGCTGACAACTGCTCCAGTCCCCTTCACCGTCTTAACGATCTTCTCTGCCGATTTGTCAACCAGATTGTGATCGTAGGCTTTCAGTTTGATTCTTATTTTCTGGCTCATATTTCTTGATTATTCTATCGATCCTTTTTTACCATTTGATTTCTCGATAATCTCTTTTGCCAAGTTTGCAGGCACTTCGTCGAAGTGCGAGAACTCCATCGAAGAGGTTGCACGGCCCGAAGAGATCGTACGCAGTACGGTTACATAACCGAACATCTCTGACAAAGGCACCTTAGCACTTACGACACGTGCGTTACCTTTGGTCTCCATGCCGTTGATCTGGCCACGACGTTTGTTCAAGTCGCCGATGATGTCACCCATGTTCTCCTCAGGGGTTACAACCTCTACCGACATGATCGGTTCCAAAATAACGGGAGATGCTTTGCGTGCCGCCTCACGGAAACCGTTACGAGCACAAATCTCAAATGAAAGAGCATCAGAGTCAACCGGGTGGAACGATCCATCCAATACGGTTACCTTCATGCTGTCCAGCGGGAAGCCTGCCAACGGACCATTGGTCATTGAAGACTCAAATCCCTTCTGAATAGCCGGCATATACTCCTTAGGAATGTTACCACCTTTAACCACATCCTCGAACTGAAGACCCATCTTACCCTCTTCGGCTGGTCCAATCTCGAAGACAATGTCGGCAAACTTACCACGACCACCGGTCTGTTTCTTGAACACCTCACGGTGCTGAACCTTCGACTTCAGTGACTCCTTGTAGTTAACCTGAGGTGCACCCTGGTTGATCTCTACACCGAACTCACGTTTCAGACGGTCAACGATGATCTCCAAGTGAAGCTCACCCATACCGCTGATGACGGTCTGACCACTGTCCGGATCGGTTCTTACGGTAAAGGTCGGGTCCTCCTCAGCCAGTTTACCCAGCGCGATTCCCAACTTGTCGAGATCCTTCTGAGTCTTGGGCTCTACTGCCAAACCAATCACCGGCTCAGGGAAGGTGATAGACTCCAGAACGATTGGATGATCCTCGTCGCACAAGGTATCACCGGTGCGGATCTCTTTGAAACCTACCGCTGCACAGATATCACCAGCACCTACAACCTCCATCGGGTTCTGTTTGTTGGCGTGCATCTGATACAGACGGCTGATACGCTCCTTCTTGCCACTGCGGCTGTTGTGTACATAAGAACCGGCCTCCAGTTTACCCGAGTAAACACGAACGAATGCCAAACGACCTACGAACGGGTCAGTTGCAATCTTGAAGGCCAAACCGCAGAACGGATCGTTAATATTCGGATGACGTTTGGTCTCCTCACCGGTACGTGGATCGGTGCCGACTACAGCCTCGATATCCAGCGGCGAGGGCAGGAATGCCATCACATAGTCCAGCAACAGCTGAACACCTTTGTTCTTGAATGATGAACCGCACAACATCGGCACGATCTGCATGCTGATGGTCGCTTTACGAATCGCTGCGATCAACTCGTCGGCAGTGATCGAATCCGGATCCTCGAAGAATTTCTCCATCAAAGCCTCGTCGGTAGCCGCAACCTCCTCAATCAGTTTGTTACGCCACTCAGCCGCTTCAGCCTTCATATTCTCGGGAATCTCTTCGTAGGTGTAGTTCACCAACTCATTCTTCTTGGCATCATCATAAATGATCGCCTTATTATATATAAGGTCTACCAAACCCGTAAACTTGTCCTCCGATCCGATCGGCAAAACAATCGGCATCGCAGTAGCACCAAGGCGCTCCTTAACCTGTGCACATACAGCCAGGAAGTCTGCACCAGTACGGTCCATCTTGTTTACGTAACCAATACGGGGTACCTTATATTTATCAGCCTGACGCCATACCGTCTCAGACTGCGGCTCAACACCACCTACTGCACAGAAGGTAGCAATCGCACCGTCCAATACACGCAGCGAACGCTCTACCTCTGCCGTGAAGTCAACGTGACCCGGGGTATCGATAATGTTAATCTGATATACCTGGCCCTTGTAGTGCCAAAATGCAGTGGTCGCTGCCGAAGTAATGGTAATACCACGCTCCTGCTCCTGAACCATCCAGTCCATCGTAGCAGCTCCTTCGTGCACCTCACCGATCTTGTGCGTCTTACCGGTGTAGAAAAGAATACGCTCTGAGGTCGTCGTCTTACCGGCATCAATGTGTGCCATGATACCGATATTCCTCGTATATTTCAAATCTCTTGTCGCCATATGCTTTCCTCTACCGATTAAAATCTAAAGTGTGCAAATGCTTTGTTGGCCTCTGCCATACGGTGCATCTCCTCCTTACGTTTGAAGGCTGCACCCTCTTCATTATAGGCAGCCTGAATCTCTGCTGCCAACTTCTCGGCCATCGAGTGACCTGCGCGCTTGCGAGAGTAAAGGATAAGGTTTCTCATTGCCAAAGAAACTTTGCGCTCGGGTCTTACCTCGGTCGGCACCTGGAACGTCGCTCCTCCTACGCGGCGAGATTTTACCTCTACCTGCGGAGTAATGTTCTCCAACGCTTTCTTCCAGATTTCGAGAGGAGCCTTGTCTGCATCCTTCATCTTCTCGCCTACGATCTCTATCGCATCATAGAAAATCGCATAGGCAATACTCTTCTTACCATCCAGCATAAGGTTATTCACAAACCTCGTCACAAGTACTTCTCCGAACTTGGGATCTGGAAGTAGAATTCGCTTTTTAGGCTTCGCTTTTCTCATTGCTTAAACTCTTAATAACTCTTTTGTAACTCCAATTAATTCCTTACTTCTTCTTTGCACCCTCTTTTGGACGTTTTGCCCCATACTTCGAACGACGCTGACGACGACCGTCAACTCCCGCTGAGTCCAAAGCTCCACGTACCAAGTGATAACGTACACCCGGCAGATCCTTTACACGACCACCGCGTACCAAAACAATCGAGTGCTCCTGCAAATTGTGTCCTTCACCCGGAATGTAGGCATTCACCTCTTTACCATTGGTCAGACGTACACGTGCTACCTTACGCATCGCAGAGTTCGGCTTTTTGGGGGTCGTCGTGTACACACGTACACATACTCCACGACGTTGAGGACATGCATCCAACGCCGGTGCCTTACTGGTAAAGCTAGGCGTCAATCTTCCTTTCCGTACTAACTGTTGAATCGTTGGCATTTCAAATCCTTTAGTTAAACTTTATCCTTTACTTTTGGGCATAAAATCCCCTTACATTTGTACAAAATGGACTGCAAAGATACCGCTTTTTCCCGATTCTGCAAATCAAAACCAACTTTTTTCGCTGATTATCCGCTCTTTTACCCCTCCCAACACCCCCTAAAACCCCTCTTATTTATCATTTATTTTTATTGAATTTATAAAATTATAATATCATCCTATTTAGAAGCCTCGATTTGTCGTTTAGACGTTGATCCTGTGCAGGTTCCAAATCCTGCTGAACAAATCGTGCGGAAAGTCGCCGTTTTATTTTATCTTTGTGTGGAAATATCGGCTAAAATATCAGCCAATAATACGATAACGGACCGTAATGCGTCCCGAATCTACGGATCGCATTACCTCTCCAAAACCCAAAACAAACAAAATTCTCATACCCCCTAACAATCAATAAAAATCCCGCGCAAATCATCACCAAGTCTGTATCCACAATAAAGAATACTTCTGATTTTGCGTCGGAACCGTAATAAACCTCTTTCCCGAACTACAACAACCCAGCTCCCCACCAAACCAAAAGAGCAAAAACCAACCAACACAATTCAATAAAAACTTAACTATCAATAAAAACCCGACCGTAACAAATGAAAAAGAACTTCTTATTATTATTGGCCCTGCTGCTGATTTCGGGCAGCGCCTTCGCTCAGACCGTGGATACCATAGCCATCCTGAGCCCCTCAATGCACAAAACCATTAAAACGGTTGTCGTGCTGCCAGCCAGCTACGACAAATCCCCAAATAAAAAATATCCGGTAGTCTATCTGCTGCACGGACACGGAGGAGATTACGGCGTCTATGTCAACCGGACCCGCCCCGAACTGCCCCAGGATGTCTCCAAAATCGACTGCATCGCCGTCTGCCCCGATGGCGGCCGCAACAGCTGGTACTGGGACAGCCCGGCAGATCCCAACAACCGCTATGAAACCTTCGTGGCCGAAGAGCTCGTCAAATACATCGACGAACACTACCGGACCATCGCCGACCGCACCGGACGGGCCATCACCGGCTTCAGCATGGGTGGTCATGGCGCACTCTGGCTCGCATTCCGCCACACCGACACCTTCGGTGCCTGCGGCTCAATGAGCGGCGGCGTCGATATCCGCCCCTTCCCCGACCAATGGGATATGAAACAGTGGCTCGGCGAATACTCAAAATACCCCAAAGTGTGGAACGACCATACCGTCATCACCCAACTCTATCGTCTGCGCCCGGAACCCCACGTACAGGGCGGCCGAGGTAACGACTGGATGATGAAATCGGTTGAAGGCCGCCCTGCAATCATCATCGATTGCGGCATCGACGACTTCTTCTACGATGTCAATGTGGCCCTGCACGAAGCCATGCAGCACAACAACATCGCTCACACCTTCATCACCCGCCCGGGAGTTCACACCCACACCTACTGGCACTACGCTCTCCCCTTCCAACTGCTCTTCTTCCACGAGTATTTCGAACGGGAGGCTCAACCTGAATAAATTTACCTCCATACAAGTAATACAAAAGCTGCCAATGGCAGCTTTTGTATTTATATCCGGAAGGCTTCTTGAGTCGAGCATTTTTGTAGATTCAAATCGTCCCAATCCTGTCAAACACAACTCGTAAACCAATTAACCCGCCTACTCTATGATCACCCTCACCGGCCAATCTACAACAAACACAAATTTTCAAACGCCAACGGTCTATAATCGTCCATCGTGCATAATTCCAAATAAGAGGCAGCTCTCAACTGTAAATTATGACACAACAACCTCAATCTCCGATTGGACCGTATTCTCCTCAAAATTCAATAGAGACAGCCTCTTTCCAAGGGTAAAAGCTCGATTCGGATTGTTGCTGCTAATATGCATCATTTTATGCTTCAGCTCCACCACAACATTTGCAGCTGAAAAGCCTCGCAACCCAAAGGCCTCTGCACTCCTGACTTCAATGCCCCAGGTCGATACCGTAACAGTCTGGAGCCAGTCGATGCACAAACCGATCAAAAATGTGGTCATACTTCCCGCGACATACAACCAACAAGACACAACTCGTCATTGGCCAGTCGTCTATCTGCTGCACGGTTTTCGCGGACGTTACGATACCTGGATCAACAAAACACAACCAGCCCTGCCCGAAGCAGCCTCACGCATGGGAGAGATCATCGTCTGCCCGGACGGCGGATTCAGCAGCTGGTATTGGGACAGCCCCATCGACTCGACAATGCGCTACGAGACCTATATCACCCAAGAGTTGATCCCGGCCATCGACAGCCTCTACCAAACCCGACCTTCACGCAAGGGACGCGCCATCACCGGATATAGCATGGGCGGACACGGAGCACTCTACCTCGCACTGAGACATCCATCCCTGTTCGGGGCATGCGGCTCCATGAGCGGAGGGGTAGCCTTGGCCCCATTCCCCAAAAACTGGGATATTGAAAAACGAATCGGTCCCTGCCTCGAAAACCCACAACGCTGGGAAGAGTACTCTGTCATGGGACAACTCTGGCGTGCCGTCCCCTTTAATGATCGAAGCCGTGAAGTGGCAGGACTACCCTCGGTCGATCCCTCATCGGAATTACAAGCCGGACAGCTGGCCATATTCATCGACTGTGGAACCGAGGACTATTTCTACAACGTAAACATGCGTCTCCACGAAGAGCTACTCTACCGTAACGTTCCTCACGAATTCATCATCCGCCCCGGACGCCACACCCACAACTACTGGCGACACGCCGTAGAGTTTCACCTGCTCTTCTTCCGCGACTTCTTTAACCAATAACACACCCGACACACTTCAGTCCCTCCACATCCACACAAGCGTGACCGCAGAATCGTATAATTTGTATAATTTTACATCGTCAAATTAAACGATCGACAGCATGGCTGAGCACATCTTCACACTCGAAGCCGAAGGCGACGAACGCATCTGGAGACAGATGAACGTCCACCTTCACCTATACTCCTACGACGCCGACGGCAACTCTCACGGCGTCGTCAGTGCCGACAACGACGCCTCAACCATCCACAAGTCGGGCTGCAAACTTAGTGTCAGCAGCCCCGCCCCAACTGCCGAAGCCGCCATCTGCCTCTATGTTGTCCCGCGAGGACTACCCGAATCGGATCGCGTATCGGACTCCCCTCCATTGAAATTGACGCTGCGCGTGCTTCGCGACGGTCAAGTGATCGACACCATGAAGCGGCAAATCAACCAATTCGGCGGAGACCAACTGATTAACATCAGGTACAAATAGCTCTACGCCCCATCCCTACCCGCGTGATAAACAATGAGGCATTGGGGAAGCGAGGGGAGAATAAAAGTAACAACCAAAGCGAACGAGGGGAAGCAGGAAACAGAGGGGAGACGAGAATAAAAAAGGGATAGAACGACAAGAGGTATTAGAATGGACAATGCACTAAATAAAACGGCACAAAACGCTCAGGCGAGCACATGCACACTTTGTGCATAGCGTGCTGTCCGAACATCTTACTGCCCAATCGCCCGTTCGTCTGTTCGCTGCCCCGCGCGTCATCCGCTACCCTTTAGCAATAAAAAGCGACTGCAGAGTTGTATGGTAACTCTGCAGTCGCTTTTACTATTACGGGATGCCCTATCATCCACTATAAGTAAGGTAGAGACAGTGCAACACAATATGACACGGAGACAAGCTGTTTATACGCTTTTACACACTATTTCGAAACCTCCAACAGCTACCCCTCTCTGCAGCGGTTTAGTGCTTGCTGAGTTTCCGAATCCCGGTATTCCAGAACAGGAATGAATAGATATCGGTCTCCTCGTCAATGCGTTTCGAGGTGGGCTTGCCGGCTCCGTGGCCAGCATCGGTCTCGATACGGATCAGAATCGGATGATCACACCCCTGGGCCGCCTGCATCGTCGCCGCAAATTTAAACGAGTGCGCCGGAACAACCCGATCGTCATGATCCGCCGTGGTAATCAACGTGGCCGGATAACAGGTCCCCTTATGGATATTGTGCAACGGAGAGTAGGCATACAGATATGGGAACTGATCCGCATTGTCGCTGCGACCATACTCAACAGCCCATCCCCATCCACAGGTGAAATATTGATACCGCAACATATCCATCACACCCACTGCTGGCAAAGCTACCGCAAACAGATCGGGACGCTGCGTCATGCAGGCACCTACCAACAAACCGCCATTCGATCCGCCGGCAATCGCCAACTTCTCCTTGGTGGTGTACCCCTCACGAATCAGGTACTCACCCGCTGCAATAAAGTCATCAAACACATTCTGCTTGTTGGCAAGCATACCGGCCTTGTGCCACTCCTCGCCATACTCTCCGCCTCCGCGCAGGTTGGCCAGCGCATACACACCGCCCTGCTCCATCAACAGTATATTCTCCGGCGAAAAGCCTGGAGTCCGGTTGATATTGAATCCGCCGTACCCATACAGATAGACCGTGTGGGAACCATCCAACTTAATATCCTTGCGGTGTACCAAGAACATCGAGACCTGTGTACCATCCTTGCTCGGATAGAACACCTGCTCCGACACAAATTGATCCGGATCGAAATTCACCTTCGGAGATTTGAACAACTCCGAAGTTCCCTGCGCCAAATCATAACGGTAGATCTGTGTCGGCATCGTGAAGCTCGAATAAGAATAGAAGGTCTCCGTTGCCGAACGTTCCGCCTGCATTCCGCCCACAGTCCCAATACCGGGCAGCTCGACATCCCGGATCTTCTCTCCAGTCATTGAATACTGGCTGACCCGACTCTGCGCCTTATCCAACCAGAAGACCATCAGATTCTCGCCGGCCGTCACAGCGCCCTCCATCAGGCAATCGCCCTCCGGTACCAACGTCGCAATCACCGGCTTCGTTCCGGTAAAATCGACCTGCAACAGCTGACCATTCAAGGCGTGATCATTCGTATAGAAGATGGCCTTGCCGTCACGTCCCGACACCAACGTATAATCGTAAGCAAATCCCGGGAACAGCACCTGGAAACCACTATTTGGAGCTGAAGTACGGACAACACCCGGCGTTTCGATCTTCTGATAAAGGATCTCGGTGCCGCTGGTCCCTTCGGTTGAGGTGACAAAAAGCAGCTTCCCGTCACGGCTTACCGAAGCCGACAGATAACGCAACGGATGCGCTGAGTCGCTGTACACCAATTTATCTTCGGTCTGTTTCGTTCCCAATTTATGGTAATAGATCTTCTGATCACGGTTCTGTCCCGAAAGCACCTCTTTCGGATCGGGCTCATCGTATGCACTGTAATAAAAACCGTCGCCACTCCAAGTCGCTCCAGAAAATTTCACCCAACGGATCACATCAGGCAACGTCCGGCCCGTCGCGGTCTCCATCACACGAATCTCAACCCAGTCCGAACCCGAAGCCGCCGCCGCATAGGCCAAATAACGGTCATCCTTCGAAAACGACAGATCGACCAAAGCAACCGTCCCCTGATCACTCAACGTATTGGGGTCCAGGAAAACCTCAGGTGTTCCATCCAATCCCTTCTGCCGGTACAAAATACTCTGGTTGCGCAAACCATCGTTCTCGAAAAAGAAATAGTAATCCCCAACCTTCTGAGGCACCCCGTATTTCGGGAAATTCCACAACTCCGTCAACCGCTTGCGCACCTGATCCCGATAGGGAATCTGTGACAAATAATCCTGCGTCACCGCATTCTCGGCCTTCACCCAGGCAGCCGTCTCTGCCGAGTTGTCATCCTCCATCCACCGATACGGATCGGCCACCTTTGTGCCAAAATAATCATCCACCGTGGAATCCATCCGCGCTACTGGATACGCTTTCACTACTATCTTTTTCATCCGATTCTGACATGCCGCCAATGTCAATGCCAATACCGGCAAAACAACGGCTAAATACTGTTTTTTCATCTTTAAGGCTCTATTTGTGAACAGTTGGAACACTACGTGCCTCAACAAAGATATAAATATTCACAGAAAGTTAATATATTTGTCTTACGGCAGAGATCCCGTTGAACTGCCATAAATCCCTAAATTATGTACGAAGATCTGAGAAAAGAGGTGGAACTGGTTTGGGAAAACCACGACCACATCCGCACCGACCAGGCTAAACTCGCTATCCGCAAAATCATCAGCCTCGTCGATGAAGGTAAACTGCGCGTCTGCGAACCGCAGCAGGACGGATCATGGAAACTCAACGAATGGGTCAAAAAGGCCATCGTACTCTATTTCCCGATCCAACACATCGAGACCACCGAAGCCGGTCCGATGGAATACAACGATAAAATCCCCTTGAAAAACGGTTACGACAGACTCGGTATCCGTGTCGTGCCCCCCGCCGTGGCCCGCTATGGCGCCTACATCGCCCCGGGTGCAATCCTGATGCCCAGCTACGTCAATATCGGTGCCTATGTCGATAGCGGTACCCTCGTCGATACCTGGGCAACCGTAGGGTCCTGCGCCCAAATCGGCAAAAACGTTCACCTCAGTGGCGGTGTCGGTATCGGTGGCGTCCTCGAACCTATCCAGGGCTCTCCCGTAATCATCGAAGATGGCTGCTTCATCGGTAGCCGCTGTATCGTTGTCGAGGGAGTACACGTACACAAAGAGGCTGTAATCGGTGCCGGCGTGACCATCACCGGATCCACCAAGATCGTCGATGTTACCGGACCCGAACCGATCATCTACCGCGGTGAAGTGCCCGAACGTTCTGTTGTCATTCCCGGAACGCTGCCCAAAAAATTCCCCGCAGGGGAATATGGCGTGCCCTGCGCCCTGATCATCGGCAAGCGCAAAGCCTCAACCGATGCCAAAACAACCCTCAACGACGCCCTCCGTACCTACAACGTCGAGGTCTAAACGTCGATCCTTCTACCCTCTACAAGCGGACTTCTCCTATCGGGAAGCCCGCTTGCTATTTTTTATGATTAATACCAATGGGCTTCATTTCACTCAATCAGTATCAGGATTTTCCTCTCCGTCCTCGCCTCTCAATCCACCAATTTTATTAATAGGCATGTTTACAATCTAACGAGCCCATTCCCCTGAATTCCTCAAAAAACACGGACACCTGACAATAAAACAAAAGCAGACCGGTGGCCGTCGCTCGCTATTTTACGCCTTCAAAGCTCGCCCGGGTGAATCCATAAAGTAATTTTGTTATTTTTGACCCAATCGATACCTCTATCCTTATTGTCGCCATGGAGATCATTCTGCCAATCATCATGCTGTTAGGAGCCGTCGGGCTCTTCCTCTTCGGGATGAAGACCATGAGCGACGCCCTGCAAAGAGCCTCCGGACAACGACTCTACGCCCAACTGAACCGAGTCGCCGGCTCGCCTCTCCGCGGAATCCTCCTCGCAACGACCGCAACCGCTATCATACAGTCATCCAGCGCCATGACCGTCATGATCGTCGGACTCACCCACGCCGGCCTACTCAACCTCAGCCAAGCTATCGGCATGGTTATGGGGGCCAACATTGGAACCACCGCAACCGCATGGCTCGTAGCCCTGTTCGGCATCCAACCCGATTTCAACCTGCTGGCTACCCCCCTGATCGCCATTGCCTTCCCGCTGCTGCTGACCAAACGTGTCCGCCTGCGAAACCTCGGCTCCATATTGATCGGTCTGGCCTTGATGCTGCTGGCCCTAGACCTGCTACGCGAAACAACCAGCCAACTGATGGCACAAGCCCCCGTCGAAAGACAGCTCACTCAACTCGACAACTATGGCCTCTGGAGCCCTGTTCTCTTCCTGCTGGCAGGGACCGTCATGACCATGCTGCTCCAATCTTCCAGCGCCACCACAACCCTTGCAATCATTCTCTGCAGCTCCGGCGCCATCTCCCTCGAAAATGCCATGGCCCTGATTCTGGGCGACAATATCGGGACCACCGCAACCGCCAATATCGCCGCAACCATGACCAACACCGCAGGAAAACGAGCTGCTCTCGCCCACCTGCTCTTCAACCTGATCGCCACACTGTGGGCACTCCCGCTACTCACCCCAATCACCATCGGCATCAATAACCTGATCGTCCTGTGTGGAGGCGCCTCTCCACTCATTCCGGGAGCCTTCTCCACCGCCATCGCACTGGCTCTGTTCCATACGCTGCTCAACCTCATCACCACTCTGTTACTGGCCGGCTTCATTCCTCAAGCCGTCAGGTTGCTGAACTATTTGATCCCCGATAAAGCCAACCACACACCCAAAGCAATCGACGGCGAATATCCAACACCGGCCGGAGAACTCGGACTCCTGCAGACCAAATACAGCCTCAGCCAGGCAATGCGTCGAGATCAAGAGTTAGTCCTCTCCATCAAAGCCTATTTTGACGAAACCAACAGCGAAACCGCCTCAACCCTCGCAGCTAAAATTCCCCTCAGCATCGACACACAGTATGCGGAACATCGCTCGCTGGAGCGTCAAATCGCCCAGTTGGCCCACCAGGAGCTCAGTCCTCAAGGCTACCAAACCTGGCAACGGATGAATCAACTCGTTCTCCGACAGGAGATGGCTCTCGAACTGTGCCAAACCATCTTCCGACTCCTCCAAATCAAAAAGCGCGAACGGTTGTGGTTTACTCAGCCAATGCGCAAAACATTGGACGACCTCTTCACCATTGCCAAAGAGAGCTACGACCTCACCCGGTTCCAGTTGCAACAGTCCGGCAATAGCGTGCTGTCATCGGAATCCACCCGCCACCAGACGCAACTCGAACATTTGCAGAACCAATGGCTCCAGATCAAAACCAAAATCGAGACTGCCTACCTCACTTCGTCCGAGCCCTCCGACCTCCCACAACCGACTCTCACGATTTTTATTGAGCTGTCTAACTACATCGGTCAACTCACCCACTGCACCCTGCAAATTGCCGAGACGTCACAACCCGCTACGCCTCAAACGCGGTGACAGTTTGGACAATCGTCACGCCCAGTCCCCAACCGCGAACAAGGAATTGCACCAATAAACTCTTCTCACTGGGTCAAATAGCACTAACGAGCCTAACTACTACCCATGAGTTGTTCGTAAGCGCCCAATAGGACAACATAGACCAGCTCGCCGTGCTGCCACCGTTCAGATTCGCCCGCAAACTGTCCCCATCGCACTTTCCCTCTGCACTACAAAAGTGGATAACCAATCAATAAAAATCTGAGCATTCAATGCTTTCCAGGCAATCCGGAGAACAATTCCTCCGTTCTGCATAAAAAACCAAACACAAAAAACTACCTTCTCATTTCTCGAACGTTATTTTAATTTTGCATATCGGTTTACTACGATTGTCCACCTTTGCAACCATTTTTTACTTTGCGAACCAGCCAATCGGGAAGCACCGGCAACCCCATAGCTGACTTTTCTAACCCAACTCGCATCGTGTGACAAGAGAGCCGAGGCAAAAGACTGCATCCTCTTTTGGAGCTAACGCCACCGACCCACATATCACTCGATCACAACCAAAACACCAAACCATGAATCCGACCCAGGAGCTGAAAGAAAAACTGACAGAATTTGCCCGTCAAACCGGCATTCACATAGAGTTATACGACCAGATCGACTCCACGAACAACCGTGCCGCCCAAAACCAATATGGCGCCGGGGATGTCATTATCGCCGAATCCCAATCCGCCGGTCGAGGCCAGCGCGGAAATACCTGGAATAGCCTCGCTGGACAAAATCTCACCTTCTCGGTCGTCCTGCAACCCGATTTTTTACTCGCTGAACGCCAATTCCAAATCTCCAAAACCGCAGCTCTCGCCGTCGCCGATACCATCGCCGATCTCGGCCTCACCCCAGCCATCAAATGGCCCAACGACATCTACATCGGTAACCGAAAAGTAACCGGCATCCTGATCGAAAACGATCTCTGCGGGGCTTACCTCTGCCGTTCAGTAATCGGTATCGGATTGAATGTCAACCAAACCGATTTCGACCCCTCCCTGCCGAACCCAACCTCCCTGGCCCAAGAGTCCGGCCATCCATTCGACCGGGCCGACATTTTCATCCGATTCTACCAGCACCTGGCCAACCGCTACCGCATGCTGACCCAAGAGGAGACTTCAGACAACCACACCTCCCAAATCGATACCGACTACCTGAATCGACTCTACCGACTCAACAAAGAGCACTCCTTCGTGGACGGCCGGACTGGAGAACATTTCATCGGAACCATTACCGGTATCCGCCCCGGAGGCGATCTCGAGGTCCGAATCGCCACTACCGGCCAACTGCGAACCTTCCTCTTCAAAGAGATCGAATATGTAATCTAATCGGACCCGCAAACCGGCTACAAACCAACACCCGAAAAAGATTGCAGAAAAATGTAACTTTATGAAACTATCACCGTTGTAACGTTAACCTTGAGGAGTTATGACCGTCGCGGAGTACGACAAATGTGTACATACGCTGTCCGACAACCTCTATCGATTCGCCCTCAAATCCCTGCGTGACGAAGAGCTGGCGAAAGATATTGTGCAGGAAAGTTTTCTCAGACTCTGGGAAAACCGTGAGGCTGTTCTCAACGGTAAGGAGAAGTCGTACCTGTTCACAATCGCCTATCGACTCATTATCGATCAGGTGCGCTACAAAAAACGCTACACCGGTGACGAACCCCTGCGCTTCCGCCCCGACGAGATGACCCACTCATACAGCGGAATCGCCGAAATTGTACAACGATACCTGGACCAACTGCCCAAAATCCAACGGACGCTGATTCTGCTCCGCGATTATGAAGGCTACTCCTATCAGGAGATGGCCGAAATGACCTCGTTGAGCATCGCCCAGGTAAAGGTTTACATCTTTCGCGCGCGCGTAGCCCTCAAACAACAGATCGGATCCATGGAGAACCTTCTGTAACAGATACAACACAAGAGACACAGCATAACGATTACCAAAATGATCGACGAACAAAATTACGAACAGTGGGCGATGGATTACATCGAAGGGACACTCGACGCCTCCACACGTCAGGAGTTCGACACCTTTCTGGCAAGCCATCCCGCCATTGCAGCACAAATCACCTCGCTGCAAAAGGCAATGCCGGTACTTCCGCCCTCCAATGAGGTATATCCGGACAAGCAGAAACTGCTGCGCGGACGTGAAATTCGCCTGGCCCGTCTTCAGGATCGCCTGCAACGATTCGGAGCCATGATGTCTGGTGCGGCAGCTGCGGCGGTACTGTTCGGAGGACTCTTTTTGTTCAACCCGGACAGAGCGAACAAAGGCGCCGACCAAATGGCCGCTGAGGCCACAGCGGCATACCCCGAAGGGGCCGAGGCGCTCGCTGATCGTATGGCCGAAGAGGCGGCCCAGGGAAATGAGGCCAGCACCACCTTGTCTCCCTCTGCCCTGCACGATGAAATGGCCACACGCACACCGGCCATCCAACCCAATACGCTCAATCTCCCTGTGAGCGTTCCCCAAACGATCCAATCACAACAGACAACCAAACATTCTTCGATCAGTCCAAATCACAGTACCGTACCGGCTAAACACCCCTCATTGGCGCGTCAAGCACAACCCAATGCAGGGCAAACACAGATCTTAAACTCCCTGTCCTCGCCTGCACAACTGCTACAAGTCTCTTCGCCTGCGTTGAACACAGCTCAAATCACCATACAACCTGCCCAGCAGAAAGAGCCGAACTCGATCATCGCACAACGCGTTGCTTCCAACCGCAATGCCTCTTCTACCGAAGATCGCAGCACCAGCGAAGCAGAGGAGCTGAAGGCATCGGTCGAATCCTCGATCGAAACGCTGATCTCGACCATCAATGATGTCAGCCCCATCTCACGCTACAAAACCAGCAAAGAGAGCGGTATCACCATCGCCTCGTTCATCCACATCGGCAAGGAGATCGATTCGGACGATTAACCCAGCCCAAAAGCAACTGTCCGACATACTTTCACGCCTGATAAAATAATCCCTAAGATCCCACCAACAAAATTGCAATTATCATTCGACAGAACGATTTGACTGCGCCAGAAGCTCGACTCATTGCCATAATAAGGCATCATGACGTCCCCTGCACCATGGGCATCAACAGTTCAATATAATCTGCAACTTCTCCATAAGGCAAATAAACGACAGAACCGACATGAAACAGCCTTTGATCCTGACTTTATTGATGATTGTTGCGCTATCCACCGCTACGGCACAACAACCGGATAGCTCCATGATAGCACACATTGAGTCCCCAACAGGACAACCTACCGATTCGGCATTCGCAGCGGATCGCGTATCGCTAACCGATAAGGAGATACCCTCACACCTGGATACCTCCTCAATCGCTGTAGTGAGTAACCGTTTGGTCATAGACTGTCCTGAATCTGCTGAAACGGTTAACCCAACCGCTTTGAACAGTGCTTCTGAGAGCGACACAGAGACCGAACCGCTGATCAAAATTAGGAAAAAGACCTCTCAAGAAGACCCCGCTGTCGCGACAGGACAACAAGGGACAAAAAAGAAAAAGGCTCGCATTCGCATCAGCCTCTTCAAGAAACCCGAAGGCGAGGAACAGACCCGACGCGTTCTGTGGAGAGACGGACGCTGGGCCGGTATCGGCATCCATTACAGCGGTTTGGTAACCAATCTGGGCAACTTTTCACTCCCGGCCGGCGCTGAACGGTTGACTCAAAACGTTAAATCAATCGGGGTTACTCTCAATCCCGTTGACTTTATCTTGGTCGGAAACCACACGGTCCGCCTGATGACCGGACTCGGATTCGAACTGAACAACTTCCGCTTCGACCAGGATGTGACCCTCAAATACGAAAACGGCGTTACCACCGTCGATGAACAATATCTTGCCCAAGGCGTTAACCTTACCAAGTCGAAACTCTTTACCGCCTACATGAATATCCCGCTGTTGATCGAATTCCAAGCCGGACGTAACCACAACTTCTTCATTAATGGCGGTGTCATCGGAGGTCTGCGGATCGGAGCCCACACCAAAATTCAAGGCAAAGGCGCTATCGTCGGCGGAACAGCCAAAGATCACAGCAGCTTCGGCCTGCGCAACTTCCATTACGGCTATACCATCAATTTCGGTTATTCGCACATCGGATTTAATCTGACCTACTACCACTCACCGCTGTGGCGTAAAGGTGCCGGCCCTCAAGCCCGCCAAGTCAATGCCGGTATTTCATTGGTTTTTTAAATACACCGCCCTTCAAACCGTCAAACAAGCATGCAATCGCATAATCAGGAGCGCTCTTCGGGGCGCTCCTGTCACATTTATCCGCAAAATTACTATCTTTGTGGCTATACAACGAATACGCACAAATCCCGATAGCCATGGAATATGCTCCCACCCTTCGCGATTTCGGCCCTGCTCCCAACCAGGAGCAGGTGAATGCTCTGCTCGATAAAATCCGGCCCTTGAGCCAATCCAACTGCCGCGAAGAGATCTATCGACGATGCTTCAACTGCATCGACCTCACCTCATTGGGAGCTGCCGATTCACGCCGTTCAATCACCGAATTCACCAAAAAAGCCATCGACCTGCCCCGCCTGTTCCCCAAAGCAGGTGGCGTCGCCTCGGTCTGCGTATGGCCGGTCTTCGTGGAGACGGTAGGGCTGGCGGCCGGTGATGCCAAACTGGCCATCACCAGCGTAGCCGGAGGATTCCCCTCCTCACAAACTTACCTGGAGGTCAAAATGCTCGAAACGGCCATGGCCATCGAAAACGGTGCCGACGAAATCGATATCGTCATCAGTATCGGTGAAATGCTCGACGGCGAATATGACCTGATGGGCAATGAGATCGAAACACTACGCGGCGAGGTGGGTGACGATGCCATCCTGAAGGTGATCCTCGAAACCGGAACCCTCGCCAAACCCGAATTGATCCACCGTGCCGCCATGATCGCCATGGAGGCCGGAGCCGACTTTATCAAAACCTCGACCGGCAAAAACGGTATCGCCGCAACCCCAGAAGCTGCTGTGGTGATGTGCCTTGCCATTCGCCAATTCGCCGAAAAAACAGGCAAAAAGGTGGGCTTCAAAGCAGCCGGAGGAATCTCAACCGCCGAAAGTGCCGTTCTCTATTACAGTATTGTCGAAGAGATTCTCGGACCAGATTGGTTAAACCCGGATCGATTCCGAATCGGGGCCAGTTCGCTGGCCAACAATTTGCTGAGCGCTATCGAACAACGCCCGGTAAAATATTTCTAACCCGATTCCATTCCCCAAAACTTTGTCAGGACGAAAACCCATAACCTGTTGCGGGAGCCGAATCGACTCCTGTGCATTTGTTATCGACTATCCCCTCCCTCGCGGATGGAATCCCGATGCGATCCGATAATCTGATGAAACTAAGAGGAGCTCCTCAGAAAGTCAATAAGGAATCAATAAAACAACCATACAACCAAAACAATGAGTAAAATTACGATCAACGAAGCCGGTGCACTGCTGGTGCCCAACGAAGTAGAGATCCCCTTTATCGAAGGAGACGGTGTAGGTCCCGAAATTACGGCCGTTACCCAAAAGGTGGTTAACGCCGCTATCGAAAAGGCATACAACGGACGACGACGAATCCTTTGGGAAGAGGTCCTCGCCGGAGGGAAAGCCTTCGAAAAAACAGGTACCTGGCTGCCCGACGAGACCATGCAGGCCTTCCGCGACTACCGCGTCGGCATCAAAGGCCCGCTGACAACCCCCGTCGGAGGCGGTATCCGCTCGTTGAACGTCGCTCTGCGTCAGGAGCTCGACCTCTATGTCTGCCTGCGCCCGGTACGTTGGTTCCGGGGCGTGGTATCTCCCGTCAAAGAGCCCCAAAAGGTCGATATGCACATCTTCCGCGAAAATACCGAAGATATCTATGCCGGTATCGAGTGGATGACCGGAACGCCCGAAGCCGAGAAATTCCTCCGCTTCCTCACCGAAGAGATGGGTGTGAAAAAGATCCGTTTCCCGCAAAGCTCCTCATTTGGTGTAAAACCCGTTTCGCGTGAAGGTTCGCAACGATTGGTACGCTCGGCTCTCGAATATGCCATCGCTCGCAAGCTGCCGTCGATGACCCTCGTACACAAAGGCAACATCATGAAATTTACCGAAGGCGGCTTCAAAAATTGGGGTTACGACCTGGCCGAAACCGAGTTCGCCGATCAGACCTTCACTACACGCCAATACGACGCCATCAAAAAGGAGCAGGGCGCCGAAGCGGCCGATCAGGCCATGGCGGCCGCCAAACAGGCCGGCAAGGTGATCGTCAAAGATGTGATTGCAGACGCCTTCCTGCAGAATACGCTGCTGATCCCCGAAGAGTATTCGGTCATCGCCACACTGAACCTCAACGGTGACTACATCTCCGACCAGCTGGCAGCCATGGTAGGTGGTATAGGTATCGCTCCTGGTGCTAACATCAACTACCGCACCGGACACGCCATCTTCGAAGCCACTCACGGCACAGCTCCTAATATTGCAGGCAAAAACGTGGTTAACCCGTCGTCATTGCTTCTTTCGGCTGTCATGATGCTTGAATACCTCGGCTGGAACGAAGCGGCTGCCCTGATCACCGCCGCTATGGAAAATTCCTTCGAAGCGGGACGCGCTACCGGCGATTTGGCCCGATTCATGCCGCAAGGTACAACGCTCTCCACCTCTGAATTCGGTGAGGAGCTGCTCAAAAGGCTGTAGCTTGGCTGCCAGCTGCCGCAGCTCCTCACTTGGGAGTGCACAGCTCGCAAGCCGCCCTGCTGCCTGAACTTCCAGCAAAGGCTGACAAACTGAAAAATAGAACCAACAAATCGAAAGAGAAAAAGAAAAAAGAAAACCCAAAGCCGTACGGAAAGAGTGATTACATTCTGAAGGCGAAAAAAGCGAGGGAAAAGAGGGAGAAGAGTTCGGACCGGATGTGACAAGGGCAAGCTGTTGCTTGCTGACGCCGTCGATTCAATTCCATTTCACCAGCGCATCGGGATGGTCTGAAGACTCCGATGTCAAGGATGCGAGAGGTTGCACCAAGCGCTCCAAAGCCATAGGCCAGCCGCGCACCTCCACCACTCAGAATCCCTTCAAAAAGCCAATCAAGAAATCCCCATTCCGTTACGAATGTGGCTTTATCAGCCCGCTTGGGAGGGAAAACTTTAACGATTTGTTTAATTTTAAGCTATTTTTCACTATCTTGCCCCTCCGGGTTCCTACAAGGGGCCTACGAGAAAGAGTGCAAAGGCCATGAGATGATCCTCGGATCGTCGCAACGGCCCATGCGACCCTCGCTCCGGTTACCGGTAGCGACTCCCCTGCCGCCCAGCTTCGGACCCACAAAACCAACCCGAAATGCGGCGTTAAACCACTTTAAACGCAATTATTACAGGGACCATGAAAAAAGAGTACATCATCTACAAGCTCTCGGAATCGATCAAGAGCACCAGCCACATCGACAACGAACTTTTCGTCAAATATAACGTCAAACGCGGTCTGCGTAACGAAGACCACTCCGGAGTTCTGGTCGGACTGACCAAAATCGGTGACGTTGTGGGCTATGAACGCCTTCCGGAAGGGGGCCTGAAAGCAATCCCGGGCCGTCTGCTCTACCGAGGCATCGACGTCAACGACCTCGTCAAAGGTATTCACGCCGAAAAACGTTTCGGTTATGAAGAGGCAGCCTTTCTGCTGCTGTCGGGCTATCTGCCCAACCGGGAAGAGCTCGAAACCTTCCAGGCACTGATTCACGCCTTCATGCCGCTGGGCCAAAAAACCAAAATGAACATCCTCGACCTCGAGGGTTCAAACGTCATGAATATTCTCGCCCGCAGTGTGCTGGAGATGTACACCTTCGACGAAAACCCCGACGACACCTCGCGCGACAACCTGATGCGTCAGTCGATCGACCTCATCTCCAAATTCCCGACGATCATCGCCTACGCATACAACATCATGCGCCATAGCCACGGCAAAACTCTCCACATCCGTCACCCCAAAGAGGAGTACTCCTTTGCCGAAAACTTCCTCTATATGCTCAAGGGCGAATTCACCGACCTGGAGGCCCGTACGCTCGACCGCGCACTGATTCTGCATGCCGAGCACGGTGGCGGTAACAACTCGACCTTTACCGTGCGTGTCACCAGCTCGTCCGGAACCGACACCTACTCCTCGATCGCTGCAGCCATCGGCTCCCTCAAAGGCCCGCTGCACGGTGGCGCAAACCTCGCAGTCATGCAGATGTTCAAACACCTCAAAGAGAATATCCGCCACTGGGACAACGTCGAAGAGATCGATGACTACCTCAACCGCATGCTGCGCAAAGAGGCTTACGACCATACCGGTCTGATCTATGGTATCGGACATGCCGTTTACACCATCTCCGACCCGCGTGCACTGCTTCTCAAAGAGATGGCCCGCGAACTGGCCAAAGAGAAAGAGCGTGAAGATGAGTTTGCCTTCCTCGAACTGCTTGAAGAACGTGCCATTGAAAACTTCATGAACTTCAAAGGAAACAAAGTCAATAAACGGGTTTGCGCCAACGTGGACTTCTACTCCGGCTTCGTTTACGACATGATCGGGCTGCCGGTACAGGTATTCACACCGCTGTTTGCCATGAGCCGTATCGCCGGTTGGACCGCCCACCGGATCGAAGAGCTCAACTTCGACAGCAAACGAATCATCCGCCCGGCATACAAAAACGTTGCCGAAGAGTGCCCGTTTGTCCCCATGAAAGATCGGTAAACCGATTCGTACACAACTATCAATCTCATCTGGCAGCTTCTTCTTCAAGGAGCTGCCTCTTTTTTACTCTTTTGTAGTCCAACAGATTCTTTTTTTACGCCATTTAACAGTTTTTTAGCCGAAATACAACCGCATGTCGGTGCAAATGACTACCTTCGCAACGATTTTTATCCGAAACAAGACCATGTCCTCACAGCGGGATTATACCTCATATGCACCGTTGATCACACTACTCGTCGTAGCCGTGCTCATCGGACTGTCCTTTCTGCCCCGTTTCAAGGTGGGCGGAGTGACCATCAAACGCACCAACATCATCTCGGACCTGATCCAACAGGAGGAGGATCCCGAACTGCTGGAGGCCGATCCCTATTTCGACTCGACCTTCCTCAACGAGGCTGCCGCCATGAAGGTGATCGATTCGGCAACCCGAAACGCCAATCACGACACCCTCAACCTCCCCGAACCAACCTCCGAAGAGTGGCAAATTGCAACCTCTACGGAAACCGACGATCAGGCCAATCTGCTGCTGTCAGCCCCCATCCAGCTCAATAGATCCCGCGTCGCAATCGAAAGTTTCAGCGATGAGGCAATGGAGCGAATCAACCAGGCGCTGAACCACAAAAAAAGAGGTCCGGTCCGTATCGCCGTGCTGGGTGACTCCTTCATCGAGGGAGATATCTTCACCGCCGATCTGCGCGAACAGCTGCAAAATCTCCTGGGCGGACGTGGCGTCGGATTCGTCCCCTTCGCCACCCCAATGTCCAAATTCCGGGCCTCCGTACTCCATACCTACTCCAACTGGAATATCTACAACATCCGTAACCGCGCAGAGGTTCCCTCCGCATACAAAAAGAGCTTCTTTGTCTCCGGCATGGTCTGTGTACCGAATGAAGGGGCTACGACCCGTCTTGAAGGCGTCACCTTCCGCAAACACCTGAATCAGGCCAGTGTGGCCCGTCTGATCTTCGTCAACCGGAACAATACACGCATTAATGTTGTCGTCAACGATTCTGTTAGCCGTATTTTTACCCCTGAATCGAGTGAACACATCCAGCAGATCGTCATCAAAGCCCCAATACACAGCATCAAAGTCACCCTAACCCATACGCAAGGATTCACCGGATACGGAATCGTGCTGGAGGGTCGAGGCGGCGTCAGCGTGGACAACTACTCGATCCGTGGTAACAGCGGAATGGCCCTCTTCGAGACCAACAGCTTTGTCAATCAGCAGATCAACCGGATGCGCGGATATGACCTGGTGATTCTCCAGTACGGTCTCAACGTTATGACGGCCGACGTACTCTCGTACAACTCCTACGCAAAAACGCTCGCCCACATTATCCGTTACACCCAGCAGTGTTTCCCGGGAGCCAGCATCCTGGTCATGGGAGTAGGCGACCGGAGCAAAATGCAAAACGGACAGTTCGTCACCATGCCTTCCGTCTACGGTATGATCAAAGCCCAGCGTAAAGCGGCTGAAGAGACCGGCGTCGCCTTCTGGAACACATTCGAGGCGATGGGCGGCGAAAACAGTATGGTCGCCTTTGTCGAAAAGAAATGGGCCTCACAAGACCACACCCACATCCGTTATCCCGGCGGTAAATTTATCGCCAAGGAGCTTACAGCGGCCCTGATCGAGAACGCCAATGCCAATGGTTCAATCTCCGATGCAGAGAGACTTCCATTCCTCCACGACCTCGAGTCAGGATACGACCCCTCCCCCAGCGAAGAGGGGTGGCAACACGGTGATCTGCTCCTGCATCAAGAGAGATCCGACCAAACACAAGTTGCTCCATCGCCACGACAAGAGGGTGAAAAAGAGGAAGAAGCTGCTGAAAATGAAACGACTGAACAACTCGCGATTCCCGATACGTTACTGAAAGAACAACCAACCGAACTGGAGACCTCCAACGCTCCAGCGGCTATAGCTGATACTTCAACCGTTCAGTCAACGGCAAAAAATGATACGCTCTATCCCAAAAACGAAGAGCAGAAAACCTCCGATAATCACGCCGCACACAAACACAAAGATACACTCACCGGAACAGAGCAGCCACGCCACACACACAAAGAAAAAGCAACACAGGAAACTGAAAATCGATCTAAGTCCCACAATCGCGCATTGCAAGAAAAGAGTCGCGCTCCCCGTCATGAATCACAATCAGACGGCACCCAAACAACCAAATTATGAGATACGGCCCGATCATCATATTGCCGTTAGCAGCGATTCTGCTGACAAGCGGGCTGAGACAAGGGATCAAACAACAACCCGAATCACTGCCGCTGACCGACTTCAAATTTGAGGTCGAGGAGGTGCATACGCCCGGGATTGTCAAATTGGATGCCAACCGAATTTCGGGACACGTCGAGGCTCTCGACAGCTTCTTTCTAAAATTAACTGCGCTGGAGCAAAAAGAGAGCGACCTGCCGGTAACCATTTTCCAATTGGGCGATTCGCATGTGCAGGCCGGAACCTATCCCAACCAAGTACGTACACGCCTGCAGCGTCTCTTCGGGAATGCCGGTCGAGGCCTGATCGTTCCGTTAAGGCTCTCCGGTACCAACCAATCGGCCGACTATACCATCTCCTCCCCCAACCATTGGGAGGCCTCACGATGCACCCAACTGCACCCAGAAGAGGAACCAGGTCTCTCCGGAATGGCACTGATCGGAAGCGACAATACCATCTCCTTCACCATTACCGACAAAGAGTCCTCATTCGACCGAATCCGTGCTTTCCACGACAGTCTGGCCCCACGGCTGCAAGCCCCGGCCGAACTGACCGATGACATCGAGTGCCCTCTCGGAGATACCCCCGAAAGCACCTACATTCCCCTCAACCAAAGTGTCAATTCGGTTACGTTGCGAGGCCCCATTACAGACCCACACTATAACCACCAGGTCTATTACGGCTTCTCGCTCGAAAACGGGCAACCCGGCATCCTGTACCACAGTATGGGGATCAACGGCAACACCTTCACCGCTGTGAACCGTAACCCCCAGATCATCCGACAAGCTACCGCACTGTTTCCCGATCTGATTGTGATCTCGCTGGGGACCAACGATTCATACGGCCGTAACTTCAACGCCGATTATGTCGGTGCACAAATCGACAAACTGGTCGGATTGATCCGCCAAAATTTCCCGAACCAACCGCTGCTGCTGACAACCCCGATCGAATGCAGCCAAACCGCACGCGTCCGGGGCCGTTCCGTCCGCAAGCCGAACCCCAATTCACGTAAAGTGCGCGACCAGATCCTGCGGATCGCAGCCAAATACCAGCTTCCGGTTTGGGACTTCTTTACCGTGGCGGGCAGCGAAGGGGCCATCGCCCGCTGGTATGAAGCTGGCCTGGCCAACTCCGACCGCATCCACCTGACCCACGAAGGTTACCGGCTGCAGGGCGAATTGCTCTGCGATGCCCTGATCCGTGCTTACAACGATTACAAAGGCTTTAGCGGCAGTTCCGCCATTGCCCCCAAGGCCCGTTTGATAAACAAACAACCTCAAATTCCACTCGATAAGGTGATCTCATCCCCGCAAAAACGGCAGGAACAGAGGTAAGTTTGACCACCCATGCAGATTATGAACGAACTGAGTAATATCATAGACAAAGCACTGCACCTGCTGCAGTACGATCCCAAAGCGCCGCTGATCTTCAGCAGTGGACTTTTCCTGTTCCTGTTTCTGGGTTTCACCTTCTTCTACCAGTTCATGCGACGGGCCGTGCTGCTGCGCATCATCTATGTCTCGCTCTTCTCCCTCTACTTCTACTACAAAACCAGCGGATTCTTCTTCCTGCTGCTGGTCGCCGTCTCCATTTCCGACTTCCTGATCGGCAAAGGAATCGCTCGCTGCGAAAAACGATCGGCCCGACGTAGCCTGCTCGCACTTAGCGTCATCCTCGACATCGGACTGCTCGTCTATTTCAAATACACCAACTTCTTTATCGAAATTATCAACGGACTGAGCGGACGCCACTGGCTCGACTTCCAAAATATCTTCCTGCCGGTGGGAATCTCCTTCTTCGTCTTCCAATCCATCAGCTATACCGCCGACATCTATCGCCGACGAATCGAACCCCTCCGGAAATGGATCGACTACCTCTTCTACCTTTCGTTCTTTCCCCAGTTGGTGGCCGGCCCGATCGTACGTGCCCGCGACTTTATCCCGCAAATTCACCAAAACCCACTGCGCGTTACCCGCGAAATGTTCGGAACCGGTATCTTCCTGATCATCTCCGGACTCTTCAAAAAGGCCATCATCTCCGACTATATCAGCCTCAACTTCGTCGATCGGGTCTTCGATGATCCTCTGCTGTACAGCGGCTTCGAAAACCTCATGGGACTCTACGGCTACGCCCTGCAGATCTATTGCGACTTCTCAGGCTACTCCGATATGGCCATCGGTATCGCCCTGCTGCTCGGATTCCACTTCAACAAAAACTTCGACTCCCCCTATAAATCGGCAACCATCACCGAATTCTGGCGCCGCTGGCACATCTCCCTCTCCAGCTGGTTGAAAGACTACCTCTACATCTCACTCGGAGGAAACCGCAAAGGCCGCGTAAGAACCTACGTCAACCTGATCATCACCATGCTGCTCGGAGGACTCTGGCACGGTGCCGCCTGGCGATTCGTCCTGTGGGGAGCCTGGCACGGCATCTCCCTGGCTGTGCACAAATGGTTTATGGCTCACGTCCCAGGGTTCAAAGCCCAAGGCGCTGATATGCCCCGCTGGAGACGCTGCATCGGCATCATCATCACCTTCCACGTTGTCTGCTTCGGCTGGATCATGTTCCGCGCTACCGATATGCAAACTGTCCGCAATATGCTCTCGCAGATCTTTACGGACTTCAAACCGGAGCTAATTCCTCAAGTTATCTCGGGATATGCCCCCGTAATGGCCCTGATGGCGATCGGCTACCTGCTGCATCTGCTCCCGGCCAAAAGCGAACTGTGGGCACAGCAAACCGTTACCAAATCCCCACTGCCCGTCAAAGCTATCGTACTGGCACTGCTGATCTGGGGCGTGATGCTGATCAAATCCTCCGAAATCCAACCGTTTATTTACTTCCAGTTCTAAAACAACTGCTCTGTCGGGAGGGCTATCCGACCCATTCCCGCTTAGCCCTTCGTACTAACTGAGGAGCGGGGGAATCTTTTTATCATCATATCATCGCGCTCTCCACGCGTCGCACAGGTCTGGTATCAATAACGCCAACTCCCTGAACTGTCAATGGAAAGGTCGGAAGAAATCCTCCTTCGTCGAGAGACGCAACCAAACTACTAAAAAGGAAGGTAAGAAGCTGACCACAAGAATCCGGGCAATGGACTCAGCAGAGAAGAGATGGATTGAGGAACGATCGCCCATCGCCTTTGCTATTTTCCAAAACATCGGCCCACATATTTTACTATTTTTGCTCAAACAAGGGACGAAATCGCATGATGGACGCATGCCTTTTCTCCTCCTATACAAATTACCCGATTAATAACCATCAACACACAACGATATGACTAACGAAGTTCTTAAAGCACTTGAAGAGCGCCGCAGTGTACGCGGTTATACCGCCGAAATGCCTTCCCAAGAGTTGATCGATGCCGTCATCAAAGCCGGGACCTATGCCCCAACCGGTCGTGGAGCACAATCTCCAATTATCGTTGAGGTGACCGACAAAGCAACCCGCGATCTGCTCTCATCCCTCAACGCCAAAGTCATGGGCAGCTCGTCCGACCCATTCTATGGAGCCCCCGTCGTTTTGGTCGTCCTGGCAGACCGTACCTACCCCACATATATCTACGACGGTTCACTCGTCATGGGCAACCTGATGAATGCCGCCTACTCCGTCGGATTGGGTAGCTGCTGGATTCACCGAGCCAAAGAGGTGTTCAACTCTCCCGAAGGAAAAGCTCTACTCAAAAAATGGGGTATCGAAGGCGATTACGAAGGGATCGGCCACTGCGTGCTGGGATACGCAGCCGCCCCGCTACAGGCTCCAAAACCTCGCAAAGCAAACTACGTGATCCGAGTTAAATAGTCTCGACCCATTACACGCAATACAATTCCCCCTCTACACGGCTTGTCTGCGCTCCGCACGACAGGCCGTGCTTTTTATTGTACCGTACCACACCGTAGTGCTGATTGTCTGGCTCTCTCTCCTTCAGATACACGTCCATTGCTTGCGATAGGCACCGGGGCCAAACGCCCCCCGTTCCGATCTATGGTCTATCTCCATTCATCCCCATCGATTCTCTTTCATATCCCATAATGCAAAGCCCCCTGAGGTCCCCAAATCAAAGATCCGGTGTCGCGCCTCCAATCTCAACATAAATGAAGATAACATTCAGGCCCGTCACGCAAAGGTCACAATCACCTCTCTGCTGCTCAAAATCGCAACCAATGGCTTCCTCAAACCTATGGCGACAACACCACCCATACTTCCGCTTCTCAACCTCACGAAACAAGTAAAACCAACTGACTTTTTTCCGATTATCGAATTATTTGTTATTTTTGGACTGCATTTTGTCCGGAATATCCGCTCCGAAAACTATGTGGCAAGAGATTCTGCATATCGATCAACAACTACTCCTCGCCCTCAACGGCAGTTGGGGCCCCGGCTGGGATAACTTCTTTCATATCGTTACCGCCCGCCTGACCTGGGTCCCCCTATATGCCCTGATTCTCTACTTCGCCTGGCGTAAAATCGGAACCCGAAACCTCCTCTGGATGATCCTTTGTCTCGGCGTCGCCGTGATCGCCGCCGACCAAATCTGCAACTTTTTCAAATATTTTACCCCGAAACTGCGCCCTTCCCATACCCCCGCCATCCAAGCCTTCGTACATACCGTACACGGCTATCGCGGCGGCCTCTACGGCACCGTATCCGCCCATGCAGCAATCAGCTTCACAATCGCTCTATTCTCGTTGCGCCTTTTCCAGGTCAAATGGTTTACCGGCGTAATCCTGTTCTGGGCCATACTCATCTGCTACAGCCGCATCTATGCAGGATTACATTTCCCAATGGATATCCTATTCGGAACGATACTGGGTATCCTTTTAGGATGTCTTGCTTTTAATATCTACCGGAAAATAACGGAGAAAAACTTACATAAAACCCCTCAAGCATGATCCTCTCCGAACAGTCCGCAGCGTTCCGCAGGCGCCTATACGACAACCGTCACTGGCTGCCCCTGCTGCTATACCCCGCCGCAATCCTCGCCCTGCTTATCGCTCGACCGTTCAACATTATCCCCGATAGCTTCCTCTTTACACTGATCTGCGCCATCATCTCGCTGACCGGCGTGGCCATCCGTGCCTTGACAGTCGGCTACCTGCCCCGTAGAACCGAAGATGAAGTCACCAGCGGCGTCAAAAGTACCGAACTGATCACCCAAGGGATGTACTCCGTCGTGAGACACCCCATCTCATTAGGAAACCTCCTGGCCTGGTACGGCATCATCCTCTATGTCGGTGTGGGATGGTTCATTGTCGGAGCCGCTCTGCTCTATACCCTCTTCACCTACCAAATCCTGCTGTGCGAAGAGGAGGAGCTCGCCAAACGGTTCGGGGACCGCTATACCCTCTGGGCAAGCTACACCAACGCCCTAATCCCCAACCGCAAACTCTGGATCAGCTCCCGCGACCGATTCTCCCTCATGCAGGTACTCCGCCGCGAATATATCGGCTTCTTCTTCTTGGTTCTGACCTTCGTCACCATCAACCTGCTCCGAAACCGTGTCATCGAATTTACCTGGAGCCTCTCTCCACTTTGGACTGTCGTCGGCATAGCGACCCTGCTGTTCACCCTCTTCATCCGACTTATAATCAAGCTGATCAATAAATAACCCCCCCGGACGATCGCAACTTCTGCAATCGTTCTCCCACACAGCCTGTAATCTGCTTGCTCGACGCTTTGCCGTCGCACGCGATAATTGGGTCAGGGAAACACACCAATTAGATTGCTGCCCGCAGATTTTTCCTTCCCCAGCAACAACCTCAACGAGCATAAACAAAAAGAGAGGAGCTGACGTTCAGCTCCTCTCTTTTCATTACCTACATGCCTTTCGTTTGGCATGACGACGATCCCCTTGATCAGATCATCATTGCGGAGAAAGCGGGATTCGAACCCACGATACCCTTTTGGGGTATACGCACTTTCCAGGCGCGCACCTTAAGCCACTCGGTCATTTCTCCGGATCGCTCTGCACTTGGCTCCATCGGATCACTTTACAACGAAGGGATCGCTTTCCCCACCCCTCGTGTCCGGCCCCGATCGGCCAAGCGCTCTCCTCATCGGAAAGCGTTGCAAGATACGAAATTATTTTTGTTCCTAAAAATCGGAATGCAAATTTCACCCCTCCGTTAAACCGTCATCTCACCACAGCGATCTTCAGCCAATTGCCGACGTACCTCGGCCGGATCTTCCGAAGCTCCCAATGCCACCATCATCTTGGTTACGGCACTCTCGGTCGTGATATCCCGGCCACTAACCACACCGGTCTGCCCGAGACGCTTCCCCGTCTCGTAAATCTCCGAGACGCTGCCACCCGGACATTGCGTCACATTCAACACCACCAACCCGCGCGCAACCGCATCAGCAACCGCATCAATAAACCACTCGGCAGTCGGCGCATTGCCCGATCCATAAGTCTCCAGAATCACCCCACGCAACCCCGGAATCGACAGCATACACCGGAAGGTATCGGCCCCCATGCCCGGGAAAAGCCGAATCACGGCCAATCGAGTATCAAGACGCTCGACAATCCGCAACGGACCACTCTCCGGATCAATCCGACGGATAAACGAACGGTTGTAATGGATACTGACCCCCACCTCAGCCAAGATCGGATAGTTGTCCGACCGGAAGGCATTGAGCAACTCGGCACTATGCTTGGTCGTACGATTGGCCCGGAACAGCTTGTTCTGAAAACAGATGCACACCTCCGGCACCACCGCCCGCCCATCTTCATAAGCTGCCGCAATCTCAACCGCCGTGATCAGGTTCTCTCGACCGTCGGTCCGCAACACCCCGATCGGAATCTGACTGCCCGTAAAAATCACCGGTTTGGCCAGATTCTCCAACATGAAGCTGAGTGCCGATGCCGAATAGGACATCGTATCGGTGCCGTGTAACACCACAAAGCCATCGTAACAGTCGTAATTGTCCCGAATCAATCGGGCCAATTCACACCACAACTCCGGCGTCACATTCGACGAGTCGATCGGTTTGAGCGTGATCACCTGCAAATCAACCCCCAACTTCTCCAAATAGGGGAACTCCTCATATATGGTGTTGAAATCGAACGGAGCCAATACCCCCGTCTCAGGATCCGGCTTCATTCCAATCGTACCACCGGTATAGATCAACAATACGGATGATTTTTTCTCCATATTCCTATTTTAGAATATATCTGCTTTCATTTCACTGCATAGCGACGGTAAAACCAAACTGCAACTGGCCACTTTACACTTCAGTCCTCCAATACCTGCCCCAGTTAACACCCACCGTCAATACAAACTGGCTTCGGGCTTTGTCTAACGGTTCCGTTCTAATTTGGAACACTATCTGACATTACTTTGGCCGTCTAACGCATCAGTACAAGTCCTTTCCCAGCCTTAATCTTGCCTCTGCAATCTTTTATGCAACAAAGCGAGTTGGCCGCTCAAAGTAACCTCATGTAATCCGACTTTTGAGCAACGATCACAAAGGCCTTTCTTTCACAAGCACCCAGTGCAGCTTTTACGTCGGCGGCTGTGCTATTCTTGCCCTACTTCAACTCTCCGAACAGCTTCAGGGCATTGCGGGTCGTTATCTCACCCACCTCCTCCGGTGTCGTTTCATAAATCTCCGCCAACTTACGGGCCACCAACTCAACATAGGCACTCTCGTTGCGTTTACCCCGATAGGGCACCGGCGGCAAATAGGGCGAATCGGTCTCCAAAACCAACTCCGTTAACGGAATTTCCCGTAACGTATCGGGCAGGGTCGAACGTTTGTAGGTAACCGGCCCCCCAACGCCAAATAGAAAATCACCCGACGCCTTCAACGCCCGATAATGGTCAATCGAACCACAAAAGCTGTGCATAATTCCTCGCAATCCACTCCCTGCGTACTCCTGCATCAGCCGGCACATCTCATCCCAGGCATCCCGGGTATGCACCACCAACGGAAGATCATACCGCAAAGCCAACTCGATCTGAAAACGTAACGCCTCGAACTGCTCATCCATCCAATCACGGCTCCAATAGAAATCGAGTCCGACCTCTCCAACGCCATAGAATCGAATCCCCTCCGGAGGTGTGGCCAAATAATCTGCTACCCGCTCCAAAGCCTCACGCCAACCGGGATTGTCGTTGACCGAGGTAGGATGCAGCCCCATCATCGGCCGACAGAGATCCGGGTATTTGCGCGTCAAGGCAAACATCGCCTCATAAGACTCCTCATCAATGGCCGGTAGATAAAGCCGTTCAACCCCTACTCCACAAGCACGAGTCACTACCGCGTCCCGATCCTCGTCAAATTGCGTATCATAAATATGCGAATGGGTATCTATCAGTCTCACAATTACTTCTCCTCACCATCTGGCAACCTCAGCGATGTCGCCAATACCTATTTTGATCTCTTATCTGAAAACAGCTTTTCTGTTACCGCCCGTCAAGCCCATGTCCTAACCGAAACGACCTATGTTACTCGGCGGGAAACAGGCTCACTGTGCAAATTCCAAAACAAAAATAGAGTGAAAAACGCTTGAAAGCAACCCTCAACAAGACTCCTTGCCAACACTCCCATGGGTGTCTAAAGAAAGTCCCATCATTTACAGTTTCAGGCATTGATTACCCGGTAACATACGAATAGATCCGGCCAACTCCAATTCCAATAACAACACCGGCAATTGTGTAATCGATACCCCGCTACGACGACTCAACTCATCCAGCTCCACCGGATCCTCTCCCATCTGCTGCCACAGCTTTACAGCCGCTTCAGAGACAGCAGGTACCACGGAAACCCTGGCTCCCCCTGGCTCTGTAAAGGATACCTTTTCAGAAGAACGATCCAGTTGGAATGGTTCAACCGTCACCACCGAAATGTCAACCTCCTGAGAATGGATCGGCGCAGCTGTATTACGCCAACTGCTATCTGTCTCTGGCTCCGCAACACGTTCGATCGTCCGCACTGGTTTCTGCCCCTCTGCTATCTCCCAACCGAGACTTTCGGCAATATCTGCTCCACAACAAACAATCTGAGCCTTCAGCGAACGAATCAACCGATTGGTCCCCTCGGCATTGCGATCCCCAATCCGTCCGGGGACAGCCATCACCTCACGGTGATACCCGGACGCCATATCGGCCGTTATCAATGATCCACCCCGTGCCGCCGACTCCACAATTACCGTTCCATCACTCAACCCGGCAATCAATCGATTGCGTTGAATAAATCCGGCCCGATCGGGATGCGCCGTCGAGGGATATTCGCTCACCAAAGCCCCTCCCGACTTCACAATCTGACGAGCCGTCTCAATATGGACACGCGGATAAATATGCGTCAAAGGATGCCCCAACACCGCAACAGTCCGCACCCCATGTCGCAAAGCAGCCCGATGGGCCGCCACATCAATTCCGTAGGCCAATCCACTCACCACAACCAAATCCGGGAATAGTGCAGCCAACTCTCCAATGAGCCGATCACACACCTTATCGCCATATGGAGTGGCCTTACGCGTACCAACCATCGACAGCCAATGGCCACTATTGAAATCGATCTTACCCTTCACATACAAGACATGCGGATAGTCAGGACACTCCATGAGGTGCCCGGGATACTCAGCATCCCCCACAGCAATCGGCTGTATGTTGTTTCGCGTGCAAAAGTTCAACTCCTGTTCAGCCTTCTGATGGCATTCGCACCGAACCAAACTCTGCGCCAAAGCGGGCTTCAACTTGGCACGATTGATCAGTTCCTCCTCCGTAGCGGCGTAAATCGCCTCTACCGAACCGAAACACTCCAGCAAATGAATTGCCGTTTTACACCCCAAATCAGGATGAAAGGTCAATGCCAAATCATCTATCGTCATACCATTCTCAAGTAAAACGTCGCAAGAGAGTAAGCGACGTTTAGTAAAGATACGAAAAACCTATCAATTAGCGTCATCCATCTTAGACAATCAGCCACATCGATTGCACATTGCTATCACGTTTCCCTAACGCTTGATGATATAGAATACGGGCCTCCCCGCATTCGGATGCTTCACAAATGCCACCACACGGGCCAACTGCGACATCTGTTACCGATAAGAGCCTTCACCAGCATCTGATCGACAAACGTTTCATAGCGAGTCTCTTCAACGAAACTATTAAGAACGCGATGAGGTGTTTGATTCCGGACCAGAAATTTGGGAATTCAAAAAAAAGGCGTATATTTGCAGTCCGTTCGATAGGGTCTGATGGCCGAGCGGTTAGGCACAGCTCTGCAAAAGCTGCTACAGCGGTTCGATTCCGCTTCAGACCTCAAAGAAACCGCGTTGTAGACATCTACAACGCGGTTTCTTTTTATATTATAATTTCCTCTTTTTCATCTGTATATCCTATACCAAGCTGCAAAACACTATCTGGCCTGAAATGCCATTATTATAACTCAGCCTTCTGTAACGGAAACAGGCAGCTACCTTGTAAATAAGACACCTGTCTGTTTTTTAAATCAATGCGTCCCAGAGGGCAATGGTTGCGGAGTAGATGTCGGCCCAACAACACGCAGACGACTACTCGAATCAATAACCAACCGGTCAATACAAACCACCCGATCAAACGATGGACGCTCCCCTTCGGGATCCGCATGACGATGATAAACAATAAATCGCTCCGTGCTGTCCGGCGAAAACACAATGGAATTGTGTCCCGGTGACGAAACGCCCCGACTTAAATCAGTCGCCAAAATAGGATTCTCCGCGGCCTTCCTCCATGGCCCCATGGGATGATCTGCCGTGGCATAACCGACACCGTAATGTTCATAACCCGTATTATTGGCTGAATAGGTCATGTAATATTTGCCGTTGTATTTGAAAACAAAGGCACCTTCGTTGGCCCGGTTTGGCTCCCAATCGACCATCTCCCAGGGTTGATCCGCCTCAACGACTATCTCCGGAGCTCCCATCGGCCCTGAAAGATCATCCTTCAAGCGCACTACATAGTTCTGCCCAATAGATATACCAGGTCGGGAGGTATTGCGACTGAAAAAGAGATACAACGACCCTTCCGGATCATCGTCCTGAAAAATATGGCAATCGATAGCCGAATAACCAAAATCAAACCAGGGAGAATAAAGATCTCGATACGGCCCCTCGGGTCGATCCGCGACTGCCAAAGAGGTCAACATAATCCGGGTTTTCGGATTGTAGGAGCTGTAAGTCATGTAAAACTTCCCCCGATACACAAACACCTCCGGAGCCCAAAAGCCGCCGGTCCCGGGATGGCCTTCAGGTTTGGTGTAGGCCTCACCCAAAAAGGTCCAATGGACCAAATCCGGCGACGAGTAACAGTCAAAGCCACTGTTCTGACGGGTCGTTCCAGTCATGTAGTAGAGACTATCATACCGAAATACAAACGGATCGGCAACTCGAATCATTTTGCCATCAGCGGTACGCAACGGATTGGTGTAAGTCCCGGGCGTTTGGGCTATCCCGAAAGTTGCCAGCAATGTTCCCAGCCCCGTAAGATAGAATCGTTTGATTAGTTCAGATCGCTTCATCCGGTGATTGTTTAAAAGAGTCAAAAGGTCCATGAAGATACAAAATATTTCGACAGCAGACAGATATGGATATGTCAATCCTGCTTGCAGTCGATTTACTCTTTGGATATCTCATCCAAACAATCATAGACCATTATCACTCCCACATAATCAATAAAAATTCGGCAAGGGTAAACGTCCATTGCTACCCTTGCCGAACAGATATACAGTATAACCGATCGTGACGACGGTTAACGTCGTCTAAAAAACTACTCTAAACGACCGATTGCCCGCAGATACTCGGTCTCATAGATTTTGTATTGAGCCTGAGCCTCGATCAGATTGCTCTCGGCCTCCTGCCATTGCGACTGTGCATCCAACAAATCGGTCAGCGGCGCCATCGCAACGGCATAACGGTTGCGCATCACCCGTAGATTCTCCTCCGCCTCGCGAAGCCCATCCTCCGCCGTGCGTATCAACAGATACCCATCCTGCACATTGCGAATGGCCTGCTGTACCTCCAACGACAACAAACGGGTATTTTTCTGCAACTCTAGTTCGGCATTCTGCAACTCGAACCGCGCTTTGCGAACCTTCTTGCGCCCTTCTCCCCAATGGAAAATCGGGACCTGAACCGCCAACATCGCAACCCCAATACCATCCCGAAACTCCTGAGTGAAAGGAACCATCATGCCTCCACCAGCATCCACCATGCTGTTAAGTTTAATGTTTCCAAAATAGGTATAACCCGCCGTCAGACCAACCGTGGGCAACATATCGGCCCGAGTCATGCGAATCTGCTGCTCATTCGCTGCAATCTGGTTCTTGAGCAGGTTCAACTCCGGACGATCAGCAATATCACTGGTCAGATTTCCCGCTTCCGTCACGACAATGGTCGTATCCGTCGGCTCAATTTGAGTCTCCGACGGTACACCAATGATCCGACACAACGAGAGGCGACACAGATCGGCCCCGTTCTCCCCCTTCTGCAACTGGTAACGGATCGTACTGCGTTTGGCCTCGATCCGCAACAGATCGTTGTCGGTAGCCAGACCGGCCGCCAGCGCCGTCTGCACCTGTCGGTAAAGGGTATCCATCTGGGCACAATAGCGCTCCAACATCCGAACCTTGCGGCCAACAGCAATATAAGTCCAATAGGCATTGTCCGCCTCGACCAACACATCCATGCGGGTCATTCGACGCTGCTCCGAGGCAACATTCGCTCCGATCTGGGCCAGCTTTTTGCCCGAATTGAGCTTGCCGCCCGTATAGATCGGCTGCGTCAGCGTAATTCCAGCCATGTACATGCCCCGCATCCGCAATTCGGATCCCATCATGTCAAAGTCCGGAAACATATAGGTCCCAGTGGCCGATCCAGTAAACTTCGGCAGATAGTTCGTCGTCACTATTTTACGATCCAACGCCGCCTGCTGCAGTTTGTTGTCCGCCTGCTGCAAATCCTCGCTATGCGATAAAGCCATGTTGCGACACTCCGACAAAGTGAGCGCAAACCGCGGTTGTGCCACAACACCACTCAGGCCCAACAAGCCGGCACAACCCATGATCCATATTGTTCGTTTAACGTTCATCGTACTTCATTTTAAGCGTTAGCAGGTTTCCGAATCCGGAACATAGCCGTGTAAAACAGCGGCAACAAAATAAGAGTAATCATCGTACCGACAGTCAATCCACCCATAATGGTAATGGCCATCGAGCTGTACATCGGATCCGTAACCAGAGGCAACATACCGACAATCGTGGTCAGTGAGGCCATCAACACGGGACGTACACGAGAGACGGTCGCTTCGATCACTGCCGTATAGGGATGTTTTTTCTCTTCGGTCTGCAAGCGGTTGATCTCGTCGACCAGCACAATGGCATTCTTGACCATCATACCAATCAATCCCAGGATACCGATAATGGCCATAAAGGTCATCGGCTGACCGCTCAGCAGCAACGACGGCGTAATGCCGCAGAAGACAAACGGGAAACAAAGTAGAATTAGGATTACTTTGCGCCAACTGTTGAACAACAGCAGCAAAATGGCCAAAATCAAAAAGACTGTCAGCGGAACATAACGCATCAGGTTGCCAATGGCTTCGCCCTGTACTTCGCCTTCGCCGACCCACCGCATCGTATAGCCTGCGGGCAGCGGAATGGCCTCCACCTCATCCTTGATCGAAGAGACCACCTTGGCCGGAGTGGCGGCATCACAATCGGGATTGGGGTCGCACTCCGCCTCAATCACCCGACGGCCATTGAGCCGCAACACCACATCTTCATCCCAATCCAACCGGATATCTTTAGCCACATTACCCAGCGGCGTCGCACGAAATACCTTGTCCTGCAGCTCACCCATGGCATTGCCGCCACCCAAAGCTCCCTGCAACTCCTCATTCGAAAGGTGGACATTCATCATGCTCCATACAGGGATGTCATTCAGGTTACTGATGCGGCTGCCATCGGCATTGCGTACCTGCAAATTCAGCATCACCATGCGATCCTGATCGTTCAATACGCCGACCGGCATGCCATCCGTTGCAGCCAACAGTGCATTGGCCACATCTCCCCGCTCTATCCCCGATCGCAAAGCATCCTGCTGCACATATTCGGCCACCAAGGCCTTGCCCGTCGGTTTCCAGTTATTCTGAACCGAATAGGGATCCACATAGGGGCAACGACGCATGATCGCCTCGGCCTGATGACTCAACTCGCGCAATACAGCCGGATCGGGACCCGCAAACTCCACCTCAACCGTATGTGAGGTCGAAATCGAAAAGTTATACTTGCGGATTCGGATATAGGCCTCCGGGAAGGCTTCACGCAGCTGTTTCCGAACATGCGGAATCTGTTTGAGAACCGTTTTGTAATCCTTGCAATCGATGATCAACTCCCCGTAGCAATCCCCACCGGAGGTCATCGGCCGTACCAGGCAATAGTGTGCAGGAGCACTGCCCTGACTGATCGCAATACGCTCAAGGTCTGGATTCCCGGAAAGCGAATCCTCCATCTCCAACAGTCGGTCACGCACCGTATCGGCATCGGTCGCCGCCGGGAAAAAGCACTCGACCACAAACTGTTTATAATCGAAATCGGGGAAAAAGAGGTTTTTCACACGGGTCATTCCGAAGATGCTGAGTGCCAACACCCCAAACGCAACAAGAATCGTTGTCCGTTTATACCCGATCAAAAAGGCGATGGCCCGACGGACAAAACGGTGTATGGGGGAATTCATCACCTCACCTTGCACGGCGTTGCGTTTCTCTCGACTCGGCAACCACGATTTGGCACACACCGGAACCTGAACCAAGGCCAATACCCAACTGGCCAGCAGACTGACACACAGCACCAGGAACAGATCCCCGGCATACTCTCCGGAGGTATCGGGCGATAGATAGACGCTGAGGAAGGTCGAAGCGGCAATAATCGTTGCACCGAGCAGAGGCATGGCCGTATTGCGGCCAATCCGGTAAAGATAGACTTTCGGCGGCAATCCCCGTTGCTTATCGACCAGAATGCCATCCATAATAACCACGGCATTATCGACCAGCATACCCATCGCAACAATAAACGCACCCAACGAGATACGCTGCAGTGTCGTTCCGCACATCAGCAGAATCGGGAAAGAGACCGCAACCGTCAACACCAGCCCAAATCCGATGATCAACCCGCTGCGCAGCCCCATCGTAAAGATCAGCACCAGAATCACGATGGCCACCGATTCGAGCAGATTCCACATGAATGAGGAGATGGCATCATTGACCTTATCGGGTTGGAAAAAGATCTTTTCGGTCTGAAAGCCTGCCGGGACCTGCTGCATGGCCTGAGCCAACTTGGCATCGACCGCCTTGCCCACATCGGGGACAATGGCCGACGACTCCATCGCCACACAAATAGCCAACGCCGGACGCCCTCCGACAAAAAATCCATTGCGCTGAGGTTCCGAATAGGCCCGCTCTACGCGAGCAATGTCTCCGATCCGGATCCGTTTCCCGTCCATGGTCTGGATCAGCAGATTGCGGATATCCTCCTCGTTCTCCACTTCAGAGTCGACATACAACGCAATCCGTTCATCACCACTGTGGTATTTGCCGGCATTGACCATCTTGCCGGCAGACTGCAAAGCCGAAATAATCTGGGTCGGAACAATGCCATTGCGAGCAATCTGCTCTTTGGAGAGGATAATGTTGATCACCTCATCGCGGTTCCCGACAATGTTGATCCGCTTCACTCCCTTCACATCGAGCAGCTCCCGACGGATGTATTTGGCATAATCGTACATCTCCGGATAGTCGTACCCGTCAGCCGTCAACGCATAAAAAATACCGTACACATCCATCATGTCATCGATCACGATGGGGGCATAACACCCCTGCGGCAACCGCGAAGCCACATCGTTCACCTTGCGGCGCAACAGATCAAAGTGCTGCTCGATATCTCGATTCAGTACCGTCATCTGCAACTCAACGGTGAAGATCGCCGAACCGTTCTGACACTCGGTTTTGATCTTTTTGACATTCGGCAAGGCACGTAACTCATCCTCCATCGTCTGAGCCACCTTCAGCTCCATGTCATGTGCACTGGCTCCGGGCCAAGCCACCACCACCATGGCCTGTTTGGGCGATACGGCCGGATCCTCCAGCTTGGGCATCTGGATGAACGACAATACTCCCGCTACCAAAATTGCCACCATCAACGACCAAAACAACAAAGGTCGCTGCATGAAAAATCGGGTCATCTTCATCACAACAATCCTCCTACGTTGGTTTTACTCGGACGTTCAATCACATGCACTTTCTCTCCCTGTTGCAACATATTAACTCCGGCACGGACTATCTGTTCATTGCCTGTCAACCCTTCGCGGATCACGGCTCTACCTTGAGCATCGTTTCCATCAAGCATCACCTGTTGTTTTACCAGCGTTGAGTCGGCTCCTAACACCCATACACACGAAGTGTCGCCATCCCAAAATACAGCACATAACGGCAAGGCAAAACCTGTCGCACCCACTGTATCTGTCATCACGATACCAACCTGGACATTCATACCGGCCGTCAACTGTTTACCAGGTTGACCCATAAAGGTCAACCGTAACTGATACAACTGATTCCCATCTGCTTTGGGAGTCAGACTCAAAAGCTGCATCGGCAACTCTCCCTCCGATCCGGCAACCTGACAAAAATAACGGGTAAAACGATCACGCTGCTGATACTCTGCCACCGGGATGTCGGCCACCACCTCCATCCGCGAAACATCCAACAACGTAAACAGAGCCGTACCCGCATCGACCATCTCGGCCGGTGAAAAATTCACAGCCTGGATATACCCATCCGTAGGTGCATACAGTTTCGTATAATTAAGTTTATTCTTGTTGGCCTGCAACTGGACGCCCAATTGCCGCAGTCCAGCTGTCGCCTTTTCATAATCGTTGGCCGAAATGCTCTTTTGACGATAGAGCTGCTCGGTACGCCCCACCTCATCTTTGAGCTGATCGTACTGAATCTGTAACGCCTCAACGCCCAACCGGTAATCCGCATCATCCAGCTCGGCCAGCAATTGTCCCTTGTGCACATAATCTCCCTCGGCAACAAGAATGCGTTCGATCTGTCCAGGCGTCTTAAAACCCAAATTAATGGTATGCGCCTCGCGGACTATCCCCGAATAGTTTTTCACAACCGTACCCTCCATCGCCTCCGGAGTGGTCACCATGACGCTGTGTACTGTAGAACCGCCCTGAGGCGCATCGCCGCACGAAGCGAAAACGCCCGCAACGACAATCATCATGATCGCTCTCTTCATATCTCAGTTTTTAACGTGTTGCAGAAAATCGTCTCATCTCTTGGTCGCAAAGTTCCCTATTTATTTGTTTGTCCAATCCTCCTAATGGGACAATATATTGTTCGATTGGATAACAAAACGGCTGGATCTATCCTAAAACACCTATCTTTATTCCTCGAAACGTCCAATCACTGACCAATGAAAACCCCTTTTGTCGATATGAACCTGGTGCGGCTCTCCGCACAACAGGGCGCCCTGAACCTGGACAACGAATTTATCCTGATCGATAACCTGCAGAGCGACTCACCCACACATGACCCCACAGAGCTGTTCGTCAACCACCCCGTTAAACTCGCCTGCCATATCATCACCTTCTGCCTATCCGGAACCCTGCGATTCCGAATCAATCTACGATATTTCGAGCTGAAACCCAACGATATCCTGATCTGCCAAGAGGGTATCATCGGTGAATTTATCGGCATGGATCCCGGAACTCGTATTGCCGTCATCGGAGCCACCCATGCCTTCTATACCATTCCCAACAATTTTGACTGCGCCATCTCCTTGCAACGCCAACTCCACGTCCATCCACTCTGCCACCTGAAACCCTCGGTCATTGACGAGTGTATGACCATCTATGGGCTGATGCGCAACAAAATCGCTGAAACAGACAATCTCTTCCGCAGAGGGTCCCTGCTCGGATATGGGCAGGTGTTGATGTACACCATCTTCAACTATTGCCTGCTCGACGATCGGGCCACCGATAAACCCAAAGAGATGGCCAGCCGCCAATATGAACTCTACGCTCGATTCTTCCGCGAGGTGCAAAAACACTACACACAGGAGCGTAGCATTGCCTATTATGCCAACCTGCTGTGTGTCACACCCAAATACCTCTCTCAGGTGGTTCGCCGGGTCAGCGGACGATTGGCCGGAGAGTGGATCTCGGATTACGTCATTCTCGAGGCTAAAGCCCTGCTCAAAAGCCGCGAATACACCATCCAGCAAATCAGCAACATGTTGAATTTTGCCAACCAATCCTTCTTTGGGAAATATTTTAAAGACAAGGTCGGATGCTCACCCTCCGCCTACCAAAATGCCGAATAGCCCAAACCTACCTCCCCACTCTTATCGTACAGCTCCAGTTAATCAAAGTCTCCGAAACCTACTACCTACTATTCAAGTGAAATTTTTCTGAGGGAACCAGCAATCGCAACCAGCAAAAATCTATTGCAGGAGACACCGAAAACAGGGAACCAATCACACAATATTTTGTTCTTTACTTAATCCCTGCGCAACGCTGCCGCTCCAGATCCAACAGCATTTTTTTACAGGTGAGGCCATAAGCATAGCCGGTCAGCCGGCCTTCAGCTCCAACTACCCGATGACACGGCACCACAATCATCCACGGATTGCGATTGCAGGCCATTCCAACTGCACGGGCTGCCCCCGGAGCCCCAATCGCTCGCGCTATCTCGCCATAGGTTCGGCAAGTACCATAGGGAATGTCACATAAAGCACCCCACACCCGCCTTTGGAAAGGGGTTCCCTCCTCGTCCAACGGCAGATCGAACACGGTCCGCCTCCCGGCAAAATAGTCCTGCAACTGTTCCGCAGCCTGCCGAATCAACGGAGTCTCCATCAATTGATATCCATTACAATTCATGCAAGCAGCGCCCCTCTGTTGCTGGTCGATGCCTCTTGCAACCATTGCATGGTGAACTGTTACCGCATTACAGGCAGAGACTGTATCATCCAATGGAGTTTTGGCAGGTACAGAGCTCATAGTATGTTTGGCTTCCCCATGCTGCTCGTTTCCATCCCGCTCCGACTGCTTTTCGTCCTCTTCACAAAGGGAAAATTCTCCATCAAATTTATGCTCAGAGGCACGTGGTTCCTCAAGCAACCTTACAGCAACCACCCCCTGAATAGAGGCCTCGATACGCACAACACCCAACCACATCAGGTAATCGTAATACCAAATCGGGGCGTTCGTATCTTTCCGGCAAGATATTTTCGTTTGATGGGCTAACCGCATGCAGTTTTACTTCAATTTCTAATTTTCAAAATAACGAAAGGCTGATCGAATTCCATGCAGTTCTATGGCTCTCTATCAAGCCCGAAACCATGGCCACACCTTCAGCAGGTCGCTCTCAGTGTACGTAACTTAATTTATAAACAAACCTCCGCGGGTCCAATAGGTCCATGTAAAGGTAGCCACTTTCACCCAAATTGCCAATAGTCGCTCTGTCGGTTTCCCCAATCAAGACTTCGAACTGGTATAAAAAATACGCAGGCCCCGACCATTGAGTCAGAGCCTGCGATCCCTTTTCAATCAATACAAAGGCTTAATTTCAGTCTCCGATCAAATTACGAGACTTGAAGCCACAAAAAATTTCGTAATCTTTTTTGTCCCTTTGTTGATTTTAATCCAAGAACGTATTCACAGCTATTTTTCTGCATCGAATCTGCATTTGTCAATCGACGTCCATATCGATCACATGGAAATTCAGATCGAATTCCAACTCAAAACGATTGCTGAGCTTAACATCATATCCCCGTTTGTCACGACTGATCGACACAATCTGCTGCCCCTCATATTGTGCAGCCACCCATGTTTTAATCTGCTGGGGAACAATCGCTGCAGGAACCGGAACATTCAGGCAATCCACCTCGGTCCACTCCCCGCTTTTGTTGAATTCCACCTGACTGCCATCAGCCATCATCACATCGTACGTACGATCGAATACATCCTGATCCACCTTGGCATACAACACCTTTGCCTTAGGGAAATGGGTCTTGATAAACTGCTGGGCAGCAACAGGTGTCTGCTCAAAAGCAATCGGTTTATCATCTGCGCAACCTACCGTCGCAATGCCGAACAGGCCTATTAAAAGCATCCAAAATTTTTTCATCTCTTTTAATTTTTAAAGTTATTCTATTTTCAATAATTCTACCCTCACTGAAGAGTATTTATAACGCTTTCGTATAAACAAATCTCTTCGAGATCCAGCTAAATATACGAAATATTCACAAATATTCTCGTTCCTGCTTGAATATTTGGCTGTCTATTAATTTCAGCCAAAAATAAACTTTTAGCCCTCCCCCGCAACGGAGGAGGGCTAAAGGTGGACACCAAAATCACTTATTTGGCAAGCAGTACCTCCTGAATAATCTTCTCAAAATCGGCCTTGCCAATCGCTCCCTGAACCATCTGCGGCTTACCCTCCATCGGGACAAACAACAGCGTCGGAATCGAACGAATACCAAAAGCAGCTGCCAACTCCTGCTCCTGCTCCGTATCAATCTTATAGATATCGATCTTGTCTCCATACTCGGCAGCCAACTCATCCAAAATCGGAGCTACCCGTTTGCAAGGACCACACCATGAAGCATAAAAATCAATAATCGCCGGCTTCTCGCCCAAATATTTCCACTCGGTAGGATTACCCTCGTAATCAACCACCTTCTTCAAAAATTCCGCTTTTGTCAAATGAATAGGTTTCATAACTGTTGTCGTTTTACTCGTTTGTTCACTCTGTTGATTGCTGTTCTGCGCACTTCTTGCCTCAGAAGCTCCTCCGCATGCCGTCAGCACAAAAACCGACAGCACTCCCATCAGAATCTTTTTCATGTCGTTTGGTTCTGTTTTATCTATTTTTTAATCGAATTTGCTCCTCACGCTCCGATTCTACCGGATCATAACCCATCTCCCGCAAACGGGCCACCAAAGCATTACGATCCACCTCGTCGGTGTGCTCAACCACAATCCGATCCCGCTCCGGCTCAACACGAACGCCAAATACGCCGTTCACTTCACCCAAACCTTTGTGAATCGAATTGTTACATCCACACACCATTACATTCTTTACCCCTATTGTCGTCTTCATCTCCTGTATACCTGTCAATTATCGAGCCATTCACTCCATCCCGGTGCATCGTCCCCGAAATAACGGTTGCAAAATCTCCGGAACCCCGACACTGCCACACCGCATCTTCGACAACGACTGCCGTCCGTGATCCGTCAATTCAAAATACATCTTACGTCGATCATCCTTCCCCAAAACACGCCGTAACAACCCCTTCTCCTCCAACGAACGGATCACCTTGGAGGTATGCGACGGTGTCATCACATTCACCTCCGCTAACCCAGCTGCCGAAAGCTGACCTTCCGACAACGAACAGAGCAACATCGCCTCGTTCAATGACAAATGGTGCACCTTTACAAAATCGGCCTCAAAGGTCTGAATCGCCCGGCAAATATCCCGCATCAGACAAATGGTCTCCATGCTCGAATTGATCTTTTGATGTATTAACGTCACAAAGATGTAAATTATTTTCCAATGTCACAAGTTTCCAATGGAAAATTTTTATGCATTCAATTAAATAGAATTTTATTTTACTGATAGTCAATATTTATCACTTAAATAAGACCTATAAGATTCCATACGATAAATGCACCATGAAGTTCAACGAACCCCGCACGTCCATAGAAAACAGGGTACACCGGCAAATAGCAAGGGGCGTTGCTGTGAGCATACAATGCAGAATGGACTGATCCCCACGAATCGCGCAGAGGTCTTCTTCCACATGCTTACTTGCCGCTTCAATAGGCTCAAAATTGACACGGAACGAATATCTTTAGCCGAAAGCAACTACCTTTGTGACATTGAACTTAAAGTGTGGCATCTAAAGATACGACCTCATGACACAGGATCGCCTTGTTACACCGAGCTATTGCTGTATTCTAGCAGCCAACTTCCTGCTATACTTCGGCTTCTACCTGCTGATGCCGATCCTACCCTTCTACCTGACCGAGGTATTCCATACCAACAGTACAATGGTCGGGGTCACCCTCTCCTGCTACACCGTGGCCGCACTGACCGTCCGCCCCTTTTCAGGCTATCTGTTGGACACTTTAGCCCGCAAACCACTATATATCATATCATTCTTTATTTTTACCGTGATCTTTGCAGGTTACCTGGTAGCCGGCTCCCTGACCCTGTTCATCATCCTGCGCATCGCCCACGGCCTCGCCTTCGGGACCGTCACCGTATCCGGTAACACCGTCGTAATCGACATTATGCCCTCCTCCCGACGTGGAGAAGGAATCGGCTACTACGGACTGATGAACAATATCGCCATGGCCATCGGCCCCATGGTCGGCCTGTTCCTGCACGATTTTTACAGCTTCCAGGTCATCTTCATATCGGCCCTGATCTCCTGCACGTTGGGTTGTATCATGGCTTCACTGGTGCATACCCCACCCAAAATGCCAGTCAAACGGGCTCCGATCTCGCTCGACCGCTTCATTTTAATCAAGGGAATTCCTGCCGGAATCGACCTGCTGCTGCTATCAATCCCCTACGGCATGACCACCACCTACGTGGCTATGTATGCCAAACAGATGGGTATCAACAAAGGATCCGGACTCTTCTTCACATTGATGGCCGCTGGACTGGCAATTTCACGCCTCTTTTCAGGCCGACAAGTGGATAAAGGTAAAATCACCCAAGTAATCTCACTGGGTATCTATCTCGCCTGCTTCTGCTTCTTCGTCCTCTCCGGGTGCGAAACCTTGATGAAATGGGATCCAACCCTCGGCACATACGTCTTTTTCGGAACCGCTCTGGTACTGGGAGTGGCATTCGGAACCATGTTCCCTGCCTTCAATACCCTCTTCGTCAACCTTGCCCCACACAACCAACGAGGGACGGCAACCTCAACTTACCTCACCTCATGGGATGTGGGAATCGGGTGCGGACTGCTCATCGGCGGTTATATCGGCGAAATCACCACACTCGACCACGCCTACCTGTTCGGTGCCTGCCTGACCGTTATTTCGACGATCTATTTCCGGCTGAAAGTGGCTCCTCATTTTCAGAAAAATAAACTCCGTTAAACAAGTGAAGACTCACAACCAACCTCACCTAACTCGTTAGCAGAAGTTCTCAAAAGCAAAACACCTGCTATACTCGCCCCCAATAATAAAACCAATCCGAAAAACGTTTTATTGAAAAGAGTTTTAGCTATATTAGACAGATATTATAGGGGCCACACCCAACTCGTATAATTCACAAAACCACAGGCCATGACTTACAAACCTATCTTACGCTGCATGATGGTTGCTGCCCTGATCGGGTATGGGGTACAGGGAACTGCTCACCCCGCAAACCAACCTCCCAAACGTTCAACTCCCCTAATTCAGATCAATGTCAACACCCCTCCGGTGCCCGATCCGTTGCGCCTGACCTCACAGCTGATTGAACAGATCAGTCGTCAAATGCAACATCGATTGATCCTCGACGAAGCGCAATTTATTAAGCTGCTTCGTTTGAACGAAAGATACCTGCTCAACCGTGAGATCGCCGCTCCCAGACCTCCCCACGGAGCGATGCGTCCTGATGGCAGACATCCCGGAAGACCCGAAGGTCCTCGCCCCAATGGTCCCGGAAGACCCGGCCCAGCACGTGGTCCCAAAGGGAAAGGGCCTCAGCATGATAATGGGCGAAGAGCATATGGTAATCCATTTACAGAGTTGTCATCCAAAGACCGCAAACAGTGGGAAAAACAGCTCAAAAACATCCTGAACAAAGATCAGTACAAAGAGTGGCACAAAATGGAGAAAGAGAATGACGGTAGACCTTTCCGTTATTGATTCGTATAACGATAGACAAACTCTTTACATAAATAAAGCGGCAGAATCATCTGCCGCTTTATTTATTTAAGTCCTGCGAAATCGTACGCTGTAAACGCTATTTATTATCAAAACGGGCTCATAAAAACGAATAACAATCCTGCCCCGATCATTGCTTCCACACTGGTCATACTGCGATTTCACAGATCCGAATACCCTCCTGCTATGCCAGAGCAATGTATTCCTCTCTCCTATCGTACTGGAATAAAATGAAACGATCTCCACAGCTATTCCAACCACGCACCACATAGCCCCGAATCTTTCGAAACAAGGCGGCAAACAAAGAGTTCACTCACAGATCTTTGCCCGATGAGCCCATCCTGCCAATTTTTCTACCGATAGACCGTTATCAATATGTTCATGGAGAAAGTTTGTATCTAACTCTTGTGCAAATGGCGAGACTGAGCAAAAACTAAACCCAATATAAAATATGCTTCTTCGGGGCAGAAGAATTATCCGACCACCACAGTATCGTCATCCGGATCGGGCTCTTCATGCGGACCGCTCAACGCAGGACGCACCACCATAAACGACGGGAAGGTATTGATCAAAGCCGAACGGTTGCGCGTCACATTCAGCCAACAGTTGTAGCTGATAATCAACAGTTGCTGCTGAGCCACAAACTCACTGAACGGCACTGAAGGCGGACAGATATCCAAAACTGGGCCTTCGCCGTGATGATGCTTCAGCTCCCGCTTCAGCTGTTCCGAGAAACCGGAATCAGCCACCCGGACAGTCACCTCTACCCCCTCAACAATCGCATTAATCTCATTGAGCATTACCCGGTCCCGTTCGTCCAGCAGCAAGACTCCAATTCGGTCTGCCCCTTTGAACTTGCGGTTGACAAAAACCCCCACCGAACACGACACATGCGTGAAGAGGCGGCGTGCTTTATCCCGGGTTGACTCTCCAGGAAAGTACATCTGACGACGGATCTGACGACGAATGCGGTTCAACTCTTCTGCCAATACCAAATTGCTGCGGCGTGGAGCCACATAATCATGAATAAAGTCTGGCCCTCCGCCAAGCAGAACAAAATCATAGGATTTGCGATGAATCAAATCGATCAAATCCTTTAAATAGTGGTCCGTCACCCGATAGTTGGTATCGATCTGCAACTTCATCCGCTGTGCTTCACTGCGCAAAGGGGCAAAACTCTCGGATGAATAACCGTAAGCGTTCATGGGGTTGGTTTCGGTACCGATCGTATAATGCACAGCGGTAATATGAATCCGATCCATCACCCGCCCACACAGCAGCTTGATAACTCGCAAAAAGAGCGGTGCACTGGCCGGACGGGCAAACGAGATGAGAACACGTGCCTTGATAGAGGGCTGAATATGTGACTCCGGTTCACGACGGGCAAACAGTTTCTCGATCAGCACCAATGACGGTGTTGCCATGAAGGTGGTGAAGAGGGCCATGATGACAAAAATCACGTAGATCGACGAGGGCAAGATCCCCATTTCATAACCGATATTGAGCACGATCAGCTCCATCAGTCCACGCGTGTTCATCAGTACGCCGATCGACAGGCTGTCACGCCAGGACTCTCCGACAAAACGTGCCGATAAGGCTGCACCGGCCAATTTGCCGACAATCGAGACTGCCACAAAGAGGGCACATACACCCCAAAGGTGCGGTGTATTCAGGGCTCCTATTTCGGTACGCAAACCGGTAAAGACAAAGAAGAGGGGTAAAAAGAGCACTAAAGCCACATCCTCGACCTTCTCGGTCATGATGCGGCGGAAACTCAGATTGGCCGGCATAATCACCCCGGCCACAAAAGCTCCGAACAGGGCATGAACCCCCAACACCTCCGTAATATACGAGGAGAGAATCAATACCAAAAAGATGAAGGCTACCAGCGGTTTGCTGATGATCTCCTGACTGTTATAAATTTCGCCCAATTTCCGCATGAACGGGCGGACCAGTCCGAACATAAAGAGCACATACAGGATCACACAGACCAATGTAAAGCCGGCGCTGGCCACGCTTCCGGCTTTTGCAATGGCAATGATGGCGGCCAACAGACACCACGCCGTAATGTCGTTGTTGGCGGCACTGGCAATGGCCAACATCCCCATTGGGGTTTTGCCGAGGTTACGCTCCTGAATGATTCGGGCCAAGACCGGAAAAGCCGTAATACTGACCGAAATACCGATAAACAGTGCAAACGGCACGAAGGTGGTATGTCCGGCACCAAACTCCGGATAGACCTGCCAGGCCAAAACGGTTCCAAGAAAAAACGGCACAATAATACTGGCATGGCTGATGACCAGGGTCTGGCTCCCCTTTTTGCGCAGGATGCTCAGGTCAAGCTCCATGCCGATAATAAACATGAAGAGGATCAGGCCGATCTGGCTCAGAATATTGAGCGATTCAAGCGAAGAATCTGAAAAGAGAAACCCGAAAGTTTCCGGGAAAAAGTGGCCGAGCACCGACGGCCCCAAAAAAATTCCGGCCACAATTTCGCCAATCACGCCGGGCTGTCCCAGATATTTGAACAGCCACGAAAAGATCCGCACCGCCACCAAAATCGAGATGATCTGCAGCAACAATACCGCCAACGGGTGGTGCAAACCTTCCTGCAACGACTGTGTAAATAATTCATAAGGCTTCGTGATTCCCGTCTCCCCCGATGGGGCCACAGTCGAGGTAAGTGTCTGTTCGGTAGCCGTAACAGATGCCGTATCGGAAGCCGCATCCCACAACTTACCCTGCCGAATGACCATCCAGAAAAGCACTCCGAAGATCAGCAGCATCAACACATAGAAGATATAGTTGCGTTTGGCACTGGATTTCATACCCGATTACGATCTCCTACAAATATAATTTTTTTTTCGAAATTCCCGCATCCGCAGCGGTTCTTCTTTGCCTCTTCGCGTGTGGACCATCCGGTTTGGCTTCATTCAAGTTCGGCCAAACCCTTTCAGCTCCATTCGGAACTCTGCGCATCGAACGCTACGATTAGATAGTCCTTCAGACCTTTCGATCAATAGAGGTATTCCCATTAAGACCTTCTTCCCCAGTGCGCTATTCAAGAAGAGGGAATCGCACAACTTCGGTCAGCCCCGAACATCTCCTGACAGATTCAGCAGTTTTTCTGAGGAGATCAGCCAATTTGCCTCCTTTTTCATTGCTGACTCGTGCGATCACCTCGCCGAACACAAAAAGGCCGGAGTGTCTGTTACAACACTCCGGCCTCTATGATCATGTGAAATGACTCTACAACATCCGAGAAGCTAACGAACCGCGAAATCAAACAGGCTGTTCACCTTTCATCTCGTTCATCCCTCTCCTCCTTCAATTCAACGTATCAGCTGCGCCCAGTTCCAACCTTTTGGCCTCCCCATACGGCATACGCTTACCAAACACCTGGCTATTTTACCAACCGGTTGGTCGCCGTGTCGGGGAAAACAACCCACGGCTTGAAACTTTTGGCCTCCTCAAAGTCGAGCAGCGCATAGGAGATGATGATCACCACATCCCCTACAACACACTTGCGGGCCGCAGGACCATTCAGGCAAACCGCACCACTGCCACGCTCGCCCTTAATAATATAGGTCTCCAGACGCTCCCCGTTATTGACGTTGACCACCTGTACCTTCTCACCTGGAATCATGTTTGCAGCCTCCAGCAACTCCTCGTCAATGGTGATGCTGCCTACGTAGTCCAAATTGGCCTGCGTAATGGTTACCCGATGAATCTTGGATTTCAATACCTCTATTTGCATGATGGCATCCTTTCGGTTTACTGATTGTACGGGCCATATCCGCCCATATTGTCGATCAAACGTACTGCACCGGCATGTACCGCTACACACCCCCGTGTCGTTACACCCGCTTTCCACTCGCTCAGCGGCTGAAGCGTATCGGCATCTACAATCTGAAAATATTCAACTTCGAGCAACGGATTGCTGTTGATGCGGTCAATCACCATCCGTTCGGTCTCCGCCACCGTAGCTGTACGCGAAAAATCAACTCCAGCACGCAACGCAGCATAGATCTGCGGAGCCGCCGCACGATGCTCAGGTGTCAGCAACGCATTACGCGAACTGAGCGCAAGACCATCCTCGCCACGAACAATCGGACAAGGAACAATCTCTACTTTCAGCTGCAACTGGCGTACCATGGCACGAATCACGGCAATCTGCTGAAAATCCTTCTCGCCAAAATAGGCCCGATCCGGCTCGACAATCGCAAACAGACGGCTTACAACCTGTGCCACACCATTGAAATGGCCCGGACGGTGCGCACCCTCCATCACCTTGTCGATCTGCCCGAAATCGAACTTCCGGGTATCGGGTTCGGGATAGACATCCTCAACCGACGGTGCATAGACCATGTCGGCTCCGGCTGCCTCCAATAACTTCAGATCCGCATCGAGCGTGCGCGGATAGCTGCGCAGATCGGCCGGATCGTTAAATTGAGTGGGATTGACAAATACACTCACCACTACTCGTCCGCATTCGCGGCGGCAGCGCTCAACCAGAGATACGTGTCCCTGATGCAGCGCACCCATTGTGGGGACAAACCCCGTCAGCACCTTCTCTTTGTGCAATGCAGCAGAGAGTTCGGCACCCGTAGTAAAAACTTGCATCGGATCGATTGCTTTAGTTTCCAAGCCCCTGAAAGGACCTCGCAAAGGTAGAAATTAGATTTAGAAATAGCCAACTTTTCACTGAAAAATAATACCTTTGCATACAATCTAAGCTACCAAAACCATGAAAAAAACAGCTCTACTAATGATAATTACCGTCGCCGCCGGACTGGTCGGCTGCAAGTCCGAACCACAGGCAGAAAAACCTTTCGAATGGGTGGTCGATCGTTTCGATGACATCAAAGTGTTGCGCTACCAAGTGCCCGATTTCGACACCCTTTCGCTCGATGAGAAAAAATTGATCTACTACCTGAATCAGGCAGCCCTCTGCGGTCGGGACATTCTGTTCGACCAGAACGGCCGTTACAATCTGCGCATTCGCCGCACCCTCGAAGCCATCGAGCAGGGTTACACCGGGGACCGCAACAGCGAAGATTTCAAAAAATTCGAAAAATACCTCAAAAAGGTGTGGTTCGCCAACGGTATTCACCACCACTATTCGCTCGACAAATTTCTTCCCGAATTTTCCGAGAGCTATTTCGATGAGTTGATCGCCGCCACACCGGCCGAATACTTCCCTCAGGATTTCAAACCGTCGGTAGAGGCCGTGATTGCCGAGATCAAACCGGTAATGTTCGATCCGACCCTCTTCCCGAAACGGACCAACCAGGCTGCCGGAGCCGACATGATCGCCACCTCGGCAAACAACTACTACGAGGGCTTAACCCAACAGGAGGTCGAAGACTATTATAAAAAGATTATCGATCCGAACGATAGCACCCCCATCTCCTATGGACTCAACAGCAAGCTGATGAAGGAGAATGGCCAGATCGTCGAAAAGACCTGGAAAGTGGGCGGTATGTACTCTGCAGCCATCGAGCAGATCGTTTATTGGCTCGAACAGGCCTCCACGGTAGCCAAAGGGGCTCAGAAGCAAACGATCGATGAGCTGATCGGCTACTACCGTTCCGGAAACCTCTCGCAGTTCGACACCTATAGTATCTCTTGGGTGCAGGACACTCTCTCCAAAGTCGATTTTGTCAACGGATTCATCGAAACCTACGGCGATCCGCTCGGATACCGTGCCTCGTGGGAGGGTCTTGTAAACTTCCGCGATGAGGAGGCCACCCGCCGTACCGAAACGATCAGTGCAGAGGCTCAATGGTTCGAGGACCATTCGCCGATCGATCCCAAATACCGCAAAGAGAAGGTCAAAGGGGTATCGGCCAAGGTGATCACCGCAGCTATTCTGGGCGGTGACTGCTATCCGGCCACACCGATCGGCATCAACCTGCCCAACGCCGACTGGATTCGCAAAGATTATGGATCGAAATCGGTCACCATCGAGAATATCACCCATGCATACAACGAAGCAGCCAAAGGCAACGGTTTCCTCGAAGAGTTTATCTACGATCCCGCCGACATCGAGCTGCAGAAACGTTACGGCGAGTTGAGCGATAACCTCCACACCGACCTGCATGAGTGCCTGGGACACGGTTCGGGTCAGTTGGCTCCCGGTGTCAAGACCGACGCATTGAAAAATTACGGCTCAACACTCGAAGAGGCCCGTGCCGACCTGTTTGCCCTCTACTATCTGGGGGATCCGAAGCTGGTCGAATTGGGGCTCGTACCCTCGTTTGATGCGGCAAAGGCTCAATATCTGCACTATATCCTCAACGGTATGATGACCCAGTTGGCACGCATTCAGCCAGGGAAGGATGTCGAAGAGGCTCACATGCGCAACCGCATGCTGATCGCCATGTGGTGCTACGAAAAGGGACAACAGGGTGAGGGTGAACCCGTCATCAAGAAGGTTACGCATGACGGCAAAACTTATATTGAGGTCACCGACTACGAACGCCTTAGAGAACTCTTTGGCGAACTGTTGCGCGAAATTCAACGCATCAAGAGTGAAGGCGACTACGAAGCTGGCAAAGCGCTGGTCGAGACCTACGGCGTCAAAGTGGATCAGAAATTGCACGACGAAGTTTTGGCCCGTTACGGTCGTCTCGGCATCGAACCCTACAGCGGCTTTGTCAATCCGGTGTACAAGCCGGTGATGGAGAATGGCCAGATCGTCGATGTCAAGGTGGAGTACAACGAAGGGTACATAGACCAAATGTTACGCTATTCGAAAGATTACTCGTTCCTCCCCTCCGTCAACTAACCCCTGGCTCCGGGCCGCTGCCCGACGGACTGCACAAGACTTTTCCCCTCCCCCCGATACAAGGGGTAAGAAGGACGCAGAGATATAGCGTTGCTGAAGGTGCGGGAATACTATGCAGTGTTAACGGCACGTTGATATTGGAGGGATACGATCCAAGTGGGCGTCGCGTGTGCCAATCGTGTGTATCAATAAAGAGGGATAGGATTCGTCTCCAATGGTTCACCCCAGGCAGAGCAACCGTAGCAGGAGGAAAACCGCGGCAAAAGGGACGCCGTTGGAGGAGGGCCAGCCGTTGCGAGAGCGAAAGGGAACAAATAAAAGCAGCGGCAACTGGAGATGGGCGACTGGCGGTGGGCAACTGGGAACTGGAGACGTGACAGTGGGAACGTGGAACTGGCGACATGAAACTGGGAACTGCACACCGCAAACTATGACGGATGAAGGCAGGTCGTGGCAGATGCCGCCACGAGGTGACTCCATCAGGTAAACCAACGGAGTCACACGAGAGTAATACAGTGCAGCAAAGGGCGCTTTTACCCCCCCCCACAACAAAGGCAAAAAGTGCAAAATAACACTGTGCTCACACCGATTTTCCAACTCGGAAGCCCCATACAAAACAAAACTTGCAGAAAAAGTTTCCTTTAACCAAGAAAACAATAACAAAAGGCTGCTAAACTTTTTATTATCTTTGCAGCGTGATTCAATAACAGTGGTACGAAAACACCCTACACTCAGTTTACACAACGAGTCAATGAAGCAATAACTGATTGATAACCATTTGTTATGAACGATTACCGTTTTGAATCACTGTAGTTCGTGTCGGTAGCTTACCTTCGTCTGCCCTCCGGCAACAGAACGCAATGCGTGGAGCGATACTGCGCTCCCCAACGAAACTGAAACCATACGGACATAATAGACAAGCAAGTTGTTATGTTTCATTAAAATAACTGAGTATCATGAAATTTCTGACTGAAGACAAACTGACCATCGTCGGCGCAGCCGGTATGATCGGTTCAAACATGGCCCAGACTGCCATGATGATGCATCTTACCCCGAACATCTGCCTCTACGATCCCTTCGCTCCGGCACTGGAGGGCGTAGCTGAAGAGCTCTTCCACTGTGGCTTCGAAGATGTTAACCTCACCTTCACCTCAGATGTAGCAACCGCATTTAAAGATGCTAAATACATCGTCTCTTCAGGTGGTGCCGCTCGTAAAGCCGGTATGACCCGCGAAGATCTGCTCAAAGGCAACGCTCAGATCGCAGAACAACTCGGCAAAGACATCAAAACCTATTGCCCCGATGTAAAACATGTTGTCGTAATCTTCAACCCGGCCGATATTACCGGTCTGATTACTCTGCTCTATTCAGGTCTGAAACCTTCACAGGTAACGACTTTGGCCGCTTTGGACAGCACCCGTCTGAGAAGCGAACTGGCCAAATACCTCAAACTGCCTGCTTCAGAGATCAAAAACTGCCGTACCTATGGCGGTCACGGCGAGCAGATGGCCGTATTCGGATCAACCACCGTAATCAACGGTAAGAAACTTTCCGACATGATCGGTACTACCATTCCTGTTGCTGATTGGGACGCACTGCGTCAGCGCGTTATCCAGGGCGGTAAACACATCATCGACCTGCGTGGCCGCTCTTCATTCCAGAGCCCTTCATACCTGTCAATCGAGATGATCGCCGCTGCAATGGGTGGTCCTGCTTTCCGCTGGCCAGCCGGTGTATATGTTAACACCGAAGGTTTCGACCACATCATGATGGCTATGGAGTCCTCTATCACCAAAGATGGTGTGAAATACCACAACGTAAAAGGTACTGCCGAGGAGATGAAGACTCTCGAAGAGAGCTACAAACACCTCTGCGCACTGCGTGACGAAGTGATCTCATTGGGCGTTCTGCCTCCGATCGATCAGTGGCACGCACTCAACCCGAACATCGACTAAGGTTCAAAAAACAGATTGGCTGTTTTTGTTAAACAGCCAATCCAACCCAGGTGAATCCTGGTCATAAAAAGAGGGAGTCAATTGACTCCCTCTCTTATTTTATATTTCTATATCAAGACAAAAACTCCCCATGATCTATTTAGTTGAAAACATTCTGCTCCTCAAGCCTAAAAACTATGGACGCAATATCCTGGTTGCTCTTTATATTCCGTCCTGTTTGTCACCGGAGGTCTCAAGGTGTATAATGGTCCATCAACAATAAAACGTAACCGAGCAAAAACCATCATCCTAAAATGCTCCCCTGTCTATTGATGCGATCAAAACCGGCTGTGCGGAGTAAAAAACACAATTACAACATTTTTCTCTTCAGAGAACAGATTACAAGTAGAATCGACATCGCAATATACACCGAGAAGATTTTCCTGAATCAGGAATTGTACGTTTACCTTACCACTCATTGACAGCATAAAGCACGGCACATCGGAGTTGCTGCAATAACTCATTGGATACCTGTTCGTACTGTTCTCTCTGCCCCAACTTGTCAGCAATCCCTGCAGGTGAATCGTTCCACGATCCCATTCCTCCGAAAAGATCCGCTACACCGGCTGCTTCGAACATGCGCCGGTTATGCTCCGGTAATGGCAGTGCGGGTTCAGACGTAACGGTAACTTCACCATCCAAAACGGACAGGGCACGATGAAAGACCTCAGCAAATTCCCCACATCCAATCTGCCGGGAGAAGGCTTCAATCCGAATCAATGCCTCTCTGAAACGTTCAGCATTGTTCTCCCACTGCAATTTCCGTTTGAATATTTCGGGAACGTGACTCTCCTCGTAAACGACATCCCATCCATCCGATTGGGAATCGGACAGCCATACGGATCCCCAAAGTCTTACCCGACCATGACGAAAAAAACAGACCAAAAAATTCGGAGATGAATTGGCAAATGCAAGCGAATCCCGATTATCAGACTTTGTTGACGTAAGATATTGCAAATCGACCAATCCTTGTGTCCGGCATCGCTCAAACCATTCCGAAACACTTCCGACCGAGTATGTTTTGGTTCTCCCAAACCATTTTCGCTCCCGAAAACGAAAGGACGTGCTATTCACATACAGCTGTGGATCATACGCCAATGATGTTCCCGCCCGTAGGGCTTGTCGAGCTGCCACCAATATAGAACAGGCTTGCGCCATATCCCCTCTCATACACACTCCTCCTTATCCTTGCTATATTCAATCTATCGAACCTTTAAATAAAAATCGGACGGCTTGAAGGCCGTCCGAAATCACTCAGCAACTATTTCGTTGTTTCGGAAGATTGCCCTGTTGAAGGATTCTTCACATATTTATCGAGCCAACCGAAGAACTCACGCTGCCATACCAGCGAATTCTGCGGTTTAAACACCTGATGCGCCTCATTTTCGAAAGCGACTAACCGCGCAGGAACTCCCATCAACTGAGCCGCTGTATAGGCCTGCAGATTCTCCGTATAAGGGATCCGGAAATCATTCAACCCAGAGAAGATCAAAATCGGGGTATCCCAGTTCTTCACGAATTTGTGTGGTGAGTTGGCATATGAACGTTTAGCCACCGGACTGTCGCTCCAATAAGGACCTCCCAAATCGTTATTCGGGAACCACAACTCCTCCGTCCCGCAGTACATGCTCTCGAAGTTAAACATTCCGCAGTGGGCGATAAAGGCTTTGAAACGCTTGTTATGATTGCCGGCCAAGAAGTAAACCGAATAGCCACCATAACTTGCTCCAACGCAACCCAGGCGGTTCTCATCGGCCCACGGCTCACGAGCCACATCATCAATTGCACTGAGGTAATCGCGGATATTCTGTCCACTGTAGTCGCCCGAAATCTGATCGAGCCACTCCTGACCGAACGACGGCAAACCGCGACGGTTCGGAGCTACAACAATATACCCTTGAGCTGCCATCAACTGATAGTTCCAACGGTAGCTCCAACGCTGGCTAACCACACTCTGCGGCCCGCCCTGACAATAGAGCAATACCGGATAAGATTTGGTCGAATCGAAGTCGGGAGGCAAGATCACCCAAGTCAACATCTCCTTGTTGTCGGTGGTCTTCACCATCCGCTCGCGAACCTCACCCATCTTGATATTATCATAGATCTCGGCATTGGTATTGGTCAGCTGAGTCAAGGTGCCATCCGACAGATTCACGGCATACAACTCGGTCGGTGAACTCAACGTCGTACGTTCGGCCACCAACTTGCCACCACCCATCGTGAAGGCATTCAGATCATGTGCACCGCGAGTGACTACCTCAACCGGCGAGCCGTCGAGACCCACCCTGCAAAGCTGATAAGTAGCCCGAATCGGAGTCAGGAAGTAGAGTTTGTCATTGCCATCCCAAACCACGTTTCCGGCATTGTAATCAAAATCTTTGGTCAGATACAGTTTCTCACCGGTAGCCAGCTTCGTCACAAAGAGACGATCCTTGTCCGACTCGTTGCCGTCACGCTCCATGCTGGTGAAGGCCACCATGCTGTCATCGGGCGAGAAGCGAGGATACTTGTCATAGCCCATCATCCCTTCGGTGATGTTGGTCGTCTTGCCGCTGGCCAGATCATACAGATAAATATCCGAATTGGTGCTCAAAGCGTACTGTTTGCCCTTCATCTTTTTGCAGGTATAGGCCAACTGCGTACCGGCATTGTTCCAGGAGATCTCTGCCGCATCGAAATAGGGCGCCATCGGTGCATCCCACGGCTCTCCCGCCATGATGTCCACCCCTTCGGCCACCTTACCGTTCTGCAGATCGGCCACAAACAGATGCAGGTAGCTGCCATCATCCCAATAATTCCAGTGACGGGCCATCAGATCATCATAGATCATCGCCTTTGAATCGGGAAGATCAGGGAAGATCTCCGATGAACGGCGTTTCTCGACCTGAACCCGCTTGATATAATAGAGCTTGTCCCCTTTCGGTGACACGCCAAAGCCTTCGATGCCTCCTTCGATCGCCGACAACTGACGCATATCACTGCCATCGGGTTTGGAACTCCACAACTGCACATCTCCGCTCCGGGTCGAAAGGAAGTAGATCCGACTGCCATCCGCACTCCACTGAATCGAAGCCTCCTTGCCGGCTCCATCCGTAATCTGGACCGCTTCACCGCCATCGGTCGGTACCGACCAGATGTGCGTGGAACTTTTATCATCCTTCATGCTGTAATAGCTCACCGTATAGAGAACGGTCTTGCCATCGGGCGATACGGTCGAACCTCCTACACGCCCCATCTTCCACATCACCTCAGGGGTCAGAATCCCGGCACTCTTCTCAGCCTCGGTCAATGAATTGTCAATCTTCATCGGGTCTGTCTTTTTGCCTGTGCCGTCACCGCAGGCAACCGTCAAGGCCGCTACTGCTCCTGCCAGCAACAGAGTCGTCGATCTCTTCATCTTGTTTATCTATTTTGTTTCATCATTTATGGATTGGGTCAGGGGAAAGAGTACGATACCACCCCTCCCCTTAAAAATCAACACGCCATCCGTAAAATTGCCTACGATCAGCCCTCTCCAATACAGAGCCTCCTGCAGGCACCGCCTGGGCTATTTCACATAACCGCCCGCGGTCAATACGTCACGAATGGTGAAATAGGTGTTTTCCAATTTTGCAGCCAGTTCCGCCTGAGGCACCCAAACAGCTTGTGTAATGCCTTCGACAGTTTGGGGTGCAGGCATCTCTTTGCCATCATAGCTCATCCGATACCAGGAGGTCTGCTTCAACACCCACTCGCCATGCAGCTGATAGCAGTGGTAAGTATGGGTAATAAAGTCGCCCCGCTGCAACCCGGTGAGACCGCACTCTTCGCTCACCTCACGAACCGCACACTCCTCGATCCGTTCTCCAGGTTCCAGTTTTCCTTTGGGCAGGTCCCACCGACCGTTGCGAAAAATCAACAGCAAACGCCCCTCGGGATCGGAAGTGACACCACCTCCTGCCTGGATAAAACGTTGCGCAGCGCGGAATTGAGCGAAAACCTGCTCAATATCATCCGAAATCACCGCAAGATGCTTGCTATTCTGAACTTTTTGCAACAACTTTGCTATTGAAAGCGGCTCACCTGCTGCGGGCCGGAAAGTGACATACGAAGCGTTGTCCGGCTGTTGAGCCGTGAAGAGTACGACACTGTTTTCGATATAAACCTTATACATAAAGCACGAAAATGAACGATTCCGCCAAACAGATTGCCGGAAGCTTGTTGCAAATTAAGGCAATTAAATTAAATCCGACAAATCATTTTACATGGGCTTCAGGCTGGTACTCGCCGATTTACTGCGACAACCGCAAGATACTCTCCTACCCCGCTGTCCGCAAACAGGTCTATGAGGCCTTTGCCGACCTGATCGCCGAAAAATATCCCGACGCCGAAGTGCTGGCCGGCGTAGCTACCGGTGCCATCGCACACGGCGTATTGGTTGCCGAAAAGATGGGCAAGCCCTTTATTTATGTACGCAGTGCTCCGAAATCACACGGATTGACCAATCAGGTCGAAGGCGAGGTTAAACCTGGTGCCAAAGTGGTCGTGATCGAAGATCTCGTCTCCACCGGAGGCAGCAGCCTGAGCGCTGTCGAAGCGCTGAAAAAGGCAGGCTGCGACGTACTCGGCATGGTAGCGATCTTTACCTACGGATTCCCGACAGCCGAAGAAAACTTCGCTAAAGCCGGTGTTAAACTCGATACGCTGAGCAACTACAACACGATGATCGAGATGGCCATCGAACAGGGATACGTTCACCCGGATGAACTCGAAACCCTCAAAGAGTGGCGCCGCGATCCCGCTTCGTGGAAAAAGTAATTTGACAACATATCCCGGTTCTCTCGAGGCGTAATGCTTCGAGAGAACCATTTTCATTTTTGATTGTACACCTCAACCGTATGTCCTCCGGATGGTTCTCGTGGCTTGAGTCGCGCAGAGCAGCGGGTTGTAATCTCTCCGCAAGTCCAAACGCAACGAAAGGGGCTCTCGTGACAAGCCATCTGTTTCAATTTTTCCCGGATTCCGGGATCAGTGGACGGAAAACCTTAAGAACATATCCAAACGGCATACCCCAATAAGCAGATCAACCTTATGGAAAGATACGAAAGCAAACATGTTCAAATCCTGCAACCGGCCTCGATGATTTACGGCGTGCTCTCCGATTTCAGCCATCTGACGCCGGTACTCGGCGACAAAGTCGAAGGGTGGAGCGCAACAGCCGACACCTGCTCGTTCAAGGTGCAGGGATTTCAGGTCAACCTGCAAATGGTCGAAAAGGTTGAGCCCAAACTGATCAAGGTGACCGGTGCAGAGGGCTCCCCCATGGATTTCACCTTCTGGTTGCAGCTGGTGAGCGTCAGCGATACGGATACCCGCATGCGCCTGGTACTCGATGTCAAGCTGCCGATGATGATGAAGATGATGGTCGGTAAGAAACTGGCTGGGGCTGTGGACCAGATCGCCGACCAGATCGCCGAAGCCTTTAACCGCATTCCGGCCGGTGCCACCATGCCCGGACAGTTTTAGAAGAGAAAGCGTCCTTCTGACCCTAAAGTATCCTCCTGATTCCAATGGCACATTGCAGGTGCACCCCGTGAGGACACAAATCGGCTGCTCGAAATAATCTAAGTGCGCTCTTGAAAATCCATTCCACACGCCCTGCTGGATCGGAATCAAGTCTCATTGGGTCAGGATAGAATGCTGCAAAAAACAACGAGCCATCAAGTTCTCTTGCTTTCAATACACAAACGCCGATGAATCTTTATTGATTCGTCGGCGTTTTTTTTATTTCTACAGCTATACAACCTTACTGCCCACCTTTTGTTCCCGCTGCAGCACTGCTCTCTCTTGGCCACGCAACGCACTCACGATCTTTGATTTCAGTCAGACCAAAAGCCTTTTCGCAAAAAAGGTGGATGCCTCCTTGGCATTTAACAATACCATACACACCTCTTTAGCGCCCAAATCAGATCATTCGGGATCGGCTCCATCCATGTTGGTAGGAATGACCCATTCGTGTCGGTGAGGTCAGCAACATTCTTCTGATGGATTACGGCTCTGCGGGTCCAATTCTATGGCAACAAATGCAGCCCCGCCCCCAAGCAATCATCCGTCCCTCCTCAACCAGCGCCTTGCTCCGATGTCCGCCTTGGGAACGGTCTCCTTCACGTTTCAAGGGCTGCACATACACCGACCCGATAAAACAAAAAAAACGTCTGACAAACATTAGTTTATCAGACGTTCGTTGACCCACCAGGATTCGAACCTGGAATGACAGAACCAAAATCTGCAGTGTTGCCATTACACCATGGGTCAAACAGACCGTTCATGTGAACAGGCTTGCAAAGATACGCATAATTTTCATTTATGCAACGCTATAACCTGCTTTTCAATATATCAACCGCCTCGGAAACCGCTCACTTCCCGATGGCAGCCATGATCTGTTCGGTTGCTCCCTTGTGTGACCGGACATAATCGGCACATGCCGCACTGCTGCGCCGCCATGCCTCCTCATCGGTCAACAAGCCGGAAAACCACTGCTCCAACTCCTCGTAATTCAAAATGCTGCGAGCTCCGCCCGCAGCGATCAAATCACACGCCTCCTGGAACCGAGCATAGTTCGGGCCAAAAGCCAACGGCAAACCAAACGTCGCCGCCTCTAACGTATTGTGGATACCGACGCCGAAGCCGCCTCCAATATAACCCCACTTTCCGTAACGATACACCGACGACAAAATGCCGATCGTATCGATAAACAGCACCCCGGCACCGGCCAGATCACTCTGCGGAGTCAACTGCGTATAGCGCAGTGCTGGACGCTCAATGCGGGCAATCATCCGTTCGATACGGGCCGGATCAATTTCGTGAGCGGCCACAATAAACTTGACATCGGGATGGGCATTGATCAGTTGCAACAACAACTGCTCGTCGGGCGGCCAGGTACTACCGGCCACAAACACCTTCGCCCCCCTGGCAAACTCTTCAACCTCCGGCAGCTGTTTAGCAGCCTGGGCAATGGCATAGACCCGATCGAAGCGGGTATCTCCGGCCACCTCGACCCGATTGATCCCAATACCGGCCAACAACTGCAAAGACTCCTGATTCTGGACAAATAGACGGTCAAACGTTCCAAGCACCCGCCGGAACATGCCTCCCCACGGTCGGAAAAAGGATTGTCCCTCGCGGAAAATTCCCGAAATCAGGTAACTTTTCGCTCCGCAGCGTTGCAGAGCAAACAGGTAGTTGGCCCAGAACTCATATTTGACAAAAACGGCGATTTTCGGGCGGAATATAGCCATAAATCGGCGCACGTTGCGCGGTGTATCGGCCGGCAGATAAAAGATAAAATCTGCCCCCGTATAGCTCTTTCGCACCTCATACCCCGACGGCGAGAAGAAGGTCAACAAAATTTTCCAATCGGGATGGGCAGCACGAAACGCCTCGATAACCGGTCGTCCCTGCTCAAACTCGCCCAATGATGCACAATGAAACCAGATCAGCTGACGCTCCGCAGAAGAATCGGATCCACCGCTCTCCGTACCTGCTACCTGCTCAATTGCCTCACTCGTTTGCTTTGACAGCTTTCCCTGTAAATCACCTTGCGCAGCATCCGGCGTCGCACTCTTTCGGTCGATATCGCTCTGCTGAACAGCCTCGGCCATACGGCGAAAGATTCCTCGACGCCCACGACTCCACAAACGGGCCTTTTCGTTGAACAGCCCGGCAAAATGCAACCCGGCATCCAGCATATAGATGCCGGCTTTATAGAACAATCGCATGCCTACTATTTGAGAATATCACGCAAACCTTGTGGATTCAACACCTCGATGCTCTTCTCGTCGCAACGGATCAGCCGTTTTTTGGCCATCTCGTCGAGCACCGTCCGCAACGCACTGCGCGTCGCGTCGAAACAGGAGGCAATCATCGTAATATCCGGCATGGGCAGCGACGTCTTGTTGGCATGGATATGCTCCAACAGATAGCTGGCCACCTTCTCCTGCAACGAGCGGAAAGAGAGATAATAGATCTTACGCGACCAAACATTGGCCCGATTCGACAATATATCGACAAAATTCGAGAGAATCACCACGTTGTTCTGCATCAACTCGAAAAGGAAACCTCGATGGATCGTCATGATCGTCACATCTCCGTCTGCAATCACGTCAATCGGCAAACGGTTGTATCCCCCAAACAAAAATGCCGGTGCAATCAGTTGCGGCGCCTCGATCGGCTCAATCTCAGCACTGCGACCCGATGCATAGGTCATCTTGCCATGTACCGTACCCTTCAGAATAATCATCAACCCCGAATAGGCCGTATCGCGCCGTGCTATCAGATCACCGTCATGATACTCACTCAAGGTATAGTCCTCGCTGTTGGCAAAAAGATTCTTGATCTGTTCCTCCGTCAGTCCCCTAAACAGAGGGCACTCTTTCAATGTCGCATACATAAGCCCAAAATTATGGTTTAGGTAAAGATAATCTTTTTGCTCCAATATTCCAAAGCCAATATCCGTACTCACTCCGTAAAACAAAGAGGGCCATCCCCTTTGGGATAGCCCTCTTCATCTTATAACCGTCCGAATCAGACGATTAATAATATTTCACACGGTAATCTTTCACATTAGCACCCTCAACAAGTACCTGCGAAACACGTTCCGAAAGATATGACTGTGCCATCGACTCCAAACGGGCACGTTCACTTTCGGGAGTCACGTTATCCGCAGCCCGACGATCCGTCACATCGAACAGATAGACACCGGCAAAACCTTTAACCGGTTTGGAGAGTTTGCCAGGTGCTACGGCACTCACTGCACCGATCAAAGCAGGTTCTGCACCGACACCATCATTTACGAAGAAGCTGTTAAAATCAATGTCCGTCGCTGTTTTCACCTCAGCACCGCACTTCTGTGCCACAGCCTCCAGTGAACTACCTCCCGAAAGCGTATCAGACAACATCTGAGCTTTGATCTGTTGACGCAACAGCGATGCAATCGACTGAGATACAGTCTCAATCGGAGCAATGCCATCTTCATTGATTCCGGTCAACAAAGCGACAACATAATTACCACTAACCTCGGTTACCGGGGAAACTTCACCCTTTTTCTCTGCATTGAAGGCCCAACGAACTACCTCACGCGAATTCTCCATGCCGTTAATATTCCGCTCCGTATTGTAGATACGTGCCGTACGTTTCGACAGCGCATTGTCCGCAACAGCCTTCTCAAAATTCTCTGCTGAACCGTTCGCTGCAGCGATGAACTGACTCACCTTGCCGTAAACAGTCTGCTGCGTAGCTTCACTCGGCTCAACCTTTTGGGTAATCACAGCCAACAACACCTTCTTGACCGGCGTGCTCTTCGAGGTAACCTGTGCAATGTGGATACCGAAACGAGTCTTAACCTCAAAGTAGTCACCTACATTATTGTCGATCACAGCCTGTGAGAACTCCTCAACCATCTGCTCGGGCTGGAAAATTCCCAGATCACCGCCATTCTGTTTGGCCTGCTGATCGATCGAATATTTGTCAGAGAGTTCAGCAAATGATGCTCCACCCTTCAACGCGTTCAAAATACTATCGGCCGTCGCCTGTTTGTCGGCAGGAACCAAAATATGACGAGCGCCAACCGAATCAGGAATCATCTTCACATCAGCCACACGAGCCATCGTCCAAACATCGTTATCGAGTTTGGGACCGTACATCGTCTTGCTGTCCAGGCCGAATGCGTAAGCTGCCATCTCACCGTTCAACTGATTCTCGCTCAAATACCGATTGAGCGGCTGGGTCTGCGAGTTCAACGAAGCAAACTGGAAAGGATTCTCCGCGGCTGCAAACTCGGTCGCAATCTCATTGACCTGCTTCTCTACCGCAGCATAATCCTCTTTCGAAGGCAATACGTCGAATACCACATACTCAATCTCGCGTGAAGCCGTCTGGCGGAAAGCCCGTTTATGATCGTTGTAGTATTTGCGAACCTCAGATTCCGAAACCGTTACTGTCGAATCGGGAATCGATGCGTAATCCTTGACAATGTAGGCAATGTTGCTCAGGTTGTTGGCGTTCTGTACACCCTGCTCCACCTCAAGCGAAGTGATATACATACCCTTGCTCACCAGATTGACATACTTGGCAAAAACACGCTGTTTAACCATCTGAGCCTTCATGTAATTCCATACCTGGCTCGCTTTGCCGGTAGCATCCTGATCCAAATTGGATACGAATGCCCGCAACATCTGCGGATCATAAACGCCCGTATTGGGGTTGACAAAGGTGCTGGTTACCACCGGAGAAAGGTAGGTGCCATCCACCATATCCGTCTGCTCGGCATCAGAAATAATCAGACCCGCATCCTCAAAACCGGGTTCCAGCACATATTTGTTGAGCAAATTGTCCCAAGCAAAATTCTGAACCTGCTGCTGCTCCTCATCACTGAGTGCCTCACGACCCGTCATCATCTGCTGAACCTGGGTCAAATAATCCACCTGCTCGGCGTACTCCAACTGTCCGATCTTATTGCCGTCAATCTCGCCCACACGCATCTTGCGGCTCTGCATCATGTTGCCAGCCGATGAAAAATCGCCCAAGAGGAAGGCCAACAACGCAATACCGATCACAATCGATACAATCACGCCGCCACGCGTCCTTAAAGTGTTGAGTGTTACCATATTTTTAAAAAATCGATTTGTTTTGTTGCTCTTTGCGCAAACCCTCTTCCGAGAATCCGCCCTTTAATGAAGTTCAAAGATAATAAAATTCCAATAAGCCCGATCGCTAACGCGACTATTTTTTTAATTCTGAGCACTCTTCGTCACCGTCGGCGAAGTCAACGTAATCCGCAACAACTCCACTTTGGAGGATTCGGTCCGCAAAACCCGAATCTTGCGATTCCCATCCAAAATGGTCTCACCAACCGCCGGAATCCCCTGGTAGCGATCGATCACATAACCGGCCAGGGTATCGTACTCATCCGACTCCGGGATATCCAGATGGTACTTCTCGTTAATATACTCCACCTCCAGACGTCCCGAAAAGATGAACTCACCCTCACCCATCTGCTTCTCAACCAACCCGGGATCGTCGTGTTCATCCTCAATCTCTCCGAAGATCTCCTCCAGAATATCCTCAATGGTGATCATACCGGCCGTTCCACCAAACTCATCGATCACCACCGCAACCGAATGGCCCTTCTTGATAAACGACGTCAACAGCTTCTGAGCCGGCATACTCTCCGGCACATAATCGATCTTCTGCAGGATCTCATCGATCGAGGTCGGCTGTTTGAACAGACTCTTCGTATTGACATATCCCACAATGTGATCGATGCTCTCCTCATAAACCGGCAACCTCGAAAAATGGGTATCAATAAACCGTTCTGTCAAAGTTTTGATCGACTCCGTACGTTCGATGGCCTCGATATCCACCCGTGGCACCATGCAGTCACGCACCAACAGATCCGAAAAATCGAGCGCATTTTGGAAAAGCTTCATGTCTTTGTCTTGATCGGACGGTTCATCGCTTTCGGAAGCCTCGTCGATCAGATGGGCCAAATCGAGTCGATCAAAGGTCTGTGCCCCCTGACGCGTATTGACCGGCAGACCGAAGATACGCAAAATCAGCGTCGAAATGAAGGTGGTAATCCGCGCCAACGGATAGAACAGCAGATAAAACAGAAAAACCGGTACGGCAAAACTGCGGTAGTAAAAGTTGGGGTTGATCCGCACCACCGCTTTGGGGATATACTCGGCCACAAAGATGATAATGATGGTCGGTAGCACCGTTTCGATCAAAAACGATCCGCCCGAGGAGACATGCCATCCGAACAGGTCGAGCAACAGATGGATCAGGATACTCATCTGCAGCGAATAGATGACCAATGCAATGTTATTGCCGACTAAGATGGTGGTGATATACTGGCCGGAGTGGCGCGAAAAAAGCCCCGCAATGTAGGAAAACAGCGGGCTACGACTCTTCTCAATCTCCAGTTTGAGCTTGTTCGAAGAGAGAAAGGCGATCTCCATCCCCGAAAAGAAGGCGGAGAAAAGTAACGCCAACAAAACCACAATGACCGATGTCAAAATCATATCCTCTTACGGCCAACCACCGTCCAAATTTTTATTCTATATTTCACATATTCCTCATCCGAATCCGGAGGAAGCGATCCGCAATAGCTCCCCTGCAAAGACTCTCCATTGAGAAGCAAAGCGTTTGCATTTTGTGCTTTGAATCGGAACACCGGCAAACACCTCTCCTTGCCCCAATCCGGATCTGCATAACCGTCCAGCCATACCGGCTCACACACGCAAAAATACTGGAAATTTCAATACATTGAAGGTCAAAGACGTTTTTATCGGCCATTTATTGAAAACGGCAAGGCCCGACGGCTGTACTCCATACAACCCGCTTCAAGCCAATACAGGCATATTGCGATTCTTCGCATAGGGGGTGTTCGGACAAAACAAAAAAGGCGCCAACCTCAATCTCTGCAACAGGTCAGCAGCCTCCATCCTTCAGACCAAAAGCCGCAGGCTCTCGATCAAAATAGAATCAATTGAAACACAATGTTGGTCGATCAGATCTACCCAACCTCTACAATTTGGGTTTGGCCACGGCCTCTCCCTCCCGAATGGTCGGAAGGCCCGACTCCTCCTCAGATGCCGACTTTTTATTCGCATTGGCTACACCTGTGGAGTCCGCTGGAGAACGGTTCGGCTCAACATCCACCTCGACACGTCCTTTGGGACGACGGAACACAAACTCCTGGAATCGCTCATCTGACTCGAAACCTTCGCCGATAATTACGCTCTCCCCATCGCCCTGGGTCACCTTCGAATCGACATTCGAATAGATACGCCCGCTCTTCTGGTTCCAAAAAAGCTGTTCGGTCTCCAGCTTCTGCCCCTCTGCATTGGTCGCCACCACATTCCCTTTGGCCTCCCACAACTCCTGCTTCTCGAGAAAAATCGCATAATTGGCCGTCAGGGTCGATTCAATCCGATGGGTCGTATCGTTGTAGGTCTCCACCTTGACCCCCTTGCGAAACTCCATATAGGGCTCCTGAGCCAACTCATACCGCTCCAACAACGGCGTCTCAAAACGATACGAAAGATGCCCATTCTTCGAATAGACCAAACGCAGATTCTCACTTTGCTGGGTCATCATGTTCTGAACATCCTCAACCGATGCGCTCTTTTTCTGTTTACACCCAAAAAGCAAGATAGCACTCGCTGCAAATAGGAGTGCTACCGAAAAAGATATGGAACGACGTTGCTTCACGCTTTCAACTGTAGATTATTCATATTTCGGCTTGAGGAACCAATAATCCTCGCCAAAGAGCGAGAGCTCGACCGATATGCGGAAATAACGCTCCCGAACCATCTGATAGGCTCGCGAACTGGCCATCCCTCCAGTCGCCGTCGCGGGTACCGTATAGACTCCCGAGGCTGTTAACCCTCGCTGTCCGAAATCAAAGCCGATATTGATATTGGACAACCCCTGCCTGATCGGAAAACCAAAACCCAAGGTGATCGCCTTATCGTTTATATCGTGGCCATTGATATTCATATAATAATTGTTGTACCGGAAACCTAACCGATAAGAGACTCGATTAAAATAACGACGGATATCCTGAGAATTAGGCACAAACTGAATACCTCCCTTAATGTAATGATTGTTGGAATAGGTGATCCCATTAAGCAGATCTGAAGTATTTACCCCCTTCCACTTCTCAAACGTATAATCGAGCAAAGCTCCAAATTTACGGGTCGTATAAGCCAATCCCACCGAAAAAGAGGAGGGCAGATAATAATCAAATCGAGAATGTTGCACATCAATCGTATCTACAAAATTGGCTTGTGCCACAATCGATCGTGTCGCTTTAGGTCGTAAATTGACACGCGGGCGATAGGTTACCCCAATCGTGAATTGACGTAACTCGTCGGCAAACAGGTTATACTGCGCACCCAAGATTACACCCGCCTGCGAATAGGTCTCCCGTTGTGTACCGTATAGCGTACGTTCTGTTGTCTCGGAAATAACCGGCGTAACGATAGTATTGAAATTGCGGGTAATAATGCCATGATAATAAATTACATCCACACCAAAGGCAAAATTCTTGAATGGATTCCAACCCAAACCAAATTTAAACTGCGTCGTATTACCTTCACCCAAATACTCATAAACTACGTTGCCCACATTGGCCAAAATCAACGGATCCATCTCGGTCATCTTCACCCGATAACCCACATCGCTCAGCGGAGTCATCGTAAACCCGAAACCCAACCCCTTGGCCAAAGGTATCAACATATTGACGTCCCGAATATTCAGCGTATTGTAACTGGTTTTGGCATCAGCCGTATTGGCATAGGTATTGTACATTTCTCCGCCCACATTGAATAGAACCGAACGTGGCATCACCGACGCATACGAAGCAGGATTCAATGAATTCATGTGGAGGTAGTTGCTGTAAGCAACACCGGCACCTCCCATCGAACGAAAAAAGGCCGACCCCTGCACCGACATATCACCCAATCCGTAAAATGTGTACGGAGAAAATGCGCTTAAACTGTTGCTCTGCGCAGAGAGGGTCGTCGGTAAAATCATCAATAACGCCCCAAGTGCGCCCAGTAAACGATAACTATTTCGCATTGTACTCTAAAATTCGGTTCAGGCCGTAGGCGACCAGATCATAAGTTGCAAATATCGTCTTTTTTACCCGTTTGGCAAAGAAATTACTATCCCCGCCGGTAAAAATTATACGCAGTGACGGATACCTCCGTTCCAAGTCCCGGATATAGCCTTCCACCTCATAGACAATGCCATTGACCACACCGCCTTCAATAGCACTCACCGTATCACGTCCCAAAAAGACATCACGATCGATCAGCTCGCACTGCGGCAAACGGTGTGTAAACTGATGCAACGCCCGAAAACGCAAGACAGCTCCCGGAGAGATATTTCCCCCGAGAAATTCGCCTTCGGCCGAGACCAAATCGCAGGTAATGGCCGTCCCGAAATCGACAATCAGCACATCGCTGTGCGGATAGAGGGTGGCTGCCCCCACGGCTGCGGCCAAACGGTCAGGTCCCAAAGTCTCAGGGGTCGCATAACCATTACGAATCGGAACCGGAACACCGTGTCCGAAACGGATAAAATGCTGCACCCTGCGGCGTAACATCGCCTCAATCGATTCCACCAGCTCACTCTGTTGAGCCGAGATCAGAATCGCCCCCGAAATGGCGGGAAAATTGTCGAGCAACTGCTCCAGATTTATTTCCGATAGGGTGTCGGTACGGAAAAAATCGACCACTTGACCGTTCTCGAGCACAGTCAATTTGGTACAGGTGTTTCCAATGTCTATGGTCAGGTTCATTCGGCAGGTATTTTAGAAGCTTCGCGCTCCAGTTCCTGAAGCGTCGCAGTGGCTGCTGCAATATCCTTAATATTTCTAACTACAACAGATAGCTTATTATTGTTCTGACGGAAAATAAATTTACTCCCCGGACGACTCGCCACCCGCAAAATCCGCCCGAAAAGATCACTCTTATAATAGGCAGAGTTTTGATTGTGAACAAATTGCAGGATCATAATGCCGTTTTTGACGATTGCCTTCTCAAAACCCAGCCGTACGCAGATCCACCGCAACCGCACAATATCAAACAGTTCGTGCGTCGGCGTTGGAATATCGCCGAAACGGTCCACCAACTCCGACTCGAAACGGGCCAAACGCTCTTCGTCCGTTATACTGTCCAGCTCCCGATAGAGCCGCAGCTTTTCACCGCCACTGCTCACATAACTGTCCGGAATAACCGCCTCACGGTCGGTCTCGATCTGACAATCCGAAATATAGGTAATGCCTTGTGAGGAGGCCATACCAGGGAAAGCGACCGACTTGCCCTTCGCAGGCGCCGCTCCAGCTTCGCCTGTCGGGGCCGGAAGGGTGGTCGTACCCGCCTTGGCAAACTCCTCTTCACGCAATTCGGCCATCGCTTCGGTGAGGATCTTCTGGTAGGTTTCAAAACCGATATCGGCAATAAAACCGCTCTGCTCGCCGCCCAACAGATTACCCGCACCGCGAATATCCAGATCCTGCATCGCGATGTTGAATCCTGCCCCCAGATCGGAGAACTCCTCAATGGCCCGTAACCGCCGCCGTGCATCGTCCGAAAGCGTCTCTTCGGGCGGCGTAAACAGGTAACAGAAGGCTTTGCGATTGGACCGTCCCACACGTCCCCGCAACTGGTGCAGATCGCTCAAACCAAAGTTTTGGGCGTTGTTGATGATGATCGTATTGGCGTTGGGCACATCGACACCCGATTCGACAATGGTCGTCGCCACCAGCACATCGAACTCACCATAGATAAAGTCCATCATCAGCTTCTCGAGCTGCTGTGCAGGCATCTGACCATGCCCCACGGCCACACGGGCCTTCGGGCAGAGATGCTCGATCAGACGACGCATATTCTCGATCGTCTCGACCTTATTGTGTACAAAATATACCTGCCCGTTGCGCTGCAACTCGAAATCGATCGCCTCCCGAATCAGATCCTCATCAAACGGATGACACTCCGTAGCAATCGGCTGTCGGTTGGGCGGCGGCGTCGAAATGACCGACAAATCGCGCGAACCCATCAACGAAAATTGCAAAGTACGCGGAATCGGCGTCGCCGTCATGGTCAACGTATCGATATTGGTCTTCAGTTGGCGCAACTTCTCTTTGGCCGCCACACCGAACTTCTGCTCCTCATCAATGATCAACAACCCCAGATCCTTGAATTTCACATTTTTACCCAAAATCTTATGGGTACCGATCAAAATATCGATCTTGCCATCAGCCACCTCCTTGAGGATCTGGTTGGTCTCAGCCGTGCTCTTGGCCCGGCTCAGGTGCTCGATCCGCACCGGGAACTCCTTGAGCCGGTCACAGAAAGTCCGGTAGTGCTGCAACGCCAAAATGGTGGTCGGCACCAAAACCGCCACCTGTTTCGAATCACTTACAGCTTTAAAAGCCGCACGAATCGCCACTTCGGTTTTACCAAAGCCCACATCCCCGCAAACCAGTCGGTCCATCGGTGTCCGGGCCTCCATGTCGGCCTTCACGGCCTGCGTAGCAGCCTGCTGGTCCGGCGTGTCTTCGTAGATAAACGACGCCTCCAACTCGTATTGCAGATAACTGTCCGGCGAAAAGGCAAAACCCTCGCTCGCTTTGCGCCGTGCATACAGCGCAATCAGCTCGCGGGCAATATCCTTGACCGCCTTCTTCGTATTCTGCTTCATGCGCTGCCATGCCCCCGATCCCAACTTGTAGATCTTGGGCGGCTCGCTATCCTTGTCCTTGTATTTGCTGATGCGGTGCAAAGCGTGGACGTTGACCAACAACACATCGTTGTCACGATAGATCAACTTGATCGCCTCATGCACCTTCCCATTCTCAACCGTACGGGTCAACCCGCCGAAACGGCCCACACCGTGGTCGATATGCACCACGTAATCCCCCACCTTCAGTTCGTTCAGCTCCTGAATGGTCAGACTCTCGCTGCGGTCTATTTCACCCCGGATCTGATAACGGTGGTAACGATCAAACAGCTGATGGTCGGTATAGCAACAATGGCGCGAAACATGATCGATAAAACCGCTGTGCAGCGTCACATTGACCGCTTCAAACGGAACGTCACGTTTGCCAATCGAATTGAAGATGTTGCGCAACCGTTCGATCTGCGCCTTATTTTCAGTCAGCAGGCAGGTCTGATACCCCTCACTGCGGTGAATGCGGATATCATCGGCCAGCAACTCAAATTTCTTGTTGAATTGAGGCTGCGGAGATGTATGGAATGCAACCGTATGATCTGCCGCCCGCTCTTTGAGATTATCCCGCAACAACACCATTGTCTGCCCCTCCGTATTGGCCAAGAAAGCCTTACGACCGGTAACCAGCGTATCGATCTGTTTGGGATCTTCCAACTCGCCGAGCAGTTTGGTACGTATTTCCTGGAACCGCTTCAAAGTGTGCTCCGGATCCGCAAGCCAATAGGTCGCTGTTCCCGCAAAAGCCGGGAACGAGACGCGCTCCCCTCCTGAAACAGTATCCTTCAGGTTCGGAACCACCTCCACCTCTTGCAGCCGGTCAATCGAAAGCTGTGAGGTCAAATCGAAATGGCGGATCGAATCGACCTCATCACCGAACAGATCGATTCGGTAAGGTCTATTATCAGAGTAGGAAAAAATATCGACGATACCACCTCGGATCGAATATTGACCCGGCTCATAGACAAAATCGACCCGCGAGAAGTCATTATCGATCAAGGTCTTCTCGATCGTTTCGGTCGAGAGGGTATCCCCCACATGGACCGTCAGGATACTCTCCCGCAGCCGTTTCATGCCGACCACACACTCGACCAACGCTTCGGGATAGGTACAGAGCACCAGATACCCCTCCGTGAAGGTGCGGATCGCATTGAGTGCGGTGGTACGCTGTACCATGCCGGAGGGATCCTCCTGGTGGAACTGGATCGAACGTTTGTAGGCTGTCGGGAAGAAGAGCAGCCGCTCGGGATCCAAAAACGGAGTCAGGTCGTTGTACAGATAACCGGCCCCATCCCGATCCTCCATGACGAAGACATGAATTCCTCCACGCTCCCGGACAGCTCCCGCTGCCACGAGCGCATACGAAGAGCCGACCAGCGAATCCAATCCGATGACGGTTCCCCGGCTCTCCAACAGTCGCACCAGCTCCAGATAGGGTTGCTGCGACAAAAACAGTTCCTGTAACTGCTGTGCGGTCATATCATTTCAATCGAAGCGGTCGTTCAGACCAACTCCTTGTTCCGGCGATCGAAAAATTTGGTCTCGATAATGCCGGTATGGCTATTCGCTACGATGCGGATGAAACATTTATAGCGCAACATCCAGCGCAAACGCAGTGAAAATATTCCTTTCGTCAAAAAGGCCGCCACAACGGGACTTACCCGCAGACGGATATAACGCTCTCCACGATCCTGTGCGAAATAGGCGATCTGATTCTCGATCTGCTCGTCGAGCAGCGCGGCCGGAGCCACCGTTCCCGTACCGTGACAGGTGGGACACACCTCCCGCATATCGACCTGTGTCTCGGGACGTACCCGCTGACGTGTAATCTGCATCAACCCGAATTTCGACAGGGGCAAGATCGTATGTTTGGCCCGATCGGCCGCCATCAAACGACGCATCTCCTCAACCAAAGCAGTGCGGTTCTCGCTCTTGTGCAGATCGATAAAGTCGATGACAATGATTCCACCCATATCGCGCAGACGCAACTGACGGGCAATCTCCGCCGCAGCCGCCAGATTCACATCCATGGCTGTCTGCTCCTGATCGTCATCCACCTTGGCCCGGTTCCCGCTGTTCACATCCACCACATGCAGCGCCTCGGTGCGCTCGATGATCAGATAGGCCCCCTTCCGCAACGAAACATATTTCGAGAAGAGGGACATGATCTGTTTCGACACATCGAAATTGTCGAAAATGGGTACGCTCCCCTTGTATAGCTTGACGATCTTCTCCTTCTCCGGAGCGATCGTACGGATGTATTCGCGTACCTCCTCATAGGTGGCCTGATCATCGACCCAAATGCTGCTGAACGACCCGTTGAGCAGATCCCGGATCATGGTCGTGGCCCGGTTCATCTCCCCCAAGACCAACGACGGAGCACTCTGCTGTTTGAGGTTCTCCATCGCCTTCTCCCACTTGTGGATCAACGCCAGAATATCCTGCTCGATATCCTCAGCCGGATGGCCCACCGCTGCCGTGCGAATGATCACTCCGTAATTGTTGGGCAATACCCCCGAAGCGATCTTCTTGAGTCGGTTGCGCTCCTCGTTGGAACGAATCTTCTGGGAAATGGAGATCTTGCCGGAGAAGGGAATTAACACCACGTTGCGCCCGGCAAGCGAAATATCGGAGGTCAACCGTGGACCTTTGGTCGAGATGGCCTCCTTGGCCACCTGCACCAGAATCGTCTGGCCGCTGTTGAGACAACTGGCAATCTTACCCGTCTTGCCCAGCGGCTTTTCCAGTTTCAGCCCTTCGAAATTGATCGAACGCTTGTTATTGGTCAGGATGTTCACCATCTTCTGCAACGAGGTGAACTGCGGACCCAGATCGAGATAGTGAATGAAGCCGTCCTTTTCGTGTCCCACGTTGACAAAGGCCGCATTCAACCCGGGCATAATCTTCTTGACCTTGCCCATGTATATATCGCCCACCGCATACCCCGAACGACACTGCTCCTTGGTCAACTCTACCAACTGCTTGTCCTCGAACAGCGCGATGGTAATTTCGCTGGCTGTTACGTTTATTATCAGCTCTTTATTCATATATTCAGTTCTACTGTCGGCGATCTCTCGCCGAAGAAGAGAGGTCTCAAAACCCGAAAACCCGTTGCCATCCGGATCTTTCCTCACCTCCGGGTCGCAACGGTCTATACTTTCCCTTATTCAACTGCGAGCAAACGGCCTCTCTGCCTGCCACATCACATAACGCAAGGATCCCAATCCTCACGCCCCTATATAATTTCGTGGAGCGACAAACCTCACAACAAGGCTACACTCCCCCTCTCGCCGTCTGGCCTCTGCCCAGCTCCCTTGCGGAACCCTGCAGACGGCCCGCCCCACCAGCAAGCAATTGCGCTCAAAGCCAATCGCACCCTCTGCGTGAGACCCAATTTTGTGGCATCTGGCTGCCTCGCCATAGCTTTGCAACCTGCACGCAGCCCTCATGGACCTATGCCCCGTTGCCCTGCGCCTCTTGCGCGTCTCGAGAATCGGAATACCTCCCCTCCGAGATCCTTCACTCAACAGGGAACATTGTACGGTTGCTCTCTCAAATTTATGAAAAGTTCCGCTATCCGACAACAACCTCCCTGCCTAAATGCAAATAAACCTAAAGTCCCGAAACAAGCGGCACTTTAGGTTTATGACTGTCTTGCATAAGTGGTAAGACTACCCTATTTGTTCTTTTTATGTCTGTTCTTGCGTAGACGTTTTTTACGCTTGTGGGTAGCCATCTTATGCCGTTTTCTTTTTTTACCGCTTGGCATAATGATTTTGTTTTAGTAACCGATTAATTATTTGATGTGAGTTTTCACCTTGCCAGCAAAGCTCTTGGCCGGTTTGAATGCCGGAATATTGTGAGCCGGGATGGTGATGGTGGTATTTTTCGAAATGTTGCGGGCCACCTTCTCAGCACGGTGCTTTACGATAAAAGAACCGAACCCACGCAGATAAACATTCTTATTAGCCGTCAGAGAATCTTTGATAGCCTCCATGAAAGATTCTACGATCTGCTGTACCTGAGCCTTCTCAACACCGGTGCTTTTCGCAATTTCGTTAACGATATCCGCCTTAGTCATGATTGGAATATTTTTAAAATTATTTGTCGTTTCTCAATCTCTACCCCAACTGCGGGGCCTTCGGTGAGACGTTGCAAATATATGTGTTTATTTTCGAAACATTGGCACAAAGGTAAACAATTTTCCGCAAAAAATTGTCCCTAACTCTTTCAATTTTATCCTATTTCATCCACGAAACGCAACATTCGGGAGATGTCTATCGGTCGATTTTCACTCCAGACCTTACCCTTTTCAAAGTTGTGTAACAGATGAACCGGCCCGAGAAATACAGAGCTTATTACGCTCATATCGAGCTGATTGTAAGCCATTCACTCGCTCGATCGCCACGTTTCAGCCACAGCCGTCCTCTTGCCTCAACCCCTGCAAAAAGCCGACCAACTCACCTAAAAAAACGTTTGCAGCGTCAGGTTATTGTCAGCGTTAGGGCGATTTTGTTCTCCTGGCCAAGAATCCATCCCGACCCACGCCAAACCCGCGTAGCGTCTCGGACGGCTGCAAGCTATCCCTTGCGTCAGCACCAGAGGTCCACCCGACACGAACAATAAACTTTTCCGATCTCAGACAAAAGATCCTCAACAAAAGACCTCGCGTAAGATACGCAACGACTGCACCGAATGGATCGCATCGAAATGGTACCCGAAGAAGATCAACATCGCCTCCATAAACTCGACACGACCGGCATGGCCCAACTGGAGTTCACCCAGCCCTTCGGCCTCGCACTCCATCAAACGGTCCAACAATCGGGCCGAAGTCGGGTTCATACAGGTACGATGTTGCGGCATCTCGTCGCAAAACAGACCGCTGCGAATATCGAACCAGCCCCCTTCACGGTATTCGTTTCCGGGGTAGAACCCCAAATAGGCCGATAACCGCACCAAAAACCAGAGATGAAAATTGGCTACTCCACGCTCCATTCGATCGAGGTGTTGGACCGATGAACAGATAAAATCAAATAACGGAGGGTTGGCCTCCACCTCCCGGATCAAACGGTAAAGCACCTCCGCCATAAACAGCGAAACGGTGCTTTTACGCACATCGAAGGGCAACGAGGTCAGCGGAACCAGGTTATGCACATCTTTCATGCGGTGCATCTGGGCGTGCGGCTGCTCTATTCCCTCGAACTCGAGCAGAAACATCGGCTGAAACAGGGCCGCCTTATTTCCTCGCCCACGTGACGAACGTACCCCCTGGATCATATAGGTCTGCCTGCCTCCCACATCGGTAAAGAGATAGGCCACCAACGAACTCTCCCCATACTTGACCGTATGGAGCACCACACCCCGAGCCTTATAACTGCGAGACAACGCTAAAGGGCCTCCTTCCCGTGCAGAAAAGCGACCAACTTGGCAACCGCACGTCCCCGATGGCTGATGCCGTTTTTCGCCTCCGGAGACATCTCGGCAAAGGTGAGCTGCGAGCCCTCGGGAATAAAGAGCGGATCATACCCGAAACCACCCTCTCCGTGGGGTTCGGTTGCAATGGTTCCCTCGACACGCCCTTCGAAAAGATGCTCCTTGCCGTCCAAAATCAGTGCTATGACCGTACGGAACCGAGCCTTACGGTTCTGGCATCCGGCCAAATTTTTCAACAACAACTTATTGTTATCGGCATAGCTGACATGCTCTCCGGCATAACGGGCCGAATAGACCCCCGGGGCCCCGTTCAACGCCTCAACCTCCAGACCGGTATCGTCGGCAAAACAGTTCAACCCGGTGTGCTCATAGACGTAACGTGCCTTTTGCAAAGCGTTTCCTTCAATAGTGGGCTGCGTTTCGGGAATCTCCTCCGAAATGCCCGCTTCGGTCGCCGTCACCAACTGATACTCCGAGCCCAAAACAGCCTGGACCTCGGAGACCTTATGCGCATTGTGCGTAGCAAAAGCTATCTTCATTTCATATCAAATTTACGCAGATTCTCATCTGCCGCGATCCGATCGATGATCGCATGAACCAGCCGGTCGATCAACCGATCCTCTCGATAATCGGCCGGACAGACATAATTAACCCGATTGTCCTGCAACAACCGTTCACAAGTTTGGCGTTTACGCTCCGAAACCGGATTGTAGACCGCAATCGACCGACCGCCCTGCTGTTTGACAAGTCGCATACAAGGAATATCGGTCGTTCCATCTCCAAAATAGATCATTCGCCGAAACGGAACAGGACGCTCCTCCTCCTCAATGTATTCATTGATGCGCTGGCTGTCATAGACACTCTCGATCCCCTTGTTGATCTTGAAAATGAACTGCGTCTTGTTCGTATAGTTGACCGCCACGGCAGGCCAGTAGGCCACTCCATCCACATCATACAGGAACGAACAGGCGTAAATCTTACGGAACTCCTTGGCAATCGGGGTCCCCTCGATCATCTCGCGCAGCCCCGACGAAGTGATGAAGTGCTGCACCTCAAGACCTTTGGATGCCCCGTAGGCATTGATCCGCGCAAACCACTCTTCGACCCCATCGTACAACCTGATCCGCGATCCGGACTGCACAAACGCTTCGTACCGCAACGATTTTCCCGTACTTTTCGCCTCATGCAACATCCGATACATATAGGCCAAAATGGGATCGCCATCCTGCTCACGAGCCGTGTCGTTACTCTCCTCCCAAAAATCACGGTTGCTCTTGCCCACAGCCGGAATGAAATCGTACTCCTGCATGTTGCCGGGCGAAAGCGTACCGTCAAAATCATAGATCAAGGCCACCTTAGGCCGCTGTTCCTGCTGCGACATCCTGATATTTTTATTGATTTTTACCTCTTTTGCTGGTTTGGCCTCCTCGGCCTCTGTTGCCTGTCTGGCTAACGCTCCTCTTCCATTAGCCGATGCCCTACTTGGCCGGTTGCTGAGCCTTCTTCAAGGAGTCAGACGAAGCTTTAGCCGGAGTGGCAGCCGGTTTCGCGTCGATCGGCAATCCGGGAATCTCCCCCGGTTTAATGCCACGCAGACGTTGATTCACCTCAAACGGCTTTAAACTTCTTTGCAGCTTGATCTGATCCAACGCCGCCTTATATTGTGCCGCATATTGCTGGTACTCCGCCACAGGAATCAGCACCAACTGCTCAAATGCCGTAAAATCTGCCAATGGGCCCACCGTGGTATCGGCCATGGCACACATAAACTCACCCTCCAGTCCAGACGCCGCAGGTTTCAGTGCAACTGCTCCGAAATCGAGCATCGTACCGTTGTGGTCAACACTTTTCAGATAGCAGACACTATCCATTGCAGCCGTATCGGCCGAAAGAGGCTCCACCTGGACGGCGATGCGCAACGAACGGGACGGATAGTCCCACCCGGAGATGGTCATCTTGGTCGCCTTAAAACCGGCTCCTTCTGCTGCAGTGCAAGGCACCTCACGTCCCATCACCTTGGCCGAATCGATTGCCAGCTCCTTTTTGACGTCAGCTATAATCTCCAGTTTGGTGTAAGCATATTGCATCTTCTTATCCCCGTCCAACGTACCGGCAGCGGCTTCATTCAACCGTTGAATCGCCCCGGTCTCCGCAATACAGAGCGCCGGAATTCGCTCAAAGGTCTTGTTACTTTTCCCTATCTTCAAGCCTCCTTGTGAACAGGAGAACATCGTCAGTGCAACAGTCAATAATCCGACTGATAAAAACGATCGTTTCATTATTATTTAACTCTTTTATTAATCTTCAGGATAGCCTCTGATAGCTCTCTGGAACCTTCTCACAAAGAAACAAAACCTACCGCAATCCTGCAAATGGTGTTTTAGAGGATTTTGCTGATCTCGTTTCCCCTCAAAGCTCCTCTCAAAAAAGCATTTTTCGTTTTTTTACGTCTTCTCACACTTTATGCTCTACAATCATCTGTCAGCGTTGGATGCAAAATAAAAGATCAGAAGATTTCTGAGCTCCCTAACCACCGCTGACTCCTCTCAGCCCCCCCAAAAAAAACAAATGCAAACAAATCGAAACCCATCGCATCAGCTATCCCATAACCCAGATTGTCACGGCATTCGTTATTGATCAGCGTACTATCCTCCCCAAGCAATAAGACTGAACTATAAATAAAAGCCTGCTCATATAGTTCGATACAGCAGCAGGCTGCGCCTGTTCTCCACAACAACCGCTCGCATCGGTAGCATTGCCCAATATCCGATTCCGAAAATCGCACCCACCATAGTGTCCGATAGCGACATAGTCGGCGCCCAGGTCGAGTGCCGCCTTGAAAAAAGCATCGAATCGGAATATCACAAGCCCCCTCTCTCAACAACAGAACCATAACACCACGCTATCACACAAACGGCACAAAAAAAACAGGCAGCTCCATTCAAGAGCTGCCTGTTTTATGCTATCTATGCTTGCAACCGAGCGTTCCTGCCAACAACCTGACTCGTCCCGACCCAAGCGCTACTCCATCACGATATTCCAGTTGTGAGTATCGGGCTCTTCACCATACTGGATCGCACGCAGTTTGTGATACAACTTTTTGCACCACTCACCCGGCTCGCCGTTGTTATACGTGTAGGTATGATTGGTAACTGGATCGTAAATGCTGCCGATCGGCGAGATCACCGCTGCAGTACCGCAAGCACCGGCCTCGCTAAAGGTCGAAAGCTCCTCCTCCTCGATCTGACGGCACTCTACCTTCAGCCCCATATCGGCTGCCAACGTTTGCAAACTCATATTGGTAATCGAAGGCAGTACGGAATGTGATTTCGGCGTAATATAACGGCCGTCACGGATTCCGAAGAAGTTTGCCGCACCGCATTCGTCGATATATTTCTTCTCTTTGGCATCCAGATAGAGCACACTCGGATAGCCCTTATGGTGTGCCTCCTCCGACGAGGTCAAGCTGGCACCATAGTTACCGCCGGCCTTAATATGACCCGTTCCCAGCGGTGCCGCACGGTCGTGATCACGATCGATAATTACCTTGATCGGATTGAAACCCTCTTTGTAATAAGGACCTACCGGAGTTACGAAAATGATCAACATATATTCGCTGGCCGGCTGTACCCCCACCTGAGCACCGGTTCCGAAAAGTACCGGACGAATATAGAGCGAAGCTCCCGTACCGTAAGGCGGAATAAAACGCTCATTGGCTTTAACCACCTTCTTGACCATATCGACAAACATATCCAAAGGCGGTATAGCCATCCGCAAATAATCGGCCGAAGAGGCCAAACGTTTACCATTCTCATCGGCACGGAAGATACGAATCTTGCCATCCATGCCCCGGAAAGCCTTCAACCCCTCGAAAGCATCCTGACCATAATGCAACGCTGTGGCTGCCATGTGCAGACTGACCATCTCGTCCGAAGTCAATTCGGGTGTGCTCCATGCGCCGTCACGATAATAGCTGCGTATGTTGTAATCCGTCTTCAGATAACTGAAAGAGAGGTTTTTCCAGTCCAGATTAACTTTTTCCATATTCATGCTCCTTATTAACGTCTTTCGTTCCATGCTGTTCTCCGGGCGTCCTCCCCGGAAACGGTATCTTAACGGTTCATCCCGTTCCTACTCAATACACTACTTTTGCCAGCAGGCCAATCCGCAACCTCCACCACGACAAACGTTCAGCAAATCACTTCACGCCCTTCAGATACAGCAAGATCCTTCCTTTTACAATAAAACCGGATCCTGCGTGATCGTCGTGTCGAAAGAGTATTACCCGACAATGGTTCCACTGCCCACCTTATCAGAAGGGGTCAACAACACCATTTTGCCGGTCGCATCCTGCCCCATCAGAATCATACCCTGAGACAGCACACCTTTGAGTTCACGCGGTTCAAGGTTGATCAGCACCAACACCTGACGCCCTACCAACTCCTCGGGTTTGTAATATTCGGCAATGCCCGATACAATCGTCCGGGTATCGATGCCGGTATCGATCGTCAGCTTCAACAATTTTTTGGTTTTGGCAATCTTCTCGGCCGCCTTGATGGTTACCACCCGGATATCCATCTTGCCGAAATCATCGAAACTGATATTCTCTTTTTGTGGAGCCACCTGTTTGCCCGCCTCTGCTGCCAAGTTGGCCCGTTTCGTTGCAGCCAACTTCTCGAGTTGAGCCTCAATTACACTATCCTCAATCTTCTCGAAGAGCAATTCCGGTTTACCGATCTGATGTCCGGCCGGCAACAGCTCCATGCTGCCAATACTGTCCCAACCCGGGTTGGCAATCTGCAACATCTTCAACAGCTTCTCCGAGGTGAAGGGCATGAACGGCTCGATCACAATGGCAAGATTTGCCGTAATCTGCAACGCAATATTCAAAATGGTCTTAACCCGTTCCGGATCGCTCTTGGCCAATTTCCACGGCTCACTGTCGGCCAGATATTTATTGCCCAGACGTGCCAGGTTCATCGCCACCTTCAAGGCCTCGCGGAAACGGTAATTTTCGATACTGTTCTCCAACCCCTTCTTGATGGCTGGGATTTCGGCGATCGTAGCCCGATCATAGTCGGTCAACTCCCCGGCAGCCGGAACCACTCCGTTGTAATATTTCTGGGTCAACACCAACGCCCGGTTAACAAAGTTGCCCAAAATGGCTACCAACTCGTTGTTGTTGCGAGCCTGGAAATCTTTCCACGTAAAGTCATTATCCTTGGTCTCGGGGGCGTTGGCACAAAGCACATAACGCAACACATCCTCCTTGCCCGGGAACTCATCCAGGTATTCGTGCAACCACACAGCCCAGTTCCGCGAGGTTGAAATTTTATCCCCCTCAAGATTCAGAAACTCGTTGGCCGGCACATTATCCGGCAGGATATATCCGCCATGGGCCTGCAACATCGACGGAAAAACAATGCAGTGGAACACAATGTTATCCTTACCGATGAAGTGAACCATCTTGGTCTCCTCATCTTTCCAATATTTTTCCCAATCGGGGGTCAGCTCTTTGGTGGCCGAGATGTATCCGATCGGCGCATCGAACCAAACATACAGCACCTTCCCTTCAGCACCTTCGACCGGAACCGGAATACCCCAATCCAGGTCACGACTCACGGCACGCGGCTGAAGTCCCAGATCGAGCCAACTCTTGCACTGGCCATACACGTTGGGTTTCCACTCCTTGTGATCCTCCAGAATCCACTTGCGCAAAAATGCTTCATGCTTGTCCAGAGGCAGAAACCAGTGCTTCGTTTTGCGCAGCACCGGAGTGGCTCCGGTAATGGCACTCTTCGGATTGATCAGATCGGTCGGATTCAACGTACTGCCGCACTTCTCGCACTGATCGCCGTAAGCCCGATCGTTCTGGCAATGCGGGCAGGTACCCACAATGTAACGATCCGCCAGAAACTGTTTTGCCTCGGGATCATAGTATTGCTCCGAAGTCTGTTCGATAAATTCGCCCTTTTCGTACAAGGTCCTAAAAAAGTCCGAAGCGGTTTTATGGTGTACCGGCGATGTGGTTCGCGAATAGATATCGAACGACATCCCAAACCGGCGGAACGACTCCTTGATGATGTTATGATACTTGTCCACGATCACCTGCGGAGAAACACCCTCCTGACGAGCTTTGATCGTGATGGGCACGCCGTGTTCATCCGATCCGCAGACCGAAATGACATCCGCCCCCCGCAAACGCAGATAACGCGTATAGATATCCGAAGGAATATAGACTCCGGCCAAATGGCCAATATGCACCGGGCCATTGGCGTACGGAAGCGCCGAAGTGACCAAATAACGTTTAAATTTCTTCATCGTATGGATACTCTCTCTTTTTTTCTTTAAAAGTGGATCTCCCCCCCGTCTATCAAGTGGTCAAAAGCACCCAGGGGGCCTCTCTGTTCGGTTCGGGCGGTGCTTATCGCTTCACCATAGCAAACCTGAACAAATAAACTGTGTAAAAGTACATCTTTCAGCTAAAAAACACAATGAATGAGACCCAAAATTCTACACCGCCCAACGCCAGTTTACGGCACAACCTACTGCGGATCGACATCCGGAATCAGCTCCACAGCTCGGTATCGTTTGTCGCGGTGCAGACTCTCCAGTACACCCGTCAACAGGCTTTTGGCCTCAGCGACAGAGCTCTTCCGCTCAATCTTGAGCAGGAAACGGGTCAAATATTGTCCTCGTATTCGATCGACGGGCGGCGCTTCGGGGCCCAAGACCCGACGTCCAAAGATTCGACGCAGCTCATCCCCCAAACGGGCGGCCACCTCCCCAAGCAGCGCTTTATCTCGATGACGCAACGTCAGAGCGATCAGCCTACAATAGGGCGGATACAGAAACGAACGCCGCTCGGCCAACTGCATGCGAGCCATCGCCTCATAGTCGCCCCGACGCACCTGCTCCAACACCGGATGCCCGGGTTGTGAGGTCTGAATCACCACCACCCCCTGTTCACTGCGACGTCCGGCACGTCCTCCAACCTGCATCATCAGTTGAAAGGCCCGCTCTCCAGCACGAAAGTCGGGATAGTTCAGCAAATTATCCGCATTGAGGATCCCTACCAAAGCTACCCGATCAAAATCGAACCCTTTGGTGATCATCTGCGTACCGATCAAAATATCGGTATCGCCCCGCTCAAAGGCTGAAATGATCCGCCGGTAACTTTGCGGAGAGCGTGACGTATCGGCATCCAATCGATCAATGACTGCATGTGGAAAAATTTCGGCCAGAGCCTCCTCGACCTTCTCGGTGCCGAATCCACGCGGCTGCAGATCATCGGTCCCACACGAAGGACAACAAGCAGGCAGAGCCGTATGGTACCCACAGTAGTGGCACCGCAGTGAGCGGTCACTCTTATGATAGGTCAACGTCACATTGCAATCGGGACAGGTAGCGGTCCATCCGCATTGGCCACACTCGACAAAGGGCGAAAAGCCCCGTCGGTTTTGAAACAACATCACCTGCTGTCCCTTTACCAATATCTCATCAATGCGGTCGAGCAATAATTTGTTGAAATGGGAACGCTTCTCACCCCGACGGGCGGCACGCAAGGTATCGGAAATCAACACTTGTGGCAGGGAGGCCCCGCCATACCGCTCCGTCAACGTGACCAGTCCATATTTCCCGCTTATGGCGTTGAAGTAGGACTCCATCGAAGGGGTGGCACTGCCCAGCACACATTTCGCCCCATAAAACGAGGCCAGCACAATCGCCGTATCGCGGGCCTGATACCGAGGGGCGCTGTCGCTCTGTTTGAAGCTGTTTTCATGCTCCTCATCGATCACCACCAGCGAAAGCATCGGCAACGGCAACAGCACCGACGAACGGACACCGATCACCAGGCGTCCCCCCTGCGAAACCAACAATTCACGATAGACCTCGGCCCGACGGTTATCCGTCAACCGGGAGTGGTAGACAATCACCCGATCCCCGAAATAGCTGCGCATCCGTTCGATCAGTTGCGTCGTCAGGGCAATTTCGGGCAGCATGTACAGCACATTGCCGCCGGCCGCCAGCCTTTCGGCCATCAGGTGAATATAAATTTCGGTCTTACCACTGCCCGTCACCCCATGCAACAGCATCACCTCTCGGTCTGCAAAACCGGCCTTCAGCCTCTCGTAGGCCTGCTGTTGGGCAGCCGTCAATTGCGGCAGCGGGGCAATCCCCTCACCTCCGGCTGCGAACTCGCTTCCCTCCTGTGGTGTGACCTCCAATTCGACCTGCCGGAACAGCCCCCGATCCACCAAAGCTCGAATAATTGCAGACGACACCCCCAAACTCTCCCGCGGCACCAGGGGCCACGCCCTAAACACGTTTTGCCCCGCCTCCAAAGAGTTTTTCGGGGCTTCATGCTGCTGGTGTTCCGAAACAGCAGAGGAGTTCTCTGACTCACAAGAGGGCGTCGTATCTGAACATACATTCTGCTGCACTTTGTTCCTTGTTGCAGCAGATAATGACTCGCCTGCCTCCTCAAGGGCAAATCCCACACGGGCCAGATACTCGGTTAAGGCCCGATACTGCATCTTGGCCCGCCCCAATCGATCCAATACGGCATGCAACTTCTCCTCGCTATCGATCTCATCGACCAACCCCACGTGGGGAACCTTTGGCGGATGGTAGCCTCCGCGCAACGTCTCCTGTTCGGAGTAGCCGTCCAACTTTAACTTGGCCGGCAGGGCCGTACGCATCACCATGCCCAACGGACACATGTAATAGTTTGCAATCCACTCCCACAGCCGCAACTGCTCCGGCAAGACCGCCTCCTGCGCATCGATAATCCGGACAACGGATTTAATATGCTCATACGGTGGCTTTTGATCATGCAGCCGATAGACAATGCCCGCATAGAACTTGCGGGCACCAAACGGTACCATCACCCGCATCCCCACCCGCAATTGCGGGCACAGCGACTCCTCCACCGCAAACGTCATCGGTGGTGTGGCCAGCGGAAGGATCACATCGGCATACCGTATCATACTATACTTCAAACTCCAAAACAGACCTCGACGGGCAAAAATAGCCCTCTTTGCTTACATTCTTTCAGGTCTGAAACAAAGATAGCCCATTTTTACCACTCTTACCGTTAAATTTTGTTACAGATCGTTGCTGATTTGAAAAATCGTGCAGATATTTACATCATAAAATTTCTATCGTATTTATGGGACAGTTTACCAAACATTCCGCACTCAAAACATTCAAAGAGTACTTCCTCATTTCAATCGGTCTGATGATGTATGCATTCGCCTGGACCACCATCTTGATGCCCGCCGAAGTTATGGGTAACGGTGTCAATGGTGTCGGCCTGCTGATCTATTACGCCACCGGAGGTCCCAATGGCGGTATTCCGTTGAGTATCTCTTTTATTGTCATTAACGCGCTGTTCGTGCTGCTGGGATCTATTCTTATCAGCCTGCGTGTGGGTGCCAAAACCATCTACGCTATCCTGTTCCTGACCGCAGCCCTCGGATTTATGCAGGGAATAGTTCCGCCAGATCTGCTTGGGCTGCAAAACGATAAAATGCTCTCGTCAATCCTCGGTGGTGCCATCGCCGGTATCGGTGTCAGCATCTGCTTCATGCAGGGCGGTAATTCCGGCGGTATGGATATCGTCGCCATGATCATCAATAAATACAAAAGCATTAGTTACGGGAAAATCCTGATGACCATGGATGGAATCACAATGGCCTGCTCGATTTTTGTCTTCAAAGATATTTCTGCTGCCATATACGGTTTCATTATGGTCGCTACCTACGGTTACACCATCGACGCTGTCATGGCCGGAAACCGCCAATCAACCCAGATTCTGATCGTCTCTCAAAAATGGGAAGAGATCGCCTCCCGCATTTACGACGCCATGCACCGTGGGGTAACCCTGATCGACGGCCAGGGATGGTACAGCAAGAAAAATATCAAACTGGTTATGGTGGTCTGCCGTAAAAACGAATCCAACATCATGTTCCAGGTGGTTAAAGAGGTCGATCCCAATGCCTTCATGACCTTCGGCAATGTAATGGGCGTTTACGGACTTGGATTTGAAGCCTTGAAAAAATAGGGCCCAAAAAACTCTCCATAAACCTTCATGCGCCTCCGGAGCCAAACAGCAGACTGCTATTGCGTGCTCTCTCGGCTTGTTAATAAAATTTGCAAACACCTCTTCCCGTGGCCGGATATCTGCATGAACTTTTCCGTCTCTTCTACCCCGAGCGGTGTGCAGCTTGCGGCAAAATCCTGCCGGAAGGGATGTCCATGCTCTGTCCGCATTGTCAATGGGATATGCCACTAACCGGCTACTACGCTATCCATGACAATCCCGTATATGAAAAGTTCGGCGGACTACTTCCTGTCACGGAGGCCTCTTCGTGGCTCTTCTTTACCACTCACAGCAGATACAGAGATCTGATCCACTCTTTCAAATATCACGGGGCATGGAACCTAAGTCGTAACATGGGCCGTTTAATGGGGTATGCTCTTGCCGACGGCGGTCTGTACAAAGATATTGATCTGATTATTCCAGTGCCTTTACATCCGTTTCGCCGGTGGCACCGCGGCTATAACCAGGCAGAATATCTCGCCGAAGGGATTGCTCAAGCCCTCAAATGCCCGGTTAGCCGGAACAACCTGATCCGCAAACGGTATAATCGGTCGCAAGCACACACCTCCCAGCGGGATCAACGCTGGGATAATGTTCAAAACATCTTTGCCGTACGTCATCCGGACCGTTTTGCCGATAAACACCTTTTGTTGGTAGACGATGTGCTCACTACGGGTGCAACGTTAGTCTCCTGCGCCGAGACCCTGCTGCAATACGTTCCCAACTGCCGGATCAGCATCGCTACGCTGGCTGTCTCAGCTCACGAACTCTTCGGACGACACAAGGGAGGAGGACTATAAAATATCGGTAAACACTCTCCGATGCAACAACTAATAAATGAATTCGTCCCAGCCTTTACCCATTGCCAATCCATAAGAGTATTCCACCACACCACGAGCCAATATCCTGTACACATACCCGTAAAGAATAGTTTACGCGGAACAAAATATCCAGATTCCACCCCGATCTCCACACAATCTTGGCACAAGGATTGCCCTTCATTCTTTAGAATCGGTAGCGATTTCTCAGATTTTATTCGACTTTTGTGCAAAAAGTTGCTAATTATATTGGAGATTCGCATTAAGAAGTGTACTTTTATGTGATAAACCATTAACCTTTAATATTTACTAATATCATGCAACAATTAATTGATCAGATCAACGAACAGATCGCATTGTTTACTGAAAATGCGAAGGCACAGGTAGAGAAAAACAACAAAGCTGCCGGCACCCGCGCACGTAAAGCTGCTCTTGAACTGAGCAAATTGATGAAAGAGTTCCGTAAAGCATCTGTAGAGGCTTCGAAATAATTTTTTTCATCCTTTTACTACCAAACAAAACGCCTCTCCAGCTGGAGAGGCGTTTTCATTTTGGACTGGTAACGGCTTAGGGTCCTAATCACGACCTTCTACGATCTACTGAACATAGTTTCTCAGTCCAGTTAATCACCGTAAATTTCCTTAATTAGTCTTTGGGCAGGGTACAACCAATCTGATCAAACGGAATCGCTTTGAAGCCCGGAATATATCGGAAAATGGCCGCATCAGGACGCAGGTTCCAGTTCTGATGCTCCGCATCAACAAAGCCTGGCTCCTCAAATCCTTTGCCGCTCCATGTAATCCAATTGTTGTACATCTCCATATAGGCACGTTCATAAGTACGCTCCCCAGGACATACCAACAGTTTCGAAATATCGTAAAAAAGATTACACTCCGCCACATTCCGCTTGGGAGTTGCTATGCCCTCGGCAACATAACCTGCTGCACGCGGATAACGATCCTTGAACGGGGAGCGATCGTAATGTACCGCCTCCAAACGATCCTCCAAAAATTCCACCACAGATTGTGCCCAGTTTTGCAGACGATTGTCCACATACAAACCATGAGGCATGTCAATAAAGATGTTGTTTTTGTAATGGTTGTCCGATCCGCCTCCGATCAATACCGGTTGCAGGCCCGCCTTGTATAAGATATTGCCATAAACGTACATGCCGCAAGCTCCGTCATCATGGTAGAAGGCCGAAACCCGACGTTTATCGCTCAAATCGTGCACGTAATTATACATCAGTGCATTCCCCTGATCACTCTGGTCACGACCGTAATAAATGGCACCCAAATCGTCAATTTCATTGCAAACATTATAAATTTCGCAATACTCAATCAAGTGATCGTTCCCTTGCAGCATAATCGCAGATGAGGGAGCATCGAAAATTTCACAATGAGAGACCCGTGTCCCCACTCCGGTCAGCTGAATACCGGGTCTGTACGAACGTTCAATACGGTTAAAACGTGAAATTCGACAATTCTCAATATAATTGTTCGCACGATCCAGGGTGATTCGATCTCCTCCTCCCATGCTGATGCCACCGGCACCTACCTGATCGATGACGCAATCGACGATACCGTTGTTATGACCACTCAAGCGGTCGAAAACAGTATTTACATAGATGCATTGCGACACATTGCCGATAATACGAGAAGCAGGAATATTCTCCTCCCCCGTATGCACATAACGTTTATAGGGTTGAACACCTCGCCCGACAGAGATTGCAATAGCGCCTAAATTGTGGAACCGACAGCCGCGAATCACTACGCTTTCTGTACGCTCCATATAAACACCCATGCCGCGCGAACATTCAAAATTGAGCCCTTGAATTTCGACGTTTTGTACCCCTTCAATGGCCAACATCGGCTGTTCCAAAGTAGACAATGAAAGTTTCTCAATTGGCTCGGAAGGATAGAGCCACAGCACCATATTGTCGTAATCAATATAATACTCTCCAGGCAGATCAACCTCCTCCAACAAATTAACCACGTACCAACGATTAAAATCGGAACCAGAGATCAACCCATACATTACCGCTTCGGCCAACTGAATGGTTTTAGCAACCGTATCAATTTTAGCGATACGCACCATGTCGTCGGCATAACCGTGCGCAAAATAGCCGGCAATCCACTTCGGATCACCGCTCTTCCAACGCGAAGGGCGATCACCATAATACTCAAAAGTACCGCCCTTATTGGCATAATCCTTAATACGTGGAATGGAGCCAGTTTCGAGAACTTTACCCATCAAAGCCGAGGAGTCATTCGGCCAACGGGAGAGCTTTTGAACATGGTCGTTCACAAAGACCTCAGTCCAAGCCGGCACAGCAGGCCGTAAAAAACCTGCATTACGCAATGCACCGATTGAATCAACCCCAGCCTTACGGAGATCGACTTTCACAATTTTGTCGTGCAGACCAGGTTGAATACGAGTCACTGAAACCGGTGCACGTTCAATAAAACGCTGCGGAATCTCAACTCCACCATACAAAATCACCCTTTGACCTTCCATCGGGCGGACAACCAAACGGCCATTCCCATCGCCGAGCTGCGCAGCAGTCATCTCAAGCGTTTTATCCAAATAATAAGTACCGCCCGCAATCAATAAGGTCACACTGTCTCCCTTTTGCTTGAAGCGTCCTGCCAGATCGATGCCTTTCTGCAATGTAGAGACAACACGTACTCCCTTGGGGAGCCCAACATCAGTCGAATGCTGCGCTACACACACAACACGCTCAGCTGAAAATAGTGTAGAGACAGACAGCAGACAACAACACAAAAATACCCAACAACGCATCACAGCTTGTATTATAAATAAGTACAGACTAAATACTTATGCATATTTATACAAAGATAAAATCTATTTTGAGAGATCCAAAACTGATTTACACACCTAAAATTGGTCTACACCGAGACGACATCAAACAAGACGAACTGTATGGGATAGACAACCTAACCTATAAAATATCAATTAAACCAGCATAATAGCCATCTAAAGATGTGGTGAATCTACGTTATATAGGAAGCTAATAATGCCATACGTACATAAAACAACAAGCCAGGATGTAAACATCCTGGCTTGAAGCTTTATAGTTAGACTGTACTAATACAGATCAACTACTACAGTGGGTTCTGAGGACCGAAGTTAGGCGAAGCACCAAGTTCCTCCGACGGAATCTGGCAGGTCATACGTGAAACTGGATAAGTAATACCTTGATTCCAGTGAACGTTTGAGCCAGCACGGTTAACAGCGATATTCCAACGACGGTTGTTATACCACTCTTTACCACTTTCACCCCATAACTCGATACGAGTCTGCAACTGAACCATCTCCAATGCACTCATACCTGCCATTGTAGGATCATCGCAGGTCAAAGTTGTACCAGCTTTTGCACGTGCAGCCAACAGAGTGTTCAAAGTAGTCTTTGCACCAGACTCATCACCCAAACGTGCCTGGCACTCTGCTTTCATCAAATAAGCCTCTGACAAACGAACGAAAGCAAAATCAGCACGGTTCTGGAGACATCTATTAGAAGGACCTGGTGTACCACCGAGACCTACATTGTTAGCAAATTTGGTTGACCAATAAGTAGAAATCTGTACCGGAGTACCATCGATAAATGAATTGTTACCAGCAGTTGCAAAGGTACCACCATTGTCAGTACGGAAGTTGTCTTTACGATAATCGTTATCAGAAATCTTATTGTACAGACGATCATCGATACGGAAACTACCAGTCAAGAAGTTATTGTAGGAAACAACGCTACCAGCACCACCGTACTGCCAACCGAAACCATACAACGCCTCAGGATTCTGTGCAAAGTTCATGAAACCGCTGGTTCCAGCCTTATATACAGGATACTGAACACCACCAATTGTCTCATATGAAGACACTTTCTGAACATACTGATCCTCAGTCATCAGCGATGCACCACCCTGAATCATACGATCGCAAGCCTGCGAAGCAGTGCTCAGATAAGTAGAGGCATTAGCACCTTCAGCGTCAGCAGCCAAGAGTGCTGCGCGAGCAATGACATAGCAAGAAAGACCACGAGTCAGACTACTGTTAGCTGTTGCCTTGAAACCAACACCTGCTTCAGCGAACAGATCATCGGCACGAGTAGCCCAACGGATAATAGAATCGTACGTCTCTTTTGCAGATGCACGTTCTTTATCAGGCTCAGATACGCTATATACAGTGTAGATAGGCATACCCAAACTGTTGGTACCAAAGTTCTCCATTGCATAGAGATAGCCATACGCACGTATAATCAATGCACGAGCAAAATAATCTTTCAATGATTTATTGTTCGGATTCGCAGCAAGCACATCCTCAGTCAACACATTGAAGACTTTGTTTGCCTGGTTGGTCAATGTAAAGGCTCTATGCCAAATACTCAGAGCTGACATATTATCAGCGTCGATGAAATCCTCACAGTTGTAATACGTATCTGACGGCTGAGCCAAGTAACCGTAAGCTACGTCGTTACCGCTAAGAGTACGCATTACTAACTGACCACTCCATGAACCATCGATCGTACCAGAATAACGATAGTTATATCCGCCGCCATACATCAAAGGTGGCAGCGCATCTGCAATTGCACCCATGATGGTTACTGTAGTAGCTTCGTCAGCTGTCTTCAGCAACTCCTGAACCATCTCGTTCGTAATAGCGTTAGGCGGCGCAATGTTCAATTTTTCATAACACGAAGTCGTCGCAAACGCCAGCGCAGATAGTGCTATTAAGTATTTTTTCATAATTCGTAAATTTTAGAAAGTGATGTTAACACCCAGTGAGCATGAACGGATCTGAGGATAAGGCATCGGACCAACATCGTAACCACCGGTCAACGAGTTGCGAGGATCAATACCCTGACGTGCGATCAGCCACATGTTATCAAACGAAGCGTAAATACGAACACCACCAATACCTGCTTTATCCATCCATTTCTGTGGCAAGCTGTAACCAATAGTGATATTCTTCACATTCAAGTAAGATGCGTCGAAGATAGCCAGGTCGGTATAAGTGTTACCAGCGTTAACACGGTTACCACCTACGTAAGTGTCCTGACCGTTAAATGGAGATGCAAACATCATCGGGAATTTTGCATTCTCGTTATTTGCATTAAACATGTTACCTACCAATTCCTGTGACAGATAACGTGCACCTACATTGCTTGATGCATAGATATAGTCAGCATACATGTGGCTGAAGAACAAACCACCGATCTGGAATGCAAATGTTGCAGAGAAATCCAGATTCTTCCAACGGAATGAAGTACTGAAACCACCGATCAGGTCAGGAGTAGCATCACCCATATCGAACATGTAAGCTTGAGTATGATCTGTAGTTGCAACTACGTCACCAACATTAGCATCAGGGAATTTGCTGTGGTTCTTCTCGGTTACCAAGGCTCCGAACATAGGCAGACCAGTATTCTTGTCTACACCCATATATTTGGCTGCAACCAAGTTGTAGTAATCACCACCAATCCAACGACGATATGCGAACATGTTAGATCCACCACCGGCTGCACCCAGTGCATTCCAGTTGTCAGGACCTGCCTGCCACCATTTCTTGTCGTGCAGAGCATCTTCCATGTTAATCATCGATTCTGGAACAGAAATGGTCTTTACTTTATAGTGTGCACCGTTTACACCAAATGACCAAGTCGTATTCGGAGTTTTAATAATGTCAACTCCCAAGTCGAACTCGAAACCACGAGTACGAAGCTCGCCACAGTTCTGAGTCAGTGAAGTCTGACCAGTCATCGCGAAAGAGATAGGTGCGTTCATCAAGATATCAGTAGTATTGGTCTGATACCAATCCAACGTACCGTAGAAACGATCCCACAAACGGAAGTCCAAACCGGCGTCAATGGTCTTTCTCTTCTCCCATGACAAAGCGTCATTAGGAGTTGCACCCTGAGTCAGTTTCCAACCGGTTGGCTGCCATGAACCAGGAGTCGTATAACCTAGAGCTCCATAGCTCCAAGTCTGGTATCCTGAGTAATAACCAATACCACTCTGGTTACCGGTAACACCGTAGTCAGCACGGATCTTCAAATCTGTCAACCAAGAAGATGCACTCTGCATCCATTCCTCAGCTGAGATACGCCATGCAGCACCTACTGACCAGAATACACCCCAACGTTTGTTAACATCTTTGAATTTAGAAGAACCATCAGTACGAACTGATCCAGTTACATAATATTTGTTATCAAAGATGTAGTTAACACGAGCGAAGTAACCTTCCAATGCCAAACGGTTGTCACCATAACCGATACTTGAGAAGGTACCACCATTGTTCAACCAAATGAAGTTGGCAGGAGCATCCCATTTGTCGAACAAAGAGTAAGATGACTTATAGTTCATATCATTGGTAAAGTTCCAGTCATACTCGTGACCGATCAACGCATCAACATGGTGCTTACCGAAATCGTGAGCCCAATTCAAAGTCTGCTGTGCATTGACAGTATAATAAGTAGAGTGAAAACGACCCATCATACCTTGCTCACTACCTGCAGACTCACCATAACCCTTAGGCAGATATACTTGACGCTGGTTGAATGACTGATCCAATGACATACGTGCATTGAAGGTGAAGTCTTTCAAGAATTTTGCTTCAACGTAACCAGTAGTCGTGTATTGATCCTGGATGAAACGAGTCTTTGAGTAATCCATCTGATAAAGCAGATCATAACCTACAGTCGTTGACTCAGTCGGATATTTAGGAAGAGCGCCTCCAACTGGAGATTGCTGCTGGTTGTTGTATGCAACCATGATCTTATTACCATTCTCATACATCAGATTACCATCCATATCACGCTGCCAAGCCGATGCCATAGGCATATAGTAACCTACCCAAGTGAAGGCATTCTGAACCACGGCACCCATGTTACGTGAAGACCATCTACCATTCTGCAACTGAGTCGAACGACGGTTATAGGCCATATTCAAACCGGCTTTCAACCATTTAGTTACTTGAGTGTTGATGTTAGAACGAATGTTGTAACGCTCGAAGTTAGAGTTAGCGATATAAGAAGGATCTGACAAATAACCTGCTGAAATGTAGTAATCAGTTTTATCAGTTGCACCACTTACAGATACAGTGTACTCCTGACGGAAACGGCGTTTGAACACAAAGTTACGCCAATCATCCACATCATACAATTTCTCAGCATTAGCACTGATTTTACCAGTAGCCGGATCAATCAGATAAGCATCCAACATGGTAGCTGACTCCTTAGTACCTGAACCGGTCTTCTGATAAGTAGCTCCCGGAACACGATAATACATCCAGTTACCCAGACCACTACGATCAGTGAATGAAGTAGTGCTACCTGTAAAGTTGAACAGGTGCTGGCTAGCAAACAGAGCAGCCTCTTCGTGAGACATGTTCGGGTTCTTGTAGTTAGAAGTGTAGGCCCGACTAGAACCATAACGAACAGTGTTATAGATACCTTCCCACATCAACTCGTAGTTGGTATCTACATCGCGAACCAGGTTAGGCTCGTTATTGGCGATCATGTTGATACCCCATTTACCTTCGAAGGTAATCTTGGCTTTGCCCTGTTTACCTTTCTTGGTGGTTACCAATACGACACCGTTTGCACCACGTGAACCGTACAGTGCAGTTGAAGCCGCATCCTTCAAAATAGAAATTGACTCAATATCCTTCGGGTTCAAAGACGACAGGATGTTCTTACCATAACCGTAGGTGTTCTCGTAAGGTACACCGTCGATTACGACCAGAGCATTTGAGTTAGACTGAGAAGCTGAACCGATACCACGAATACGGATACCGGCATCCACACCAGGCTGACCCTCGATTGATGCAACCTGAAGACCAGGAACGGCACCTTCCAACGCTTTAGTCAAGGTTGAGTTTGACTGAGAACTAATCAGTTTCGAATCAATCGTACTGATAGAACCGGTCAAGTCCTTTTTCTTGGTGGTACCGAAGGCCTGTACAACGACCTCGTCCAAACCAGTAACATCGTCCTCGAGGACAACGTTGATTGTTGTAGAGCTACCAACTGTCACAGTAACTGACTTCGTACCCAGGAAAGAGAATTTCAGCTTGCTTCCCTGTTTGGCCTGAATGGTAAAATCACCGTCAAGGCCAGTCGAAGTACCTGTGGTGGTACCCACTACCTCTACGCTGGCACCAATGATGGGTTCACCATCACTACCCTTCACAACACCGGAGTAAGTCCGCTCCTGTGCCTGAACCAGCGTCATGCTTAACACTGCCATACACAGCGTTAAAAACAAACGTAGAGTTCCTTTCATAATTAATTGTTTAAGGTTAATAAAATAAAGACGCCTCGAAAAAACACCAAAACCAACCCATTTTGGGCTGTTCAGGCGCTTAATTCGTTCGTTTTCTAATTACAAATATAAAAGTTTTTTTGTAATAATTGCTCATAGCCCCAAAATATTCCTTTCATTTTTGCGCGCAAAATTACATTTTTTGACACATTTTACGCCCTAATTATGTCTGCATATTATTGAATAACAATGAATTATATAGCTATATCATATTTTATAGGAATTCGCATCAGAAATATTAATCAATCATTAATTTTTATAACTGCAAGAATTGTCGTCGTGTTTAATTCTGTGCAACAAAATTTACACATGTTAACAACAATACATATTGTTTGGAATAAAACATCCATGGACGTTGAAATGTCATAAACCATTCTTTTAGCGACAAAAAACAACGTAAACATAACAAGTATATACCATCTACATATATACAACTAACAAGATATAGCAACAACGCCTATATATACTTACAATTTGAAAGCAAATAACAATCCACACAAACTAATCAATCATACACCAACAGATATCACCCGAAGAACTACGCAACTATTAAAATTAAATATTATTTTTGTTAAGCGCATAACTACACGATTTACAACCCGAAACAGATAAACATGAACCGAACTATTGCCCGACTGCTGGGCCTATCGCTCTGCTGCGCCGCAACGCTTATCAGCACGCTTAGTTGCAGCTCCAACAAACAACAAACCGCTGATCGTCACCGACTCATTCACAACAACGATGGCTCAGATGCCCTGCTAAACCGCTGGTTCGGTGGGACTCCCGTACATAAAGCCGATATTGACCGCTATGTGGATATGGTTGCTGAAACGCCCAAAGGCAAAACACAAGTAACCACCTTTATGATGTGCACCGGCAGCGATTTTATCTACTACCCAGGATCAAAATACGGCAGATATTTCGGCGATGACCTCAACGGAACCCTCCCGTACGCTGACAGCACTACTAAACAGTTATGGCAACTGGCCGGTCAAGGGGTTCGTAACCTCCAGGCTGAAGGAACCGATGTGATCAAAGCTTCGCTCGAACGGGCCAAGATGCATGGCATGGAGGCCTTTATATCGTTTCGTATGAACGATTTGCATTTCGCAGATACAGCCTCAGGAAATCGTGCGACCTTCCCGGACTTCTGGTTCGAACACCCCGAATACTGGACACACGACACCACTCAAGGGTGGCACAGCGGCCAGGCATTCGACTTCTCCTACCCCGAAGTTCGCCAACACAAACTGAATATCATCAAGGAACAGCTCGAAAGATACGATATGATCGATGGTTACGAGTTGGATTTCATGCGTTTCATTGTGCTGTTCAAAACCGGTGAAGGCAGAGAGAAAGCCCCCCTGATCACCGAAATGGTCCGCGAAATCAAACATACGATCGACTCGCTTTCAGCGGTACGTGGCCACAAAATCCTATTGGCGGTTCGTGTTCCGGTCACCGTAGAGGGGGCTCTCGACAAAGGATTGGATGTTAAACAGTGGGCCGATGAAGGCTTAATTGACTTTGTCACGATCGGCGTTCATTGGCGAGGCGATACCGGCATCCCAGTTGCAAAGTTCCGTAAAGAGTTCGGTCACAACGAAATTCCACTCTACGCCTCAATCGATGATGGTGGCTACCTGCCCCGCGAATTCTACTCCGATGGCATGTACCGCGGTATGGCGTCACACATTTTGGGAGAGGGGGCCGATGGAGTTTACCTCTTTAACTACTACTTCGGAGATCTCTACAATCGCCAACAAAACAACTTACCGCTCCTCGAAGAGGGTGGACTGGTACGACGGACCCGAACTCCTGAGTTGCTCAACGAAATCGGCTCACTCGCTACCCTCCAGGGACGCAACAAAATCTACTGCATGTCAGATGGCGTAACCGACGCCTACCGTGCGCTGGGAGCTGCACAACTGCCTGTGGCAGTGAGCAGCGGACGTGCCACCGACCTGACCATCCAGATTGCCGACAGCCTGAAGAGTTATACGCCAGAAGAGATGATTCTCTTCCTGCGTACCGATCGCCCAGCAAACATTAATCTCGAGGTGAACGGCACAAAAATCACCGAACAAAAACCGGAGTACGTACACCTTTACGACCGTGATCGTGGGATGCGTCCCGAAAATCGCATGTACGCCTATATTCTACCGGCCGGTTCTCTGCACCAAGGAGAGAATACAATCCGCATGGTGGATGAGACGCTCGACAACTATTTCGTCGTAGAGCGGGTCGAGATGGCTCTCAAATTTGGAGACGTGAAAACACACGGTTATTTTTAAGAGTACCCCAACCCTCCGGTTGGCTGGATATCTTGTTTGAAAAACTCTCACGAAATTTAACATAATTATTTGACCATTTATCGTCTATTCATGAAGACCCAAATCAACGGCCAATTCTGCGCCAAAAATGCAAAACTCGGGTTTCATACCCCAAAAAAGAGTCTGTTACGGAACATTACCTCCATTGCCACCGTGCTACTCTTAGGAATGTTGAGTACGGAGGTTAATGCTGAACAAAAATATTATGTTGCCCCAAACGGCAATGACCAAAATGCCGGGACCTCACTGGAGGCTCCTTTCCAAACCTTGGAGAGAGCGCAACAGGCCGTCCGCAACCTGAAACATTCGGGAGAGCTCTCGGAACCGGTTACTATATATATAAAGGGGGGGACCTACACCCTCACCGAACCCATTCGACTCACTGCAGAAGATTCAGGTGACGAAAGCTGCCCGATCACCTACACCGCCCTGCCGGGAGAAAAGGTGCTGCTCAGCGGAGGAGAAGAGATCAGCGGCTGGAAACACTACAAAAACAACATTTGGGTCACGACCCTGCCGGAGGTGCAAGCCGGCGAGTGGTGGTTCCGCCAACTATATGTGAACGGAGAGCTGCGAGGCCGTGCACGTACCCCGAACAAAGGGGTATTCGAGGTGAAAGCCACCACCGATACCACCACCTCACTGCGAAGCTATCAAGTACCCAGCGACTCCTTCATATTTAGCGAGGGTGATCTCAATCCCAAATGGAAACATCCCGAAAACGGTGAGGCAATCATCTACCACTATTGGACCGACTCGCACCTGCCCATCCAAGCCATAGATGGCAAAACTAACCGCGTATCGTTTGGCTATTCGTCCGGGAAGGTGTTCCGCGACGGGTACCACGGCGATCTGGCACGCTATGTTGTGGAAAACATCCTCGAAACACTCGATCAACCAGGGGAATGGGTACTGGAGCGCTCCACCGGAAAGCTCTATTACATGCCAATGCCAAACGAGGATCTCACCACAGCCAAAGTGATCGCGCCGAAGGCTGAAAAGCTCATTGTGTTCGACGGCAATCCCAAAGAAGGGAAATTTGTCGAATACATCACCTTCCGCAACCTCAACATGGCCTACACAAACTTCAACCTGCCTTGGGGTAATTGCAATGATGCTCAGGGTAGTGCCAGTGTGAGTGCCTGCATTGACATGACCGGCGCCCGCCACTGCGCCATCGAGCGATGCACGATGCGCGACCTCGGCACATTCGCCGTGGAGCTCTTTGACGGCTGTACGTATAACCGCTTCTGCGGCAATCAACTCTCCCAACTTGCAGCCGGAGGGTTCCGGCTTCGGGGTACAGAACCGGGCAGTATGCCCGCACTGAGAACCGGGAACAACACCATCAGTGACAACACCATCGCCTACTACGGACTCACCTACCCTTCGGCAGTCGGCATTCTGATCATGCACAGCGACGGAAACACCATCGCCCACAACCTGATTCATCACGGTGACTATACCGGCATCTCGGTTGGCTGGTCATGGGGCTACCAACGCAGCGCAGCGCGTAACAACCTCGTAGAACAGAACCACATTCACGATATTGGATACAACAACCTGTTATCGGATATGGGCGGCATCTACACGCTCGGGCTATCCCCTGGAACCGCCGTACGAAACAACCTGGTTCATGATGTAAATGCCAACCGCTATGGGGGTTGGGGCATCTATGCCGATGAAGGTTCCACCTCGGTGCTCATCGAAAACAACATTGTCTACAACACCAAATACGGTACCTTCAATATCCACTATGCCAAGGATCTTACCGTACGCAACAACATCTTCGCCCTGGGACGTCTGCAACAATACTCCCGCTCCAAACAGGAGGAACACACCACCGCCTATTTCGAAGGCAACATTATCTACTGGACACAAGGGAAACTGATGGTCGAAGAGTACAAATGGAACGACATCAGCTATAAAATGAGTACAAACCCTTACGTGCCGCCAATTGAGACCAATGTCACCTATGTCAGCGATTGGAACATCTTCTACAACCCCAACCTGACCCGCGACCAACTCAAATTCGGTGGACGCTCCTGGGCTGAGTGGCAGGCATTGGGACATGATCTCCATTCCCTCTATGTCGATCCCATGTTCGTCGATGTGGCCAATCATGACTTCCGCTTGAAAGCCGATTCTCCTGCGCTGAAGATGGGATTCCAACAGATCGATATGTCCCAGGTGGGACCCCGACCCGAATATTGTACGAACAGCTGTAAGTGCTCAGCAGGCACTCCGACAGAGATACAGATCTGCCCAGAAAAAACGGAACCGGCAACTGCAAACAGCACTAATTAAACACCCCTCACTGCCATACCAGGCTGTTGCCGCAAACCAGATTGATCCATGAATCAGTAGGGATGAAGGCCTCCAAAGGGCCTTCATCCACACAATAAACCGGACTATATTCTAAACCTTTAACCATATGACCATCAAATATTTTCTCATACTGGGATTGAGTCTCGGCATGCTCAACATTTGGGCTCAATCGGCAGCAACAGCCAAACCTGCAGATCCTCCTCTGCCTCCGGAAGGGATCGTCGATCCCATGAACGACCTGCGTCGCAGCAGCTCGAAATTTATCGACTCAACCGAACTGGAGATCGTCACCCCACAGAAGCTCTATTGGCTGCTCAAAGATCGCCCGGCAGCAGGCTATTTCTGCTTTACAGAACTGCGCGACAAGGAGATTCGCCGCAGTGACTCCATCCCTCTGATTTGGGCCGATCGTCCGATTTCGGAACGCAACATATTGGTCGCATCGGCTCAACCCGGTGAGTATTATCCCTGGCAATTAGGGATTTATGCTCCGTACAAAGCCCTCTACAATGTTCGGCTCAAGTTCGGTGATCTGACCAACGAAAAGGGTGAAAAAATTGGCGCCAACGCAATTCAATGTTTCAACAGGGGCGGAATTGGACAAGATGGCAAACGATTCACACGTCGTATCGACATTCCACAAGGCACATTACAGGTGTTGTGGAGTGGAATCGATATTCCCAAAACCGCCTCGGGCACCTATCGGGGCAAAGCCTCACTGGAGGCTGACGGCGCAGAACCCACCATCATCGATATTACGCTAAAGGTTTCGGGTCCCGTCCTCGAAAATGGAGGCCGGAACGATAGCTGGCGGAAAAGCCGCATGAGCTGGCTCAACTCAACCATTGGCTTTGCCGAAACGCCGACTGCTCCATACACCCCGCTAACTCGTGATGGACTGACGATCAATTACCTGGGAGGGAGCGTTACGCTCTCGCCAGAGGGACTCCCCGCCGAAATCGTTACCCACTACGACCAAGCCAATCAACTCGATCCACAAATAACGAATCGCGTATTGGCCGAACCGATCACCTTTGTAGTCGAAACCTCGCAAGGCATCGAAAAACTAAAACCTTCGCCCATCGATTTTATCAAGGAAACGCCGGCATGCCTGCAATGGCAGGTCGAACTGCAGGGAGAAGATGTGACCGTTAACTGCCTGGCTGAAATGCAATTCGACGGTTCGATCGAATACCAGATGAAAGTTATCGCCGACAAAAGCGTCGAGATCAAAGATATCCGTGCCGTATTCGACTACACGGATTATGCGTCGAAATATGTCATGGGGCTGGGAATGAAGGGCGGTCAATGCCCCGATTCGACAGTAGATTGGAAATGGAATACAATGCTGCAACAGGATCGTATCTGGTTGGGAAATGTCAATGCGGGCCTGCAGATCGTTCTCAAAGATACCAACTACAAACGGCCGTTGGTCAACATCTACTACCATTTCGGACGCCTCAACTACCCCATCTCCTGGAGCAACGACACCAAAGGCGGCATCCTGCTAACCCACGACAAGAAATCGACCTGTGTCAATGCATACAGCGGTGCCCGGCGTCTTGAAGCGGGAGAGCGACTCAATTTTAATTTCGATCTGCTGATCACCCCGCTCAAGCCGATCGATCTGAAAAAACATTTCGACTCACGCACCTATCACCTGAATGCCGATACCAGTAACGCCTTTATTCCGCGTGCTTTGCAGGCCGGCGCACACTGGATCAACATCCACCACAAAGCCGACATCTACCCCTATATCAACTACCCGATAGTGGATGAGGTGGTGCCGGACCTGAAACATTTTATTGATAGCGCGCATAAAGAACACCTGAAGGTACGACTCTATTACACCTGCCGTGAGCTGACCGTCAAGACTCCCGAATTCTGGATGCTGCGCAGTCTCGGGGACGAAATTATCCAGGATGGCCCCGGCAATGACTCCCGGACTTTAATCTACCCCAAAGGGCCACGCCCCTGGTTGATCCACAACCTGCGCAAAAACTACATCCCGGCCTGGTATGCCGGATTCCTCGACGGAAAATACAAAGGACAACTCGATATTGCAGTTATTACCAATCCCGTATCCCGCTGGAACAACTACTACCTCGAAGGGCTCAACTGGATGATCCACAACTTGGGAATCGACGGCATCTATATCGATGACTGTTCGTTCGACGGCAAAACCATGCGTCGTGCACGCCGTATCCTCGATGCAGACGGACAATTCCGCACGGTGGATATGCATACCTGGAACCATATGAACCAGTATGCCGGTTTCGCCAACTCACTGAACCTCTCGCTCGATCGCCTTCCCTATGTGGACGGACTGTGGGTCGGTGAAATCTTCCGCGATGATAACCCGCTCGACTTCTGGCTCGTAGAGATGTCCGGTATTCCCTTCGGGCTGATGAGCGAAATGCTCGATGCTCACAACATTTACCGGGGTATGGTCTTCGGCATGCTGCCGCGTTTACCCTGGAGCGGAAACCCCGTTCCGATGTGGCGGACCCTCGATGCGTTCGGTATCGATCAAGCCAAAATGTATGGCTACTGGGATAGCCGTAACCCCGTCAGCAGCGATAACACGCTGATTCCCGTCACCACTTATCTGCGTGATGATGCCGCCATGCTGGCCATTGCCAACTGGGATAACGACAGTACACAACGCTGCCAAATCCGCATCGATACCCGCAAACTCGGATTCCGTCCAACCCAAATTTACCTGCCGGAAATCGATGAGTTGCAACCTGCCGGAACGATCGACCTGAACAACGAGATCGAGATCCCGGCCTGCAGCGGCCACATCGTAATCCTCAAGAAGTAACCGATATTTTCCCCTTACTAACGCTACTTTAGAACCCATGATAAAACACAAACTGTGGCACATCCCCCTGCTTTGCCTCGCAATGGCTGTATCCGGAACATACGGCCTGGCAGCAGACGCCGCACCCACCAAAACCATACACGACAAATCGTCCGCGAACAGTACCGACCTCTACGAGATTTTCCGGAATCCCGACAAACGATACCACCCCTACGTCCGTTGGTGGTGGAATGGCGGACGCCAAACCAAAGCGGAGCTGCTCCGAGAGATCGCCCTACTCGATCAGGCCGGCATCGGCGGCGTAGAGATCAATACCATCCGTTTTCCGGGAGGTGATACGGCCGGTTACCCCGTCCACGAGTGGCTGAGCGACGAGTGGATCGGTATGGTACAAACCACCGTCGATGAGTGCCACAAGCGAGGCATGGTGGCCGACATTATTGTCGGATCGGGCTGGCCCTACGGAGCGGAATTTCTTACCCGAGACCAACAGCTGCAGATGCTTACCGTAGAGACCTTCAACATTAAAGGCGGAAGCACCTTCATGCTCAATCGAGATGAATTTCTCCGCAACCTGAAGCTGCACATCAGCTCGGCATACGATCGTCCGCTCAAAGAGCTGCTCTACTTGCGGCTGATGCCCAAAAAGATCGACCGATTTACCGAAGGAATCAATTACGACTCACTCGCCTCGCATGAGCAGATCGTCATCAACGCTCCGCAAGGAGAGGATTACGTGCTCTACTGCCTGGTCAAAGTGACCGGATATATGAGTGTGATCAACGGGGCCCCAGGAGCAGCCGGGCCTGTTGTCAACCATTTTGACCGCACGGCCGTCGAAAAGTTTCTGAACCGCATGTCCGATCGGATGAACAGCCGAATGGGGAAAATGGGAAACGGAAACTTGCGTGCAGCTTTTACCGACAGCTTCGAACTGGAGGGGGCCAACTGGGACAACGATATGCTCCGTGAATTCGAACGTCGTCGAGGCTACTCACTCTCCCCCTATCTGCCATACATCATCTTCAAGGCCGGCTACATGGGAAATCCGATCCCCGAAAAATATGGATCGGACATCTCCCCCGAAGTTCAACAACAGATCGCCCGCGTACGGAATGATTTCGATCTGACCCAACGTGAACTCTTCGAAGAGAACTTTACCATCCCCTATAACAACTGGTGCCGACGCAACGGACTCCTCTCGCGTGTTCAGGCCTATGGTCGCGGATTGCACCCACTCGAAGCCAGCATGGAGATCGATATTCCGGAATGCGAAACCTGGTATGGACATCGTCACGGCCACGGCTTCCCCGACAATTCAATGGCTGGACGCGGATACACCTCCGTCAACAAATATGTCTCATCGGCAGCGCATCTGAGCGGCAAACCGATCATCAGCTGCGAAGAGATCACCAATACCGGCTGGGTATTTAATGCTACACTCGACAAACTGAAACTGACCGGAGACTTGAGCAATCTGACCGGGGTAACCCACTCCATCTTCCACGGATTCAACTTCTCACCCAAAGAGGCTGCATTTCCCGGCTGGATCCGCTACGGCACCTTCTTCAACGAACGCAACCCGTGGTGGCCCTATCTGCATCTCTGGATGGACTACAAAGCTCGCTTGTCCGCCCTGTTCCAAAACAGCGAACAACAGGCCGATATAGCCATTCTTTCACCATTTGAGGATCTATGGTCGGTTTATGGCTCACAACGTGAACCTTTCCCGTCAATTACCTATCCCTCATATGTCAATACACTATGGGAGGCTATTCATCAAAACGGGGATGGGTGCGACTACATCAGCGAAAAGATTCTGACCGAAGGCCGGGCCAAACAGGGAGCCCTGCACTACGGAACCCGCAGTTATAAAACGATTTTGCTGCCGGATGTTGAACGCATCCGTCCCGAAGCGGCAGAGGCTTTGCAAAAATTTGTCGCCGCAGGAGGCAAGGTGATCTGTATCGGCAAACTGCCCTACCTCAGCGTCGGATTACAAAACGCCGAGGCTAACGATCTACGCGTACAAAAGACGATCGCCCAAATCCAAAAACGCTATCCGGAACGCTTTGTATGTGTCTCTGCCCCGGATAACTCGCAGCCGATGTGGCAATGGTATCAGACTCTGCAACAGCAACAACAGTTGACACCGTACCTGTTCATTGACCAACCGGCCTCTAAGTTCAGTCAAAATTATTATCGACACGGCAATCAAGATATCTTCTTCTTGGTCAACTACGATTCGGATCGCGAACGGACTCTGCTCCTCCACTTCAATCTGCCCCAACTTCGCAACAAAACCGCCTGGTTGTGGGATCCGGAGAGCGGAAACCGTCAACGCATTACCGGCTGGGCCAACGACACGATGCGGGTCCATTTCGGCCTGAACCAATCCCGCCTGATCGTCTTTGAAAACGCTTCAGCGCGCGATGCACAGGCTGCTACGGTCAATATCGCCCTGCCAGAAACCTGTCATCAAGCTCCGTTGCAAACCATCTCCGGAGTGTGGAATGTCATGCTGACCCATGCCGTCACCGGAAAGCAGGATACGCTTCAGCTCGACTCACTGGTAGATTTCAACACACTTCCGATCCCTGCCCTGCGCCATTTTGCAGGAAGAATCGACTACACAACCACCATCAACGTCGAAGATCCAGCACAAATAACCAAACTGAACGCCGGTACCACCTATAACGGTATCACCGAGCTGTTTGTAAACGGCACTCCGGCAGGCGTCAAATGGTACGGAGATCGTATTTTCGACATCAAGGGTCTGTTGAAACCGGGCCAAAACGAAATTACCATTCGTGTTACCACCACGTTGGGCAATTACTGCAAATCATTGGGAACCAGCAATCCCATCACCTACGGTTGGACCAAAAACCAACCCTATCTGCCTTTAGGTCTCGGAGGGCCTGTAACGCTCTATTAAACTCGCATACAAGTTAATCCTTAATAATAACGGCGAGATGAATTGTTTTCATCTCGCCGTTATAATTTTATCAATGATAGGTGCTAGCAATCGAAAGATCAGATATGTTGCAATGCGACCTCACGGCCTATGCACTTCCGCTCTATAAAGCTGCTCTTCTTCTGCTCTCCTGCTTAACATGACCCTGACCCAGCCAACAAAAAAAGAGCTACTCTCGCAGCTCCCTTTAGTTGACCTACCTGGATTCGAACCAAGAACGACAGATCCAGAATCTGTAGTGTTGCCATTACACCATAGGTCAATATCCTACCTTCCGGTTTGTGGATGCAAATATAGTCAAAATATTTTTTTCAAAGAAGGGGTAACCACAAAATCTTTCAAATAAAATGGCTCAAAGTAGGCAATATCCTCAAATTTCTTCGCTTTGAACGCTGCATAAGCCGGTTTGACCAACCCTCGGGCTGATGGTGTCACCTCAACCAAGTGTACATTCTCCTCCGGAAACAGCGCTTTGCATTTGGCCGCACCGTTCCCAAAAAGTACCAACTTTTTCCCAGAAGTGCGCTCCTCCAAAAAACTATTCCCGTCGATCACTTTGGCCTCAACCTCCGAAAGAGGATGTGCTTGAGCATCGAACTTCTGACAATAGACCTCCATCCGACGTGCATCGATCATCGGAACCAAAATCGCATCCTCCATCTCATCAATGCCCAGAATGCCTGCATCGTAATCCTCCAACGCCACACGGGTCAAGGCCTCCAGACTTCCAACCGCCAACAACGGAATACCCGCCCCGTAGCAGATTCCTTTGGCCAACGAGACGCAGATACGCAACCCCGTATAGGATCCAGGCCCCATACCAACCGCTACCGCATCCAAATCTCCGGCATCCAAATCATTCTCTCGCAGCACCTCCTCCACATATACAGCCAGATTCTGAGCATGCTGACGACTCTCACAACTCTCCCGGAGCGAAAGCAAACGATCATTTTTAGCCAATGCGACCGAACCAATATCGGTTCCAGCCTCGATACACAACAATAGCGACATAGCTTGTTTTACGATTAGGCCTGCAAGATACGCAAAAACGGGAAATTTCGGACCAAACCTGCCGTTTTTCTGCGAAAAGCGTATCTTTGAAACTCAATATCCAATCGCTATGAACCAAACGCAACCGAACGAAAAACCACACAAGATCCTCTTCGTCTGCCTCGGCAACATCTGCCGCTCACCGGCAGCCGAAGGAGTCATGCAACAACTGGTCGATCGCGCAGGACTACACGAGCGTTTTGTGATCGATTCGGCCGGCACCTACGGCGGTCACGCCGGCGAACCCGCCGATCCCCGCATGCGAAAAGCCGCCTCGCGACGTGGATATGACCTCACCAGCCGCTCCCGAAAGATCACAACCGACGATTTCGATCGCTTCGACCGTATTATTGTCATGGATGACACCAACTACGAACGGGTACACCGCATGGCTCCATCCACCGAAGCAGCTAACAAAATCTACCGAATGGTCGAGTTCTGCCAACACCATCATGCCACCTATGTCCCTGACCCCTATTACGAAGGCCACGAAGGATTTGAACTTGTACTCGACCTGTTGGAAGATGCCTGCGAAGGACTCTTGAAGGATCTTACCCAACCGACAACTCAAACTAAAAAATAATCCTCATCCTTGAGGCCCTAAACCATTAGGGCCGGATTTATCATCCGGCCCTAATTATTTGTATCTGTGACTTCACCGCTTGCTTATCACTCCATATCATCCTTGCTCCGAAGGGTCACAATATCTTCGTGAATATTATGCCCATACTCGCACACGCGGTATAACACACAAATACTTACACCTTGTTAGAAGCTTTGGGGTTTGAGGCAACTACTCAACCATGGCTGCTATTGGTTTTCCTACATGACTAAAAAACACTCAATTTTTAGATCTAATTGAAAGCCTTTAAACTGATTAAGCTGATGCGGGCATGTAAAACCAAAAAAGAATAAAAGAATAAAAACTTAACGATCGTGTAAAATCGGGGTTCGTTCGGCATCAATGCGGTCGAAAAAACCGTGGTTTCGGAAGCTGTAACACACTCCAGCCGTGATGATCACATGGTCGGCAACAGTCATATCGAACAGCGCCGCTGCACGTACCACACGTTCAGTGATCTCATTGTCCGCCCCACTGGGTAACGGATTGCCCGAAGGGTGGTTATGCACCAGCAATATCCCTTGAGCCAACCGTTCAATCGCCCGCTTGACAATCAATTTATAGTCAACAACCGTCCCCGTCACACCGCCTTGACTCACCCGAACCCGGTCCAAAATCCGGTTCGATGCATTGAGATAGATAACCCAGAACTCTTCGTGCGGCAACATTCCCAACTGGGGTTGAAAGATCTCGATCACATCACGGTCAGTCATTATGGTATCTTTTACCTGACTCTCCGCAGCACGACAGCGCCGCCCCAACTCCAGAGCGGCACTCACAAAGGCGGCACGCGTCACCCCCAACCGAACCACAGAACGCAACCGAATCACCGACTCCTGGGCGATGGCCGTCAAATCACCGCCATAGGCCGCCAAAAGGGCTTCCGAAAGCTCCAAAGCCGAGCCGCCAGCCTCGCCCTTCTGCAACAATACGGAGAGCAATTCGGCATCCGTTAGCTCCTGTGCTCCACGGGTCACCAACTTTTCACGCACCTGTTTATCGGTCAACAACATCATTCAATAGCCCATTGAGTCGTAACAATCGCACATTCAGTCTCTACAAGATAACCATTTTCTTGCCAATGCACAACTATTTTAGGAGAAACCGTTCTGCCCTTACCTGAGCCAACGCTCCGTAGCCCCTTGAGTACGACCAAGTTCATCCTCCGCATAGGACTATAGGACACAGCACTTTTGTTTCCGCTCATCCAAGCAGCGTGGGGAAAAGAGTAGAAAAGTTGGAATTAAGGAGAAGAGTAAGAGGAAAAAGGGAGAGAGCAGAGTGAAGAGGGGCCGAAAGGGAAGGATGACTGGCGAAAGGAAGAAGGGAAAGAAGAACAAAGATAAGAAGGAGGAGGAGAAGCAGATACAACAGAAGGAATGAGAAGAAGGCGGAAGAGAAAGAGTGAAAGAGAAGAATTAAGAAAAATGAGGTCAACAAATGCAGGCAAGCAAGCTGTATCAGAAACATGCATCATCAACGCCAAAAGATCAATGAATCAACATTAGATCTCCTCTGCCCTAACAAATCTCCCTACTCTTGACAAAACTATACCCTTAACAAATTAGCTGTTAAGGTCCTGCACTGTCTGTATTTTACAAGGAGTTTACGTCAATCGCTCCCAATGGACCGTCGGGTGCAACTTGGCGTAGGGTTTCGGTGGCATGCATGGCAGCCATCTGTTCAGCCTCTTTTTTCGATCCACCCTCACCGGCTCCGATCTCCTGCCCATCCAACGTCACCACAGAACGAAACGTCGGATGCTGCGTCGTAAAATCGGACCCATTCACCGTGTGAAAAGCCACCTGACGTTTGCACTTCTGCCCCCACTCAATCAAGCGACTCTTGAAATCGGTCTCCGTATGGGTCATATTGCCCAGGTTGATATACTTGCGCAGGATCTCATTGATAAAAAGGCGATTGGCAAAATCATACCCCTTATCCAGATAGATGGCCCCCATCATCGCCTCCAACGCATCGCCATAAAGGTGCTTCTGTGCAAAATTGCCTCCACCCTGCACAATAATATGTTTATCCAACCCAATGCGCAACCCCAAAGCATTCAAGGTACTACGGCTGACAATACGCGAACGCAACTGCGTCAAAAAACCTTCGTCGTGTTCAGGAAATTCGATGAACAGATAGTCGGAAACAATCGCCTCAATCACCGCATCGCCCAGAAATTCAAGACGTTCGTTATTGATCGGCGTGCCATCCTCCAAAAACAACGAAGCTGACCTGTGAATTAAGGCCAGCTTGTATAGTTCTATGTTGTTCGGCAGAATGCCGAAAAGATCATTCACAATTTTATAATACTCCCTGTCCCGACTCCAACGGAGCTTCAGAGCAAGCAGTATTGAACCCGCCACCGGTTACTCAACTTTTTTAAAGATCACCGTCGAGTTGTGGCCACCGAAACCGAACGTGTTGCTCAACGCACATTTCACATCACGTTTCTGAGCTACATTCAGCGTCAGGTTGAGCTTCGGATCGATCTTCGGATCCAGGTTCTCATTGTTGATGGTCGGCGCTACGATACCTTTAGTCAACGACATGATGCATGCCAACGCCTCGATCGCGCCCGCTGCACCCAGCAGGTGTCCCGTCATGGACTTGGTCGAGTTGATGTTCATCTTGTAAGCATGCTCGCCGAACGTAGCCACGATACCGTTCAACTCAGCCAAATCACCCACAGGAGTCGATGTTCCGTGAGAGTTGACCAGGTCGATATCCTCCGGCTTCAAACCGGCATCATTGATGGCATCGATCATCGCTTTGCGTGCACCAATTCCTTCTGGATGCGGCGCAGTCAAGTGGTAAGCATCGGCACTCATACCGCCTCCGGCCACCTCAGCATAAATCTTGGCTCCACGAGCCTTGGCGTGCTCGTACTCCTCAAGCATCAACGCACCTGCACCCTCACCGATCACAAAACCGTCACGATCTACATCGAACGGACGAGAAGCGTGCTGATAGTCGTCGTTGCGGGTCGAAAGCGCCTGCATCGAGTTGAAACCACCCACTCCGGGAGGGTTGATGGCAGCCTCTGAACCACCTGTCAAAATCATATCGGCACGACCCAAACGAATATAGGTCAATGCATCAATCATCGCGTGATTCGACGATGCACAAGCCGATACCGTACAATAGTTCGGCCCACGGAAACCGTATTTCATCGAAATCTGACCGGCACCCATGTCCGCAATCATCTTCGGAATGAAGAAAGGGCTATATCGAGGTACGAAACCGCCCTCGACATAGCTCTTTACCTCTTGGTAGAATGTCTCCAATCCACCTATACCCGAAGCCCAGATAACTCCGACCATATCCTTGTCAATCTTCTCGAGATCAAGTCCCGAATCTTTCACAGCCTGCTCGGCCGCAACAAGGGCATACTGCGTGTAGAGGTCATACTTGCGGACCTCCTTGCGATCAAAAAAGTTACTGGGATCATAGCCTTTGAGCTCGCAGGCAAATTTTGTCTTGAAGTTAGAAGCATCGAAATGTGTGATGGGGCCCGCTCCGCTAACACCGTTGGCAAGATTGGTGAAATACTCCTCGATGTTGTTTCCCAGTGGGTTCAGGGTACCTATTCCGGTTACTACTACTCTCCGTTGTTTCATAAATGAAATCTCGTTTGTTAAACAAAAATTCGCCCGACTCTCTCAAGGCCTTTTATTAGTTCTTCTTAGAAGAAATGTAAGTGATAGCGTCACCTACAGTGGTGATCTTCTCTGCGTCTTCGTCAGGAATTGAAATCTCAAATTCTTTCTCGAATTCCATGATCAACTCTACAGTGTCCAGTGAATCTGCACCCAGATCGTTGGTGAAGCTTGCAGTAGGAACAACCTCAGCTGCGTCAACACCCAGCTTATCCACGATAATGTCCACTACTTTTGAAGAAATGTCTGACATGATACTAATGATTTAGGTTTAACATTATTCCAAAATAACTTCGTAACTCAAAGCCAATTTTTTGCAAAAGTAACACTTTTTCCCTTACATTTGATACCCGAAACGATTTTTTTACTGTCTCTCGGCTTTATACAAAACGCAACAACCTAATTATGAAGAATATAGCTGTTTTTGCTTCTGGGTCCGGAACAAACGCCGAAAACCTAATTCATTACTTTTCAAACAATTCGAACGGCACCGTTAAACTCATTTTGTCAAACCGTATCAGTGCCGGCGTATTGGATCGTGCCGACCGACTCGGTGTCAAACGTGTTGTTTTTGACCGCGATACATTTCTCAACACCGAAAAGATCCTCTACCTGCTCCAAGCCGAAAAGATCGACTATATTGTGCTGGCAGGATTCCTGATGCTCGTCCCCGACTACCTGATCCAAGCCTACCCCGGACGTATCGTCAACATACACCCCTCCCTGCTTCCCAAGTATGGCGGCAAAGGCATGTATGGCGAACGGGTCCATGAAGCGGTCGTAGCCGCCGGAGAGCACGAATCGGGAATCACCATCCACCACCTCAACGGACAGTACGACAGCGGCGATATCATCGCCCAATACAAGGTCCCGGTCCTTCCGACCGACACCCCGGCCGACGTCGCAGCCAAAGTACACGCCCTCGAATACGAATACTACCCCAAAGTGATCGAAAACGAATTGACCAAATTTTAATTGACCACTTACCTTAATACAATGCCCTGATGCCCTGATGCCCTGCCTTCGCCGTGCGGCACCCTTAACAGATCCGATCCAAATACTGCAACTGTGGCAGTCAATAAAAATCCTTGGAGACGACCTGAGGCCCCACACCAACAAAAGACCCTCAACAAAAACAGCAACGAGAACAACAAAAAAACACAATTCACGATTCGCTGTTTTATTAATTAACCGGTCGCGTATATTGTCGTCTTGGTTAAGGATTTAGAGAGCAAGGACACATAATAGCTCATAGAATAGATACGTTCATTTTCAATACATTTAGACAATGAAACTCCTGTTGATCAGCAATTCAACCAATGCCGGCGAAGCCTATTTGGAATACCCCAAAGCTCAGCTGGGTGACTTCTTTCGTGGAATCGATGAAGTGGTATTCGTTCCCTACGCTGCTGTAACCTTCTCGTTCGATGCCTATCAGGAAAAGGTGCAGGCCCCCTTCTCCGAATTGGGCATTCGCGTGCGTTCGGTACACCGCGAAAAAGATCCTGTCGCCGCAATCCGTTCCGCTCAAGGGATCGTCGTAGGCGGTGGCAACACCTTCCGACTGGCACAGATGATGCAACAACAGGGGCTCATTGAGGCAATCCGCCAACGGGTCATCGAGGATCATATCCCATACGCCGGGTGGAGCGCCGGCAGCAACATGGCCTGCCCTACCATCGGCACCACCAACGACATGCCGATTATTCAGCCCGAATCGTTCCGGGCCATCGGCCTGATCCCCTTCCAGATCAACCCCCACTACCTGGATGCCCACCCCGAAGGACACGCCGGCGAAACACGCGAACAACGCATTGCTGAATATATCGTTCTCAATCCCAATGTGTATGTGGCTGGCCTGCGGGAGGGGTGTATTCTCCGATACGAGGCAGGCAAACTCTCGTTAATCGGACCTTGCCCCATGCGCATCTTCCACTACGGCGAGGAGGCACGTGAGGTCACCGCCGGCGATGATCTGCAATTCCTATTGGCCAAGCCACAGTCAAAATAATCGCCATGAGGGCTCGCGGAAAAGAGGAGCGGCTCGAGGCTTTAAGCCTCGGAGCCGAAGGCGAGCGGTTAGCGGCCAACTACCTGTTAGATTCCGGTTTCGACCTGCTGCACCGCAATTGGCGCAGCAATCATCACGAGCTCGACCTGGTTGCCCGCAAAGCAGGCATCCTGCACTTCGTCGAGGTCAAAAGCCGCTCTACCGGAGGACTAACCACACCCGAAGAGGCGTTGACTCCGGCCAAATTCCGTTCGCTCTGCGCAGCCGCACGGGCCTATATTGCCGCCTACCGACTCGACATGGAGGTACAGTTCGACCTGATCACCGTCGAATTCAATCCGGATGGGACCCATACGCTACGTTACCTGCCCGACGCAATCGCCCCACGTTGGTAACTACCCGTACAATCCCCCCTCTGGCGTATGTAGAGGCCTATAGACAAATGACTGAGGGATCCTATCGGGTTGGACCCTCATTGAACCCACGGCGCTTCTTGCCATCCAAACGCGCCTGTCATCACCAATCCACACTATCATTCTCCATACTCGGAGATCTATCTGGTGGGGTAACTGTTGTAAAAGGGTTCCACAGTGGGGACTCGATTCAGGATCTTACCCTGATTGCGTTGTCAACACGGGTTTGGGCATTTCATTCTCCTGCCGCCAAAAGAGAGACGTCTATTCTATTTCTGGACAATACAGTCCTGACAGTTCAGAACTACCCTATTCAACCATAGTTTGGCCCTCAAGAGACATAAGTCTACATGTTCCATGGGGATCGAGTTCTGTTCAATCAAACTTTTCCACAAACAAAATCCCCCTAAATAGCCCTAAACCATGCTACAATTTCAATCTATTTTACACATCAACATATATCTATATATCAATTTATTACCACCATCAATAAAAATATTGTTAATAAAATCACAATATTTTCTTGACAGTTGGTGAACAACGTGATGCTAAAACCATATTTTTGCGATAAATGAAGAACATTCTTAAAACAAGCGAACTATGACACAACCAACAGGAAAGGCTCCCGAACTGGACCTTGAATTGGACAGTGAAATTGCTGATGGCATCTACTCAAACTTGGCTATCATTTCGCACTCCGCCTCCGAATTTATTGTGGACTTCGCAACCATACTGCCCGGACTGGCTAAACCCAAAATTCGCAGCCGAATCATACTGACCCCCGAACACGCCAAACGGCTCTTGCTCTCTTTGCAGGACAATATCGCCAAATACGAATCAACCAACGGATTGATCGCCCTCAGACCTACGGCCGCCGAAGAGAACGCCATGCCAATGGGCTTCTGTAACAAAGGAGAGGCATAATACGCCTCTATTTTTATTCTAAGCTGCAACACCAATTCATTGCCGCTACAAGCATGTAGTATCGGCAGTGGTTTTTATGGACCATACATCGGTCATGTGAATATACCATAGGACAAATAGCATCCACTCCTTGGCCTATTTACATAGCCATCTTAATCCAAATAAACGCCGACATTTTGTCGGCGTTTATTCTTTTGCAAACAGGTTGATTCTCTTGTATCTGTAATAAAATTTCTCTATCTTGTTTTACTAGAATATATATTCGACACAATTGCATCGGGAAAAGCATGAAAGATATTGTAGCAGAGAGATAAACTCCTCTCCAGTTCGCCAGCTCAGGAAGAAATGAAATAAACCTCTTTTGCTGAACGAAGCCCATCATCATGCGACATGAGGACTCAATAAAACACTCGATCCAATATAACTGTCGGTCAGTTCTGAGGCAAGCAGAGTCAAAGTAAAACACTCGATCCCAATGTGCCCTCCCAGTACTCACCTGGTAACACGCTAACAATTGATCAATACTCACTCCACCATAACGCCTCCACATTATGAAACGGTTTGTCTTATTGGTCATCGCCACATCGCTTGCCCTCTCCGCATTCGGACAACAAAAGGGGCAACGCATTTTTATTGAGGAGCTCTCTAAACCTACCCAGACACTGTCCACACAAACGCCTCGCCAAATTTACGAGGAGATGATCCTCGACCATCTGCATCTTTCCCGCTCCGACATCGAAAAACAGGGCGACACGAGCGACCTCGGTATCGTAGCCATGGGAGATGCACCCAAACAGCTGGTCAATTTCGGGCCCCACTCTTTTCTGCAAGGCATGTATCGGGCCTATGCCGAACATCGCCCCTTTGTCCTTTCGCCTGACATGATCTGGCTGCTGATCTCACAGGGATTTGCCACCCATGTCGATATCCATGCCGAAGAACTCCGATCACAAATCGTAGATCACAGCGAAAAAATCTCCTTAATCATTATGGACAACCGCATCAGAATCGATGATCCCAACGCTCCATGGGAAGAGCTATTCCCGCAATTTGCCGATTCGATGCGCGCATATACAAAAAACGGAATTATCGATCTGCTTACGGCCGATTTCTCCACCACTACTCCTACCAGCCGCATTGCCTCCCAAATCACGGTTATGAAGGCAATGGAAAATTATTTTGAGTATATATACATATATGCCATATGCGGCATTCCAGAAGTTACCCTGCTCGGCACTCCCGAAGACTGGCAAAAGATACTCGACAAAACCCGACAACTGGCTCGCTACAATCTTAGCTGGTGGGTCGATGAGATGGTACCTGTACTGGAAAAGATAGTCGAAACATCCAAGGGCAAGATAGATCGCGACTTTTGGAGGTCAATGTTCAAAATTCACGACACCGGTCCAATAGGATGCAGTCCAAGTTCAGCGAACGGCAAACGCTATTTCGACGGCTGGATTGTCAAATTCTTCCCTTACGACAATGAAGGCAACCGGAACGACCTGCACCAAATAGAAGACCGTATCGAATTACCTGACGAAATAGTAAAGACAGACTTGAAATATCAGATCATACTACCCAACGGAGCGATCCTGACTATTCCTTTGGAACTGTGGGCAGGTTTTATCGGCTTGGAACAGGACCCCGCAACCTTTGCGCTAACCCCTACGATCGGTTGGATGATCCGCAAAAAAGAGCAGGATCAAAAAATGGTTCAGCAAATGCTCAGTGATCCAAATCAGGGCGAGATCTCGATTCGAGTCAAGCATTTCCCCAACGAATTATTGTCCGTACCGGCTATCTCGTCTCTATCCCTTACCTTTATCGATAAAATCGAGATTCCCGACGAACTGGCTCAAATCAAGATTAGCGACCTGTCGCTCTATGGCCAAATATCCAGCCAAGAAAAAAAACGGCTGATTCAACTATTTGCCAACACCAATACACGTCTGCAAATCAACCAAGATAAAGACTTTTATTACAAAGGCCAACACATCACTAAGATCGGAGAGTTGCTCCCATCGAACAATCCAAAATTCCGTCATTTGGCAGACAGTCTGCTAAGTGTCAATATCGGCCCAGATTTCCACCAAGTGTTCCAATATCAAGGCGCGCTTTCCAGAATCGTCTCCTATTATGATTTTAATACATTGCTCGGCGAAACTTTTAGTGATTCAACTAATATCTTGAATAAAGAACACATTTTCGTCCAATACCGCCTTAAGCGCGCTGACGGAAAACCCATCAAAATGTACACCCTAACAATGAGCTTCGACTCAACCGAGCACGAAAACATCTCACCGATCTTGTACGATTCGCTCGATTTTACCCAACTGCGCTACATGTACAACGTACTTTCAAAAGACTCTCTGCTCTCTAAAAAAGAGGCTATCGCCAAACTACACGAACAACTGCCAAACGCAAAATACACTGTCTTGCGAAAACAATGTATCTACAACACATTGACTCATAGATTCGAATGGATACTTGACGGAGATATCGTCATCAAACAAAAAACAGCTTCTAAAACGTCAAAAGTCACCTATTCCCTTATCCAACTCGATGCCATTACCGGAGAGATTCTTTATACAGGCGATCGATCCTATTTGTATAAACTATATTTGCTTCCCTCTTACTTCCTCAGCGAATACACAATCCCTACCTTTATAGATCAAAACTGAAAAATCCATGCAAGAGCGTCTGATCGAAATAGCACAAATCAACCAGCAACGTGCTCACGAAATCATCCAGGAACTCAATCTCATTCCACTATGGGCCTCCATCGATGTGGAGGCCCATCTGGTCGGATCACTCCGCATGGGGCTGCTGATGAAACATTTGGATATCGATCTGCACCTCTACTCCGATCCGGTCTGTCTCGCCGATGATTTTCGGATCATTGCCCGCCTGGCCCAAAACCCACACATCAAGAGGATCGAATACGTCAACCTGCTCGACACCGAAGAGGCCTGCCTTGAATGGCACCTCCATTATGAAGACCCATTAAACCAAATGTGGCAGATCGATATGATCCACATTTTGAAGGGTTCTCGATACGACGGCTATTTCGAACAGATGGCCGATCGTATTGTTGCGGCCCTCATCGATGAAACACGACATACAATCCTGCAGCTGAAATATGAAACACCCGAATCGGAAAAGATCATGGGTATCGAATATTATCAGGCCGTTCTCCGCGATGGTGTGAAAAATTATGCCGAATTCGAAACCTGGAGGAGGCAGCATCCCATCACCGGTATTGTCACCTGGATGCCGTAACCTCAAAGTACAAACACGTATCGCACCCACCTAATTACATTCCAACACGTTAAAAATCAATACATATACATACAAAACAAACGTAAATCCGTTAAAATTTGACAACCGATGTCCATTTATACAATAGCGTTTTATATCATGATATAAAACGCCATTTTTGTTAATTGCGTGAACTCGCATACAGTTAACAACTCATAACTACAACCTAATTTTTTATGTTTCAACATTTCAACCTACATCTCTGCGGATTGGGACTATTATTTACCCTGACCACCCAGGCCGCAACCCCATCGCCTGAAAACTTCAAAAATCCTCCGGCAACGTATCGACCCCATACCCTTTGGTTCTGGAATAACACCCCCGTCACCCGTGAAGGTATCGATGAGCAAATCATCGGTCTGCACGACAATAGCGGATACGGCGGTATCGGAATCCTCCCCTTCGGAACCGAATTCACCCCAAAATACCTCTCGGATGAATATTTTGACCTCTACGTGTATGCCGTACGCAAAGCAGCGGAACAAGGACTGAAGGTAACGCTTTACGACGAATACGGCTTCCCCAGTGGTAGCGCAGGTGCTATCAACGGTGACAACACGCCCCGCTTCATGGAGCGTTATCCAGATCTGACCATTAAACGGCTGGACAAGATCGAACAAGAGGTATCCAATGGCGAAACATACTGCGAATCTCTCCCAAAAGAGGGAAAATTGATGGGAGTCGTCGCTATGAATATCAACACCAAAGAACGAATCGATCTGAGCGCAAAAATTTCCGGAGATACCCTTCGCTGGGCCGCACCTCAAGGCACCTGGAAAGTAATGCAGTTCGTCTGCGTTACCGATGGTGATCCCAATATGGACTATCTCGATCCGGCTGCAGCTCAGGCTTTCATTGATATGATCCATGAAGCCTACTACAAACGGATGCCCGATGCTTTCGGCCCCGTCATCACCCACACCTTTTACGACGAGGTAACCATCTACCGGGCACAGGGACGTGTCTGGACACCTCGTTTTAATGAAATCTACAAAGAAAGATATGGGAGCAACCCCATTTTGTTCTATCCGGCCCTCTGGTACGACATCGGTCCCGAAACCCAAGCTGCCCGAAATGCACTCTTTACCCTACGCAGCGATCTCTATGCCGAGGCTTATCCTCAGGCCATCACCCGCTGGAGCCGGGAGCACAATACCATTGCCACCGGCCACCAGGATAACGAGGAGATCGTCAATCCGGTCGGAACGTCGGGCGATTTGATGAAATGTTTCCGCTATCTGGAGATGCCCGGAATCGACAAAATCGGAACCACCCGCCCAACGATCACCCGCCCGGCAGAAAAGTTCTACAAAATCGTCGCCTCTGCCGCATACAACTGGGATCACTCGTTGGTCATGGCCGAAACTTACGGTCTGATGGGAGATCTTTCGATGGACAGTCTGCGCAGTGTCGCCATCGATCAGTTTATCAAAGGGGTCAACTGGTTCATTCCCCATGCCGCCTGGTATAACGACAAAAAGGTCACCTTTAAACCTGAATTGTCGGCTCGAAATCCCCATTATGCAGACAGCCTGTATGATTTCACCACCTTCCTGGCTCGCTTGCAATACATGCTGCAGAACGATGCCCGTTTTGTAACCGACGTGGCCGTTCTCTACCCCATTCACACCATGCAGGGGGATCACTACTTCGACGGACCGATCCGTCCCTACGAAGGTGGAGTGAAAATCCCCTACCTGGATTACGTTCAAGTAGGCGAAATCCTCTCCAACGAAATCTGTCGGGATTACCAATGGCTGCACCCCGAAGTATTGGCTTCAAATTGTACGGTTGACAAAACCGGTCTGAAACTCAACAACAAAGTCCAGTATAACACCTTCCGGACACTTATTATTCCCGCTTCGAAGACCATCAGTACCAAAACTTTGGAACAGGCTGTGGCTCTGTTTCAAAATGGCGGGAAAGTAATCTTTACCTCTCTACTGCCGACCCAATCAACCGAAATCGGACAAGACGCCCGTATTGCAAAGTTAATGGCAGCTCTATTGCCTCAGGGAACCAATCGCCATACCAACAATGCAGGAGGCGAAGTGCTCTTTGTAAGCCATCCCGATGCCGCATCGCTCACCGAAGCTTTGCAATCCGAGGCTCCGGCAGACGTCACTTTTGAACCGGGAAAACCGTTGCGTTACATTCACAAAAAACGTGACGGTAAGGCTCTTTACTATCTGGCCAATTTCAGCCCAGCACCCTACAACGCTCCAATCACCCTGCGCGGCAAATTGCGTCTCGAAGCCTGGAATCCTCACACTGGGGAACGCACTCCTGTCAAAACAACCTACAAGCGTCAAGGAGACTACACCACCACACAACTCACTCTCTCCTTACAGGGTCGTGAATCCATCTTCCTGGTGGAACGGTAACCGATCTCCAACTCATTAAATAGTTACAGGCCGGACAGTTATGTTGTCCGGCCTGTATTATTATTGCAGCAATCAAATCGTTGCTCTACGCATCAGTCCCTGCTCCAGATATCTCTCACACAAACACAATTACCCTTGTAAATGTATAACAGACAACAATTCTTTAAACCGTCTTCAAGTTCGGTCTTGCAACTGCTCAATACAACCCGCAACCCCACAAATTTCAAAGCTACTGTCATCCATACCGCTGAACGTCCTAAATTCAAACACAAACCGACTTCACTTCGAAACGTTGATCCGGATAACCCAAATAATTAAAAAAAATTATTCACCTGTCTGCTCAAACGACATTTTTACCCAAACAAACACTTTTCGTGTAAAGATACCCGACTGACACTTGGACATAAATAAAGACAATTCACAGCTCCGAAATCGATCATGCTAACTGACTATCGTTACAGCAGAGTTTAAGCCTCTTTACTATGCATTCTGCGAATTTGAACACAAACTTTCTCTACCGCTGTTGCTGCCACCTCCACACAAAATATCGGCCGTACTAATCAATTGACACTTATCACTCACTTCTCAATCAAGGACCAAATCCAGCCCATGCCATACGGATACAAAAAAAGTACCCGGCAAACTGTTGCCGAGTACTTACCTCATTTTAGTCATCGATTGGCGGAGAGATAGGGATTCGAACCCCAGGAACCTCTCGGTTCAACGGTTTTCAAGACCGCCGCAATCGACCACTCTGCCATCTCTCCGGGCGCAAAAGTAATACGGATTTTCCTTTTTTCCAAATCCTATCCGCCATTCCTGCATAATTCTCTCAATTTAAACCCCTACTCAGGCTCTTTTCAGGTTGATTTTTTTTTGATTTTTACCCCTATTTTTTTGCTTTTTTTAAAATTAATAGTCTATATTTGCGAAGGAACGAATTGTATCCTAACTAAATAACTTAAATTTCACCAATATGAACAAAGCTCAACTCGTTGATGCCATCGCAAAAGAGGCAGCAATCACCAAAGTGGACGCAAAAAAAGCTCTTGATGCGTTCATCGCCGTTACCGGCAACACCCTCAAAGCGGGTGATAAGATCGCGCTGGTAGGCTTCGGGTCCTTCTCAGTCGCTAAAAAACCGGGCCGTACTGGACGTAACCCTCGTACCGGTGCCGCTATCAAAATCGCTCCGAAGAAGGTCGTTAAATTTAAAGCTGGTGCTGAATTGAGCGCACTGGTAAAATAATGTACCCGTAACACCCTAAAAAGAGGCCGCATACCCAAGCGTGCCTCTTTTTATTTTGCCTTTATTTGCCGTTTCCGAAAATTGAGGCAATCTTTGTATGTCGAAAAACAAACCGCTATCGATGTCCAAAAAGAAAATCGTCCTGCTGCTGATCGTCCTGCTCCTTATCATCGATCAGGCCGTCAAAATATGGGTCAAAACTCACATGACCTTAGACCAAAGCTTTACCGTATTCCCAAACTGGTTCTTTATCCGATTTATCGAAAACCCCGGCGCCGCATTCGGATTCCAACTCGGCGGAAATTACGGAAAGCTGATCCTGAGCATCTTCAGAATCTGCGCGATTGGTGCACTGGGCTATTACCTCCACGTTCTTTTGCGTAAAAAAGCCCCAACTGGCGTCTTAGTCGGCTTTACCCTGATTCTGGTGGGTGCCGCCGGAAATGTATTCGACAGCGCATTCTATGGACTTCTTTTCTCAGAATCGACATTTTACAATGTGGCTACTTTTCTGCCCGAAGGGGGCGGATACGCCGGCTTCCTGCACGGCAAAGTGGTCGATATGCTCTACTTCCCGATCTTCAGCGGAATCTACCCCGATTGGCTGCCCGGAATCGGTGGACGTCCATTCACCTTCTTCAGCCCGATCTTCAACCTGGCCGACAGCTATATCTCGATAGGTATCATCTACATGCTGATCTTCCAGCGTAAATTTTTCAAATAGTTTCCAACATCGATAGCCCTACCCGCTCTCATTAGGGTTAAGATAACAACAAAGCACCGCGAGCCAGAATTGGCTCGCGGTGCTTTTATTTAACTCCTTATCGCTTGAATTACGCTAAAAAAGTGTCTCTTGACGCTCCGGCAACAGCACCCCCAAATGCGAATAGGCCAACGCAGTAGCTTCGCGTCCGCGCGGGGTACGTTTCAGGAAGCCCTCCTTGATCAGGAACGGCTCGTAAACCTCCTCAATTGTACCGGCATCCTCTCCCACCGCCGTCGCAATAGTACCCAATCCGACCGGGCCCCCATTGAACTTGTGGATAATTGTACTGAGAATCTTATTATCCATCTGGTCGAGCCCGCGGGAGTCGATATTCAACGCCTCAAGTGCAAAACGGGTAATATCCAGTGTGATACGACCCTTTCCCTTGACCATCGCAAAATCGCGCACGCGACGCAACAGCGCATTGGCAATACGTGGCGTGCCACGGCTACGCAGTGCAATCTCCTGGGCCGCCTGGTCATCAATCGGCACATCGAGAATCGAGGCCGAACGACGAATAATACCCGCCAAGACATCGCTATCGTAATATTCCAAATGGCACTGGATTCCGAAACGTGCACGCAAAGGACTGGTCAATAAACCGCTGCGGGTCGTTGCCCCCACCAACGTAAAGGGGTTCAACTCGATCTGGATTGACCGGGCACTGGGTCCCTTGTCGAGCATAATGTCGATCTTGTAATCCTCCATCGCCGAGTAGAGATACTCCTCAACAATCGGGCTGAGCCGATGGATCTCATCGATAAAAAGAATATCCCCCGCTTCGAGATTGGTCAGCAACCCGGCCAAATCTCCCGGCTTATCGAGGACCGGCCCGGAGGTCATCTTCAGCGAAGCCCCCATCTCGTGGCTGATAATATTGGCCAATGTCGTCTTGCCCAGACCCGGAGGCCCATGCAGCAAAACATGATCGAGAGCCTCATCCCGCATCTTGGCCGCCTGAATAAAGACCTTCAGGTTATCGACAATCTTATCCTGCCCGCTGAACGAGGAGAGCTCCTGCGGACGGATCTTATTCTCAAATTCGAGATCGGTCTCTATGTTACGAATATTGGCCATACCTGACAAAGGTACTAAGATTTTTCAAAGATTAAAGATTGACAATCCGAAGCTCCTTCGGATACATATTGTTGCAGCGGTTGCCGATCCGTTTGATCCAACCCAACGCCAATCCACGGTAGGTGACCAGATTGATCCCCTCCTGAAACCAATCGGCCAGCAGATCCGTCTTGCGCAGATAGCTCACCGCCTCTTCCAGCGGAAGCTCTGTCGCAGCCAATTGCTCCCTCGATAACCCATAAAACAGGGCCAACGGATGCTCCGGACGCAACTTCTCCCCAAACAGCTGTCCGCACAGCACCCCCGAATAGAGTACCGAGAGGCTCTCCGAGAGCTCCTTGATCGCAGACCACTGCTGAGCAAAATAGGCATGAATATTATCCCCGACCCGTTGGAAAGTCATCCGTTCGGGGTGGGCAAACCAGGAGGATACCGCCACCTCCTCCCGACGAGACAAAGCGCTGAAGATCGCCTTTCGGGCTTTGGGAGCCTGACTTCTCGACCGTTCATCCGGCTTGCGCAAAACCGCTGCAAAAAAGCCCTCGGCCTGCACCCGATGCGGAAAGAAGTGAAACGTAGGACAACCTGCGACCTCTCCCTGCACAATACCCCAGGCCGGATCGGCTGTTACGGTGACCGATTCGCAACCATACTCCTCAACCAGCCATTTCACCGTCTCTTCGTCCTCTTGACAGTTGAAGGTACAAGTACTGTATATCAAGATACCACCCGGTTTGAGTGTTTCCCAAACGTCACTGAGAATACGCCTGCTGCGGGCGGCGCACAGATTGACATTCGCGACACTCCACTCCGTCCGCGCCTCAGGTGTCTTGCGGAACATTCCTTCGCCCGAACAGGGCGCATCAACCAACACCAGATCAAAATAGTGCCGGAAAGCGGCAAAATGTGACGGATCGTTGTTGGTTACCACCGTATTGCCCAATCCCCATTTCCGTACATTATCGACCAATGTAGCCGCTCGCTGACGAATCACCTCGTTGGCAACCACCAACCCCGATTCGCCCACCAACGTCGAAAGCAGCGTCGTCTTGCCTCCAGGAGCGGCACAAAGATCGAGCACCCGCAAAGCATGATCCCGATCCGAGCCATACAACTGACGGAAAATCTGCCCAATGAACATCGATCCAGCCTCCTGGACATAGTATCCCCCGGCATGAAAGACCGGATCCAATGTAAACGAAGGTCGTTCCGGCAAATAGTAGCCTTCCGGACACCACGGCACCTCATGACCCCGCAGCTGATCCGGCCATACCGTGCAGCCGACAGCCTCCGTCCCCTCTGCTGCATTTGCTTTCTCGCTCTCGAAACACGGCTCGACCGCAGCCGGTACAACGGCGCATGCCGACAGGTCCCCAACCGAGAGGTCCGTAGGGCCACACTTCTCGGAGACCGTTGTCGAGACACCCTGAGCGTCCGCTACCGACAAAGCAACTTTATAGGGATTAAACCGTACGGAGACCGGAGAAACGGTTTCGAGCGCTGCACACAGAGCCTGCGTTTCGGTCACACCCAATTGGGCCGCCATAGCCTGACAAAAATCGTCCGGCAATTGGGGCCGGACACCACTCTGTTCAGCTGAAACTCCTGAAGGGCCAACCGACGATTTGACACGGCCAGCCGTAAATGCACTTTTGGAAAAAGCCGTTCGTGAACGGCGCGAAGCAGATCGTTTGGCCATCAGCGTCCCTGCGCTTTAAATTCCGCAATACGGTTCATCAGACCATCCAATACCGTCGGATCCTCAATAAAATTGCAGGTATCCACATCAATGGTAAAGACCTCTCCCTCGTAAATCGTGTTGATCCACTCCTCATACTTACGATTAAGCTGTTCGAGATACTCCTCCTGGATACTCGCCTCATAGACCCGCCCACGCTTTTTAATCTGACGTATCAGCGTCGGCACACTCGCCTTGAGATAGACCAACAGATCGGGCGTACGGATCAATCCGTTCGAAAGATCGAAAATCTTCATGTAGGTATTGAAATCCCGCGAAGACATTAACCCCAACTCATGCAGATTCGTGGCAAAAATGTAGGCATCCTCATATATCGTTCGATCCTGCACCAAATCGGTCCCCTCGGAGAGAATCGTCTTCGCCTCCCGAATCCGCTGTCCCAAAAAATAGATCTGCAGATTGAACGACCAACGGTTCATATCATCGTAGAAGTCACCGATATAGGGATTATCGCTATCCTCGTAATAGGCCCGCGCACCGGTGCGGTTGGCAAGGATTTCAGTCAGAGAGGTCTTCCCCGAACCGATATTTCCGGCAATGGCAATATACATGATCTATAATTTAGGCAGTTGCCAAATCCCTCCCAATGCCCGGTCCATCCAGACGGAGGATTTGATTATCACAAAAATAACATTTTTTCGCGAATTTCCATGCCGCATACACACCCGCTTCGTCCCGCGCGTGTGCCTTCCTAAAGGCTTTCCCGAATTGAATTTACCAATTCTCGAACTCTGAGATCGGCATCAAGAAGATAACAAATTTCATTCCCAAGACAGCGTCCGGGAACTTTCACCGAATAGCACCCTCCCCCCGGAACAATTACACACCTTGCCTATTCCTTGAGCTGAAATCTTCGCCCACAACCCCAAACAGCACAACAGAGTAATTCGGCGCTTACGGATGACACGTCCGGTGCATTCTCTCGGACCCTGTGCCTATCGCTCGCTGAGCGAAGCCTGCCGAAAAGCCAACGGGGTCATGCCCGCATTTTTCTTAAAATAGCGCCCGAAAAATGAGGAGTTCGAAAAGCCCAACCGATCCGCAATCTCACTGACGTTCAAATCAGTCGCCTGCAACAACCGCTTGGCATCCTTCATCACGAAAAATGTGATCCAATCATATAACGTTCGTCCCGTGACCTGCTTCACCACATGCGAGAGATACTTCGGAGTCAGACAGATCTTCTCCGCATAGAAGGTCGCATCCTTGTGCTGACAATGGTGTGCATGCAACAACGAAAAGAGCTCGTTGACAATCTTCTCCTGACGATTCCGCGATGGAACAACCCCCTGAAACGAATAGACATATCCCACTTCTGCAAGCAACGAAAACACCAAAGACTGTACAACCGCCAAACGCGACGGATGCTCTCGCCGACAATATTGTAGATACAATAATTCATGATACCGAGTAAAGATATCCACCTGCTCGTCCGTCAAATCGATACATGGAGTATTCGTCATCCGATCCGCCAGATCCGGTTTGATCGCCAGCGGAAAATCGACCAACAACTCAAATGTAAAAGCTACGGCAGCAACCCGAAACAAATCAGAAGGATGCAATTCGGCCACATGCAACGGCATCACACAACAGAGCCGATTTTTATACAACTCATAAGTTTGCCCACTGATGCGAATGGAAGCCTCCCCATCCAAACACAACAACAATACAACACCCTCCCACTGGCAACCGGTATCAAACGGCATCGACCCTGCAAGATAAGGGCCAATCGGTAAAATGCGAAAATGGCAGGCCGGTAAGGTGCGATCTACTTCTGTCACCATAATCCTCTTTGTTACGACCAAAAATACAACAAAAAATTGGCGAAAGAAAACGATAATCTGCGGATATGGACACGATCGTTCCCGATCAGGACATGTCTCTTCGAAATTAATTCGGACATTTGCACGCCAAAGTTCAAAAAGATGAAATCCAGAAATTCAACCTTATACCTCTACATTGTTCTGGGCATGCTCTCGGCCTTCGGTCCCTTTGTAACCGACTTCTATCTGCCAGCTCTACCCGAACTCAATACCGACTTCCAGACCACCCCTTCAATGGTCCAACTGAGCCTCACCGTCTGCATGGTGGGACTGGCCCTGGGACAACTCGTTGTCGGCCCCCTCAGCGACCGCCACGGCCGTAAAAAGCCGCTGATCGCCTCCCTGCTGCTGTTTCTGATCGCTACGGCAGGCTGCATCTTCGCCCCGACAATCGGTTGGTTCATCGCCGCACGTCTGATCCAAGGAATTGCCGGAGCCGGAAGCCTCGTACTCTCCAAATCTATCGCAACAGACCTCTACGAAGGCGATGAACTGGCCCGCTTCTTCTCCATTCTGGTACCCATCCAAGGTATCGCCCCTGTCGCTGCCCCGGTAGTCGGCGGACTGATCATGAAAGAGACCGACTGGCACGGAATTTTTATTCTGCTCTTTGTTCTGGGACTGCTGCTGGTAGTCGCCGGATTTCGTTTTCGCGAATCTCTACCCTCAGCACAACGTCTGACCGGCCCAAGACAACCCATCTTTAAATCGTTCATCCCCCTCTTCCGGAATCGGACCTATGTACTCTATCTGCTCATCCAAACCTTCGCAATGGGTGTGATGTTCTCCTACATCGCCGCTTCACCCTTCATCTTCCAGATTGCATACGGCATCAGCCCTCTGGGATATAGCCTCATCTTCGGCCTCAACGCAATCGGAATCATGTGCGGCGGATTGTTGGCCCCTCACTTTGGACGCCCTGAAGTGGCCGTAAAACGGGGTATACGGGGATTCTGCACCATGGGTGTAATTCTGGCCGGCTTCCTGATTGCCGAACTACCCATCGTTTGGGTCGAAACAGCTCTGTTCCTCACCTTGTTGTTGATGGGCATCATCCTGCCCACCTCAACCTCTCTGGCCATGGATTGTGAACGGGAACGTGCCGGAAAAGCCTCCGCACTGCTCGGGGCCCTGCAATTCCTGCTCGGTGGCCTCCTCTCCCCAATAGCAGGTTTGGGCAATATCTTCATCCCAACCGCTCTGCTTATTCTCGGTTGCGCTCTCTGCATGCTGGGATGTCTGGCTCGCCTGAACCGAACCGTACCCACCCCCTCCGATGCATCGGTTCTGCACCCAAATATGCAAGCCGAACCAAAACTGGCCGTCGTCTCCAAACCTACCGATCGCCGGCAGAAACCTTACGGAAAAGCTCAATAAAATTATCAGCCATCCGTTGCCAGGTAAATCGCTCCCGGAAACGTAAGATATTGGCGCGGAATTCCGCACCTTTCTCTTCACGATAAAAACGATCGATTGCGGCGGCAATCGCCTTCGGATCGGGTTCAGTCACATAACCCACCTCACCGTCGGAGACAATCTCCCGCAGACCACCCACATCAGTCACCACCATCGGTACATCAAACCAATAGGCCACCTGTGTCACACCGCTCTGCGTCGCATGCCGATAGGGCTGCACCACCAGATCGACGGCCGAAAAGAGCTGAGCCACCTCCCGATCCGCAATATAGCGATCCATCATTACCAACTTGTCGCGAATACCCAAACGCGCAATCTGCTCGGCATAACGCTCCTTGCCGCTATAATACTCGCCCGCCACTATCAAGCGATGATTCTCGAGTTTCCCCTGGTTCATCAGTTCACCCCAGGCGTCGAGCAGCAGGTCAAGCCCCTTGTAATCGCGGATATACCCAAAAAACATCGTATAGTGTAACGACGGATCCAATCCCAAAGCGGCACACGCCTGCTCGCGTGGCATCGGATCCCCGTAGTTGCTCCACATTGGGTGCGGAGAAAAGAGGGCCGGTTTGGTCTGGGTGAACAGACGCAGATCCTGATGCACCTGCTCCGACATATAGATAAACCCATCGATCGACGAGACGAAATAACGGGTCAACAACGAATCAAAAGGCCGTTTTTCGTGGGGAATCACATTATCCAGCAGTGCCAACGTACGGACCCCTCCCCGCCGTGCAATCCGGCACACGGTACCGAACGCCGGAGCCATCACCGGAATCCAATAACGTACGATCAACACGTCGGGACGCAAACGACGCACCTTCAAACCGGTCCGAATCCAGGTAAACGGATTAATACTGCTCAATTCCCGGGTGATATCGAGCCCTTCGGGAGCCGGATCATCGGTATATTGGGTGGTACCCGGAAAGAGCAACGACGGATATTGCGTGGTAAACGTAAACATCCGACACGAGATCCCCATCCGTTGAAAAGTCCGGGTCAGCGTCTGGTTGAACGCCGCCAACCCACCCCGGAACGGATGTGCCGGACCCAGCATAATCATCGATCGCAAGCTCTTTTTCTCGGTCTGCTCCATAGCCATAGCAAGGGATTTATGTGGTTATTTACGCGTCACATCGTTGATCGGATGCCCGGCCAAGAAGGCCCGCACATTCTCAGTCGTGATGGCCATCAACCGCTCCCGGGCCTCTTTGGTAGCCCAGGCAATATGCGGCGTAATGTAACAGTTCTTGGCGGTCAACAACGGATTATCCTCCTTGGGTGGCTCACTGGAGAGCACATCTACCCCCGCTGCATACAACCGTCCGGCGTTCAGGGCATCGGCTAGTGCTCGCTCATCCACCACCGGACCACGACTCGTATTAATCAAAATCGCCGTGGGTTTCATTTGTGCGATACGTTCAGCATTGACCAATCCTCGCGTGTCAGGGGTCAACGGACAGTGGAGGCTCACAATATCACTGCTGCGGAACAGTTCATCCATCGAGACGGAACGCACCCCTTCGGGTAACCTGTCTTGCGGTTTGGAGGTATAAGCCAACACCTTCATCCCAAACCCGAGCGCAATGGCTGCCGTCGCCTGACCGGTATGTCCGAATCCAACCAGACCGATCGTTTTTCCCTCCAACTCGATCAACGTATTGTCCCAAAAACAGAAATCACGATTGTGCTCCCAACGCCCCTTGTGTACCTCTTCGGAGTGATGTTGAACCTGCATCGTAATGTTCAAGATGTGCGCAAAAGCCAACTGAGCCACCGACGTGGTACTGTACGCCGGTACATTGGATACAACAATACCCCTTTGGCGAGCCGCCCCGATATCGACATTGTTATACCCCGTCGCCAACACCCCGATATACTCCAGCTTGGGCAGAGCAGCGATCGACTCTGCCGTCAAACGCGTTTTGTTGGTCAATACCATCTCAGCCTCTTGTGCCCGAGGGATCACCTCCTCGGGACGGGTAAAATCATATACCGTACAATTGCCCAACGCCTCAAGACCTGCAAACGACAGATCTCCCGGATTCATCGCATAGCCGTCAAGCACTACTATCTTTTTCATCAACTCACTCTTATTTTTATTGACCTTCCAAGAAGATCATTCATCCAACCTTAATAATCGCTGGAAATTATTTTGCTGAAATATCATCGCTTGAAATACGAAAAACTTTCCGCACCTCATCAGCCTTTACGCTGCCCACATCAGGAGAACATTTATGATCAGAACCCCTTAAAAAAGTTATCCATACCCCTACGGTGTCATAGATCGCCCTCTACATCGAAAGCAGTTGATCGATATAGGTACGGTCGTTGTAGAGGCGGGGAACCTTGTTTTGTCCACCCACTTTGCCCCGGCTCTCCATCCAACGGTAGAAGCTCCCTTCGGGCAGTACCGTCACCGTCGGACGCAACAGAGTCGTATCCCGGAACCGTTTGGCCTCATAGTCGGAATTGACCTGCTGCAATGCCCGATCCAACAGATCGGTAAACTGCTCAATATCGGCCGGCGCCTTGCTAAATTCAATCAACCATTGATGCGATCCTTTGCTCCGATCACCCATATAGATCGGTCCGACCGTATAATCGGTAACCAACGCCCCGGTCTCGGCACAAACCCGGTGCAGGGCTGTCTCTGCATTATCAATAATCAGCTCCTCACCAAAGGCATTGATGTACAACTTTGTTCTTCCGGTAATTCGGATCTTGTACGGAGCGATCGAAGTAAATTCAACGGTATCACCAATCTGATAACGCCACAGGCCATTGCTTGTCGTAATGATCATCGCATAATTGACACCCGTCTGTACCCCTTCGAGAGGCACCGCTTTGGACGGATCGCCCAACGACGAAACCGGCAGAAATTCGTAATAAACGCCATAATCGAGCATTAACAGCATATCGTCGCTCTTCGGATCGTTCTGGATGGCAAAGAAGCCCTCCGAAGCGTTGTAGGTATCCATATACTTCATGCGATCCGACGGGAAGATCCGACGATACTGTTCACGATAGGGGTTGAAGTTCATTCCGCCGTGCACAAACAGCTCCATATCGGGCCAAACCTCCAGAATATTCTGTTTACCCGTATACTCCAGCACCCGATTCATCAAGACCAGATTCCACGACGGAACCCCAGCAAAAGCCGTAATACGCTGCCTGACCGCCTCGCGACAGATCGCCTGCACCTTCTCCTCAAAATCGGGGATCAAAGCGGTTTCCACCCGCGGCGTACGACGTCGGGCCGCCCACCAGGGGGTGTTTTCAATCAAAATAGCCGAAAGGTCCCCCTCTTGGGCTGTACCGCCGGTACTCTCCAACCGATGGCTTCCCCCCAGGGTCAACGTCTTCCCCTCGAAAACACGACTCTGCGGATAGAGGTGGGCAAACAAACAAAGTACATCCCGAGGTCCCTGCATGTGTCCCCCCTGCAACCCCTCATCGCTAACGGGAATAAATTTACTTTTGGACGAGGTGGTTCCCGACGATTTGGCAAACCATTTGATCTCGGTCGGCCACAACACATTCTGCTCCCCGGCCCGCGTCCGCGCAATGTAACTTTGAAATGTATCGTAGTCCGCCACCGGAACCGAAGCCGCATACTCCTCCGCTGTATGCACGGCAGCAAATCCATGCTCTCTGCCAAACACCGTATTGGCAGCCCGATCCAACAACCAGCGTAATTGCCGCTGCTGTACCTGAAGCGGATGCTCCATGAAAAAATCGACCTCCTTGCGCCGCCGCGCAAAGAAAGCATTTACCAATTTCGTCAATAAAGGCATAAAACTACTCTTTTATTCAGTACGCCATTATCTCAACCTATCCACCTCGGAGATAGCTCTAAATCGTCCTCTGCAGCCAATAAAACGGCCACCTCAACGGCATCTTCAACGTGGCTAATTAAAGAATCGCCCAATACGCGAAATTGCCGAAGGCAACGAAAAGACCACCACCCGATCAAAGGCGTTGATCTGCATGCTGCCGGTCGCAATATAACTGCGGTCGCCACGTACAATACCGCCAATCATCGCATCCTGCGGGAAGTTCAACTCCCGAATCTGCCCCTTCGTCGCCAAAGAGTTGGGTTTGGCAATAAACTCCAACACCTCGGCATCGCATCCCGTCAGGCACTTGATCGCCTGCACATCGGTATTCATCGTGAAACGGAAAATATTGCTGGCCGTAATCAACTTCTTATTGATAATCGTATCGATACCCATACTCTCGGCCAAATTGATGAAATTGAGGTTCTCAACCTCGGCAATCACCTTCTTGACACCAAGACGCTTGGCAACCATGGCTGCCAGAATGTTGGTTTCGGAACGTCCCGTTACCGCCACAAAAGCATCCATATTGCTCAACCCCTCTTCGATCATCGAATCGATATTTCGCCCATCATCACTGATAATCAGCGTCTTTTCCAAAGACTCGGTCAACTTGTAGGCCTTCTCAGGATTATACTCCACCAATTTGACATTGGCCTCCTCCTGCAACTCAGCCGCTATGCGTACCCCAATACGACTGCCACCCAAAATCATGATGTTGTTGACCTCGATATTTGGCTTGCCGGAGAAGAACATCAACGACTTGACATCATCCTGATTGGCAATCACATAAATCGTATCTCCATCCTGGAACTGGTCGTTTCCGCGCGGGATAATCGTCTCCCCTTCACGCGAGATGGCCACCGTACGATAAGGCAATGACTCCCGATCTGCCGTCGCCTCCAACAGCGACTTCCCAATCAGCGGAGAAGAGGCATCCAACTTGAAGACCACTAACGACAATTTACCCCCCGAAAAATCGACATACTCGGTCGTACTGGTGTGTCCCAACAGGTTGATCACCTCCCGAGCCGCCACCTTTTCAGGATAAAACAGGTAGTCGATGCCCATATTGATGAACATCTCCTTGTTGTTCGGCTCCAAATATTCGTTGTTATCGATGCGCACAATCGCCTTGCGGGCGCCAAGCTGCTTGGCCAACACCGCCGAGATGATGTTGATCGACTCCTCGGGACGAACCGCAATAAACAGATCAGCCTTGCGGACAGCCGCCTTCTTCAATACAGCAAAGGTGGTGCAATCCCCCTCAATGGTAATCACATCCGCCATACCCGCAACCTCCTCGATCCGTTTGGGATCGTCGTCAATCACCGTAATGTCGTGCGAAGCTCCACTCAACATCTTCGCCAAGTGGCTCCCCACCTCACCTACGCCCGAAATAACTATTCTCATGGGATCTCTATTCAGGTTATGCCCTTCATCCTTTTCTTACATTACGAGTATTGCCCCGCTGATCTCCACGTAAAAAAACTTATACGCCTCAATTTCGGAACAATACCCCCGGGAAGAAGGAAATCTCTACAAATTTATAATTTTGTATGGACTTTGCATCACGATCGGCCAAAACGACATCAAATCCAGCACAAAACATGGAAAGCTTTTGGATCATATTCGCCATTGCGGTGGCTGCCGTAGCCCTTTTCGTCATCGGCTTATCCCTCACGCAGATGATCAAGGGACACCCGATCGACTCAGAGATCGGCACCAACGCCAACATGCAGAAACGGGGGATTCGTTGTACCGCCGGCGAGTTTCGACGTGAAGAGGAGGCACTCCGTCAACAACACCCCTCCGACCCCCATGCACCTCTCTCCACCGCCGCTTCGTGCAACGATTGCAGCGCCTGCCTCTCTCCATGCAGCCATCCGCTGCCCAACTCCTCAACCCAGCAGGCTCCACAACACACCAAATAGCGCATTTTTATTATTTTATTGGCTGGTCAATCTCACTAATAATTAATTCACAGCTTGCGCTCGGTGTCTGCTCAACACACCTCGAAACAACCTTTAAGCCATCAGGAAGGCAGCCGCTCCTCCTCCCTGTAAACCCGGGCATTGGTAGTCAAATTTGCCAATAAGCATCACAACCATACCGCCCGCCTAACAACAAAAAAGATCGGGGTCGCACGATTGTGCGGCCCCGATCTCGTATTATCGAATCAGTCGATTACTTCGTAGGAAGAACCGGCTCGCCTTTTTCGGCTGAGAAATCCATCGAAGCATAGCGTTTGTATGAGTTGTAACGCCATTTTGCATTCTCCTCTGCAGCTGCGAAGAGCTCGTCAGCCTCAGTCGGGAAGAGCTTCGTCAACGATGAGTAACGTACCTCCTTGAGGATGAATTCGCGGAACTTACTCCAATCCGGCTCTTTAGAATCCAGAGTGAACGGGTTCTTACCCTGCTCCTCGAGCATCGGGTTGAAACGCCACAACTGCCAGTAACCACATGCAACTGCCTCTTTACCTACACTCGGCGTACGGGTCATACCACCCTTGATACCGTGGTTGATACATGGAGCATATGCAATGATCAGAGACGGTCCTGGATAAGCCTCGGCCTCTTTGATCGCCTGCAGGTACTGGTTCTGGTTGGCTCCGATCGAAACCTGTGCTACGTAAATGTAACCGTAGGTCATGGCAATCGCACCGATATCCTTCTTACGGATACGTTTACCGGCCGAAGCAAATTTGGCAACCGCACCTACCGGAGTAGCCTTAGAAGACTGACCACCGGTGTTCGAATATACCTCGGTATCGAGAATCAGGACATTGACATCAGCACCCGATGCGAGTACGTGGTCTACACCACCGAATCCGATATCGTAACCCCAACCGTCACCACCGAAAATCCACTGTGACTTCTTAACGAAGTACTGTTTCCATTCGAGCAGCTCTTTGCATGCATCGCAACCGCAAGCCTCCAACATCGGGATCAACTTCTCGCTGGCAGCAGCACTCAATGCACTGCTATCCTTGCCGTCGATCCACTCCTGCATGGCAGCTTTCAACTCGGCTGAGCACTGATCGCAGTTGGCAATAGCATTCTCCATCATGCTCTTCACACGATCACGCAACTGCTCAACACCAACGTGCATACCCAAACCGAACTCGGCGTTATCCTCAAACAGTGAGTTAGCCCATGCCGGACCCTGACCCTTGCTGTTGATGGTGTAAGGTGACGACGGAGCTGAACCACCGTAAATTGACGAGCAACCCGTTGCATTGGCAATCATCATACGATCACCGAACAACTGGGTAATCAGTTTGATATACGGAGTCTCACCGCAACCTGCGCAGGCGCCAGAGAACTCAAACAACGGCTGCGAGAACTGGCTGTTCTTAACCGTCTTGGTCTTGTCCACAACGGTATCTTTGTAACCAACCTTCTTGGTCATGTACTCCCAATACTTCTGCTGATCAAGCTGCGACTCCAGCGGTTTCATAACCAAAGCCTTCGTCGGTGCCGGGCAGACATCAGCACAGTTGTTGCAACCGGTACAATCCAGCGGGCTGATCTGAATACGGAACTTGTAGGCTTTCGTCGCACCGTTGCCCTGAACCGTCTTCATGCCGGCAGGTGCTGCAGCAGCCTCTTCGTCGGTCAACAGGAACGGACGGATCACAGCGTGAGGGCAGACATAGGCACACTGGTTACACTGGATACAGTTCTCACTCTGCCACTCCGGAACATTCACGGCAATACCACGTTTCTCGTATGCTGCCGTACCCGGATCCCAGGTACCATCCTCACGACCTACAAAAGCACTTACCGGCAGATCATCACCCTTCAACGCGTTGATCGGGCGAACAATCTTGTTGATGAATTCAGGTGCGTCATCGGCAACAGCCTCTGCCTCCTTAACGGTGATGTTGGCCCACTCGGCAGGAACATCTACCTTCTGAACCTCTGCACCACCCTTATCAACGGCTGCATAGTTCATGTTGACGATATCCTCGCCCTTCTTACCGTAGCTCTTGTAGATGGCCTTCTTCATCTCCTCAACAGCCTTGTCGAACGGAATCACATTGGCAATCTTGAAGAATGCACTCTGCATGATGGTGTTCGTACGGCTGCCCAGACCCAGATCCATGGCGATCTTGGTAGCGTTGATGATGTAGAAGTTGATGTTGTTCTCGGCCAAATACTTCTTCATGTGGTCCGGCAACGTCTCTTTGGTCGTCTCTGCATCGTGAATACTATTCAACAGGAACGAACCACCCTTCTTCAAGCCCTTCAATACATCGTATTTGTAAACATACGACGGAACGTGGCAAGCTACAAAGTCAGGAGTAGTTACCAAATAGGGCGAAGTGATCGGTTTGTCACCGAAACGCAAGTGTGATGAGGTGTAACCACCCGATTTCTTCGAGTCATAAGAGAAGTATGCCTGGCAATATTTGTCGGTAGAACCACCGATGATCTTGATTGAGTTCTTGTTGGCACCTACCGTACCATCAGCACCCAAACCAAAGAACAGAGCCTCGAAGGTGCCCGGTTTAGCCAGACTGATCTCCTTGCCAACCGGCAGTGAATGGAAGGTTACATCATCAACGATACCTACCGTGAACTGATTTTTCGGCTCATTGGCTTTCAGGTTGTCGAATACGGCCAAAATCTGAGCCGGAGTGGTATCCTTAGAAGAGAGACCATAACGACCGCCGATAATCATCGGGGCATTAGCCTTGCCGTAGAATACATCTTTTACATCCAGATAGAGAGGATCGCCATTAGCTCCCGGCTCTTTGGTACGATCCAATACGCAGATCCGTTTAACACTCTGCGGTACGACATTCAACAGATATTTTGCCGAGAAGGGACGATACAGGTGAACGGTGATTACACCCACTTTCTCCCCTTTGGCACGCAGGTAATCAACCGTCTCCTTGATGGTCTCGGTAACCGAACCCATCGCAATGATGATGTTCTCTGCATCCGGATCACCATAGTAAACAAACGGTTTGTACTCACGGCCCGTGATCTTGCTGATCTGTGCCATTGCTTCAGCAGCCATATCAGGAATGGCATCGTAGAAACGGTTGGCAGCCTCACGAGACTGGAAGTAGATATCGGGGTTCTGTGCAGTACCGCGGGTAACCGGGTGCTCAGGATTCAACGCACGCTGACGGAACTCGGCCAAAGCCTTCGTGTCAAGCATCGCCTTGAGAGCATCCTCGTCGATCATCTCGATCTTCTGGATCTCGTGAGAGGTACGGAAACCATCGAAGAAGTGCAGGAACGGTACACGCGATTTGATGGCCAAAATGTGCGCCAAACCTGCCAAATCCATCACCTCCTGTACACTGCTGGTAGCCAGCATCGCAAAACCGGTCTGACGAGTTGCCATGACATCCTGGTGGTCACCAAAGATAGAGAGGCTCTGAGCTGCCAACGCACGGGCTGAAACGTGAAATACGCCCGGAAGCAACTCACCGGCAATTTTGTACATGTTCGGGATCATCAACAACAATCCCTGTGATGCGGTGAAGGTTGTGGTCAATGCACCACTCTGCAACGAACCGTGTACAGCGCCCGCTGCACCAGCCTCAGACTGCATTTCAACCACTTTTACCGTCTCACCGAAGATGTTCTTACGGCCCTGTGCGGCCCATTCGTCCACCAATTCGGCCATCGTCGATGACGGAGTGATGGGGTAAATAGCAGCTACCTCACTGAACATATATGCAATATGCGCAGCTGCATAGTTACCGTCACATGTAATGAATTTTTTCTGTGCCATCTTACAATAAACTATGTTTGTCAGTTTGTGTTTTTGTTCAAATGTAGATTAATCCTGGATTCGTAACTCAAAACTCCACAGAATCCGTGCAAATATACTCCTATTATTTTAATCCTTTTCACTTTTAAGGCCATTTATTTTGCTCTTTGGAGAGGATCATATCCTTTTTCCCGTTAATTTTGTATTTGGAAATCAATTTTTTCGCCCATGCGGTACCTCGGACGCCTATTTATCTACCTGGTGATCTTCTTTGTCACACTCTCGGTGAGCTCGGTGCTCATCGCAACCGTCGTGCCCATCACCGTTACCCCGCTGAAGGTGATCCGCCTGGTCGAAAATTTCCCCGACAAAGGGCTCTCCGTGCAGTCCAACTGGTGCTCCCTGAACCACATCAACCCCGTAATGCCGTGTGCAGTCATTGCCACCGAAGATAACAATTTCATGATCCATAACGGGTTCGACTGGGAAGCCATCAAAAAAGCCTATAACGAAAACCGTGAAGGAGACCGTCTCCGCGGAGGCAGCACCATCTCCCAACAGACCGCAAAAAATGTCTTTTGCCTCCCCTCCAGAACCTGGATCCGCAAAGGGTTCGAGGCGTATTATACCTTACTGATCGAAACTTTCTGGAGTAAACGGCGAATCATGGAGGTCTATCTCAACGTGATCGAAACCGGCGAAAACATGTACGGTGTAGAGGCTCCCGCCCGTCACATCTATGGCAAATCGGCCGAAAAACTCAATCGCCACGAAGCCTCGATGATCGCCACCGTCCTCCCCAACCCGATCCGCATGAAGCTGGCCAACCCCTCTTCCTACATGATGCGCCGTTCCGCACAAGTGCGCTCGCTGATGAACAAACTGCCGGTTATCGATTTCGATCACCCCGAAAACTGCGCTCCGGTAAGCCAAAAACGCCGCTAAATTTTTACTATTTTACTCTACGATTCAATCGTGCTACCTGCGGGGTATTTTATTTATAGTACACATGGTGCACTCTCCTCAGCCATGCCGGTATCCATTTTTTGTTGCGTCAGTATCCAATTCCTGCTATATCAGTACCCATTCGCTCACTAACATCTAATCCTAACACTTGTACCGGTGTTGGCGATCTGCACCCATATCCCTACCTGAATCCTCCAAGGGTGTCCTATGGGACATCGGCTCTACCTGCTCACCAATCTCTGTAACTGGCCGGACGATTGCGACCAAGAACCATACCGGCCCCTATTTTGCCTTGTCCCGTTCTTATTTCCGCTGTTGCGTGCCCTTTGTCTCGCTTCCCAGCCTTGTTCGTTGCACAACATTTCACGAGGCAACAACAAAAAGTTCGATTTTCAATAATGGTCCGAGCTTCCGAAATCCAACCCTAAGAAAGTGTCGTATTGGGGAAAAATTAATAGATATGGTGAATAACACCCTGCCGCACCAAGCGTACAAACGCTCCACAAAACACTCAAAAAAGAGCCAATAAAAAACCAAAGTGAATGGAATAGGTATAGGATAGGATAGAATTAACACCCATATTAATAAAAATAAAAAAGCTCCCACCCCGGGAATGAGGGTGAGAGCCATAATTGTTATGCGGGTTATATGAAAGGTTCTAACTATTTGATACGCTCGTAGTATTCACGAGTACGGGTATCTACACGAATCTTTTCTCCAGTCTGAATGAAAAGAGGAACCTTGATCGTCGCACCAGTCTCGACAGTGGCCGGTTTCAACGAGTTGGTCGATGCGGTATCACCTTTAACACCCGGCTCGGTGTAAACCACCTCCATGTCAATAATCGGAGGAAGCTCTGCAGACAATACCATGTCCTTGTCGGTGTGGAACATCACCTCGACAATCTGACCCTCTTTCATCAAATCCGAGTTCTCAATCAATTTACGATCAATCACAATCTGCTCAAACGTCTCCGTGTGCATGAAATTGCAACCCAAATCATCCTCGTACAAGAACTGATACGGACGACGCTCTACACGTACCGGCTCGATCGTTACACCCGCCGTGAAAGTATTATCGACCGTACGGCCATTCTCGAGGTTTTTGAGTTTTGTCCGGACGAATGCAGGTCCTTTGCCCGGCTTTACATGCTGGAAATCAACGATCTGATAGGTCTTTCCGTTGAGTTCAATGCACATGCCGATTTTAATATCTGCTGTTGTTGCCATCTTTGTTGGAAATTTTGTAAGTTGCGCAAAAATAGCTGTTTTTTCGCAATTTCCCAAACCAACCTCCTCGGAACGTGCTCTTTGTTAGCCCCAATCAGTAAAATAAACCCCGATTGTTGAAAAGCATAAAGCCAAAATTGAAGGTCAAAAACCAGTTGTGACTCGTCGTAGCATCATACTTCGACAAGGTTAGACTAATTACCCCGATCGGCGTTTGGTAAACCACCGAAGAGTTGAACATGTAACGCAACCGTTTGCGGACATTGGCCGTCGTCTGGTTGATATCTTCGGGCAAAAAGGCATACACACTGTTGGTCCAATAGAACCGGGGACCAAACTCAAACGTGGGAATCAAACCCGCCCCAATAAACGAACGACTCCGAAAATCCTTCAAATAGATCAATTTGCTGTGGGGCGTAGGTTGAAAGGCCGGCGACGAAAGGTTGGTCGCATACTCGTTCGAAAACGAAGGGTGCGTCGTCACCACCGCATCGACCAGATACCCCAACGAAAACCACTTGGCCAAACTAAAATACTGCTCACGCGTAAATCGTGCCCCGAACCAGTAGTGGTTGTCTTTGATCCGGCGCGCCGTGGAGGTTTCTACCCCCGGCACAAAGGTCTCCAGTCCACTGACATAGATAGCCGAGATGGATTGTCTCAACCCCCGTGTGGGGTACATCAGATAGTTCAGATTGTTGCGTGCCAGATCCAGCTTCAGGCCAAGATACTGGAACTTGCTCTGATCCAAGACATCGTTATACTCCACTTCGTCCTGATCCGAAGGAACAACATTATCCGCAGAATTGGTCAATTGATAATAGCGGAAATTGGCCTGCCCCACATTGAACCGCAACGACAAGGTCTGAAAACGGCTGCTCGGCGTACTCAACCCGGCTGACAAAAACAGATCGCCATCTTTGGCATAGCTCAAGTCGTTGTCTTGAGCCAGCATGCCGAAATCACTCTTGAAATAGTTGTAATAGTTATAGTTAAAGCCGTAATCGACCGCAAAGGGCGTTTTCGACGAAAAATCATTGCGCCCCCCAGCATACAGCGACGAATAAAGGGCACTGAAATAACCATCAAAACCATAGGTGGACATATTGCGTCCCAAACGCCGATACTCCAACCCGACATAGGCCTGGTTCATCGAGGTGGAGGAGATGTTGCCGCCAAACATCACCTTCAAACTCGGCTTGGTCCGCAACTGCAGCCCCAAAGCAAATGTTTTCAATGTATCGTTATAGGTCACCGTGGGATATTCACCGCTCAACTCCCCATCGGACAACATCTTGAAATATTCAGACTGAAACTCCTCGTAATCAAAGAAATTCTCCTTCTCCAGTTTGTTGTCAAACTGCAACAACCGTTTCACATACTGCGTCTGCGGCTTATTCAAACCCTGGATATCATAACGATCAAAAACCACCTTGGGCAACAGCGCCCGGTACGAAGCCCTCCGCCGGTTCAAATCCGTCGTATCGACATGACGCACAATCCGCTCACGCAACTCGGGAATCTTGGCCAACGCATCCTTATAGCCCCGTTCAATCACATAAGCCGCCTTGTTGAAATCCAGCGTCGTTACATCCTCAAAGGTGTGCTCAATCAAAACATCCTCCTCGGAGGGTAATGCATAGTCGGTATGCATCATCGTCAACGACAAAATCTGCTCTACCGGATTATCCTCAATGGGTTTTGAATTACCTTCGACACATTTACTGCCAATCAAAATATCCGGCTCGAAATCCTCCTCCAAAACCTGCCACGGAAAGTTATTACAGATTCCACCGTCGTATAACAGTGTCGAATCCTGTTTCAACGGTCGGAACACCAACGGAAGGGTCATCGAAGCACGAATCGCCTTGCCTAAATCCCCTCCCCGATAAACAACCTCCTGACGCAATGCCGCATCGGTCGCCACACATCGGAACGGAACAAACAGTTTATCGAAATCCCCGCCACAACCGGCCGTTGGAGAGGCAAAAAACTCAACAAAAGCCATATCGATCGGTGTCGATTGGATCAAATTGGACGGTAACTGTAACTTGGCTATGCGTTTCGGATTGCGGAAATCAATTCTGAGTGTGATCATCGCCGCATTGGGCCGCTGCAAACGAAAATGGTAGACATATTTATTGTCTATCTTTCCTGTCATCCAATTCTTAACCTGCGCTGAAGTGAAAATCTCGGCCATCTCCTCGGGTGAGTAACCAACCGCATACAATCCGCCGATAATCGCCCCCATTGAAGTTCCTGAAATATAATCGATCGGAATCCCGTTCTCCTCCAAAGCCCGAATCACACCAATGTGATACAGACCTTTGGCTCCGCCTCCGCTGAGGACCAAACCGACCCGTTGAGCCGACGCCATCGTGGATGACAACAGCAGGATCGTCAGAATTATGTGTCTAAGGTGGGGCATGTTCAAAATAAATTCTTACCTTTGCTTATTAAAAGGTCTGAAGGCGTGAAAAAGCTCGTTTAGCGATACATAGAGCAATCTTTCAACCCACAAACAGGGCCGAAGATCGGAAATTTTCCGAAAGTTTGTAAATATAGCGAAAAAACAGCCAACAATAGTGATGATTGAGAAAATAAACGACCTGCTCAAAAAAGTCGAAGAGTTTAAGCCAAAAACCGCGGCTGAAATCGAAGAGTTCCGTGTACGCATGCTGGGCCGTAAAGGTCAACTGAACGACATCCTCGATGAGTTCAAAAAGGTGGCTCCGGAACTGAAACGCGAATTGGGCCAAAAGATCAATACCCTCAAAAATCGGGCAATCGAAAAGATCAATACCCTCAAAACGGAGATCGAAGCCCAACAAAACAGTACCGAAGATGGCGCATGGATCGATATGGGCCGTCCGGGAAGCAATGACCCTATCGGCAGGCG
>UQYM01000003.1 GCA_900545315.1 uncultured Alistipes sp.
CCCGCCGTAAAAGCTCATCTAGACCAATTTTGGAATAAAATAAGTACCCGCATAGACAAAGGAGATACTCCTTATAATCTGCGCAACTGTGCTTATTTGGACGATTTTAATAAGCCAAAAATTGTATATCCAAACATGACTAAGTATATGCCTTTTGTTTATGATGACATGGGGTATTATACCAATCAAAAGTGTTTTGTTATTACTGGTCAGAATATAGCATATCTCACAGCTTTCTTCAACTCTTCTTTGTTTAAATTTTGTTTCCGCGAATCTTTTCCAGAACTACAAGGTGGAACGCGTGAAATGAGTAAAATTTTCTTTGACAAAATTCCCGTAAAGCAGATTTCTAACAAGGAAGAGGAACTTTTTAAAAATGCTATAGATGATATTCAAAATGAGTATAACAAGTCGAAAGCCATAGTTATTGATTCCATGATTTACGACTTGTATAATCTATCAGAAAAAGAACGACAAATTATTGGTTTTGTTGAAATTGAGTAACAGAGCCAGTAATATAGTCAATTTCAGCAGGAGATAAATTGTATAATTTAAAAACTAAACGATTTATTTCCTGCTCTGCATTTTTAGAGTTACGTTCTATGATTTCTTTTAACAATTCCTCAAACAAATATTCCAAATCATTATTTTGGGGGATCATAATAGGTTCTATAGCTTGAACACTTATAAGTAAATCTCCTGTTCCTGTCTTAGGGGAATCTTTGAGCATATAACATCCCATAAGTGAATTTAATATGCAGCACAAATAACCAATATGTCTACCTGTAGCAAAACAAGTACTATCAAGACCAAAATATCCAGAAGTGTCATATGAAAAACGAAGTATTGATCCAATACGCTTCCATATTATTTTTGGACGCAAAAAATCGTCCCAATAACTAATACTATCCTGTGTCTCAAACCATTTATTATTCGTTTTTTTTCTAGCTTTAATCTTCTCCCCATTAACGGCATAAGTTTTTCCTGTCTGTTCCAGGCGTTCTTTTCCATATGATAAAAGATGCTTTTTTACGGAAGGAAATGCTTCTATATCATAATGACGAGATGGGAACGTCGCTATCAGCCATAGATCAGCCCAATTATATCCGTAACGTTTAATATCTCGTCCTCTTAAAATCGGTCGAATTAATTCAGCTGTTTTTGCTCGTTCTTCTTCAGACTGGCAATTAGCTAAAATTTCATTTCTTTTCTCAGTATTTATAATGAATGCTTCATTATATCCAGTGAGTACACCACGGTATATATTTATGTCCCAATCTTTGAGAGGAGTTCCTACGGACTCTATTTTTCGCTTTATACTTTGTTCTACCGGAGACAAAATGACCCAACTATCATTACCTGGAAAGTCACACAATGTTCCCTCTTGCTGCACAAAAACGCTCAAATTCCTAACACTATCTTTATTCTGTTTGTTGGTCACAGCACATAGGGTCTTATGCTGGTTTTTATTTTTTGAGAATAACAGGATATTCGTATCCACTGTAGCACTCTCGAATATTTTTACACCAGCAAAATCAATCAGGAGCTGCGGATCGGTGTTATGTGAAAGAAAATCCCGCGTCTTTTCTCCATAACCGGCCCGCATCCATTTGTTAGAGGTAATATAGCAGAGATGTCCACCATCTTTGAGCAATTGCCAACCTCGCTCGTAGAATAGACAGTATATGTCACCGGTGCGAGCATAGGTCTTGTACCCACAATCGGCATATAGAATAGCCAATTCACCACTATTGTTTTGTAGTTGGATGTACGGAGGATTGCCAATCACTATATCGAACGGGTTATCATTGAGTCCAAACATCCATTCTGGATCGAAGAATCTACTGACTGTATTCTGGTCATACGGATTCCACGAAGCGAGTTGCTTGGCGTCTTCTGGAGCGAAATCATTATTTTCCGCCAAAAGCGAAGCAAGTTTTTCTCTCAAGTTTTGATCTTGTTCTCTCAGGCGGCGTTTAGTTACGGCCGATTTTGCCATAAAGTGTTCATGGCGGATTTTTGTCAGTGCTTCTTTTGTCGGTTTGATTTCCGGATTTTCAAAGAGATTGGATTGCACATTCCTTTTCTTTCCAATGAGGGAATTAGCAGCTACGAATTTGGTTTCCAGATTTGGAAGAGTCGGGATGCCAAAGTTAGGTTTGGACGGGTCTTTCTCGCAGTCACAGATGAGTGAAATGAAGAAACGAAGTTTTGTTATCTGAACGGCAATGCTCTGGATATCGCTGCCGTATAAACAGTTTTCGATGATGGATAGTTTCTGTGTATAGGTGTTCTCGTCAGGCTCAATCCTTTGTAGAATGTCAATCATTCTGTTGAGCATTCCCATAGGGAAGGCCCCGGAGCCACAGGCCGGATCTATTACTTTTACCGACTTCAATTTGCGGGCTATTTCATTATATTCCGAAGTTTTCTCAGCCTCATATTTAAAGTTCTGAGCGAAAAGGGAGCGATGAAGTGGAGTATCCCCAAGATAAGCAATAAGGCTTTCATCGACCATATAGCCTACTATTTCACGAGGGGTATAAAATGAACCGCTTTGGTTTCGAGCTGTTTCTTTAGTCTCGGGGTTGTATGCACCAAGTAGATTTTCGAATACCTTCCCCAAGAGTTCAGGGTCAAGTGCTACCTGCTGCTCTTCAGGTGTATTTTCTTCTATTGTGAAGTTGTATCTGGCAAGGATGGAGAATAAACCTTTCTCCGGAGCGAAGAATAATATATTTGGAACGACTGCGCGATAACGGTAGCGTCCATCAGAGAATTTAGATGCATTACGGCTGAAACCGTCGTAATAGTAGGCTTTGCTTACTCCATCCAGTGTCTTTGTCTTGTCAAGGCATTCGAAAAGGCCTCCGTTAAGAAAAGGAACTTCTGAAAACAGACTGATAATTTCTTCTTTCGAAATGGAGAAAAGTTCGTCATATCGATACAATGTTTTTACATCTGTATATCCGACGCTTTCTGCAAAGCCGCGTTTTTCACCATTCTCATCTTCAATGGCTCGATTGAGCGTAGCGAAGAAAAGATTCTGAAGTATTGCATTGTAATAAGTACCAGATACTGGGCTTTGGGAGTCAAAATCTTTCAAGATGGTTTCAATGAAGTTTTCATCGAACAGATTACCTGGTACAAGGTTTTTCTGTTTGATGAACCAAACGAAGATTATGCGGGTAATCATCCTGATGATTTTTTTCTCAAGGTCTTCACGATCATCTTCTTCAATTGCTGTATTGTTGGGAAATGATATATTTCCATCAGGACTGATAGCCCAAAGATACCAGTCAAAGAGATCTTTGTAAAAAAGTTTGGTGAGAGTTTCAACAGAGAAAGCAGCTGTGATGTCGCTAAGGGTCTGTTTACTTTCTTTTAGGGCAGTGAAGCGGTCAATAGCGGTGCGGCAGCCCCTGCCTTCCCCGAGGAGATAGGTATATCGCATTGTGTCTGTCGAGCGTTTCTCATAGTTCCCGTCTTTGTCGAAGTCCCATGTCTCGCTGACATACGAAAAGCGCAGGGAACTTTCGTTCTTACGGTAACTGAACACAAAGGCTCCGATGTAGCCCATTCCCCTCCAATCAGAGGTGAGCATATCGCGGATGCCACGTTTGTTTCGGGATATATCCACCTTGTCATTGAGTTCGACTTCATAAACGGCTATGGTCTCGCCATCAGAGAGGGTTATGTTGCCGAGGCGTAAAGCCGTTTTGGCAAGACGGTTGCTGACTTGTATTGGGATGGGATTGCTCCAGAATTTAACATTATTGTGGAATATGTCATGAAGGAGGCCCTGCCAGGCTTCTCTATTATATCTGGATTCTATAATCTCTTTGTAGTTCATATCTTGGACTTATTTAAATGATTCGGAAAGAATAATTTCGGCTTCTGTCTCCTGTTGATGGAGCATGGATTCTTCTGCGGTGTAGTATGAAGAGTATTTCTGCGCCATACCGATTATCTCGTCCATAGCTTCGTTTCGTGTCATTCGGGACTTGCCGGAACTTTGCAAGTTTTTATGTATCCTTTGGAGACGTTTGGATATGTATGTAATGACTCCACGCTCGGCAAGTGATTTGAGTTGTCTTACTTTTTCATAGAGGTCAGAATCGTCGATTTCGACCATAAATCTGGAAAGGAGGTTAAGGGCAGTATTTACCTGTGAACCTCGGCTGGACGGATCATCCTGTGTACTTTCCTGGATTTTGATTTCTTCATCTTGTTTGGTCCCGAATTTCTGCAAAGCCATTTCCACGTGTTTATGATGTAAAGGGATACGGTCTGCTGAAGGTTCATCTGGAGATGCTTTGAAGTATTTCAGGGCATCAATGACGGAAAGTTCTTCAGCTGTCTCAGATACCAGATAAAACACTTTTCGGAAATTAGTCTTCAAGAAAACAAGAGTATCTCCTGAGAGAGTTGTACCATCGACTTGCTTTGGATTTCTTCCGGTACGGCTTCGTATGGAAAGTTTGGCAATACGATTATATTCCTTGCGTTTTGTTTTGTATAGTTCTCGCAGTTCTTCATAATAAGGTAGCTCCAGATTGCGGTCTTCCTGCTGCCCTTTAATTGCCTCATCGAAGAGTTTACCTAGATTCCTGTCTATAACTTCATTTTGAGAATATATTTGGTTGTCTTCACCGAAGGTGGAGTGGAATGTTTGTATTTTACTGAGGGCTATCTGATTGAGATTGATTTCACGGTTCCCTTCCCGGGAAGGGTAAAATACGTAATTGTATATGTGTTTGGAGGCTGACCCTATGCGGTTTACACGGCCTATGCGTTGCATGAGCCGGGTGGAGTTCCACGGGGTGTCGTAGTTGACTATTACATTTGACCGATGGAGGTTAATCCCTTCGGCAAGGACATCCGTGGTGAGAATAATATTGTAATTATCGTGCTTGTCTTTGTAATTGGCGTCGAAGTTTTCTCTTATGGTCTTGAACTGGTTGCTTCTGTTTTTTGCAGATATTACCAGTACATCTTTGCGGTTTATGCGTTTGGCCAGGTATTCAACGGTATCGACTGATTCTGAAAATACTACAAGTTTTCTTTCCGGATTACGGTCTGCCTTGAACAGTTCGTGTTTGATCAGATCGTTGAACTTGGCGAATTTAGAATCGTCGGCTTCGGTAACTGATGCCCAGTCTGAGCACATTTGCTCAAGTATTTCCTGATCTTTCTTCAGCATACCTATATACCCGGGGTTGAAATCTGCTGCCTGAAATGAGGCGTTCTTAGGATTGTCCTGCGCTTTGGCGTTCAGTTTCTCTTCTATTTCTTCTTCACTCAATCCAGCAGCAATCAGGTTGTTTATATCCAAATCCGGAGCAATGAAGATCTTGTCGTTTGCAAACATGTCTATCATATTCTGATTGGCCTGTTTGAAATTAGCTATAGATACTTGAAATGCGTAAAAACTGCTTTCCAGTCGTTTGACAAGGCCGTTCTTTCTTATTCCGGCGAGAGAGCGGCTTATGGTTTCAGCATTGTCGTACAACCCATTGGCTATTTCCGGCTTCAGATATGCGATAGCTTGATATCTGGCATAGGTAAGGTCTTTTGTCAGAATGGTCATGGCCTTTTCAAACAAGTCTGCAAGGTGCTCATTGAGTTCATACCGACTTTCTACGGGGCGTTCCACTTTCGGAAAATCGCCAATGTCTTTATTGTATCGCGATATACTTTCGATGTCGGTGCGGGTCCTTCTTACTGTCAGCGGTTTTATGATTCTGTCGCGTACCTGCTCAGCCAGTTTTTTAAATTTGGCGAGATCAATCTCAGGTTCTTTTTTCAATTTTTTGAACTCCTTGACGAGTGGACTGAAGAATGCGGTAAGGTTGGCCACTCCGTCAATAGTGCAGTGACGAGGATCTTGGAAGAGAAGAATTTCATTGTAAATGTCCGCCGGTGAGTTGTTCATCGGGGTGGCGGAAATGAGCATTACTTTCTTTCTATAACCTTTTATGTTTCCTTGATTGATGCGGGGCATCTTGCATATTTCCTGCAGTTGTTCAAAGGCATTGGTTGTGTGAGACCTGAACTTGTGTGCTTCATCAACAAGTATGAGGTCATATTCATCGGCATTCCAATAATCGTAGTTTTCTTCGTCAAGTATTTTGTTAAGGCTGCCGTTCGTTATGAATTTAGTGTACTTGTCTATGCCGAAATCTTTGAAGGTGCTTTTCCAGTTCTGCTCCACTGCCGGAGGGTATACGACAAGCATTTTGGTGTTGTCACGGCCATTCTCCTGCAAGAATTTTTTCGCAATCATTGTAGCCACGATTGTTTTTCCAAGACCGACAACATCCGCGAGGAAAAATCCGTCATAACGTAGGAGTTTCTGATATCCTTCAATGACGGCATCCATTTGGTAATCGTATTTGGTATAACCAGAAGGCACTTCAAGGGTACTTTCGTTATCGGATTCCATTACCCTGTCGGAGAAGTATTCCATCAGCATTTTGATATATAGGTCGTATGGTGAGATGTCTCCGTTGAGATAGGTTTTTCTGATATTGGCCGTAATGTCATCGGCTTTAATTTCGCATCCTTCCGCTTCTTTCCAAAGTTCTTCAAATTCGTCTTTGGCGTACTGGACATCATCGTATTGCGACAACTTGACATTAAATTCGTATTGTTTGTCTTCACTTATGCCAAGACCGTTGCCGGAAAGATTGCTTGAGCCGGTGATTGCGATACCTCCTGTATATTGGTTGAAATTGTCCGGGTAAAGGACATATATTTTGGCATGGATTCTTTTTGATGGATGCGCCCTGAGTTCGAGTTTACCGTCATTAAGATCTTTGACCATCTGGAAAATCCCTTGCTCGATTTCTTCCTTGTAGCCTGCGTGTTCTATATCATTGCGGATTTGCCTGAGACAATCTTCTTTTACTTCATCTTCTGCTCCGAAGAATATTTTTCCTTGTCGGGCGGCTTCTGCTATGTATTTGTCCACATTTATCCCAACCAATACGCGGGCTTTGTTTATGTTGTCAAGAAATGGTCTTAGTGTAAAATATCCTGATGCACGAAGGAAACCTACAACGGCATCTAGGTTCTTAATCGTTGGGTTGTTGCTCAATACACCTTCAAATTCGCGCATGAGGGTATTGCCGTTCTTGTTGGTGAATATATGAGAATGCATGACCTTGTCCATTATCCGCTATAGATTACATCGTTTTAACTTTATTCTTCCTGTTCCTCCAACCATTCTTGCAGCTTGTTCTGGAGTAACTTCTTATCCGGCAAATAGAGGGCATATTGCTGGGCGTAGATATTGGAATCCTTTGGTAGTGTCAATTCTACCAACGCGTCTTTCTTCTCTTTGCATAGCAGAATGCCGACTGTCGGCTTTTCAAAGTCCTGTTTCACATATCGGTCATAATAATTGACATACATCTGCATCTGACCTAAATCCTGATGTGTGAGTTTGCCTACTTTCAAATCAATCAGGACATAACATTGTAGCAGGCGATTATAGAAGACGAGATCTACATAGAAATTTTCCTCATCAAATGTAAATCGCTTTTGGCGGGCTTCGAATAAAAATCCCTTTCCCAATTCCAACAGAAAATGTTGCATCTTGTCGATTATGGCATTTTCCAGCTTGGTCTCAGAATAAGACGCATCCGGCTTTAGACCTAAGAACTCTAATGTCAAAGGATTTTTTATGATGTCGTCAGGTTTATTGATTGTTTGTCCTTCATGGGAGAGCCGCATGACTTCATCTTTATTACGGCTTAGGGCTAATCGCTCATATAGGCTTGAACTGTATTGCCGTTGCAATTGACGGACGCTCCAATTTTGTTTTTGGCACTCAATCTCATAAAAGTGGCGCTCCTCGTCTGATTCAATACACATTAACACCAGATAATGAGACCATGAAAGTGTAAAAGGATATAATACAGGCGATTTGTTTGATTTTGTCATAGCTTTTTGGATTTGGTCAACGCTGTTGACCAAATTGTTGTCCAGAGCTTCGGTCAACACTGTTGCGCCAATCTCTTTTGCCGAATACATAATAAAAAATTTGCGGCATCTTTTCAATGTCTCTACAGACCAGCCATCACCTAATCGTTCTGTCAATATCTCTGATACGCCTTTTAATAATTGTTTGCCGTATGCTGCACGTTCTTCTCCTTCCTGCACAACACTTACAATGACATGTCCTATTTCATATTTAGTGATGACTTCTGCAAGATTGATTGACCGAGCCACGTTGGCTCGAGCATCGATAATCAATCGTTCGATACGTGCTGCGATATCTGCTACAATGTTGTTATCTATATTTTGTCTTTTATTCATGGTCATTAGAGATATCTTTACTTATTAAATCTTGAGCTTTCACGCCCAATACTTCAGCAATTTGAAATAATGTCTCAAGACTCGGCTGACTGGTGTTGGTGCACCATTTGGAAACAGTTGCCTGATCTTTCCCTAATTGTTCCGCCAACCATCTGTTGGTTCGTCTCCTTTCTGCCAATACCACTTTCAGCCGGTTCATATTCTTGCCCATGATATTACTTATTTTATCCAACTGCAGCAAAGATAGCAATTTTTATGTTTTTGTCCTTACTATTAGAATTATACCCAAATAAATTGGCGTTTTATGCATAATTCTAAATATGATTATCTATATTTGCTTATGTTTAATGAAAATAAAAGCCATGGGTGTGTTAACAGATAGTTTGCGTTCGTATAACCTTCAAAAAGGTGATTTGGATGAGTTATATGGAATATTCAGATCTGTAAATGATTATGATATTCCTATCGTACGTTACATAATATATCCTAGCTCCGGACTGATACGGCAAAGAATCAATCCTCACGGGAAAGAATTTTATAGTATTTCTGAATTAAATTATCCTCCCGCTATTTGTTTGCCAAAATATGGACGGGTAAATCTTCCATATCAATCAATGTTTTATGCTTGTTCTTTTACAGATACTAATAGTGTTGACGTCCCATTCCCAAGAATAGTATCGCTATTAGAAACATCATCTTTTTTTAAGGACAAGGATAGTGTTGGCATAGAGCGAGCAACCGTATCTCGGTGGGAAGTGACGAAACCGCTAAATCTTATTGCGCTTCCTTTTGTGGACGAGTACAGAAGACCTTGTCCGGAAGTGCTCAATTTTACAAAATCTTGGCATGATATAATGCAAGATGTTTCAGTTAATCCTAATGGTTTGGAATTAATACAATACATGTCCAATGAGATATCAAAAGATTTTGCTTCTGACCATGAATATATGATAATTGCGAATTTTGTAAATTATCTACTAAATGTTAATATGAAAACAAAAGATTCTGATGGCATTATTTATCCATCTGTACCAGCTCAAGGCGGCGGTTTTAATGTGGCCATTAAACCTAATGCTGCAGATACAAAAATTCGCTTTGTTGGAGCATCATTATGTCATCTTTTGAAACAACGTGATGAATCATATGTTGCCATAATGAAGGATGCTCATTTGAATCCAGATGGAACACTGACATATACAGACAGAGTCTTGAGCAAAGAAGAAATGGCAATATACGAGCAATATGCAGATGGGCTTACCTTTGTAAATTAATTATGATTTTTCACACGTGCTACCCAATTTATTTGTCTGAATGTTGTATTTATTTGATTTACTATCGTTTAGTCCTCTTGGGCTACATGGCATTTTGTTTGAAATAAAAATAATTCATCTATAATATGGGACAATTTAAGGATATAACAATTAAGGAGGTCATCGAAGAAATCAATGTCAGTTACTTTCTCCCGGACATTCAAAGAGAATATGTTTGGGGGAGATTTAAGGATATTACTGAACAGTTTATAGATTCCTTGCTATTTGACTCTATATTAAGAAATTATCCAATAGGCTCTTTCTTATTTTGGAAATTAAGAAAAACTGATGTGGAAACAGATAAGTCAGCTTTGCCAGACTCAGATAAATTAAACTTTCAGCTATATCAATTCATAGAAGATTATGATGTTAGAAATCCTCATAATGAAAAAATTGATATTGCAAAAGTTAACTCTAATGATTTAAATATTGTCCTTGATGGTCAGCAGCGATTAACTTCATTGTATATTGGATTAAAAGGTTCTCGAACTCTGAAAAAACCAAAAGGTTGGTGGGATAATCCAAATGCTTTTGAATTAAAGAAGCTATATCTCAATTTAAGATATCAACCTAGTGAGGATGACACTGAAGATTGCTATCAATTTGAATTTAAAAATCCTGCTCAAATACCTTCTTCGGATAAAAATAATTTCTGGTTTAAAGTTGGCGACATTCTTAACCTGGAAAGTTTAAATAGATATTGTAGAGAGAATGAATTGGACGATATGGAGGCCGATATATTGGAGAAACTTAAGAATGTGATATGTACAGAACGATTGATTTCTTACTTTGAGGAAACAGAAAAGAATCTAGATAAAGTCTTAAAGATATTCATTAGGGTTAATAGCGGAGGGACAACATTGTCTTACTCAGACTTGCTTATGTCAATTTTGACTGCAAATTTCTCGTCAGATATAAGAGGAGAAATGAATGTATATGTTGATAAGTTTAGGACTACAGGATTCGGCTGTTTCGGTAGAGATCAAATATTGAAAACCAGTTTGTTGCTAATTGGCGCAAACCACATATTTAATCTGAAGAATTTCAACAAAACTAATATTCATTCAATTGAACAAAATTGGGAAAAAATAGTCACTTCAATTACAGATGCAGTCCGTATTGTCGAAGATTTTGGATATTCTGGACAATTGGCATCCGGTTACATCATCTCGATCATTGCGCTGTATTTATATAAGAACGACATAGTATATAACAAACTTGGCAATGTTGATAAAGAGGCGATGTTTAAGTTTGTCAGAACAGCACAGATTACCTCTTACTTTACTACCTCATTGGATAGAAAACTTAGCTATGCACTAGAAGGAATGAATGGAGTGAAGGATTTCTCAGAATTTAATGTTAGAATGGCGAAGATGGATGCCAATAAAGCATTAAAGGTAACTATTGACGACGTGGAAGATTTGCTCACATTGCAATATGGCAACCCTGCTATATTACCTGTTCTACAAGTACTATATCCACACTTAGATTATAAAAATTCCAAATTCCATATTGATCATATATATCCAAAAGCTAAGTTCACTATTAAAAATAAGGATCTTTCTCCAGATTTTATTGAAGAGAAAAATTATCTTTTCAATCTCCAATTATTAGAAGGTGCTGAAAATATAGGGAAAAAAGATGCTGATCCTAATGTATGGATTATAGAACATTTTGGTAATGATATCAATAAGATTGCTGATTATAAGAGCAAAAACTATATTGACGCATGCTGCACAATGCAGTGGAATGATTTTAAGACATTCAAAGAAAAACGAACTGAAGCTCTTCGTGCCGCATTGATGCTTGCATTTAAATAATGTGTTGGATTGAAGCTAAATATGTTTGTCCCGTTATTCCTCCCATCGCCTCAGACCGCCTCAGACGGTGTGGTTTGTTTGCGCAAAATTCATTTATTATTGCATAATATATTGATAATCAATATAGATAAATTTCTTCAACGAGGAGGAGTATTGATCTCGTCAAAATCTCTGAATACGGGTTAACCCTCACAAAAAGCGGCTTATATTATAAGTCGCTTTTTGTCTTTTATTCAATTATTTATTTCTCTTATTTTCTTATTTTTTTATAGAATAACTATGAGCAACGACACATCAAAATCTATATATACCCCTCTCTCACATCAATGCAAACAGTTGGAAATTACACTCCGATCCGCAATCTTGCCGATCCGTTCATCCGTCAAAAAACGGCAAAGCCACTCGGTAAAACGACCGTATTTGCGATAAAAAATATTGAACAACAAGTATGAGGGAATCTGACGACGTGACTTAGGCACCCTGCGTAAAATATTCCGCCAAGAATAAAGTTTCTTATAAATCCACAAATAGCCCTTGTAAAGCTCCTCAGCTGTAAGATTACGAGGCGTATAAACTACATGGGCCGTATCGTAAAGCGCCAAATCCTCACTCACAATTCGTCCTGCCGCTCGCATCTGTTCATACAATTTGGTGCCCGGATACAGGGTTAAAATATGGGACGTTACAGTCTCTATTCTGTTTTTTACGATCCAATCCAATGTCTTGGAGAAGGTTTCGGGCATATCCTCATCCCAACCAAACACAAAACTGGCATTGATCATGGTTCCCCTGCCGTGAATCTCTTGGATCGCCCGTTCATACTCATCAATATGATTCTGGACTTTATGCACGCTATCGATCGAGCCGCCGCTGATACTCTCAAATCCGATAAACAGTCCCATACACCCACAATCACGCATCAAATCAAGCAGTTCCGTATCTTTTGCAATATTGATCGAAACTGCACAATGCCAACGAAGATTCAACGGACGAATAGCGGCCAGCAGTTTGCGAGTCCAGCGCGGATTTCCATTGAAATTGTCATCAATAAACATGATATGTCTCCGTCCGATTGCCTTGATCTCTGCAACCACATCTTCAACCGGACGCAACACATAAACTCTTTCTGAAGATGAATTGTAACAGAAATCGCAACGGAATGGACATCCCCGACTCGTATGGATAATGTTGCAATACAGATAATCAGCAGACGAAATCAGATGATACGCTGGAGAAACAATATCCTCGCCAACAAATATTTTTTTGCAGCGATATTCACGTTTCAAACACCCATGTTCAAGGTCATCGATAATTTGTGGCCAGGTAAGCTCTGCAGGCCCAATGCACAACGCATCAAAACAATTTTCAGGGACCGTTTCTGAAGCCGTAGTAATATGAATTCCTCCGGCCACCACTTTCGACCCGCGCTCTCGAAACTTGCGAGCAATCTCAATGGCCCGAGGCAATAGATTTACCGTTATCGTAATTCCTACCACATCCGGTGCATCATCCCATACAATCGGCGTAATATTCTCGTTTTCGACCACCACTTTGTGCCGCTCCGCAAACATGCTCGCTATCGTATACAATCCCAAAGGTGGAGACATGCGGATCTTTAGCTCAGTATCCATGGGTCGTTTGGTCATTTTGGGTTGTATCAGCTTGATATACATACGGCAATAGCTTTAAAGAGAGAGTTTGCGTACTGATGTCTCGAAAGTTCCAGAGAAAATCACATAAGAAGCGCACTGCACCCAATCAATACAACACACGTGCGTGCTGAACCTAAGTTAACAAATTTTCTTTAGCACGCCAACCTTCCTCTCACATTCGCATCGCACAATTGCGTATTTGGCATGAAATCAAACAAATCTTAGAACAACTTAAGTTTCAAACTCGTAATACTTTGCCCGTATCTCCGCTTCACGATACTACATACAAATTCGATAATCTGAAACCTGATGGTTGACACACATCAATTCCTCCTCCGCAGCCCATTTGCCTGAATCTATCATTCTACATCGCCCATCACAATTACAGATCCCAACCAATCAGTCCAAAATAAAATTTACTCCACATATCAGCTTATAATTTGGTAGTTCTTGTGTTTATTTCTACCTTTAAGGGTTATTTTAACACATCTAAAAATGACAACCAGAAACTACAAACTGAAAAAACTGGGTGGCCTCAAACCGGGTGCCGACCCCGAAGATATCATTCGTAAATTCGAGAAAATCAACACCACAATCTTCTCCTCCGAAGAGAACGGTTCGATGTATGTGGCGCGTGAAATCGAAAATTGCATCCGCGAAAAACAGAAATTCGGCGAGCTCTGCATTCTGGGTATTACTACCGGAAAATCTCCAGTCGGCACCTTCCGGGCCCTGGTGGACATTCACCAAAAAGAGGGGCTCAGTTTCCGCAATGTGGTTGTGTTCAGCCTTGACGAATTCTTCCCTATCTCTCCCAAAGAGCAACAGAGCCGTAACTGGTTAATTCACGAAAGTCTGTTGAACCATGTGGATATTCTGCCCGAAAACATCCACATCCCCGATGCTACGCTTCCGCAGGATAAAGTGGCCGATTTCTGCCGGGATTATGAATCAAAAATCGAAGAGTATGGCGGATTGGATCTCCTCTTCCTGGGCACCGGCGTACAAGGTCAACTCGGATTTAACGAACCGGGCACCTATTCCAATACTCGCACCCGTTTGGTCGCACTCGGCAACGAAAGTCGCCAGGCAGTTTCATCAATTTTCTACGGTATCGATAATGTTCCCCGCAGAGCGATCACCATGGGCCTCGGCACCATTTTGAAGGCCAAACGAATCATCCTGATGGCATGGGGCGAAGACAAAGCCAACGTTATCAAATCTATTGTCGAAGGCGAAGAGGAGGTGACCATACCTGCCACCTGCTTGCAACAGCACCCCAATATTGAGGTCGTGGTTGATGAAGGAGCTTCACAAGAGTTGACCCGCGTAAAGACCCCCTGGTTGGTTGGTACCTGCGAATGGCCGGAACGCTTCATCCGTACCGCCGTACTTTGGCTCTGCCGCAAAGTGGAGAAACCAATCCTGAAACTCACCTATCAGGACTACGCCGACAATCGTTTGGGGCAATTGCTCGAAGAGACCGGAAAGACCTACGACATGATCAACATCCAGGTTTTCAACGACCTGCAACATACCATCTCCGGTTGGCCGGGAGGCAAACCCAACGCAGATGATTCGACCCGTCCCGAACGGGCTACCCCCTACCCCAAACGGGTACTGATTTTCAGTCCCCACCCCGATGACGATGTAATCTCGATGGGTGGTACATTTATTCGTTTGATTGCACAGGGACACGACGTACATGTCGCTTACCAAACCTCTGGAAATATTGCCGTTCTGGATGACACAGTGCTGCAAAATCTGGATACGGCTCGTGAATGCGGACTTGGAGATCAATACGAAGCGGTCGAAAAGATCATTCGCAACAAGAAAAAAGGTGAGCCCGAACCGATCGAATTGCGTCGTTTGAAAGGTGCCATCCGTCGTGCCGAAGCAAAGGCGGCCTGCCGTCAAATGGGACTGAGCAACGCCTCTCATGTACACTTTTTGAATCTGCCCTTCTACGAAACAGGCGGCGTCAAAAAGGGCATGTTAACCGATAAGGATATTCAGATCATTGTTGACCTCTTACAAGAGGTAAAACCGCACCAGATCTACGCTGCAGGAGACCTATCCGACCCGCATGGCACACACCGCGTATGTATCGAAGCATTGCTGGCTGCCATCGAAAAGATCCAAAACGAAGAGTGGCTGAAGGATTGCCGCATGTGGCTGTACCGTGGTGCATGGCAGGAGTGGAGCCTGGATATGGTAGATATGGCTGTTCCGCTGAGCCCGGACGAAGTGATGCAGAAACGTCACGCCATCTACAAACACCTTTCTCAGAAAGATGTCATGCCCTTCCCCGGTGAAGACAAGCGCGAATTCTGGCAGCGTGCCGAAGAGCGTAACCGCAACACTGCCGTACTGTATGACAAGCTGGGCATGGCTGAATATCAGGCCATCGAGGTGTTCGTAAGGCTGTTCTAACAGGCCCGTTCTCACAAGAATCGGGCTGCAAGAGGCTCCTGCGAAATTCGGGCTGAACGGAGAGAGACATTTACGTTGCTGGACAGCTCTGACAACGGCACGATCAAAAAGTCAATGTTAGCCACCGAGTTAGACAATGGTATTGATCGCGAGAACGATTATTGAAGTTAGGAAATAGCTACCACAGCATTCCACAACAATAGAGCCTCTATTATCGCGTTCTACTTTTGTATAGGGGGGACAGAGATCGTGAACAGGTCCAAACCGAGAGACGATCGATACAAGAGTGAAGTAACCGCAGGATGTCGTTGGAGGACAAGATGAGGCAGAGGTCGATTATCCAAGATCTACAATCCGGAATGGCTTCAGGTTATTGATAGCAAGAAAACAATATTTGCAAAACGCGCCAGACAAACATTGGAAGGCGCTGACACAAAATTCATCTCTGCACAAATAAAAAAGGATAAATAAAAATACAACGAGACATGAGACTTATCATTCAACCGGACGGTAACGGCGTATCGGAATGGGCAGCTGCCTATATCGTGAAACGCATCCACGAGCACCAGGCTCGCACAGACAAACCATTTGTATTGGGACTTCCCACGGGCTCGACTCCACTGGGCACCTACAAAGCCCTGATCCGCTATTGCGAAAAAGAGATCGTTTCATTTGCCAACGTCATCACGTTCAACATGGACGAATATGTAGGCATCCCCGAAGAACATCCCGAAAGTTACCATTCATTCATGTGGAATAATTTCTTTAACCACATTAACATCAAACCGGAAAATGTCAACATTCTGAATGGCAACGCTCCTGATTTAGTTGCTGAATGTGCTTCGTATGAAGAGCGTATTGCAGCAGCCGGAGGTATCGATCTGTTCATGGGAGGAATCGGTCCGGACGGCCATTTGGCCTTCAACGAACCGTTCTCGTCGCTCAACTCTCGCACCCGCATCAAGACACTGACCAAAGATACGATCATCGCCAATTCACGGTTCTTCGGCGGCGATACCGAATTGGTACCAAAAACCGCGTTGACTGTCGGTGTTGGGACTGTTATGGCTGCCCGCGAAGTAATGATCCTCACCATGGGACACAACAAAGCCCGTGCCTTGGCTGCTGGTGTGGAAGGGGCATATAGCCACAAATGGACCATTAGTGCGCTGCAACTGCATCCGGCTGGTATTATTGTCTGCGACGAGGATGCAACAGACGAGCTTAAAGTCGGCACCTACAAATATTTTAAAGATATCGAAAGCGCCAACCTCGATCCAGCTACTCTGTTAAAATAAGAGGACCACATATCGCATTTCCGCAACAACGGGCGAACAACATTTCTTACGACACACATGCTGTGATCACGAGTAACAACGTCCGGAAGAGTATTGAACCCAGAGTGAAATGCAGATATTGCAGCGAATATCAATCAAAGCGCGCGGTTCCATATACGTCTCGATCAACGCCGGCAAAATGGCCGAGTAGGACCTTGACGCTTTACTCAAGTTGTTGATTCGAGCCTGATTTTTAGCAAAAAGCCCTGATTCGTCCGCACCACTCTTATGATGCGGGCGAATCAGAATAAATAGACAAACGCATAAACGGAATTAAACCTGTGGCAGACGAAAAAATTATCTTCTCGATGGTGGGGGTCAGCAAAATCTTCACCAACCAGAAAAAAGTATTGAATAACATCTACCTCTCGTTTTTTTACGGTGCCAAAATCGGCATTATCGGTCTGAATGGATCCGGAAAATCGACACTGATGAAGATCATCGCCGGACTGGATCAAAATTTTCAGGGTGAAGTGGTCTTCTCTCCCGGATATACCGTCGGCTACCTGGAGCAAGAGCCGAAACTGGACGACAACAAGACGGTCCGTGAAGTGGTTGAAGAGGGTTGTGCCGAAGTGGTCGCCCTGCTCAAGGAGTATGAGGAGGTGAACGCCAAATTCATGGAGCCGATGGACGACGACCAGATGGCCAAGCTGATCGAACGTCAAGGAGAGTTGACCGAAGCCATCGACCACAAAAACGGTTGGGAACTCGATGCAACCCTGGAACGAGCGATGGATGCGCTGCGTTGTCCAGACGGCGACCAACTGGTCAAACACCTTTCGGGAGGTGAACGGAGACGTGTCGCGCTGTGCCGTCTGCTGCTGCAGGAGCCGGATGTACTGCTGCTCGATGAGCCGACCAACCACCTCGATGCCGAAAGCATCGACTGGCTCGAGCAACACCTGCAACAATACAAAGGCACCGTCATTGCCGTTACACACGACCGTTACTTCCTCGACAAGGTCGCTGGCTGGATTCTTGAGTTGGATCGTGGTGAAGGTATTCCCTGGAAGGGCAATTACAGCAGCTGGCTGGAACAGAAATCCAACCGCCTGGCTCTCGAAGAAAAACAGGAGAGCAAACGCCGCAAGACACTCGAACGAGAGTTGGAGTGGGTACGTATGGCTCCCTCTGCCCGTCATGCCAAGAGCAAGGCTCGTCTGGCCGCATACGACAAGATGCTGAACGAAGACACCAAACAGAAGGAGGAGAAACTTGAAATCTTCATTCCGAATGGTCCCCGGTTGGGTGATGTGGTTATCGAGGCTCAGGATGTATCGATGGGCTATGGAGATCGTCTGCTGTACGAACATCTCAATTTCTCGCTTCCTCCGGCCGGCATTGTCGGGGTTATCGGCCCCAACGGCGTGGGTAAGACGACCCTTTTCCGGCTGATTATGGGTATCGAAAAGCCCCTCAGCGGTACATTTAAGATCGGCGACACCGTCAAATTGGCCTATGTCGATCAACAACACGCCTCGATCGACCCCGAAAAGACCGTTTATCAGGTCATTTCACAGGATAGCGAGTTGATTCAGCTCGGCGGTCGCAGCATCAATGCTCGGGCCTACGTTTCACGCTTCAACTTCAGCGGAACAGACCAGGAGAAGAAGTGCGGCATGTTGTCGGGAGGTGAGCGGAATCGTCTGCATCTGGCCCTTGCCCTCAAAGAGGAAGGAAACGTTCTGTTACTCGACGAGCCGACCAACGACATCGATGTTAATACTCTCCGCGCTTTGGAAGAGGGTCTGAACAACTTTGCGGGTTGCGCTGTCGTAATCTCGCACGACCGTTGGTTCCTCGACCGTATCGCCACACACATTCTTGCTTTCGAAGGGGATTCGCAAGTAGTCTTCTTTGAAGGTAGTTACAGCGAATACGAAGAGAATAAACGCAAACGTCTCGGTGACACTGCACCTCATCGTATAAAATATCGTAAACTTTTAGCCTAACCAATCATATTATTATGGCACAAAAACCATCCATACCGAAAGGGACCCGTGATTTCGGCCCCGAGGAGATGATCAAACGCACCTACATTTTCGATAACATAAAGAGCGTCTTCCGCACCTGCGGCTTTATGCCCTTGGAGACGCCCGCCATGGAAAATCTTTCCACACTATTGGGCAAATATGGTGATGAGGGTGACAAACTGCTGTTTAAAATCCTCAATTCGGGTGATTATCTGAACGGAATCACCTCTGAACAGATCGAAGCCGGCAGCAACGCCCTTTCTACCAAAATCTGCGAAAAGGGGCTGCGATATGACTTGACTGTACCCTTTGCCCGCTATGTAGTTCAGCACCAAAGTGAAATCTCGTTCCCGTTCAAGCGTTACCAGATCCAACCCGTATGGCGCGCAGACCGTCCTCAAAAGGGACGCTACCGCGAATTTTACCAGTGTGACGTGGATGTGATCGGAAGCCGCAGCCTGATCAACGAGGTTGAATTGATCGACATCGTACAGAAGGTGTTTGCCAAATTGGGTATCGCTGTGGTGCTGAAGATGAACAACCGCAAGATCCTTTACGGCATCGCCGAAACAATCGGTCACGCCGACAAGATGATGGATATCACCATTGCCATCGACAAATTGGAAAAGATCGGTCTCGAGGCGGTCAACGAAGAGTTGCGCGATAAGGGTATCTCCGAAGAGGCGGTCCTGGCGCTGCAACCGATTCTCTCATTAAGCGGCAGCAACAGCGAAAAACTCAGCAAACTGCGCAAAGCTATCGGAGGAAGCGAAACCGGTCTCAAAGGTATCGAAGAGATGGAGACCATCTTCGGATATACTGACGCACTAAATATTCCACTCGAAATTGAGCTCGATCTCTCGTTGGCACGTGGATTGAACTACTATACCGGAGCAATCTTCGAGGTAAAGGCCAAAGATTTTGCAATCGGCAGCATCTGCGGCGGTGGACGATACGACGATCTAACCGGCATATTCGGCATGCCGAACATGTCCGGTGTAGGCATCTCGTTCGGAGCCGATCGCATTTATGATGTCATGACCGGACTGAACCTCTTCCCCGCTGAAACGAAAGGAACTACCCGAGTATTGCTGCTCAATTTCGGCAAAGAGGAGGAACTGGCCGCTCTGAAAGTAATGCAGCAATTGCGGCAGGCAGACATTGCATGCGAGATCTACCCGGAAAGCGCCAAGATGAAAAAACAGATGGAGTACGCCAATCGTCGTGGCGTTCCTTATGTTGTCATCATCGGCAGCGATGAGCTGGCAGAAGGGGCAGCAACCCTCAAAAATATGACAACGGGCGACCAAACCAAGGTGGCTCAAACTGAACTGTTAAATTTGATCAAATAAGATGATCCGTCAACTGAGATATGGCATTTTCGCTCTGCTGTTGGGGTGGAGTTGTACCGAAATAGCGGCACAGCCCCGTCTGCCGGAGGTGGATCCGAAGGTCAAAGAGGACCCCATGTTTCAACTGCAAAAGTTGAATCAATTTTACCGTTATCTGAACGGAACTTATGTGGACTCTCTGCACAACGATCAATTGGTCGAAAAGGCTATCCAAGCCATGTTGCTGCAACTTGACCCCCACTCTACTTACCTCACGCAGGAGGAGATGAAGGAGTCCGAAGAGATGTTCACGGAGGGGACGTTTAGCGGGATCGGCATTGAATTCAATGTCCTGAACGATACGGTTATCGTCGTCAATGTAATCGCCGGCGGCCCCTCGGAACAGGTCGGGCTGCTGCCCAATGACCGTATTGTCAAGGCCGATGGGAAAAGTATCGTAGGTACCAAACTGCTGGATGTACCCAAAATTCTACGCGGGCCGAAAGGAACCCGTATCGATATTGGGGTCGTTCGGCATGGAGAGCCCGACACATTGGATTTCTCGATCGTCCGTGACGACATTCCGATCTATACGGTCGATGCAGCCTACAAAGTGGACTCCACAACCGGCTATATCCGTATCAACCGCTTTGCCAACAACACCTTCAAGGAGTTCTTGGAAGCATACCACAAACTGCAACCCATCGATGCGCTGATTCTCGACCTGCGCAGCAATGGCGGCGGACTGCTCGGACAGGCCATTGAACTGAGCAATTTCTTCCTGCCCAAAGGCAATCTGCTGGTCTCGATGGATGGCATGCGTATTCCACACGATGAGGCTAGAGCAACGCAAGATGGCGAATTTTTGAAAGGCAAAGTCATTGTACTCACCAACGAAACATCGGCTTCGGCCAGTGAAATTGTCTCCGGAGCACTGCAAGACTGGGATCGTGCGCTGATTATCGGACGCCGCACTTTCGGCAAAGGGCTCGTACAACAACAAATTCCGCTCTTGGACGGATCAGCCGTACGATTGACTGTTGCCCGTTACCATACCCCAACGGGACGTGTTATCCAACGCCCCTACCACAATGGAGATCTGAAGAGTTACGAAGAGGACTTCTTCAAACGGTTCGAGAGTCTCGAAGATTCGGTCAAGGTGGATTCTTCGCTGATGTTCAAGACGCTGCGCAGTGGCCGCACGGTGTATGGTGGTGGTGGCATCACACCCGACATCATGATTCAATACGACACAATCGAGTATTCGAACTACTTGACCAATATGGTCCGCAAAGGGCTGTTGAACGAATATGCGGTCTCCTACATGGATCGTAACCGTGACAAACTGACCAAACAGTATCCGACCTTCGAGACCTTCAACCGAGAATTTCAGGTAACAGACAAAATGTTGTCCGAGTTGACCGAATTGGCCACACAGCGCGATATTGAATTCAACCAAACCGATTTTGACCGCTCGGCCCGTCTGATCAGTGCACAACTCAAGGCCCTGATCGCACAAAAATTGTGGGGGATCAACGAATACTACATCATCATGAATGCCGAGTTTGACGAGACCTTCGACAAAGCGATCGACGTCCTCAAACATTGGGATCAATACGGTGATCCGGATGGTACAATCCACTCGTAACCGACAATTTTAAGAAGATTGACATGGAGTTGAGCCAAGAGCTGTGAATAGCTTGACTCAAGGCAGGTATTGCTGCGAATAATCGGGCAAAACGTCAAATGCTTGACGGGATTCCGTTGTTTTCAGGACAATCCTGATCTTCTTTGGATATAAATCATTTTATTGGCAAAATAGTGTCTATTTTCACACATAACACCAAAAAACGTGTTCTGTTAGGATTCAGCGGCGGTATAGACAGTACCGCCGCTGCCATAATGTTACGGGAAAAAGGCTATGAAGTACATCTTGTCACCTTAGACACAACGGGAAGCTCAGAGCTGCTGGACAAGGCCAACCGAGGTGCTACACAGCTCAACATGCCACTACAGATTCTGGATGTCAAGGACCGTTTTCGCCAAGAGATCATAGACTATTTTATTGACGGGTATCGTCGAGGGGAGACGCCAGCACCCTGCACCCGCTGCAATCCGCAAATCAAATGGGATACGCTGTACCACCTGGCCCAACAGCAGGGATTCGATCATATTGCCACCGGCCACTATTTTCGGATTCATCGTTCAGAGGGAATCTACTATGTCCGCAAAGCGATTGACCCGATCAAAGACCAATCCTACTACTTGTGGGGCGTTCCACAAGCGTGCCTTGCGATGGCACTAACCCCAATGGGAGATCAAATCAAAAGCGAGATCAAAACGCAATACAGCTCTTCTCCGCAAAAAGAGGCTCACCGTGAAAGCATGGGAATCTGCTTTTTACAAGGAGAAGATTATCGGACGTTTTTACACCATGAATTACCCACAATCGGCACGGGAGAGATTGTCGATCGACAGGGACATGTGGTCGGCACACACACCGGATATACCCACTATACGATTGGCCAAAAACGGGGCTTGAACACCACACTGCACGGAGTTGCTGTCATAGCTATCGATCCGGTTCACAATCGGCTTGTTGTCGGAGACTCTGCCTCGTTGTACTATCACACCCTGATTCTACGCGAGTGGCACTCCCCCTCCCCACAGCAACTTTTCACCTCAGAGTCGCTCCAGATCGTCATCCGTGGCATTGGTCGCAACCCCAACGGTACTGCACACATCTATCCTCATCCTTCCGCTGTGGCGCTGAATTCAATGGAAAGTTCAATAGCAAAAGAAAGTTATCACGATCCAGCAACTATCAGTCCTACGAGACTCCGTATTGAGCTTGACAGCCCGGCATGGGCTCCAGCCAAAGGACAACCTGTAGTGATCTATCATGGAGATTTAGTGCTGGGTGGTGGAATCTTGGATGAATATTATCCGTAGTCCTGTTTTATTGATTTACAGAAGTTTTATTCCCTCCTCGTCAGCCGCTACGATAGCGATCTGCAGCATACAACCGCCCGCTATGCGCAATTGAATGGACATTTACCCCAAACAGCACCTACCACGAATTCACGCTATCGGGGACACAGATCTGCTACTCAGAAGATTGAGCACGAGCAAACAAACTTTCTTGTATTCCACTCATGCTACCTATCATGCCGCTTATCTAAACAATTGATAGCCAAATAGTGTTTCGAATCGCTGGGTCCTTACCCCACATGGTGTTATTGCCAAAAACGCACAAAAGGAGTTGATTTTGCCTAAATGACGCAACAATCAGTCAAACACTTGGCACAAGACTTACGCCTGTGTCAATGGGTCTTACGGTTGGCAATCGCCGCAACCGAAAGGAAGATGCCTAAAGCAACCCCCAACAACGTTGCAAAGAGCACCTGATGCTGAGGCTTCAACAAAAAGGTGATTGTATGAGCCGGAATCCAAAACAGCGGAATCGTCTTTTTGAAAACGAATCCCCACTGCACTTTCCAATTCAGACCAGACAAGATTTTGCCAATAGGAATCGGTGTTACCAAAGCTCGCAACGAACCGCCACAATTCAGAATATGGGTATCGGTTACTTTGTGGAGCGTCATAAAGACCGGCCCAAAGGTGGTATTCATCATGACACTGATCACGAAAGCGCACAACACCTTCTCCCCACTCAAGGGTCCCTTCATCGCCTCAACCGCCTGCTCAACACCCAAACTCTGCAGAAAATAGGGAGTCCCGGCAGCAAACGTTTTCAAGGCAACTGCGATCCACATTCCCAAAAGTCCCCACACGACTGCCCGAGGTAAAATGCCAAACCCCGGTTCATAATAGGCACCCGTTTTAATTCGAAGGCCGATTACCTCGCCTAACGTTGCTAAAATGGCAAATTTCAGAAAAGCCATTCCATAGGGATGAGCTGCATTGGCCTGCATATAGGCCGTTTGCAGCGGCTCAACAAGTCCAAACAGGAGTGCAACACCACACACCAATAGCAACAGAATCAGGTCGGATCGTTTCATAATGGCCACAAGGATTAACCCGTACGGAACATGGAAAATAAATTTACAGTTGGAGCAACTCCTGTTCGGTAATAATATGCAATCCATAACGGCGGGCGATCTCATCGATGCGCGAATTATCGCTCGTCCGCAAAATCAAAAAGGCCTTATCCCGGATCGCAAAACAGTACATGTACTCAATCGAAACACCTTCCCGGGCAAAGGAGTTGATCTGCGAGGCAAACACTCCGGCTTGCGAATCACAGGTCAACGCCACAACATCACTCTGCTGGGCACTGACTCGATGCTCCTTTAACACCTCATAGGCCCCGGCCGTATCTGAGGTGATCAACCGCAAAATGCCATATTCCGAGGTATCGGCCACCGTCGCCGCGATAATACGGATATCAGCCTGCCCCAAAATGTCGAGAACCTCATTCAACCGTCCAGACTTGTTCTCAAGAAATACGGATAATTGTTTGATCATCATAGCCTTCAATATTACTTGTTTTTGCGTAAATCTTTGACTCGAATTGCCTTCCCGTCAGACTGTGGTAAGGTTCCTCGATCCACCAACTTAATCTTGGGCGTCAACAAAATCTCATCCTTCAACTGGCGGGTGATCTCTCGCGTCAACCCCTGAAGTTGTGAATAGTCATCGGTAAAGAGGTCACTCAACTCTACCTCCACCATCACCTCATCGCTATTCTCGATTGTATCGACCGTAATCAGGTAGTTGGCTCCGAGTTCCTTGAACTGCATCAAGATCTTTTCGATCTGCATCGGGAAGATATTAACCCCCTTCACAATAAACATATCGTCGCTGCGGCCTTTGAGTCGATCAATTCGACGGTGCGTGCGTCCACAGGGACACTCTCCTGGAATAATACGGGTCAAATCGCGTGTCCGATAACGAATCAGCGGCATCGCATCCCGATCGAGCGTCGTCAAAACCAACTCTCCGACCTCTCCATCCGGCACCGGCTCCAACGTGTCGGGATTGATGATCTCCATTATGTAACTATCCTCCCACAAGTGGAGTCCGTTCTGCTCCGGACACTCAAAAGCAACTCCCGGCCCGCTCATCTCCGACATACCAAAGCTGTTATACGCTTTTGCACCGAAAGACTCTTCGATCTTTTTACGTTGCGCGTCGGTGTGCGGTTCTGCACCAATGACCAGCGTCTTTAATTTCGTATCCCTTCTTGGGTCAATTCCCATCTCCCGCATAACCTCATACAGACGAAAAGCGTAGCTCGGCACTGCATGCATCGAGGTGGTCCCAAAATCACGAATAAACTTGATCTGACGCACAGTATTACCCGCTGCAGCAGGTACCGTCAAGGCTCCGAGCAGTTCAGCTCCGTATTGAAACCCCAACCCACCGGTAAACATTCCGTAGCCGGAAGTATTCTGGAAAACATCCTCCCGTCGCACCCCCACCATGTACAGACACCGGGCAACCCGGTTGGCCCATCGGTTGAGGTCCTGTTGGGAATGGCATATAACAGTCGGATTTCCGGTCGTACCGCTGGAAGAGTGCAAACGCACCACCTCACTCATCGGTGTCGCCACCAAACCAAATGGATAATGGGTCCGAAGATCGTTCTTGGTTGTAAAAGGGAGCTTTTGAAGATCCTCCAAACTCCGAATACTATCGGGAGTGATCCCCTTCTCTCCAAAACGTGCTTTGTAAAATGGACTGTGCAGAGCTATGCGAATACTCTCTTTCAGCCGTTTTATCTGAAGAGCCTCCAAATCGGCTCGTTTCATGGTTTCAATCTCAGGTTGGAAGTAAAGGTTATCCATGGTAACTGGATTACAAGGTACTATAATTAGGTGATTTATTTCTTCTTTTATCAGACTCGACATCATATCGGAACCCGTAGATTTCCCTCTGCCGAACAGACGCGCAATCATTGAAACGTACTCAGAAAGGTCATGCTCTCCCTCAGATCGGCATGGAATTTCGGGTTATCATTCCAATAAACGGTCTCTCCTCTTTAAAAGCGAGTTCGATCAGGATGCCGAGGTGCTCGACAAATTCTTAATAGCAAGAGCAGGCGATGACCTCCTTGGCACGGTTTACCATTACAAAATGTCCGGGTGTTTTTTCTGAAGCACCTGAATACATTTAGCCAAATCGTTGGGGTTAATGATCACATCAGCCCTCTCCGACTGTGCAAAGGCATACATGTACTCGATAAAAATATGATCCTCGGCCAAACTCTCCAAAATCTTGGACAATGCTCCGGGTTGGTTAGGACAATGAATGGCAATCACATCCGTCAATATCACAGCGAAACCTGCATCGCGCAACACCTCAACAGCCTTATCCACCTCCTTCACGATCAGGCGCATCAGACCGAAATCGGTCGTTTCCGCAATACAAAAAGCCAACATATTGATCTGATTGGCAGCCAACACACGCGCCACCTCGTTCAGACGGCCGCTCTTATTCTCCAGGAAAACTGAAATCTGCTTAATCGTCATAATCCTGTTATTTTAAATGTCTCTTATCGATTACTCTTACGCTCTTTCCTTCGGATCTTGGAATAGAATTAGGCTCCATCAACCTGACGTCTGCACTGATCGAAAGCACACTCTTCAATTTGTCGGCAAGGCATTTCCGAAGTTGCAACATGGCTCCAAGCTCATCACTGAAGTAGTCTCTGCGAACCTCCACCTGAACTTGCAGCGTATCGAGATTATTAACCCGGTCAACGACCAGCATATAAACTGGCTCAAACTCCGGCATACCGAGAATTACACTTTCAACCTGCGACGGGAAAATATTTATACCACGAATAATCAACATATCGTCACTACGGCCGATAATCCGAGTCATCCGGACGTTTGTTCTACCGCACTCACACTTCTCGCCAATCAGCGAGGTCAAATCTTTGGTCCGGTATCGTAGCAACGGCATTCCAGTTTTAGTCAGGGTTGTAAATACCAACTCTCCGGTTGTACCGTATGGCTGTGGCTCCAATGTGTCCGGATTGATAATTTCGGGATAAAAATGGTCTTCCGAAATGTGAGAGCCATTTTTACACTGGCACTCATAAGAGACACCCGGACCGATAATCTCACTCAAACCGTACAGATTATAAGCCTGCAGTCCGAGGCGGGTCTCAATCTCCTTACGCATATTCTCGGTCCACGGCTCTGCTCCGAATGCCCCAATTTTAAGATAGATATCGTCTTTGGTCATGCCATGTTTATCCATAGCATCAGCCACATAAAGAGCATACGAAGGGGTACAAGCTATGCCGGTAATTTTCAAATCCCTCAACAGACGAAGCAATTTTTCAGTATTACCTGTAGAGGTAGGAATGACAGTCGCACCCACATATTCAACGCCGTAATGAGCGCCGAGACCTCCTGTAAAGAGGCCGTAACCATAACCAACCGAAAAGATGTCATTACGCGTTACACCATAAGCGGTAAATGCACGGGCCGCACTCTCACTCCATATCTCCAAATCCCGGCGTGTATAGCCGACAATGGTCGGATTACCCGTAGTTCCCGACGATGCATGAATCCGGACAATCTCAGACTGATTCGCAGCCTGAAGGCCCGTCGGATAGTTGTCCCGAAGATCTTGCTTTGTGGTAAAAGGAAGCTTTGTGATATCCTCAATGCTTTGAATGTCGTCCGGGCAAAGATCCCGCTCCTGCATCTTCGCTCTGTAAAACGGCACATTGTGATAAACCAGTTCCACCAGTTTGTGCAACCGTTTACCCTGCAGGGCGGACATCTCGTCCCGACTCATACACTCTTTGCTCTTATTCCAGATCATCCCCATAAGAGTTCGCTAAGTTTAAATTCATTTAAGTTGGATGTGTCGTCTTTGAAACGACCTCGCATCTTGTTAATTAATCTTCAAACGGATGATCTTTTCTAAACCATTCCATGCGCTGTTGCAGTACCGGATAGAGATCCTCTCTCATTCTGGATGTGCATGCCCGGATACCACTTTGGTCGCTGCCGGTCGTTCCCAAACTGATACTGCTGACACCATAATACAGCAACTCTTTGAGCAGCTCACCGCCACTCATCTTGCCATAGCCCAGTGTAAAGAAGAATCCGTCACCGACCTTTTGATTGACATCGTAATCATACACAATATGGAAGCCGTTATCCACAAAGATCTTCTTCATCTTTTCGGCCCGATCGGCATACACGTGTGTATCAGCCACAAAATCGATATCTCCATCACATGCCGCCTTCAACATCTCGGCATAAGCAAATTGGGTCGAGGTTGTGCAACCGCTCGTAATCATATACAAAATCGAGGCAATAAACGTCTGTCCGAAAATTCCGGAATCTCCGTAACGGTTTGCCAAAGCCTCATAATGTTTGTCAAACAGTTTGTCGGAGACACAAGCCAATGCCATACGTTGACCGGCATAACTGAAAATCTTTGAGGAAGAAAGCATCAGGATATAGTTGTCCGTATATCTGGCAACCGTTGGCGGATAGGGCGGCTCGAACGGGCAGCCCAAATTCTTACGGAAATCCATGCAGAAATAGGCCATATCCTCCATCACGATAGCATCATATTTATCTGCCAGTTCGCCTATAATTTTCAGCTCTGACTCATCAAGACAGATCCAAGCCGGATTATTCGGGTTTGAATAGACAATAGCAGCAATTTCACCCGACTGCATGATGGACTCCAATTTCTGACGCAACTTCTCACCCCGGAAATTGTAAATATCGAACGACACCCAGTCGATCCCCAAAATCTTCAACTGCGACTTCTGGATCGGAAAACCGGGATCAATGAACAGAACTTTATTCTTACCTTCGATTCGCTGCGTACTGGCAATGAATGAGGCAAACGAAGCAGCCACACCACCCGTCGTAGGGATACAAGCTCTGGCACTGATGTCAATATCCAGAAAGGCCTTCACAAACCGCGAAGCCTGCTCTTTCAACTCCGCCACGCCGGCCGCTGCCGGGTATTGCGACACAATGCCGCTATCCAACGCCGCCTTCTCAGCTTCGATGCCGATTTTATTGGGAGGAAGTCCCGGAGAACCCTGATCCATACGAATAAAGGGAATACCAGTTCTTTGCTCCAGGGCAGAGGCAACCAGTAGCACCTCGCCAATGGTGGCATTCTCCAGATCGGCAATCTTCAATTGATCTACGATCTCAGCCACCAGCTCTTTGGAAAACACCTTATTATCTGCTGCCATACTCCTGCCCGATTTCAAATGCCTTCAAATTCATCTCAACGATCTTCTCCCCTTTCGATGCGAAGATATTGCGGATACTCGCCTCAATCTGTTCCGGGGTCAGAATCCCGATAAAACGAGCAGCAGCACCCAACAGCACCACATTAGCCGATTTGGGCATCGCATGTTCTTTGGTAATCTGATCCAAATCGATGGTGACCACATTTTTCAGGTTGGCAAGGGCCGCCTGTACCTTCTCTTCCGGATAGTTCACAATATTCTTGAATGGAGAAGACGAGGTGATCACATACCCATCGGGGTGCAAAAATGGCAGATAACGAAGCGCCTCCATCGGCTCCATCGACAAAATCATATCGGCTGATCCCAGGGGCACCAAATCCGAATAGATCTCCGTATCCGAAAGTCTCAGACCCGATTCAACTTCACCTCCACGTTGACTCATCCCATGAACTTCCGCCTGTTTCAGGTTCAGCCCGGCTTTGGTTGCAGCGTCTCCGATAATGGTCGCTATGGAGAGGATACCTTGACCTCCCACTCCAGAAAGAATTATATCTTTTTTCATTTCGTTTCCTCCTCGTTGCGTTTTGACATTTCCACACGTTTCTTTCTTGCCGAGGTCTGGATACACTCGCGTCGCGGAATAATCACCGAAACACCCTTGTACTCCAACTCCTCCTTGATCGTCTTGGTGATCTCCTCCATATTCTTCGGCAGCGGTACAACCACCCGTACGTGATCTTTCTCAACGCCCAAAGCGATGCAAATAGCCTCGAATTTGCTGGTACCGGCCGAATCCTGACCGCCGGTCATTGCCGTGGTCAAATTATCTGAAATTACAACGGTAATATTAGCCTTGTCGTTAACAGCATCCAGCAGACCTGTCATACCACTATGGGTAAAGGTCGAGTCACCGATCACAGCAACAGCTGGATAAAGTCCTGTATCCGCAGCACCTTTCGCCATCGTAATCGAGGCACCCATATCCACACAGGTATCAATAGCACAGAATGGAGGCAGTGCACCCAACGTATAACATCCGATATCGGCAAACACCTTGGCATTGGGATAGTCGGCAAGCACTTTATTGAGAGCAATATAAACATCCCTGTGCCCACAACCCTGACACAATGCAGGCGGTCTCGGCACAATCCCCTCCGGAATCGAAAAAGCCGGGGTATTTTTCATTCCCAAAGCCACGGCCACATGGTCCGGATTCAACTCTCCCGTTCGGGGCAGAGCTCCGGTCAACCGACCTTTGATGATATAGTCACCTCCGAGAATACCCCGTACCTGCTCCTCAAGGAAAGGTTGTCCATCCTCAACAATCAAGATCTCCTTGCACAGTTTGGCAAACTCCCGCACCTTCTCCGCTGGCACCGGATACTGCGAAATTTTCATTACATGGAATCCAGCTTTCAAAGCACCGTTTTCCATTACATAGTTGTATCCCGTACCGCAGGTAATGATTCCAACGCCATTACTCTGTTCGGCCAAAGTTGTCTTAAAAAACGACGTTTCACCCGACAATTTTTCCAAATAGGATTGTTTAGCTGTCAAGGCGTTATTTTTTCGTTTGGCATTGGCCGGAAGCAAAACCCAAGAGGCTGGCTCATCGGCAACCGGTTTTCTGGCAATCTCCGGTTTGGTTGTCTTGACATTTACGGCAACACGTGAATGGGCCAATCGAGTAGTAATTCGCATCAACACCGGTAGCTTCTCCGTCTCGGACAGCTCAAAGGCATATTGGATCATCTCGTAGGCCTCCTGTTGCGTCGAGGGCTCAAGAATCGGAATCATCGCAAATTTTCCATAAAACCGAGAATCCTGCTCATTTTGCGAAGAGTGCATCGACGGATCATCGGCTGCAACCACAACCAAACCTCCGTTCACGCCCGTCATAGCCGCATTGACAAACGCATCGGCAGCCACATTCATGCCGACATGTTTCATACAAACCATGCTTCGGCAACCTGCATAGGACATGCCCAGGGCCGCCTCCATAGCCGTCTTCTCATTGCAGCTCCACGTACAGTGGATACCGTGCTCTTTGGATATGGCAGCATGCTGTATATATTCGGTGATCTCCGTACTTGGTGTACCGGGATAGGCATATACGCCCTTTAGTCCCGATTGCAAGGCTCCTTCAGCTATCGCTTCATCGCCAAGTAATAATTTAATCTGTGTCATAGGTATTATTTAAAATCTTTATTGTTTCAAAACTAATCTAGCATCACAAGGATGGCTTGATCACAAAATCATCGGCATCATCCAACACCGGAAATTTCTTACGGAATTCATTCAGCTTCTCCAAATCAATTTCAGCACTGATTTGACTTTCGACACCGTCTGGACACTCCGCCATCACCTGGCCATACGGATCAAGGATCACTGTTCCGCCCTCATATTCACAGTATGGATCTTTGCCACATCGATTTACTCCGGCTACGTAACACTGATTCTCGATAGCACGTGCCCGCAACAGCTGACGCCATGCATCCGTTCTGGGTTTCGGCCAGCTGGCTACATAAATGATCATATCATAATCACCCCGATTCCTGGCCCATACCGGGAAACGCAGGTCATAACAAATTTGCAGTAGAATTCTCACCCCCTTGCAAGTGACCACAACACGATTTTCGCCTGGCGTAAATCGCAAATGCTCTCCGCCAAACGTAAAAAGATGTTTTTTATCATAGTGTACTACCGCGCCATCAGGGGTAACAAAATAAAATCGGTTGTAATACCGATCTCCATCCGTCACTGCTACACTTCCAGCAATAGCCGCTTGCAATTGAACAGCCTCTTTCTGCATCCACGCCAACGTTTGCGAAGGCAACGTCTCGGCAATACCCTCAGGCTGCGTACAAAATCCCGTCGAAAACATTTCAGGGAATATATAGAGATCTGAACCGGCATTGGTTGAAAGCAGTTGCGCGTTTTTGCGCATATTTGCCTCCGGATCCGCCCAAACAATATTTCGTTGAAACAGCGTAATTTTCATCTTCTTACAATTATACCGCACCTGAACAAGCGGCAGTTACTTATTTCTCTTTTACTCTACAAGTTATCAAGCACCACTCTACTAAGCGACAATCTTCGGCATGATATTTTTTCCAAAGTCGCGATATTTAACTTAACTTCTTACATTTTAAGTTCCATCTTCCCCGCAGACATGCAGCGCAACATCTGTACATAAAAAAAGAGACTCCATATCGCAACATGAATTTATATTCATTTGCTTGGGAAAACATGCGAATGGGTCCCGGCTCAACCGCTATCAATATCCTCTAATAAATCCCAATAAACCCGGCTGTAATCGTATGCACAGTCCTGTCAACCGATAATTAGTTCACTGCTCATTTATTATTCGAATCAGTGTCATGATTCACAGGAAGCACGTTTATTCAAAATATCAACCCTTTTATAGCACCTTGGGCAGATTTTCTGAGTCTCAATCTTTTAAACTTTATATATCCAAATTTACAAAAATAGATTCGCATTTTCAACTATATTGCAATCGGATTTACAACCACGACCGTAACTACCTTAACACCACCCGACAAGTAGAGAAATCCAAATCAAGCCTTCACCCCATTCGAAATTCATGTCACAGAATAGAAATAAAGGCCAATCGAATAGCGCCCCAAAGTTTTCCTTAACAACCACACGAAGGGCTTCATTTTATTTCTAATTAACTTCAATAGGCCATTAGGTCAATACACGTTCCGCACTATGTAGGCCTCCTATTTTTCATCTGGATGGGATGCAAACATTTCAGTCCAAAGAAGGATCACAACATTAATGCAACTTCGCCATCTTGATCCATTTCACCGTATTTATCCCAACGCTCTTCATCAAATACCAACGCACCATTTGAATCTGCCAAGAAAAAAAGTATCTTTGCGGATGTTTGTGGTTCAAGGATAGCCACCCTTCGAACTACTTAAAATCAAATCGTACAACACCATGCTGAAACAACTCTATCATTGGATCTTAAAATGGGCTGACAGCCGTTGGGGAGCTACGGCACTCTTCATTTTAGCATTCGTCGAATCGAGCTTCTTCCCAATTCCCCCCGACGTCTTACTGATTGCCCTTTGCCTGGGTTGTACAACAAAAGCTTTCCGCTACGCCTTCATCTGCACCCTCGGTTCAGTCTTGGGTGCTATGGCTGGCTATGCTATCGGCCACTACGTGTGGCTCACCCCAGACGGTGAATTTACAGCAGTCGCCAACTTCTTCTTCCGGATTATCCCCGGATTTACCCACGAAGAGTACGAACACATCAGCGCCATCTACAACCAGTACAACTTCTGGGTGGTCTTCACAGCCGGATTCACCCCGATCCCCTACAAGTTGATCACCATCACGGCCGGGGTCTTCAAACTCAACATCCCGATGTTTATCATCGCATCCATCGTTAGTCGCGGACTCCGCTTCTTCCTGTTCGGCTGGCTGATCTGGAAATATGGCGCCCCTATCAAAGTATTTATCGACAAATACTTCAATTGGTTGGCCATCGCCTTCACCATTCTGCTTATCGGAAGTTTTGTGGCTGTTAAATACATCATTCAATGAAACGATTGTACGGTCTAATCGGTTTCCCATTGGGACACTCATTTTCAGCACGCTATTTTGCGGACAAATTCGCCCGGGAAAATCTGACGGAGTGCGAATACCGGAATTTTCCGTTGGAGTCGATTCTCGAGTTACCCGCCATGCTGGAAAACAATCCCGAACTGTGCGGCTTCAACGTAACGATTCCCTACAAACAGGAGGTCATCCCCTATCTTACCGACCTGGGAGGTGAGGCCCGTGAAATCGGTGCAGTCAACTGCGTCAAAATTACCCCCACGGGCATGTTTGGTTACAACACTGATGCCTATGGTTTCCAGAAATCGTTGTTGGATCTGATCGGAGATCAGCGTCCCGATGCCCTCATTTTAGGCACGGGGGGGGCCTCAAAAGCGGTCGCCTACGTACTGAAAAAGGTGGGAATCACCTTCACCTTCGTCTCCCGTCTGAGCGGTGAAAATCGCTTCACCTACTCCGAATTGACCCCGGAGGTAATGGAGGCGCATAAACTGATTATCAATGCCACTCCACTGGGCACCTTCCCCAAAATAACCGGGTGTCCGGCGATCCCCTACGAAACACTCACTCCAGCACATTTCCTGTTCGATTTGGTTTACAATCCCGCCCTCACAGAATTTTTAAGGCGGGGACAAGAACAAGGTGCAGCTATTCGTAACGGTTACGACATGCTGATCGGTCAGGCTGAAAAGGCCTGGGAAATTTGGAATACATCGCTGTAACGAATACACACCCCATAAATTAGAAAGAGCGGATCTGCAGCAGGTTCACTTTCTAATTAAATCTATTGCACAATCTTGCTTTGCTCAATCGCAGGCTATCTACCACCAAGAGCTTAAAACAACAAGAGGGAGGACTCGAATAGTGAATTTCGAATCCTCCCTCATTGCTTACCGGGAAGCAGACAAACTGCTGTTATTCCATCTCGATCATCACGGTGTGACTGTGTACATTGTCACCCTCTTTGACATCGATTTTTTTCACTTTACCATCCTGGGTAGCACGGATATTACTATTCATCTTCATCGCCTTGAAAACGAGCAGAATATCTCCTGCCTTTACCTCCTGACCTTCAGTCACACACACCTTCACAATCGTACCAGGAATATTTGACTTGATATGTTTCGGATTTTCGGGCTGCCAGGGCTTACGTGCCAGGTGCTTCTTCGTAAAAGTCGTCTTGAAGCTACCGTGCATCGTAGTCAATATGTCATACTGTTTTTCTTCTGCCATAGCTTAATAAATTTATAGAACCTCACGATCTGCTACAAAGGCACATTACCGTGTTTCTTGCTTGGCTGAGAACGACTCTTGTGTGCAGATACACGCAGTGCATGCTCGATGAACTTACGTGTCTCGGCAGGTGCAATCACCGAGTCAATGTAACCCTTAGCCGCAGCTACATATGGATTGGCGAACTTGTCTTTGTACTCTTTGATCTTGAGCTGACGCATCTCGGCAGGATTCTCTGCATTCATGATCTCCTTGCGGAAGATGATGTTGGCAGCTCCTTCAGGACCCATAACAGCAATCTCTGCATTCGGCCATGCGAATACGAAGTCTGCACGCAAGTGACGGGAACCCATAGCGATGTAACCACCACCGTAAGCCTTACGCAACACAACCGTAATCGAAGGCACCGTAGCCTCGCTGTATGCATAGAGCAGTTTCGCACCGTGACGGATCACACCGGCATGCTCCTGGTCAATACCCGGCAGGTAACCCGGCAGGTCTTCGAGGGTAACAATCGGAATATTGAAGGCATCGCAGAAACGGATGAAACGTGCGGCTTTATCTGAAGAGTCGCAGTCAAGCACACCGGCCATAACCAGCGGCTGGTTGGCAATGAAACCGACAGTCTCGCCGTTCACACGACCGAACCCAATTACGATATTGGCTGCGAACATCTCCATCACTTCGAGGAACTCGCTCTCATCAACCAACGCCTTGATCACATCACGTACATCATAAGGTACGGTCGGGTCTGACGGAACGATCTGGGTAATATCATACTCTGGCAGCGGTTTAGCCGGAGTGATCTTCTCTGCACGGATCGTGTTGTTAGCCGGAATCATCGAGATCAACTTGCGGATCTGAACGAAGCACTCATCCTCGCTGGTTGCATAGAAGTGCGCATTACCGGTCATCTCGCTGTGTACTTTCGCACCGCCGAGTTCCTCCATCGAGATCTCCTCACCCAAAACGGTCTTAATTACTTCAGGACCAGTGATGAACATCTTCGAAATATTCTCAACTACAAACACGAAGTCAGTCAGTGCAGGTGAATAAACAGCACCACCGGCACAAGGTCCGAGGATCACCGAAATCTGCGGAATCACACCGCTTGAAAGCGTATTACGGAAGAAGATCTCACCGTAACCGGCCAGTGCGTTGACACCCTCCTGGATACGAGCTCCACCCGAGTCGTTAATACCGATCAACGGAATACGCATATTCAATGCATAATCCATGATCTTGGTGATCTTGCGTGCATGCATGAAACCGAGCGAACCGCCGGCAACCGTGAAGTCCTGTGCGAAGATGGCAACAGGCTCACCCATAATAGTACCGGTACCGATAATTACACCGTCACCCGGCAGCGATTTGTCCTGCATGCCGAAATCACGACCGTCATGCTCAACAAACATATCATACTCCTGGAAAGAGTCAGCATCTACCAACGCAATGATACGCTCACGCGCGGTCATTTTACCCATCGCTTTCTGTTTTTCGATGGCTTTGGTTCCGCCTCCGAAACGGATTCGTTCCTTCCGTTGCTGGAGTTCGAGAACTTTACTATCCTCTGACATAGAATAAAGTAAATTTTTAGTTAGTACTGTGGTTTTCTCTATTCAACATTAAGGTATTGAGCCATTGTAATCAATAACTCAAAGAACAAAAATAGGAATTATTCGCCAAATTATACTATTTCAAAGCCCAAATCGGCCAGTTCAGACCATATCTTCCTGATATACAAAACAATCCAGAAAATCATTTTGTACGGTGGGACAATCACCTGCAAAAATTCCATAAACGGCCGATCCCGAACCCGACATCGAGGCATACAACGCCCCCATCGCATACAATTGCTGTTTGATCTGGGCGATCCGCGGATACTGCGGGAAAACGGAACCCTCAAAATCGTTACGGACCAACTCCTTCCAGCATTCAACCGGTTGCGCCAACTGCTCTGTTAACGCTGTTTCCGGCATGTGTGGTGTAACATGGGCATAAGCCTCTGCCGTACTGACCCCCACATTCGGTTTGACAATCACCAGTCGGTAGCCTTTCATCGACAGTTCGATTGGAGAGAGAATCTCCCCTCTACCGGTAGCCAAAGCCGGCCGATCAGCCACAAAAAAGGCCGTATCACTTCCCAACTCGGCAGCCAAGTACTCCATTGTGGACAGGCTCAATTTCAGATCGAACAATTGGGACAATCCTTTAATGACACACGCGGCATTGGCTGATCCTCCTCCGAGGCCTGCCCCCATCGGAATATGTTTGTGCAGGTGCATCCTGATATCACCGATCGAATAGTGGCGACGCATCAACTCATAGGCCCGCACGCAGAGATTTTTCTCCACGGGCCCATCCACTGCAAGTCCGGATGAACTGAACTCGACACCCGGCCGATCGCCCGGAATCATCTCAATGGCATCGCACAACCCCCGAACCGGAAACATCACTGTCTCGAGATCGTGATATCCGTCTGCACGTTTCCGAATCACATAGAGTCCTATATTAATCTTGCAGCCCGAGAAGAAAATCATAACGGTAAATTTGAGGTAAAAATAACAAATAAAAATGAATTTGTATCTTTGCAATATAACCTTCGGGATCAACCCCACATCTGCTCAAAATGATTCTCCGCACACAGATCAAACTATCTCCGGCTCCGTTTACCATTGGATACGATTCACAGGGAGTGATCTGCGGATCCTGCTTTTCAGAACGGATTGGGCAACGGTTGGTAGAGGGCAAGATGCCGGTCAGTCTAAACCCGTATGGCATCCAATTCAACCCGATATCGATTCTCTCCTCGCTGGAAGATCTGCACGCTAACCGCAAGACCGATCCCAACGAATTGATCCAACACGAAGGGCGCTGGATCGATTTACGGTGTCACGGCTCTTTTTCAGCATCGACGGCAGACGAATTGATCCGGATGATCGACACAGCCACCCTTCAAGGACACACATCACTCCAGAAGGCCCGTTTCGCTATTATTACGTGGGGAACAGCTTGGGTATATGAACATAGAGCCACAAGCAGAGTCGTTGCCAACTGCCACAAACTGCCCCAACAGGATTTCATTCGCAGAAGAGTCTCTGTGGAGGAGATTGTCAGCGCCTGGAGTCTCCCGTTAAGCAGCTATCTGCAAGACAAGCAGGTTATTTTTACGGTCAGCCCGGTACGTCACCTGCGGGATGGACTGGCCGACAACCAGCTGAGCAAATCAACGCTGATCGTAGCGGCTCATACCTTAGTCGAACAGTTTGCCAACTGCCACTACTTCCCGGCCTACGAAATCATGATGGATGACCTGCGCGACTACCGCTTTTACGACCGGGACATGATACACCCCTCGGATTTAGCCGCCGATTACATCTGGGAACAGTTCTGCAACTGGGTGGTTGCCCCACAAGCCCAGCAAACCATGCAACGCATCACGGCACTGCAACAGATGTTGCATCACCGTCCACTCCATCCCGACAGCACTGCCTTCAACACGTTCCTCGCCAAAATAGCCTCCGAAATCGACGTTCTGCAGAAGAATTATCCCCGTCTCGATTTCGGTCCGGAACAAGAACAATTGCGTCAACTTGCAAACTACAAACCATGAGCCGACACAAACATAGACCGCTTACCTGCCCCCGCTGCGGTGCGGAGGTGAAGATCCCGCTCTTTTGGGCAATCGGCATCGAAGGAATCTTTCGATGCCCCAACTGCCGCATGCCCTTCAAAACCGGCTACAAAATGGGAGCAATCTTCATGGCGTTGGCGCTGACTTTGGCTGTGACCACGGTACAACTGCTGGTTTATCTGTTCAGCATCTACTCGATGGTACTGTTCGTTTTGGCCCTGATTCCGCTCTGGCTGTTCTATGGGTACCATTTCCGCAAACCCTTTATGCTCCATAAAGCGAAACGCTACGCAGCCAAACACCCCATCGAAGAGGAGCTCAATCCAGACGAAGAGACCGCTCCCAAACGCTCTTTGCCCAAAGATGTAGCCTTTGATGACAACACCTCTACTTCCTCAGTGTCCGGTTCGGCACAGTCCGCAGCTACCGTAACAGCTACCGATTCAAATCTCAACGGCAATCCCGACCGCAACGGATTCGCCCCAGCTGCATCGACGGTGCAAAACAGTCGGAACACCGAAGATATCGCCCCGAAATTCGGCGCCGGTCAAGATCAGGACTATCGCTTCTAATCCATCTTTAAGCGGCTACCTTCTCGATCCTTCCAAAATCAACAAAACTTCGAAAAACATTTTTCGGACCAACATACAAATTTCCGGAGCAGAATGAATCAAGTGGATTCTGCTCCGGAAACTATTTTATCACAACTTTTGTTACCTTTGTGACTTGCAAAGCGTGAGCCCTATCAAAAAGGCCACAACACCAAACATTGAAGATTCTCTCATGAAATCAAACATTCTGTCAACCATACTGTTGGCACTGTTTTGTACCGGCACTGCCTCTGCTCAGCAGCCTACCAAACCCAAACTGGTGATCAATATCGTGATCAGCCAAATGCGAGCCGACTATCTGGACCGTTTCGGAGACAACTTTTCGTCAGACGGATTCCGCCGTTTCATCAACCACGGCGTCTATTACACCAACGCCCACTACGATTACATGCAGACCAATACTGCAGCGGGCCTGGCGACCCTCACCACCGGAACCAACCCCTCCGGACACGGAGTTGTCTCGGAAAACTGGATCGACTTTACCACCGGCAAACAGATCAACCTGATCGCCGATTCTAAAGTAACCGGTCTGGAGTGCGATGCAGGAATCGGCTGCTACTCCCCGGCCAATCTGACCGTTGCCACTCTCGGGGACCGTCTCAAGGAGTTTGACAGCCAATCCAAGGTGATCTCGATTGCCGCCACACCGGTATCGGCCATTGTCGGAGGTGGTTACAGCGCTGACACCTACTGGTTGGATGCCGGTCGGGGCCACTGGATCTCCAGCACCTACTATTTCAAACAGCTGCCCCGCTGGGTCACCGCCTACAATGCACAAAACGTTTTCGAACAATACATGAATCGCAGCTGGGATCCGAGTAAAGCTGAAACCGCCTACAAAAACAGCGAACGAACCGTCATCGACTTTACACCGGAAAAACAGGGATTCTTCTCCAAACCCTTCTTCCGCAAAATCGGTTCACTGTTCAAAAAAGAGGACTACTCATTCAATGCAGCGGCCCTGCTCTACACTCCGTACGGCAACACACTCACCTCGCAATTTGCCCGTGAAGCAATCATCCAGGAGAAGCTGGGACGTGACGATCACACCGATCTGCTGACTATCGTGTACGATTCACCCCGACTGATCGGTGAGCAATTCGGTCCCCGCTCAATGGAGGTGGAAGACACCTACTATAAACTCGATACGGAGTTGAGTATGTTTGCCGATTTTCTGGCTGCCCAGTTCAAAAACGGAGAGGTGGTTGTCGTACTCACCTCGGACCACGGCACCAGTGACACCTTCAAGGAGGATGGTCGGATTCCCATGGGTCGTTTTAATGTCGAGCAGTTCAAGATGATCATGAACGGCTTCCTGAGTGCCCAGTTCGAACCGGCCAACTGGATTATCGACTACCATGATCGCCAACTCTACCTGAACAGGTCGATTATCTACTCTTATGGTTTCAATCTGGCCGAAGTGCAGACCCGTGCAGCGATATTTGCCCTCCAGTTCCGGGGTGTGAGTGATGCTCTGAGCTCAACCAGCATGCAAAACGGCTACTTCGGAGGAGGGGTCGGACAAAAAATGCAAAACAGCTTCTACCCCAAACGTTCCGGTGATATTGTCATCAACCTGATGCCCGGCTGGATCGAAGAGGACAGCACCAAAGTCTCAACCAGCGGCTCACTTTACGATTATGATACCCATGTACCGTTGATTTTCTACGGAACATCACTACCGGTGGAACGGGTTTACCGCAACGTTTCGATGACTGACGTAGCACCGACTTTGGCCCGAATCATGCAGATTACCGTTCCCAATGCGGCAACCGGTACGGTGCTGACCGAGGTCATTCCGGACCAACACTAAAACACATCTTGCGGAATGAGATGGATACGTAACATAAGCATTGGCTTACTCCTGCTCGGTGTCGCACTCGATTGCTCGGCACAACAATCAAGCTACGATATCCGTTTAAAGGAGGCTAAGGGATATGCGCTATGTGCGTGTCTTGCCTGCATGAATCGATCTGTTGATAGTCTCTCCGTCATCAACAACGATTATTCGGGCAGCTATTTCGTACAACTGAGCCAACTGACACTCGACGAGATGGTCAAAATTCGGAAGTTTGTAAGTCGGGAGTGCATAAAGTTTTGGGGCACTTCTCAAGACCCGAAAGGCAACATGATCGGATAGTCGGTCTGGAAATTCTACGAATCCCCTGAATTGGACCGTTTCATCCGGCAAACCATAAAACCCCAAAAAGACGAAAAACAGTAGTAGGATTCAAAGTCCTATATCCATAACACTCTGTTAAAGTTAAAAGACAAAGACAATGACATTGACAGAAGTACAAGATCAGATTATTGATGAGTTCTCCGTTTTTGACGAGTGGCTCGACAAATACGACTATCTGATCGATCTGAGCAAAGAGTTACCCGTCATCGACGAAAAGCATCGTACCGACCAGTATGTAATCAAAGGCTGTCAGTCACGAGTTTGGGTCGATGCCCGCATGGAGGATGGCAAGATCTATTTCAGCGCCGACAGCGATGCAATCATCACCAAAGGAATCATTGCCCTGCTGATCCGCGTGCTGAACGGAAGGACCCCACAGGAGATTCTCGATTGCGATCTCTATTTCATTGATCGGATCGGGTTGCGCGAAAATCTTTCGCCAACTCGGGCCAACGGGCTGCTCGCCATGATCAAACAGATGAAGCTGTATGCCCTCGCATTTCAGAACCAAAAGAAGTAACCACCATGACAACACCTGAAGAGATTACCCGTATAGAGCAGGAGATTGTCCTCACGCTCAAAAATATTTACGATCCTGAAATTCCGGTTAACATCTACGATTTGGGATTGGTTTACGAAATCGACGTCGAACCGGACGGCGTAGTCAATATCCGCATGACGCTGACCGCTCCCAACTGCCCCATGGCCGACCAACTGCTCGAAGAGGTACACAACAACGTCGGCAAAATCAAAGGAGTGACCGCAGTCAACGTGATCCTCACCTTCGAACCGCCCTGGGACAAAAGCATGATCTCAGAAGAGAGTCTCCTGGAATTGGGACTGCTTTAGGCTGATTCCGGCTTCAGAAAAATTTAGATTCCTCAAAGTTAGGAATCGAGTCGAAAGATTATAACAGGGACCAATGAAAGCATGTGGTTTTCATTGGTCCCTGCTTTTTGCGTACTCTTGTGCCGGCAATCAACATGCTTTCTTCTTACATGTTACATGCGGTCTGTGGACTAACACGCTAAAACGCATTTAGGACCATCACCGTTTCCGATATCATAATCATAGCCACAATATAAGGTACGGAACTGCAATTGGATGCGATCCCCGAGTAGTAAAGGCTAAAAACTGCAATTGCACTTGTCTCTCCTCTCACCTTTGCTTATCTTTGTTTACAGGGAAATCTCCGAGATCGTTATGCAAACTACACCCATAGAAGAATTTTTAAAACTCATCTGGATCCGACATCTTTACACCAATCCGGAATTGACTACCAGCAGTGGAGATACGATTCGTGTGATCAGTCCAGGCACCATCAATCCCGCACCAGGAGTCGATATTATCGATGCCCGCATCGAGATCAACGGCAAGATCCATCATGGTCCCATCGCCGTGCATCAAAAGGCCTCCCAATGGCGCCAACACTTGCACCATATCGACACCGCATACGACGATTGCATTTTGCATCTTGTCCAGGTAAACGACGCTGTGGTTTGCCGCGTGGATGGTTCGGTCATTCCGGCACTCATTCTCGACTATCCGGATGAACTGGGCGACCTCTACCGCAACCTGATCGAAGGAGAAGGACGCCTCTATTGCAGCCACGCCCTCAAAGAGATGCCCGCCGTAAATCTTTACAGCACACTTACCCGTCTGATGATCGAACGGCTCGAACGCAAATACAACGATTTTCTTACCCTCTACCGCGAATCGGGCAACGACTGGAACGAAGCGTTCTACATTACGCTGTTCAGATCGGTCGGAGCCGGCCGAAACCGGGAGGCCTACATGAAATTGGCCCGAACGGTCCCCTACCGCATTCTGTGTCGGGTCAAAGAGTCGATCATGTCGGTTGAAGCCCTGCTGTTGGGTGGTGCGGGAATGCTCTCCACGGAACGGAGCCGCCTGTTCCCGGATGACTACACGCTCCAGCTGCAACGCGAATTCGAACATCTTGCCCAACTCTTCGACATTGTCCCGATGCGCTACGGCGAATGGGAGATTTCCAAAACTCGCGCCTTTAACCATCCCGTATTACGGTTGGTAGAATTGGCAGGACTACTGGCTCGTAAAGAATTTTTGTTTACCCATCTTGTCAACTGCACTACACTGGAGGAGATCCGCAAAATCTTGAGCACTGAAGCCTCCGCATACTGGACCACGCACACTTTACCCAGTGTCAAAAGTTCGCCCTGTGTCAAACGTTTCGGAGCCATGATGCTCGATGTACTCACCATCAATCTGGTGGTTCCAATGATGTTTGCCTACGGTAAAAATCAGATGGACGACGCACTGCAAGAACGGGCGGTCGAACTACTCGAAGGAATCGCTCCGGAGCACAACACCTACACCATGCCCTGGATCAAATTGGGCATTGTACCCGACAACGCCTTCTTTTCCCAAGCGCTGATACAACTTTCGAGAGAATACTGTGAGAAAAAACGGTGCGCATGCTGTAATATCGGCAAAATATTGCTCTGTTCTCAAGAATAAATCGTATCTTTAGCAGATCAATTTTGAAACCTAATTCAATTACAAATAGTTTTTCCAACGACAATTATGGGCTTAGTTACAGGATTGCTGAAAATGTTCTTTGGAACAAAAAGCGACAAAGACCGAAAAGAGATTGAACCTTATGTAAACAAAATCAAGGAGATATATCCTCAAATCGAACAACTCTCCAACGATGAATTGCGTGCACACAGCGCAGCTCTACAAGCAGCTATCGCTGCATATATTGCTGATGATGAGGCCCAGATTACCGATCTGAAAGCCAAACTCGAAAACATGGAGACCTCTCTCGATGAAAAAGAGGAGATCTCACGCAAGATCGACCATCTGACCGAAGAGATCGATCGCAAAATCGAAGAGAAGCTCGATGAGATTCTGCCCGAAGCCTTCGCTATCATGAAGGATACGGCCCGCCGTTTCACCCAAAACAGCGAAGTGGTCGTTACCGCTACCGACTTCGACCGTGATCTCGCCGCCGAAAAGGATTTCGTCCGCATCGAAGGCAACAAGGCCATTTACAGCAACTCATGGACCGCTGGAGGCAACAAAATCACCTGGGATATGATTCACTACGACTGCCAGCTCTTTGGTGGCGTCGTTCTGCACAAAGGCAAAATCGCCGAAATGGCAACCGGTGAAGGTAAGACCCTCGTAGCGACACTGCCCGTGTTCCTGAATGCACTGGCCAAGAAGGGCGTGCACATGGTGACCGTCAATGACTATTTGGCTCGCCGTGACTCGGAGTGGATGGGACCGCTTTACCAATTCCATGGGCTCTCGGTAGATTGCATTGACAAACACAAACCCAATTCGGCAGCTCGTCGCAAAGCCTACATGGCCGATATCACCTTCGGAACCAACAACGAATACGGTTTCGACTACCTGCGTGACAACATGTCGATCTCTCCCGACGACCTGGTACAGCGCAAACATCACTTTGCGATTGTCGATGAGGTGGACTCCGTATTGATTGATGATGCCCGTACACCGTTGATCATCTCAGGTCCTGTGCCCAAAGGCGACGACCAGATGTTCGAACAGTACCGTGGTGCGGTGGAGAACCTCTTCAACCTCCAGCGTAACCTGGTCACCCAGCTGCTGGCCGATGCCAAACGGTTGATCGCCGAAGGCAAAACCGAAGAGGGCAGCGTGTTGCTGTATCGGGCCCACAAAGGTCTGCCCAAATACAAACCGCTGATCAAATTCCTCAGCGAACCGGGTATCAAGGCCATGATGCTCAAGACCGAAAACATTTACATGCAGGATAACAACCGCCGCATGCCGGAAATTGTCGATGACCTCTACTTCGTGATCGACGAGAAGTTGAACTCCGTAGAGTTGCAGGACAAAGGTCATGAAGCACTGTCAAAAAGCGTTGGTGAAGATGGCTTCTTTGTGTTGCCAGACATCGGTTCGAGCATCGCTGACATTGAAAAAGAGAATATCTCTGCAGAGGAGAAAGCAGCCAAGAAGGATGCCATCCTGAACGATTACGCCATCCGTTCGGAGCGTGTTCACACCGTCAACCAGCTGCTCAAGGCATACAGCATGTTCGAGAAGGATGTGGAGTATGTAGTAATCGACAACAAAGTGAAGATCGTCGATGAGCAGACGGGCCGTATTCTGGAGGGACGTCGCTATTCAGACGGTCTGCACCAGGCGATCGAAGCCAAAGAGCGTGTTAAGGTCGAAGCTGCCACCCAGACTTTCGCCACCGTCACCCTGCAGAATTACTTCCGTATGTACCACAAACTGGCCGGTATGACCGGTACGGCTGAAACCGAAGCCAGTGAGTTTTGGAACATCTACAAATTGGATGTGGTGGTTATTCCGACCAACCGTCCTGTAATCCGTGACGACAAAGACGACCTGATCTACCGCACCAAACGTGAAAAATATGCCGCCGTCATCGAAGAGATCGACCATCTGATCAAACAGGGCCGCCCGGTATTGGTAGGTACCACTTCGGTCGAGATTTCGGAGTTGCTCAGCCGTATGCTGAAACTGCGTGGCATCAAACACAACGTCCTGAATGCTAAACAGCACCAGCTCGAGGCTCAGATCGTTGCCGAAGCGGGTCAGACCGGACAGGTAACCATCGCCACCAATATGGCCGGTCGTGGTACCGATATCAAACTGTCGCCCGAGGTAAAAGCGGCCGGAGGTTTGGCCATCATCGGTACCGAACGTCACGAATCACGTCGTGTGGACCGTCAGTTGCGTGGTCGTGCCGGCCGTCAGGGAGACCCCGGTTCGTCACAGTTCTATGTCTCGTTGGAAGATAACCTGATGCGTCTGTTCGGTTCGGAGCGTATCGCCAAACTGATGGACCGCATGGGCCTCAAAGAGGGTGAAGTAATCCAGGCCGGTATGATGTCCCGTGCCATTGAACGGGCTCAACGCAAAGTCGAAGAGAACAACTTCGGTATTCGTAAACGATTGCTGGAATACGACGACGTGATGAACGCACAGCGTGAAGTGATCTACACACAGCGCCGCCATGCCCTTTATGGAGAACGCATCGAGGTCGATCTGAACAACATCATGATGGACTTTGCGCAGACCTTTGTCGAAGAGAACGGCGACCTGGAATTCGACGATTTCAAATTCAACATGATTCGCCAGGTGGCTGTTCAGCCCTCCTTCGACGAGGCGACCTACAAAGCTGCCAATAAAGCCATGCTGACCGGTATGGTGGTCAAAGATTTCCAGGAGGCTTACAAACGTCGTATCAATTCGGTTGCCGCAACCGCCTACCCTGTCATCAAACGGGTTTACGAAGAGCAGGGTGATAAATTTGAAAATATCTACATCCCTATTACGGATGGATTCCGCGGTTACAATGTTCCGGTCAATCTGAAAAAGGCCTACGATACGCAATGCAAAGAGGTATTCAAATGCTTCAGCACGATCGTTGTCCTGACTACCATCGACGAGAACTGGAAAGATCACCTGCGTGAAATGGACCAGTTGCGTCAAAGTGTACAGAACGCCACCTACGAACAGAAAGATCCGCTGTTGATCTACAAGTTCGAGTCATTCAACCTCTTTAGCAAGATGTTGGAGAAAGTGAACCGTGAAATTCTGTCCACACTCTTCAAAGCGATGATTCCGATTCGCGAAAATCAGGAGAGTGCCCCCCAGCAGCCGGTCAAACCACAACGTACCGACATGTCACGCATGCAAACCTCTCGCATGGAGGCTGCAGCGGCAGCAGGTCAAGGCGACAAGAGCAAACCTGCCCCCATTCATGTAGAGAAAAAGGTGGGACGTAATGATCCCTGCCCCTGCGGTAGCGGTAAGAAGTACAAACACTGCCACGGCCGTAACGAATAGCACACAATCATAATAAATAAGAAGGGGCGCAGAAAGAGAAACTTTCTGCGCCCCTTTTGTTATTGCCGGCAATCTAGATTTTAACATTTTTGGTGCGAATTCGGCGACAGATATTATGTATGCAGCATATCCATCCTCTACGTCAGCAAATCTTTGGGAATGAACTTTTAGCATTGGGGAGAAACTCTTTCATTACATAAGTCATCTCACACCAAATGCAAACCCAAAGGACTCAATCGGCCATACCATCAGTTAATCTCAATTGATCTCTGTAACAGCAAGCAAATTCGAGCTACATATAGGAATGCTCCGACAAAAATAGGCGGCCCTTGAAGAACCGCCTGTTACACATCTCTTTTTACCTCTTACTCCTCTTTGAGCGCTTCAGCTACCTCGGTTTCTGCCTTGCGTAACTTTTCACGACACAACTTAATCAACTCCGATGCCCGTTTCACCTGAGCTCCCAGCTCATCCACATTCATCTGGGCATCGTTGAACTTTTCCAAAATCCCTTCGATCTCCTCAATCGCTTGGGTATAAGAGGGCTGCTTCTTTTCCATATGACTATAACACTTTTCTATTCCACTCAAAAGAGGACTATACGCAACGAACACCTACCAACACTGCTATTGTTCGCTGCACCTCCCCATTACTGCTGTTTTGTATTCTGTTGTTTTGCCCGGCTGGACTTGCGTGACGGATGCAACTCACGCACCTCAGCATCGGCCGAGCCATCATACCATACAATACGGATCTCATCTCCCGGACGGACATCGCGCACCGATGTCAAATGGTGACCACCGGACTGGACCAATGCAAATCCCAACTCCAACATCCGTTTCGGATCTCGCGTCACAATTCGGTCACTCAACAGCTCTAACTGCTGACGGTGGCTCTGCAACACAGACCGACTACGATCCACCAATAGATCTCGACAGGTATCCAACTGGCGAACACAGTTCTGCAAGGCATACCTTACCGACTGCGTTAATTGGGTATGCAGATTCTGCAAGTTGCCCAAACCTCTGTACACCACCTGCCCGGTCAATCGCACCAAATCACCTTGCAATCGCTCCAAACGTAACTGCTGTTGGTGCATCCGCTCCGACAGCTCCAATTTCAAAGCGACCGCAGCCTGTTGCAGACGTTGTCGTTCCTCATCAAGCAAAGTCACAGCTTGACTGGACAACTCTTCGAAACGCTCTTGCAACCAATCGTCAAATGCCGCACAACGATCCTTCAAATAGACCGCTACCGCGGTCGGGGTTTTGACCGAAACCGCAGCAACCATATCGGCCACACTTTGATCCTTGTCGTGTCCAATACCCGCAATCACCGGGAGCGGAAATTGTGCCAAATGACAGCAAAGACGATAGCTGTCAAAACAGCCCAGATCGCTCTGCGATCCACCACCACGAATCACCACAACAGCATCAAAATCATCGCTGCGATCCGCCACAGCCCCCAACGCTGCAATGATCGAATCTTCGGCTCCAGCCCCCTGCATAAAGGCATCAAAAAGCTCCACCTCGAAACGGTACAATCCATTTGCCAACTCTTTGCAAAAGTCCTGGTAACCGGCCGCATTCCGCGAAGAGACAACTGCCACGCGCTGAATCACAACGGGTAGTTCCAATTCGCGATTCATATCATAGACCCCATCCTCCTGTAACCGGGCAATGGTCTCCTGGCGCTGACGTTCCATATCGCCCAGCGTATAGGCCGGATCGATATCCGTGATCTGTAACGACAAGCCGTAAAGCTCATGATACGAAACGACCACCTTCACCAACACCTGCAACCCGGCAGCCAGCGTCTGTCCTGTCATCTGCCGGAAATAGGGCTCCAGCATCGCATAGGTACTGCGCCAAATAACTGCGTTAGCCTTAGCTTTGGGAACATGATTCGCTCCACCCTTCTCGACCAGTTCAAGATAACAGTGACCGGAATAGTTTACCTTCAACTCGCTGATCTCAGCCGTCACCCAATACGGCAACGGATGCGCCCGGTCTATACCGGCCTTGATCATGGCCTGCAGGCCACTAAGCGATATGGATTCGGAATGGGGCATGCTAATTATTTACACGGAACACCTTCTGCATTCCCTTTATCTTCATCAATTTATACACCACCGTCTCCACAACCTGCGTGCTGGTCACCTCGATATTGATCAAACCGGAGAGTACCCCTCCTGCCGAATTGAGACTCATCGAACGGATATTGATCTTCAATTCACTGTTGATCACCTCGGTAATCTTATTGACCAAACCGGGAACATCATCCGCCTGAATCCGAACCGTCGCACGGAACGAACCGTGAGCCGCCTCCTTCTGCCAACGGGCCGGCAGAACCCGATACGGATAGCGTTCCTTCAAACGCATCGCATTGGGACAGTCGTGACGATGGATGGTGATTCCATTATTAATGGTCGTGAAGGCAAAGATATCGTCACCATAAATCGGATTGCAACATTTCGCCAACTTGTACTCAATATTGCTCAGAGACTCATCAATAATCAATGCATCATCAGCATCCGAAGTAGATTTGGTCGCAACCGTTTTAACCTGCCGTACTTCGTCTGGCGTCTCATTATCCAACAGACGAGTCAACACATCCTTCACCTCACCAATAACGATCCTCTGCTGTGCAATCTGACCGTACAACTCCGTACCGGTCTTAAACTTGTAATATTTACAGAGCATCGTCACTGCATCATCCATCGCTACCGGCAGCTTCCAGTTCTTCAATTTGCGCTCCAGCTCCTCACGGCCCAAACTGGCCGCCTTTGCCTGCTCCTCTCGCAAATAGGCCTTGATCTTGTTCCGGGCCTTGCTCGTCGTCACAATGTTCAGCCAATCAGCTTTAGGCTTCTGGGTCTTGGAGGTCAGGATCTCGACAATATCACCGTTTTTCAGCTGCTCTTTAAACGAGACATTGCGATGGTTAACCTTACCTCCTACACACGTAGCCCCCAAATTGGAGTGAATATCAAAGGCAAAATCCAAAACGGTTGCCCCTTCATTCAATTTACGTAAATCACCGTTCGGGGTAAAGACAAAAATCTCTCCCGACGACAACTTGATATTGAACTTATCCGCACGGGGCTGATTTTCGGTCGCTTCGATCAGCTCCCGAATCCGACTGAACCACTCCTCCGTGCCCAAACCATCATTCTTGACCCCTTTGTAACGCCAGTGGGCCGCCACTCCCCTTTCGGCAATCTCATCCATACGCTCCGTACGGATTTGGATCTCAACCCAACGCCCATCAGGCGTAACTACTGTCGTATGCAACGACTCGTAACCATTCGATTTGGGGATCGAAATCCAATCTCGCATACGATCCGGATTGGGCGTATAAAAGTCGGTCACGATCGAATAGATTGCCCAGCAACAGGCCTTCTCCTGTTCACGCGGACAGTCCAGAATGATTCGAATCGCAAAAAGATCGTACACCTCGTCAAAACCGATATGCATGCGCTTCATCTTGCGCCAAATCGAATAGATCGACTTGGTTCGGCTCTTGAGGTGGTACTTGAAGTTCTGCTGCTTCATCTTCTCCTCGATCGGCTTCACAAACTCCTTGATAAAGGCCTCACGTTCGGCAGCCGTATCCTCCAACCGACGTAAAATATAATTGTAATCCTCCGGTTCCAGATACTTGAGCGATATATCCTCAAGCTCCGATTTTACGTTGTAGAGGCCCAATTTATGCGCTATCTGCGAGTAGAGATTCAAACTCTCCCAAGACTTTTTTAACCGTTTTTCGGGCGGGAACATCTCCAGCTTCCGCATCACCTCGAGACGATCGGCCAACTTGATCAGAATAACCCGCGGATCTGAAGCGTAAGAGACGATCAACTCTCTGAAATTATCCACCTGATCCTCAGCAGCCTTCGTATCCACGTCTGAAATATTGCACAACCCTTTCAGAATGCCGATACATTGCTCACCGTAGTGTCGTCCGATCGAGTTGAGATTCATCAACTCCAACCGTACCACATCATGCAACAGAGTCGAAATAACCGAATTACGTCCCAATCCGATTTCTCGAATCACAATGGTGGCCGTATCCACCGAGTGCATCACCAATGGAGTTCCATCGTAACGGGTCATTCCATCGAGCTTTTCGATGGCAACACGTAATGCAGACTTGACCAAATGATGACTGGCCTCACTGAAATATCCTTGCGACAATTTCAGAAAAGGCTCAACATATTCAGGAAACGTTTGATTGTCCAATACCTCGGCTTCCATAATTCCGGGAGATTTATATTTTGCTGAAAGATACTAAATAAATTTAAGAATAACGCGTGATACTTCGGAAAATCCGCCTACGGATTTAGTTGGAACAGGCAGTATGGGTCATTAACACTGGAGTACAAACAGTTCGATGAGACAAAATCCTTTCATACATCAGCCACTGAGCAAACCTAATTTTCGCTATTAAATACATGACTCTATTCTAATTATCACACTCAACCACACAACGCTCCCAGCGGCACACTGAAATAACACAGCAACATGCCCCTAACATAAAAAACAATCCGGAAGCGTTTAATACGCTTCCGGATTGATATGAATCAAATGTAAATGATTCGCACAGGATTCTTACCCACAGCCAGGAACCTATTTCCCACCAGCGGCAAGACTACCACCTGTCGAACCGACTACTTATGATAGAATTTACGTGGTTTGATCATATTCTCCGGCAAGAGGACATTGTCCAACTCCTCTTTGCTCATCAACTTCTTCTCCAAAACCAGCTCATAGATACCTTTACCGGTCTTGAGCGCCGTCTTGGCCAATTCCGTCGAGGTCTCATAACCCAAATAGGGATTCAACGCCGTAACCAGTCCAATACTGTTGTAAACCAACTTGCGGCAAACCTCCTCGTTGGCAGTAATGCCCGATACACAACGATCACGCAGCGTATTCATGCCGTTGCTCAGCAGATCGATGCTTTCAAACAGGCTATGTACGATAATCGGCTCCATCACATTCAGCTCCAACTGACCGGCCTCAGCCGCCATCGTCACGGTCAAGTCATTACCAATCACCTTGAAAGCCACCTGATTGACAACCTCCGGAATCACCGGATTCACCTTACCGGGCATAATTGAAGATCCTGGCTGCATCGGAGGCAGATTGATCTCGTTGAGTCCGGTACGAGGACCTGAAGACAGCAGACGCAAATCGTTGCAAATCTTCGACAATTTAACCGCCAAACGTTTCAGAGCCGAAGAGTTCATAATAAACGCTCCGGTATCATTGGTTGCCTCGATCATATTGGTCGCTGCCACAACCGGCAGACCGGTAATCTGACGCAGATACTTAATACACAACGGAGAATAATCAGGATCAGCGTTGATACCCGTACCAATTGCCGTAGCTCCCATGTTGACCTCCAGGAAGAGTTTATAGTTTTGCTCCAAACGTTCAACCTCCTCTGTCAACGTTGCCGCATAGGCTTCAAACTCCTGACCGAGTGTCATCGGAACCGCATCCTGCAACTGGGTACGTCCCATTTTGATCACATGCGCAAACTCAGCACCTTTGGCATGGAATGCCTCCACTAACCATTTCAGCGATAACTCAAGTTTCGAAATGCTGTTGATCAACGCAATCTTCACCGCAGTCGGATAGGCATCATTGGTCGATTGCGACATATTGACATCGTTGTTCGGATGGCAATATTTGTACTCGCCACGCTGGTGACCCAGAATCTCCAATGCGCGGTTGGCAATCACCTCGTTGGCATTCATATTGGTTGAAGTACCGGCACCACCTTGAACCATATCCACTACAAAATGGTCATCCAGTTTACCGGCCCGAACCTCCTCACAAGCCTCAATAATTGCCTGTGCGACATGACCGTCGATCAAACCCAGATCGCGATTGGCCATTGCGGCAGCCTCCTTGACCATGGCCAACGCCTTGATCAACTCGGGGAAAAAGTATAGCCGGACACGGCTGATATTGAAGTTTTCGATGGCACGCATCGTCTGCACACCGAAATAAAACTCCACGGGAACCTCTTTGTTTCCCAGTAGATCGTGTTCCGTACGGGTCTTGCCCGAAAGCTGACTTCGTGTAATATCCATAATTCGGGAAATTATTGTGTTTTATTAGTAAATCACATAAAAATATACGCGAAATTAATCAATTTCGCGTATATACGTAATAATTTTCAACAAAATCTCCCGATGATTTTTTCTTGAGGGAATAGATCAGGTTTTACTCGCTTTTCATGTGCACCTTCGAGGTGAAAAAAGCCTCAAATTGAGCCTTCAACCATAAGGAATAAGCCTGATCCCAGCAGCGTGGAACGGGATTAGAGGTATTGATCCATCAGCTGTGCCATCTGGGCCGCCAACTCAGCAGCCTTCTCACCGGCAGCCTCTGCAAAACGCTCACCGTTATCGGCATAAATAATGCCACGCGACGAGTTGACCAACAGACCACAACGGCGGTTCATGCCATATTTGGCCACCTCTTCGAGGCTTCCGCCCTGCGCTCCGACCCCCGGCACCAAAAGGAAATGGTCCGGAATCAACTCACGGATACCTTTCAACATTTTGGCTTTGGTGGCACCGACCACATACATCAAATTATCGGTCGTTCCCCACTCCTTCGAAGCATCAATCACCTTCTCATACAAGTAACCGCCATCCTCCAAAGGCAACATCTCAAAATCAGCTGCACTCGGGTTGGACGAAAGAGCTACAATAACAGCCCATTTTCCATCGAATTGCAGGAAAGGATCGACGGTATCCCGTCCCATGTAGGGTGACAAGGTTACTGCATCGAACTGATATTCTGAAAAGAATACGCGTGCATACATTTTCGAAGTATTACCGATATCGCCACGTTTGGCATCTGCGATTACAAACAGATCGGGATATTTCTCACGGATATACTCCAATGTGCGGCGCAAACTAATCATTCCTTTTTCGCCACAATCTTCATAGAAGGCCAGATTGGGTTTATAGCAGACGGCGTACTGAGCAGTTGCATCGACAATTGCTTTGTTGAAGGCGAAGAGAGGATCCTCTTCGGCCAGCAAGTGGCGCGGTATCTTGTTCATGTCACTATCGAGTCCTACGCAAAGGAAACTGCGTTTAGCCTTAATCTGTTCAAAAAGCTGATCAGCATTCATAACGATAAGATTTATTATTTCATTAGTACACCTTTACTCAAATCAAAGAAAAGTTAAAAGCACCTGAATTAACAAAAGAGGCGAACGGCTTGCGCGTATTGTGGTTGCTCAATTTTGGCATGCATCCACCCGTAACGTCATACGACTCTTGCAGCAGATAGACAGGGGGCCATTCGCGATCAACACATGTTTCCCCCGAAAAGAAGCTCCACTCAACTGGGCACCTTGCGTACATACGAACAATGGACCTCGCGCAATCGATTAATTCTCTTCGCTGGCACGGAGACGCTCGGCATTCTCGGCCACCTGCAACTTGTCGATAATCTCCTGCAAGTCACCATCCATAACCGCCGCCAAATTATACAGCGTCAGGTTGATGCGGTGATCGGTTACACGTCCCTGAGGATAGTTGTAGGTGCGGATTTTCGCACTGCGGTCACCGGTCGAAACCATGGTTTTACGTTTCGAGGCAATCTCATCCAGATATTTCTGATACTCCAGGTTGTAAATACGAGTACGCAACTCTTCGAATGCCTTATCGAAGTTTTTAAGCTGTGATTTCTGATCCTGACACTGAACGACAATACCGGTCGGGATGTGGGTCAGACGAATTGCCGAATAAGTCGTGTTGACCGACTGGCCACCCGGACCCGATGCACAGAAAATGTCTTTGCGGATATCGTTCATATTGATCTCGAGATCAAACTCCTCTGCCTCCGGCAATACAGCAACCGAAGCAGCCGAGGTGTGCACACGTCCCTGAGTCTCAGTCTGTGGCACACGTTGCACACGGTGCACACCCGACTCATATTTCAATACGCCATACACATGATCGCCTGTCACTTTCATTACAATCTCCTTGAAACCACCCGCACTGCCTTCGCTGGCACTGTTGATCTCGTATTTCCAGCCCTTCTTCTCGATAAATTTGGTGTACATCCGGAAAAGGTCGCCGGCAAAGATAGCCGCCTCGTCACCACCCGTACCTCCACGAATCTCGACAATCGCATTTTTGCTATCCTGCGGGTCAGCCGGAATCAACAGCAGCTTGATCTGCTCCTCCATCTGAGCCAAAGCTGGCTCCAGTTCGGCAACCTCCATGCGGGCCATCTCACGCAACTCCTCATCCTTCTCATGAGCCAAAATCTCTTTGGCCTCCTCGAGGTTGTTCAACGCCGTACGATATTTATCGCTCGTCTCAACAATCGGCTGAAGCTCTTTGTACTCTTTGTTCAGCGCGACGAATTTCTTGACATCGGCAATCACTTCGGGGTCAGTCATCTGCTGACCAATCTCTTCATATTTGATTTTCAGGCCATCAAGGCGCGTAAGAATCGAATTGTCCGCCATAAGGTATGCAACTGTTTTTGAATGGACAAAGATAGACATTTTTTTGTTTTTTCGTATCTTGCGCCTCCGATGCAGAGCCCTATGAAAAACACCTTACTCAAAATAGCCGGATACCTCTCTGTGGCCTTGGGATTTGTCGGGATATTCCTGCCACTGCTCCCCACCACTCCGTTCCTGCTGTTGGCCTTGTGGTGTTTTGCACGAAGCTCCTCCCGAATGCAAACCTGGCTGCTCACAAACCGTCTCTTCGGCCAATACCTCAAAGATTACGAACGAGGATGCGGCATCCCACGATTTGTCAAGGCCTCAACCTTGATCTGTCTGTGGAGCACCCTTCTCTTCAGCATGATCATCTTTACCGAAGCGTGGTGGGTGAAAATTTTGCTGTTGGTCATTGCCTTCGGAGTGTCGATCCATGTCCTGAGCATGAAAACCAAACGGCATTTTGGCACGCGCACATTGGTCTTGATTCCGACCGAGCTAGAGGCCAAACCATTCATTGCCTCACAACCCGCCGGGGTAACCGTTGAAACGGTCGGTGTGGGCAGCTACCGCTGCGCCTATAACACCTACCGGTTGATTCGTCGCTACCATCCTCAACGAGTCATTTTGGCTGGTTTGGCCGGAGTGTACCCCGGCAGGAGGATTCCGGTTGGGGAAAGTGTATTGGTCAAAACCGAACGTAGTGCAGACATCGGCACCTTTCAAGAGCAGACCTTTCAGGCAAAATTCGGCGAACGGGCTGATTGCCCCTCTATTCCTGACTCAGTTCGTTTTCAGCAGGTGGTCAGTAATACGGTTAACGCAGCCGCCTCACCTTATGTCGATGCAGAAGGAGCAGATATAGAGAACATGGAGGGGATCGCCTTCTTTCATGTCTGTCTGCAAACCGATACTCCGTTTTTGGAGCTCCGTACGATTTCGAATCTGGTCGGAGAACCTTTTGCACAATGGGATCTGCATGCAGCTACCCAAACTTTGGCACGTGACTTAAATCGCTTGATTCATGAACTTGAAGCTTAACATATCCACCTGTCCGAACGACACCTTCATGTTCGATGCCCTACTCCACGGTCGCATCGACACCGAAGGGTTGACCTTCGATCTGAATTTAGCCGACATCGAGCAGCTCAACCAGGCTGTACTGGAGGATGGCCCCGACATCTCAAAATTGAGCTACGCCGTTGTGCCGCAAATCTGCGACCACTATAAAGTTCTCAACAGTGGCAGTGCCTTGGGACGAGGCAATGGCCCGCTGCTGGTCAGCCGACACAAAATCTACCCCGATGAGCTATACGACGCACAGATCGCCATCCCTGGCGTGCATACCACAGCCAACCTGCTGATGAGCCGCATCTATCCCACAGCCCAAAACAAAAGGCCCTATCTCTTTTCGCAGATTGCTGATGCAGTGATGAGCGGCGAATGTGACGCCGGCGTATTGATTCACGAAGGACGATTCGTCTATCGCAAAATCGGTTTGCAACTGATTGCCGACCTGGGTATCGAGTGGGAAAAACTGACTCAGTTGCCGCTGCCGCTCGGTGCCATTGTCGTTTCACGGAAATTGGACTCGGCTACACAACAAAAGGTAGATCGGGTATTGCGCCGCAGCGTTGCGTATGCCATGGCTCACCCGGCAGCTTCGGCCGATTTTGTCCACCAGTATGCGCAGGAGTTGGATGAAGAGGTAACCCGCAGCCATATCGAGCTGTTTGTCAACAACTATTCGATCGACTTGGGAGCGGAAGGTCGCAAAGCGGTTACCCAACTGCTCAATATTGACAAAGCGGAAGAGGAGGAGTTATTCGTATGATGCAGGAAATTCTATCTCGACTGGAGGCCGAAAACAACCTCCGTACCCTGCCCGATGTCACCCCCCAGGGTCTCTACCTCGAACATGACGGCAAGCGTTACCTCAACCTCTCGTCAAACGACTATCTCGGCATTTCGTGCCGGAGCCTGCACCGCGATTTCATGCGCGAAGTTTGCAACAGTGATGAGTTTCTGCTCAGCAACCCCTCTTCACGTTTGATTACCGGCAATAGTCCCGATTACACCCGCCTGGAACAGACCCTTTCCAACCTATACGGAGAAAAAGCCGCCTTGGTTTTAGGGTGTGGCTATATGGTCAACTCAGGCATCTTGCCCGCCATCACCGAAAAGGGCGATTTGATCCTGGCCGACAAACTGATCCACGCCAGTCTGATCGACGGGTTGCGGCTCTGTCAGGCCGAATGGCAGCGGTTCAACCACAACGACATGGATCATCTCGAACGGTTGTTGAAACGGCATCGGGCCAACTACCGTCAGGTTTGGGTGGTTACCGAATCCATCTTCAGTATGGATGGAGATCGGGCGCCGCTCCGTCAGCTGCAACAACTCAAAGAGCAATACGATGTGAAACTCTACCTGGATGAGGCACACGCTTTCGGGGTATGCGGACCAGACGGACGGGGCCTGGCAGCTGAAGAGGGTATCGATTGCGACATCATGATCGCCACCTTGGGAAAGGCAATTGCTTCGCAGGGGGCATTTGTGGTGACTGATTCACTGACCCGGGACTTTCTGGTCAATCGCATGCGCACCTTGATCTTCTCCACCGCACTACCCCCCATCTCATTACGATGGTCCGAATATGTGATCAGCCGCCTGCCCCAAATGGAAGATTGGCGTCAACACCTTCGGGATTTGTCCCGACTGTTGACCGGCAACACCTCCTCGACCCACATCATTCCGATCATGGCCGGAGAGAACCGACGAGCCATCGAGATGAGTGAACGTTTCCGGGAGGCAGGCTTCTGGGTCATGCCGATCCGAACCCCGACCGTACCGCAAGGCAAGGCGCGTGTACGCGTCTCATTGCATGCAGCCCTGCCCGATGATGCTATTGTAAGATTCAAAGAGGTATGGAACAGCATTGGATAACCCGCGAAGAGAATCGCGACCTAATTATTTACGCTTTGGGATGGGGCTCCGACTACCATCTGGTCGATCATATCCGTCCAGAAGGGTATGATCTGCTCTGCACATATGACTACCGAACAATCAGTCCGGTTTCTCCAGAGAGTGTAGCCCGTTACAGACGAATCTATCTGTTTGCTTGGTCATTCGGTGTGTGGGTGTCTGAACTGATCTTCAAGGGAATCACGTTTTACCGAACCGTCGCCCTTAACGGCACCCCGCTTCCCATCAACAACCGTTACGGTATCCCTACCAAAGCCTTCACCGTCACATTGAAAGGGATGGAACGGGTCGGTTGTGACACCTTTAATCGTCGCACTTTCGGTAATAGTTACAATCGACTTGTCGACTGGCTCGAGAGTCGTCCCTTCGCAGAGAAGTATGACGAATTGCAAAAGTTGTACGACGCTTCGACCAAGGCCTATAGCCCCACCATTCGCTGGAGTCATGCCATCATCGGCGGGGAGGATGTCATCTTCCCCCCAGCCAATGTGAAGGCGTATTGGGACGACGAATCACCGGCTACTGAAGTACAGCTTGTTCCCGAAATGCCGCACTACCCCTTTGCCGACCCCGAAATCGTATTGTCCAAATTGTCCGCCGACACGCTACCGAAAGCACGCCATGAGTGACAAAGATCTGCTAAGGAATCGTTTTGCAGCCAACCTGCACAGTTACAATTCGCTGGCAGTTGTTCAGCAACAAATCTGTGACGAGTTGGCCCGCATGATCTCGGCCCACATTCAGCCGGAGCACATTGCACGGGGTTTGGAGATCGGAACGGGTACCGGCTTTCTGACCCGCCGACTTCTTGAACTCTGTCCACATACTTCATGGACTCTGAACGATCTGGTGGAGGGTTCGGCCAATTTTTTGGAAGCCTACACCCGCAATCATACAATTCGTTTCCAGTGGGGAGATGCTGAAATTCTGACCCAATTCTCCGACAAGCCGTACGATCTGATCGCCACCGCTTCGACCGTACAATGGTTCGATAACCTGCCCACATTCATTCACGCTCTTCCCGAACTGCTTTCAGACAAAGGGGTGATCGCCTTGAGCACCTTCGGCCCGGACAATTTTATTGAAATTCGGACTACTACCGGGGACGGTCTGGATTACTATACGGCTGACGAACTCTCCAAACTGTTTCAACAGGCGGGCCTGTCCGTTCTGGAGTGCAAAGAGTACACCCGTCAATTAACCTTTGATTCGCCAACCGCCGTACTGCGTCACATCAAAGCAACGGGGGTCAACGCCATCCACAAAAGTCGTTGGACCCCACGCCGTCTAACACAATTCGAAACCGATTACCGCACCCACTACTCCACCCCAACCGGAGAGGTGACCATCACTTACCACCCGATTCTGATCATTGCCACCAAACAGACCATCCGATAATCCGCTGTTTCCCCGCCACTCATCCAAAGGGTTACCGGTTACATTGCCCTATCAACACCATGCGTTTTATATAACAAATTATATAACAAACAGACGGCACTCACGCATTCCCTTTGTTCAATCTGAAGATCAACAAATTCATATAGGATCTGGCAAATGGGGAGTATAACTTTATACTGCGTCCACTTAACCAGTCCTGCCCACATTTGGAGGCCCCGCAGGGAAAGGCCCATGAAAACATCAGGCAACAGCAGGAAATGCAGGTACAAAAACACCTTTGCACAAGGCATCTCATCCACACGACATGGAAAACACAGCGCCACTTCCCCCGAAATTTCAAAAGAGAAGCGCCTGTCCTCAATCACAATAAAAATATCTGAAACAACCTGGAAGAACTTTCCGGTCAATAAAAGATTCTATAAAAACACAGCAGGATGTATAAGCCGGGTTCTGTACCTTCAAGAAGGCCTCTGCCATTTATCTAGGCCGACGGTCACCCGTACGACTCATCAGCAACCTACCCCCCGACATCGGACGAGCAATCCTACTGCGTCGGTATACATGGTCTTGCAACCCGTCAGGCGTACGGCCAAAGTGTGTCACCACACCCGCGGTGGGCTCTTACCCCGCCTTTTCACCCTTACCGGAATCGCAAACAATCCCGGCGGTTATTCTCTGTTACACTACTATTCCCTTACGGAAATCTTCCCGTTAGGAAGGACGGCGCTCTGTGTTGCCCGGACTTTCCTCCCCCTCCGATCCAACGGAGGCAGCGGCAGAGCCACCCTGCTGTGCGGGGCAAAGGTACACAACAATCAGCAGAGATCCATACGCCTTAACCATTTTATTGTTACTTTTGCGCTTGCCGCAGCTTCTGCTGCCTAAAGTCCCCCTTCAAGGCTCAATTTATACTTTTGTGACCGTGAAAAAGAACGATCTGCTCATTTCCGACTACAATTACCCACTTCCCGAAGAGCGTATTGCCAAATTCCCGCTCGAAAAACGGGAGATGTCCAAATTGCTGATCTACAACAAAGGCAATATTTCCGAAAGCCAGTTTTATCACATCGGAGAGTTTCTGCCCCAAGGATCCATGCTGGTCTTCAACAACACAAAAGTGATTCGTGCCCGGCTCATCTTCCACAAGCCAACCGGTGCCCGTATCGAAATTTTCTGTCTCGAACCATACGAGCCTGCGGACTATGAACGTGCTTTTGCCATCAAAGGATCCTGTAAATGGAGCTGCATCGTCGGCAACCTGAAAAAGTGGAAAGAGGACGATCTGCACATCAACTTTGAGGTGGATGGTCAACCGAGAAGATTAACAGCACGCAAAGCCGAGCAAGGCGAACGGGAGCAGATCATCGAATTCAGTTGGGATGGCGATCAAAGTTTCGGACAGCTGCTCGAGACTTTGGGACGTATTCCGATTCCTCCCTATCTCTGCCGCGAGAGCGAAGAGGTGGACAACAGTCGGTATCAGACCGTCTATTCAAAGTTCGAAGGATCGGTTGCAGCCCCAACAGCTGGACTCCATTTCACGCCCGAGGTCATCGACTCCCTGCGTCGGGCAGGTCACCTTACGGATGAAGTAACCCTTCATGTGGGGGCTGGCACATTCCTGCCAGTCAAGACAAACGAGGTGGTGCTGCACAAAATGCACACGGAACATTTCGAGATCAAGCTCTCCACCATACGCAATCTGATCGCTCATCTCGACAACGTCATCGCCGTAGGGACCACCAGCGTACGCACCCTCGAGTCACTCTGTGCGCTGGGTTGGCGGATTCAACAAACCGGAACACCCGACGCAGAACGTCCGATCGGGCAGTGGGAAATTTACGACATTCCAGATGAACAAGAGACACGGCCGTTATTGAACACCTTGGCAGACTATCTGGAGCATCAGGAGATGGATCGGCTGAAGACAGCGACCCAAATCATGATTATGCCCGGTTACCGCTACCGCATCATCCGCGGAATCATCACCAATTTCCACCAACCGCAAAGCACCCTGTTGTTGCTGGTTTCAGCCCTGATTGGTGAGGATTGGCGCAAAGTGTACGATTACGCTCTGAGTCACGATTTTCGCTTCTTAAGCTACGGGGATAGTTCGCTGTTACTTCCTAAATAACAGTTATTCTCTATCTCTTTCTTTAATTAATGCTTTAAGCCTATTCCGACACTCTTTTTCCCAAAAGTATTCCAAACCGAGGTGTGTTATTGGGGAACTGCCCTACTCCCCTATAAACAGATGCATGCAGCACACCGCTGGGGAACGCCAAGCTGGAACCGGGAGGAAAGGAAACTACCTCCTGCCTCCCCCGACTCAAGAGGAAACACAGCAAGGCACCAATAGAGAGTGATTCTGAAGCTGACAGGCCCAGGTCAAGCATAACCCATGCACAAAGCTCACATCCAACCACCTGTTTAGTCCCAGCCCACAAATAAAAGATCAACCGACACAAATCATGCTGATGCCTCTGCTGGCACTCGATAGCAAATCTTGACACAGCACTTGTTCCGAATCATCGTTGCTCGACAATAGGGCTTTAGCCACGAAAACGATTTGTGAGGGGAAATACACATGAATATTCCCAACGAAACATTAAAATCCGTCAGCCAATCGAGTAAACGTTTTGATCGGTACCACTCCACTTATTTCACCTATACACAAATGTAAATTCAAGGATATCAACCTCCACGCTTGTAAAGAACAGATAAGGCAGACTCAATATCGAGTCTGCCTTATCTGTTTAAATCATTGATATATATACACTCCATTTAAACTTTTACTACATTTAACAGAGTGGAGCTTGTATGTTGTCCAGCTTTTGGCCAGGATTCGGATGAAGCTTACTCCAACGCATAGGAGATTGATCAGACGCCATCCAGTTATACTCCCGAAGCCAATTTATCGGGTAGGAATCTCCTCTTCCAACATATGGAGGTCCTCAACGCCAATTACCTCTGTCGAACACTCTCCAATCCAACCGTTGACTTGGTTTACACCCGTATAAATTTTGATAAAATCAACACCGGGCAAGGAGACCTTCTCTCCTGCTGCATCAACAGCCCAATCGATATCAATCGACGTCTCTTTATCTGCATTCCCCACATTGTCGGCATACCCATACGTGAACGCCTGTAACTCGAAAATCGTTCCATTTACAATTGCATTCTGCGGCAAGCAGGTACCTTTCAGCGTTAAACGATCTCCTTCTGCCCACTGCGGGAAATAGGGCTGTACATGAAATGTGTTCTTCGGCAAATAACCCGAACCTCCCAAATTATCCTCCCAACGAATATACTGCTCCTTCTCCTCTGTGGTGGTTGGCTCCTTCTCCGGACGGAAATAGGTAATCTCATAATCGCGATGCAACACAACATCGTTACCGGCCTCTCGTGCCGCCTCATACCAACTCTCGGGAGTTGACTCCTGATGAGCACTACCTGCAATTTCGTACCACTCATCTTCATCGGGCTGGCCATTCAAGTTCTTATCATAAGCAACCATAATTACGCCCGGCTCCGAACTATTCTTAAAGGCATTGCCTAACACACGAAAATCACGCAAACCCGCTTTATTCTCGATCGTGTGGTCAAAACCCACTATCACATAACCGCCATAACCACCCAGCGAAATCATGCCCCGTTTATTATTACCAATGGCATTGAGTACCTTTTGATTCATCGACTCCTGCGTATCCTCTTCGGTCCAAGCCGGCATCGTGTTGACAAACTGCCCTGGGGCCGGCATAAAATCTACCACTTTGGTAATATATGCACTCCCCTTGAAATTTAAACTTGGGGTGGACGGACCCTCTTCACCTTCACCTGTCCCCTCACCGGTACCTTCTCCGCCATCAGGTCCAGGAGTATCTTTACTATCACCGCCACATGAAGCACATGCAAAGGCAATTACCAACAAAGGCATAGCAAATTTTGCCAACGAAAATGTCGATTTGTTTTTCATAATATGAATAAGGTTTATTCGTAAAATCCAGGTAAAATGCGCCGACAGATACCGCAAGCCTCCTTATTCATCCATGACGGTGGGAAAGATGTCCGACCCCAAATAAACGGGCCAAACACCATAACCATTCTGTCCTCGCATTCGGTTATTCGTAACTGGCAGGTCTTCTGACTTACTCTCCTTCCCGAAGCCTTCCCAACACAACCGGAACGTGTCAGTGGCAACAGATTTTCGGGAAAATGCAATCGAGCTCACAGCAGCGGGACTGTTCGAGACTTTCACTCGATTCCCTTTTCATTCACAAGCGGTTAGCCGCTCTTTCGAAACCAATTACAGTGACAAATGTACCGCAATTTTTCATATCTCCAAAATTTCAAACAATTTTCAACCATCGGAAATCCAGACACAATCGTTGAATGCACATCTTGAGTGTTTTTTCCGTCAAAATGGCTTACTACGCCACTTAACGATCCTAAACTTCAATCCGTTATCAAATTGAATCATGCACCAAAGATCCACCACCATCAATTCCACTTGGCAGGTCAACACAAAACAAATTTCACTAGATCATCCCGATATAACAACCTATATTTTTACTTTAGTACAATTTACGTAACATTAAATAGATCATCTACTTTAACATTTACTAAAAATATGATTACCCCCCAATTTTTCCCGTTCAAAAATCCTCATTGTCGATTTGTCAATCACAGGTAATCTCGCTACATTTACAACAAATTTCTTCCCGTGAATCCGCACCAAACAGACCACACCAAACAGCACCATCCCGCTGCTCCAATCCATAAGCTGACCGACTGGCTGCCCACCTCGATCAAAGAGGTACGTGCCCGCGATTGGAGCGAACTCGATGTAATCCTCTTTTCGGGTGATGCCTATATCGACCACCCATCATTTGGTGCAGCCGTCATCGGCCGTCTGTTAGAGGCAGAAGGATTGCGTGTGGCCATCGTTCCACAACCCAACTGGAAAGACGATCTGCGCGATTTTCGCAAGCTGGGCCGTCCGAAACTCTTCTTCGGGGTAACCGGCGGAGCCATGGACTCAATGGTCAACCACTACACCGCCAACAAGCGTCTGCGCAGCGATGATGCCTATACGCCCGGCGGTAAAGCTGGATTTCGGCCCGATTATGCAGTGACCGTTTACACCCGCATTCTCAAACAGCTCTACCCCGACACTCCGGTCATTATCGGCGGCATTGAGGCCTCGCTGCGTCGCCTGACCCACTACGACTACTGGAGCGACACCCTAAAACCCTCCATTCTGGTCGATAGTGGAGCCGATCTGCTGGCTTACGGTATGGGGGATAAAGTGCTGCCCGAAATTGCCCGTACCATGCGTGGCGGATACAACCTGAACCTGCTTCGCAAATTGCCGCAGGTCGCCTACCTCGTCCCCGCAAATAAAATCGGCTCACTGCCCGAAAACACCATCATGCTACACAGTTTCGAACAGTGCCAACAGAGCAAAAAGGCCTTCGGCGAGAACTTTGTCCACATCGAGACCGAATCGAACCGGATGCAGGCCGCAACATTAGTTGAACCTGTCGGAGATCAATATGTGGTGGTAAACCCACCCTATCCATCGCTCTCTGAAGAGGAGCTGGATCACAGCTTCGACCTCCCCTACACCCGTCTGCCCCACCCTCGATACAACGGCAAAGGCGATATCCCGGCCTATGAAATGATCAAATTTTCGGTCAATCTACATCGAGGATGTTTCGGGGGGTGCAGTTTCTGTACCATTTCGGCCCATCAGGGCAAATTCATATCGAGCCGTAGCGAAGCCTCCATCCTTAAGGAGGTGCGTCAAATCACCGCTATGCCCGGTTTCAAAGGCTACCTGTCGGATTTAGGGGGGCCATCGGCCAACATGTACCGGATGGGAGGACGCAACAAAGCACTCTGTGCCAAATGTATTAGGCCGTCGTGTATTTTTCCGGCACCCTGCCGCAACCTCGATAACAACCATCGTCCGCTGATCGATCTGTACCGCAAAGTGACCGCGATCAAAGGGATCAAAAAGGCATTTATCGGCAGTGGTATTCGTTACGATCTGTTTGAACAAGACGGTGATGCCTACCTGCGGGAGGTGATCCGCAACCATGTCTCTGGACGGCTCAAAGTGGCTCCCGAACACACCGAAGAGCATGTACTCAAATTGATGCGCAAACCCTCGTTCGAGCTGTTTCGCTCCTTGAACGAACGGTTCAACCGCATCTGCCAGCAAGAGGGGTTGAATTACCAGCTGATTCCCTACTTCATCTCCAGCCATCCAGGCTGCACTGAAGCCGATATGCGTCATTTGGCCGTCGAGACCCGTCGCCTCCATTTCCGGCTTGAACAGGTGCAGGATCTGACGCCAACCCCGCTAACCCTCTCTTCAGTGATGTTTTATACCGGCTTTAACCCTTACACGGGTGCAAAAGTGTATGTAGCCCGCAGCCAAGAAGAGAAACGACGTCAAAAAAGCTATTTCTTCGGGTGGAAAAAACATTGATCCCGTAACGCGTTTTCTCCGGAGACTTTCCGACGAATTTACTATTTTTACAGTCCGATTTCACAAGACAACTATGGCCAAACAATACTCTCCCAAAGAAAAAAATGCTCAAGCAGCAGCCGATTTAATGGCTGATCCGATCAGTTTCGTTCCCCCTCAGGCCGTCGAGCTCGAAGAGGCCGTGCTCGGTGCGCTGATGCTCGAGAAAGATGCCGTCATCGAGGTTCAGGGACTGCTCACGCCCGAAGCATTTTACAAAGAGGCTCATCAGATTATCTACAAGGCTATTCTCGACCTGTCGATGGAGCTGAAACCGATCGACCTCTACACCGTCACCGAGAAGCTGAAACAGATCAAAAAGCTGACTCTGGTTGGAGGCGCCTCCTATTTGGCCCAACTGACCCAAAAGGTGGGATCGGCCGCTCACGTCGAGTTTCACGCCAAAATTATCGCCCAAAAATATGTGCAGCGCGAATTGATCCGGGCAACCACCGAGATTCAAAAGCGTTCGTACGACGAAGCATCGGATGTGACCGACCTGATCGACTTTGCCGAAGGAGAGATCTTCAAAGTGGCCGAAGGCCACGTCAAACGTGACGTGCAAAAGTCTCGCGACATCTTGACCAAAACGCTGCAGATGATCGAAGAGGCCTCCAAACGGGAAGGGGGATTCAGTGGTGTACCCTCCGGCTTCACCCACCTCGACCGTCTGACTTTGGGATGGCAGCCCTCCGATCTGATCATTATTGCAGCCCGACCCTCCATGGGTAAAACAGCGTTCGTCCTGACGCTGGCCCGCAATGTAGCGGTCGATTTTCAAAAAGGGGTGGCCTTCTTCTCACTCGAAATGAGCGCCGAACAGCTGATGATGCGTCTGATCGTGGCCGAATCTGAACTCGACTCACGCAGCGTCCGCAACGGCGACCTCACTCCCGAGCAATGGAAACACATGGAAACAGCCATCAAACCCCTGTCCACTGCTCCGCTGTTTATCGACGACACGCCAGCGCTTTCGGTCTTCGAATTCCGCTCCAAGGTCCGCCGACTCAAAACCCAATACGATATTCAACTGATCATCATCGACTACCTGCAGTTGATGACCGCCAACACCGATAACCGCAACAGCAACCGAGAACAAGAGGTGGCCATGATCTCCCGTTCGCTGAAGGCCATTGCCAAAGAGCTGAACGTTCCGATCATCGCCCTGTCGCAGTTGAACCGTTCGGTTGAATCGCGAGGCGGCAACAAACGGCCTCAACTCTCCGACCTGCGTGAATCAGGAGCCATCGAGCAGGATGCCGACCTGGTTGCCTTTATCCACCGTCCCGAATATTACGGACTTACCGTTGACGAAGATGGTACACCAACGGAAGGCATGGCCGAAATCATTGTCGCCAAGCACCGTAACGGAGCCGTTGATACGATTAAATTGCGTTTCCGCAAGGAGCAGGCCCGTTTCATGGATTTTGATGAAGATCCAGGTTATACAGGCATCGACAGCAGCATGAATACCGAATTCACCTCCTCGCTCGGTTCCACACAAAATTTCAATGATCCGGGTGGCTATGGCGCTTTGGGTGTGCCTTCGGGTTCGTTCGGCGGAAATTTCGGCGGCTCCTTCCAGGATATTCCCTCCTCGCTGGGCGGCACATTCGGCTCCGGCCAAAACGGCTTTGGCAACAACGGCAACGACGAAGGATCTCCGTTCTAAATCCGTATTCCTGTCTATTGGGGCAGCCCCTGTCGTTTGCCCCATTCTGCTAAATACGTGCAGCACCTAACATCCGTTCTGTTTGCTGTGCGTATGCATACTGCACGCCCATACAAAATCACATTTCGATCAGTATCTGCTCCTTACAATGGGCCAGCGATTCATGAGGAATAAAACCATCCTCTTCCTCTGCGGAGACTTAAATAAGGCAAATAAAATCTTCGAGGACAAAATATTTTACCTCTATTGCTGCAACTAATCCGACACTTTCACACATTCTCCATTTTTTGTAGTATCTTAGTGGAAACGCACCCGTCCGGAGGCTTTTATGCAAATAGCTTGTGCATGCCCCGCAGCATGTCTGGCTGCACAATAAACAGCTCTACGCCTCTGGATCGGACGACGTGTAACGTACAGTCCTCAGACAAAACGGTCTGCTTAACCAACAGACAGGACGTACAAGATATTTACCCGAAACGGCATGGATAGCTTGAGACCATTCCGTAACACCACATAACACTAACCCGCATGTTTGTCAAAAGTTATTGCAGCGCCATATCCGGCATCGAGGCTACCACCGTAGCCGTTGAAGTCAACATCACAGCCGGAGTAGGCATGTATCTCGTTGGCCTGCCCGACAACGCCGTGCGCGAAAGTCAGGAACGGATCCGCTCAGCTTTCGACAACTGCGAATACCGCATGAGCGGCAGAAAAGTGACCGTCAACCTCTCACCTGCCGACCTGCGCAAAGAGGGTTCTGCCTACGATCTTCCCATCGCTATCGCTATTTTGGCCGCATCGGGTCAAATCATCTCCCCCAATTTATCCCGTTACATGTTGCTCGGGGAGCTCTCCCTCAATGGGGCCATCCTCCCAATCAAAGGAGCCCTTCCGATTGCTATCCAAGCTCAAAAAGAGGGATTTGCAGGCATTATTCTACCCGAAGCCAACGCTCACGAGGCGGCCGTCGTGCAGGGACTGGATGTATATGGCGTCAAGACCCTGAATGAAGTGATCGACTTTTTGCAGGGAGGCACCCAATTATCACCGCTGAAAATCGATATCGAACGAACCTTTGCCGCCGCTCAATACGCTTTCGACTACGATTTCAGCGACGTGCGAGGTCAGGCGCAAGTCAAACGGGCCCTCGAGGTGGCCGCTGCCGGAGGTCACAACGTGCTGATGGTAGGTCCTCCGGGATCCGGCAAAACCATGCTGGCCCGTCGGATGCCCTCAATCATGCCACCTACCACCCTGCAAGAGGCCCTCGAAACAACTAAAATCCACTCCGTAGCCGGAAAGTTGGGTCGTCAAGAGGGGCTGATTACCACACGTCCGTTTCGCGCGCCGCACCACCTCACCTCACAGGTGGCCTTGGTGGGAGGAGGTACCACTCCACAACCCGGCGAAATCTCGCTGGCTCACAACGGAATTCTGTTTCTGGACGAGCTGCCTGAATTCAGCCGTACCGTACTCGAATCGCTGCGGCAACCCATGGAGGAAAAACGGATCGTCATTTCCCGTGCTAAATATACAGTCGAATATCCGGCAAACTTTATGCTGATCGCCTCGATGAATCCCTGCCCGTGTGGCTACTACAACCATCCGACCAAACATTGTGTCTGCTCTCCGGGTAGTGTGGCCAAATACCTGAATCACATCTCCGGGCCGATGCTCGACCGCATTGACCTGCAGGTGGAGGTAACTCCCGTTCCCTTTTCGGACCTGACACAAACCCGTCCGGAAGAATCGAGCAGCACCATCCGGGAACGGGTGATTGCGGCCCGAGAGATTCAACAAAAACGGTTTGCCGGCACCAACATTCATACCAACTCGATGATGAGCAGTCGCCAACTGCGTGAGTGGTGTCCGTTGGATCGAGAGTCGGTCAAACTGCTCGAAACCGCCATGGAGCGTCTGAATCTTTCGGCCCGAGCCTACGATCGAATCATCAAAGTGGCCCGGACCATCGCCGACCTAGAGGCAAGTCCCGACATCCATCCTCCACACATCGCCGAAGCGATCCGGTACCGCAGCCTCGACCGCGCCTCATGGGGTGCCTAACAGAGCCTGGCCATGCACCTTTCGGACCAAATAGCACTATCGCCCTTCCTCAGGATGATCGTCCCGCTGACGATCGGGATTTTGTTGGCTCCGTGGGTCGCCGTATCAACTTGGTTACTGGCATCAATTGCGATCATCGTCTACGTTGCCGCCTGGTTTCTGCGTAAAAGTATCGCCGGATGGTGGTACGTTTCTGCCTCTATATTTCTGACCGGTCTGCTGATCAGCCGTATCGGCACAGCCCAACCCGAAATACCGCAAGGTGAACGGCTACTGATGGTTGCCCAAATCGACGCAACGCCCTACACCCAAGGCCGCTGGCAACGTACGACGGCGCATGTCGGCTACTACCGCCCCTACCCGCGAAAATCGGACGTAACATTCCGGACTCCCTCTACCCGCAACGTTGACTCCACACCAACTTTCTCTTCACGAACCGGTTGTGCTCCAGACAGGGCCTACGATTTCAACATGAGCTATGCAAATCCCGGCTCCACAAGTCCCCTTAGTCCCGAAAATCGGCAAACCATAGCAAGATCTAACCCGTATCCCGCTACGGAATGGGTACCCGTTTCCGAAGAGATTCAGCTCTATATCGACACCAGCTATCGGGTTCAAATCGGCGAACAGATCACTTTCAGAGGTTACCTCAACCCCATCGACACCACCGACAGCGGTTACGGACGGTTGATGCACAGTCGGGGACTCTTCTCCCGCAGTTATCTCACCCGAGGTGCGCTAATCACCCGTATGACGCCACAAACCGTTCCCCTCTCTGTACAAGCGGCACAAGTCCAACAGGCAGCTGTCTCCCGACTCCTACGGCTCAACCTGGATGAAACCGACCGCAATCTACTCGCCACACTGGTAGCCGGTGAACGTCGAGGCATCGACCCCACCCTGCGACAAGAGTATGCCGTCACCGGTGTCGCCCATATTTTGGCCGTATCGGGACTTCACATGGGGTTTGTCCTGCTCTTTGCCAACCTGCTGTTCGGCTGGATCGTCTTCTTCCGTCGGGGACATCTGATCAAAAACAGCTTGGTCATACTCTTCATGTGGGGATATGCTGTTATGGCCGGATTGTCGGCCCCGGTCATCCGGGCAGCCCTGATGATGTCTTGCGCGCAACTGGCGTTCAGTACCGCACAAAAAGGAAACAGCTACAACATCGTCCTGGGTGTCGCTACGCTCATGTTGGCAGTCCATCCCGGATACCTGACCGACATCAGTTTTCAACTCTCGTTTGTCGCCGTGCTCTCCATCCTCTTCTTCTATCCTCGACTGTTCCGTTATCGCAAAAAATGGGGGCGTATTCCCAATGCTATCCTAAGTTGTGTTTTCCTCGGCGTGGCCGCACAGATCGGTACGCTACCCTTAGTTGCATACAGCTTTGGCAACATCCCTGTGATTTCATTGCTGATCAATCCAATTGTAATTCTCACCTCTTTCATTACGATTTGTACAGGGCTCGTCTGGCTACTCCTTCCACTCGGGTTTCTCAACCCAATCTGCAGCTTTATTATTCATCATGCGCTCACATGGCAAAATAGCCTCATCGGATGGGCTGCTCATACGCCAGTCACCGCCATTCGCAATGTCGATATGCCCGGAGGGGTGGTGATTGCACTCTATGCGGTAATCGCTACGATAGCTATCGCAATCAAATTAAGAGAAGAGCGAAACGAAAAATTGCTCTTTAAGAAAAATTCCCGGATATTTGCACCATGATCTCCTGCAACGATATCCAGACGCTGCTACGGCCCGATGTCCGCGAACAGATCGCCGTACATCTGAACGACGATCCGACAAAAGTGGCGTTATCCTTGCGTGAGAATGGTCCATTGGTGGCAACCCAAATCAAATATCTGCAACGGGCCCGCACCAAGCTGCCCTCCTACTATGCGGCACAGTGTATCTTGCCGCCACTCTCGTTTGAACAGGCCAGCAGTGAAGAGAGTGCCTCGCTCAAACACTATGCAGGCCACACCTGCCTCGACCTAACTTGTGGTTTAGGAGTTGATACTCTCCATTTCAGTAACCATTTCGACCAGGTCGTAACCGTTGAACAGAGCCCGGAACTGTGTGAAATCGCCCGAATCAACTTCGAACGACTCCATGCTCGCAACATTCGGATTCAATCTGCTACAGCCGAACAATTCGTAGCCGACCTGATCTCTGGGCAGGAATCGATCGGCCCAATCGATCTGATCTACATCGACCCCGCCCGAAGAGACTGTCAGGGCAAAAAGGTGTGGCTCTTAGAGGCTTGTTCGCCCGATGTCAAACGATTGTTGCCCTCATTGTTGCAGTTGTCACCTCTTGTCGTAATCAAAGCCTCACCACTTTTCGACATTGACGAGGCGTTCCGTCTTTTCGGGGAGGAGTGCTCAGTAGAGATCATCTCAGTTCACGGCGAGTGCAAAGAGGTTTTAATGGAAATACACCGTCCGAAAGACAATAAGCCAATTCACCATATTGCCATTTCTGAGCATTTGGTCCCATCCAACACAGACAATAATTTAATTGGGGGAAATAGCTCTACATCATCGGAAAAATTACAGACTTCTGCCGCTTCATACCCTGCCTCTGGGCAGACGGGCGTGATTCGATTGACCGCCTCAGGGCACCCATCGCTCTGTTATTCCCGCAAAAAGGGAAAATGGTTGGACAATCCCCAAGCCAAGGTTGCACAGTCGACAGCTCAACAAAAGTGTTCTTCAGACCAGCAGCAAGCACAAGCTGCACACACTTCTTCGATACAACGACACAACAATGAAGTTGTATACCAAGAGCAAACAAACGATTTTACGGCACGCTACCTGCTGATTCCCGATGTGGTCCTATACAAAGCGCGCCTGATTGAGTCCTACGCCCAACGTTGCGGATGCCGGGTCGGTTCCCCTACCGGGTACCTCTTCTCCGACCAAATCCCGGAGGCGTTTCTGGGGCGTATCTTCCCCATTCAATGGGCCGCTCCCTACAAACCCAAAACACTGAAATCACGGTTCAAACAGGAGGGAATCACCCGCTGCAATCTACTCAAAAAAGATTTTCCTCATGATGCAGAAGCCATTGCCAAAACCCTGGGGATTCGTCAAGGAGGAAACCACTACGCAGCTTTCACCCGTATCGAAACACAACCCTACGTCCTGATACTCGGTACCGAAATTTTTATTCACAACTCAGACCTCGATCAACATGCACAACAAAAGTCGTAAAAGACCAACCATCTTGCAATCTCTCATTCCCATTTTGGTGTTGATCGGGCTGATCAGCCTTAACGTGATCACCCTGGGCGATGACACCCTCTCGGGTGCCAACCAAATCTCGCTGCTGATCGCCTCCAGCGTCGCAACCTGCATCGCCCTCTACAATAAAGTCACCTGGCAGGATATTCTCAAAGGGATTCTCCATACGCTTTCAGCTGCCATGCCCGCCATACTGATCCTGATGATGATCGGCGCTCTGGCCGGCACCTGGATGCTCAGTGGCATCATTCCCGCCATGATTCATTACGGATTATACATCCTACGACCGGACTATTTCCTGCCCGCCGCCGTAATCATCGCTGCCATCATTTCGATAGCAACCGGCAGCTCCTGGTCCACCATCGCCACCGTCGGCGTAGCCCTGCTGGGAATCGGTCAGACCCTCGGCCTCAACGACGCCATGATCGCCGGAGCCATCATCTCAGGTGCCTACTTCGGAGATAAAATCTCCCCGCTCAGCGACACCACAAACCTCGCCTCAGCCACCGCCGGAGTCAACCTGTTTACCCACATCCGGTACATGATGTTCACCACTGTACCCACCATACTGATCACCCTCATTCTGTTCACCATCATCTCGCTCTGCATCGATGTGCAACCGACCGAGATGTCCGTCGATGCCGTACAACAAACCATCACCTCCACCTACCATATCAGCCCCCTGCTGTTCATCGTCCCGGTCCTGGTCATCTGGATGATCGCACGGCGCATTAAACCCGTACCAGTCCTCTTCCTCGGAGCCATTTTAGGGGCCATTCTGGCACTGATCACCCAGTCCGATGTGATTGCCCAACTGAGCGGACAGCGAACTCTCACCCTGCAAGGCGCTTATCGTATCATCACCCAATCCATGTACGGTTCCCTGGCGATCAATACCGGGAATCCAACGGTCGATGCCCTGTTCAGCACCTCAGGAATGGCCGGTATGATGAATACCATCTGGTTAATCATCACCGCCATGATTTTCGGCGGAGTGATGGAGGCCGGACAGTTCCTCGAACGAATCACCTCAGCACTGATCAAACGGGTCCACTCCACCGGAGGACTGGTCACCACCACAACCGGCACCTGCCTACTGTTCAATGCAACCGCTTCGGATCAATACATCGCCATCGTCGTTCCCGGCAAGATGTTCGCCAATGTCTACCGCAAAAACCGGCTTGCTCCAGAAGTTCTGAGCCGTACATTGGAAGATACCGGCACCGTGACCTCAGTTCTCTTCCCGTGGAATACCTGTGGCGCCACCCAATCGAGCGTTTTGGGCGTATCCACCTTTACCTACCTACCCTACGCCTTCTTCTGCTATCTCAGCCCCTTGATGTCCATCCTGTTCGCCTGGTTCAATATCAAAATCAGAAGGCTTACCACAGCCGCTTCCCCACAGGAGACCTCACCCGTCTCCCTCCCCGACGATTCAGCCAAAAACGACCCTGCATAATCATCCCAAGCCGTCAATACCGCTCAGCATCGATTGTGCATTGATGTCAAGGCCTAATCTGTAGCCTATCCACTGTGAATAGGCTACAGACCGCTGTCCTATACCACGCCACGGCTTTACATGCCTCACCTTCCATTCAGCCATACCATATGTATTAAGGAAAACTGGCTGCAAAAGCTCTTTGGTGGTAAAAGGCGGTAAAAGCTAAATACTTATGTAAAACTCAATAGAAAGATAAGCTCACTATCGCCTGCTCACTGCTCCTGGCGTGATTTCTGTCTCCACCAGACAAAACTTCCGCACCGAACTTTCCAAACCTCCCGGATTTTCCTATCTTTGTACATAGAGACATTGTGCAATGATCAAAAAAATCATCCAATATATCTCCTACGACATCTGGTTCAAAAAAGAACATGAATACCGTTCGTCCAAAATCCGTTGGGCCGTACGGCAATTCAAAGTGTGTCTGTTTACCGCGCAGGGGTTCTCTGAACACAGCATTCTGATCAAATCAGCCGCTCTCACCTTTTACACCCTGATGTCGATCGTTCCGATTGCTGCCCTGATGTTCGGCATCGCCAAAGGCTTCGCACTGGAGACCAAACTCAGTGCTTATCTCTATTCCGAATTTCCTCAATACCGTATAGTGATCGATCAGGTGATCGAATTCGCCAATGCCATGCTGCAACGAACAAAAGGAGGCCTGATCGCTTCTGTCGGTTTGCTGGTATTATTTTGGTCGGTCATCAAGGTGTTCAACAACGTCGAAAAGGCATTCAACGACATTTGGGAGGTGCGTAAATCGCGCAGTATCGCCCGCAAAGTGAGCGACTACATTGCGGTCGTAGTGATCGTCCCGATTCTGTGGATCATCTCCAACAGCATTCGATTGCAACTACAAGACCAATTGCTGCATATCACCCCAGGTCCTATAGTTAATTTCCTTTTCAGCCTCTTCTCACTCTTCACCATTTGGGTCATGTTCGCCTTCCTCTATATGGTGATCCCCAACACAAAAGTCAAGCCCCGCAGCGCCATGACCGCCGGAATCATCGCCGGCTCTATCTTCCAACTGTTCCAAATTATATACGTCAACATTCAATCTTCGTTGACCAGTTATAACGCCATCTACGGTAGTTTTGCCGCCTTCCCGCTCTTTCTGATCTGGCTGCAAGCCAGCTGGCAGATCGTCCTTTTCGGAGGTGAACTGGCCTTCGCCTACCAAAACATCAAAAAATTCGAATACGAAAAACGAGCCAGCGAAATGAGCTACGAATACCGCAAACGGGCTCTGCTGTTGGTCATGCGACAAATCGTATTTCATTTTCTGGATAACAAAGGGGGAATATCCTCCGATCAAGTGGCTCAACAGCTGAACATGCCCGTACGTATCGTCCGGGATGTCACCTTCGATTTGGAACGTGCAGGGTTAATTGCCGCCATTTTGGGCCGTGACGATAAAACCAACTTTTACATTCCAGCACGAGATGTCCATACACTGACCGTATTCGATGTGATCCATCTGGTTGCAACGGCACGCCCTGCCGCACAGGATCGTATCCCAAAAAACTACCAGGAGCTGTGGAAAGACCCACTGGATATCGGCATGAACAGCGAATATCGTGAAATCGATACCATCCTCAACAATATGGATCAGATGGCTGAAAATTCACCCTATAATGTTCGCATCATGGACCTCAAAGAGGGAATGATCGACACAATTGCAGCGGCCACTCAAACAGCCCCATCGGTCCCCGACGATTCAGAAGGCACAGCAAACAAAAAGGTTACTTCGTCTTCCTCTGAATGTTCGACGGCTGTTGCATCCAAGCACCAGAAGACAAAAGATTTGACTACCGACGCTATCACAACTGAGTCAAAAAAAGAGGAAGCAAACAGTGACAGCTCCAAGTCAACAGCCAAGGCAGCAACATTACAGCGTGTCGAAGCGTGTGACAATAACTCCAAAATACAAGCATGAAACGGATTTGTTTGATCGGAAGCGGCAATGTAGCCGAGGCATTGGCATGCGCCCTGTCTGCTATGGGCTCTGACCCGACCGTCCCAACAGACGAGCAATTTCGTTTGGATCGCATCTATGCCCGCAATCGAGATAGAGGCCGTGCAATTGCCCAAATGGTGGGTTGCACCTATACCGACAATCCTGCTGAACTGCAGTCAGCAGATATCATTTTAATCGCAGTCAGCGATTCACAAATCGGACAAGTGGCTGAACTGATTCCCAACAACGAGGCTATCGTTGCCCACACGGCCGGATGCGTATCGTGGCATGTGCTGCCCGAACGATTGCACCATCGAGGGGTCTTCTACCCCCTACAGACCTTCACCGCGGGTCGTAAAGTCAATTTTCGGGAAATTCCGCTACTGATCGAAGGCGAGGATCAAACAACGGTAGAAACACTGCTGGAGTTGGCCAACGCACTATCCGACAATGTGCATCAAAGTACCGAGAGTCAACGGGCTCAGTTGCATCTGGCCGCCGTATTTGCCTGCAACTTCACCAACCGCATGTACGCCATCGCCCAGCAACTGCTCGAAGAGGCGCACCTGCCGGCCACATTGATCGGACCGCTGATCGGTGAAACAGCCCGCAAAGCCATGGAGAGTCCATCGGCAGCAGCGGTGCAGACAGGGCCTGCTCGTCGGGGCGATCTACCCACACAGCAACGCCACCTGGAGCTGTTGGCTCAACACCCGCAATGGCAAGAATTATATCGTAAAATTAGTAACGACATATGGGAAACTTCAAAGAAGATATAGCAAAAGTACGACTGATCGTACTCGACGTGGACGGTGTCATGACCGATGGAGGAATCACCGTCACCCCAGAAGGAGAATTTATTCGGAAATTTCATGCCAAAGATGGCTATGCGCTCTCCTATGCGCTCCGCCGTGGTTACGAGATTGCCATCATTACCGGTGGTCGGGGCAGAAGTCTGGAGGTGCGACTCAATATGTTAGGAATCAAACACATCTACTCGAACTGCATGCATAAGATCGAGGCACTGCATGATCTGATGCAAAAGGTCAGCGTCACACCGGAAGAGGTGCTCTATATGGGGGATGATATTCCCGACATCGAGCCGATGCAACAGGTCGGGATGCCGGTATGCCCCGCAGATGCTGCCACCGAAGTGATCGAAGCATCGCGTTATGTTTCACAATTCAAAGGCGGTGAAGGTTGTGTCCGTGATGTGGTCGAGCAGGTCATGCGGGCCCGTGGCGACTGGTACAAACCCGGTGATAAGGCCGTCGCTGTTACCACCGCCTCCCGATAATCGTTTTATTGGTATTGCAACCACATAAATTCTAATTCCAACCTACTTAATCCTAAAATGGCTCGCAGAGGCACGTTAAAGGCGCCAATGTGCGAGCCATTATTCTTTTTACGTGAGGTAGTGCATCAGCTACCTCAGCAATTCGCGTTACATGCTGTTCTTCATTTTGGTTGGATCATTCGGGAAACCTCTCCTCAATCATCCAAATTGCGTGTATCTCTGATTTTACTTACCTCTGCGTGCCGATTCAAGATCGGACATCCAGCACAAAGAGGCAATAAAAACTGAGCTATGGTTACTACTCCTTCGTAAACCGGACGGAGGCCCAGCCGTTCAGGATGCGGTAACCGTCGTAATGCAACCCCAACGATTCAGCCTTTTCGACAATGCAGGGAATATCGGCTTCCAAAATGCCGCTCATCACCAACCGACCACCCGCTGTGAGCGTTTCCACATAAGCCGCCATATCTGCCAATAAGATATTACGGTTGATATTGGCCAGCACAAAATCATAATGACGACCTGCCAACAACGAAGCGTCCCCCTGTTGGGTCGTAATTCGACCGGCCAATCCGTTTGTGGCCACATTCTCCCCGCTATTGGTATAGGCCCACTCGTCGATATCGATGGCATCCATGTGTGCCGCTCCACGCATCATCGCCAAAATAGCCAACACTGCCGTTCCACACCCCATGTCCAATCCGCTCAAACCCTGCAGGGGCAGATCGAGAATCTCCTCCACCATCAGCTGGGTTGTAGCGTGGTGTCCCGTTCCGAACGCCATCTTGGGCATAATCACAATATCGTAGGGCAGATCGGGCCGTGGCGTATGGAAAGGTGCCCGAATCGAACACTTCCCCTCCACCTCGATCGGCTCAAAATTCGACTCCCACACCTCATTCCAATTGCGATCAGCAATGCGCTCAACAGTAAACGGCACAGCCATCTCGTTCAACTGAGCCTCCACCTCTCCCTGACACACTGCGTAATCTTTTTCGCGAATATAGGCATGCAACAGCTTCTCCTGCTCGTCGAAACTATCAAAAGGCCAATCACTAAGCAGTGCCATCAGAATTTCGGACTGCTCCTCGTTTTGCGTTTGAATATTCAGGGCTATGTAATCCATCGTCACAAAGAATTTCACGGTTCGGGACAAATTTACTAATTTTGAGGTATGAGTTGGGACAAGGAGCTGAAAGATTATCGCTATTATCTTTCATTGGAGAAAAAACTCTCCGAAAATACCGTGCAAGCCTACCTGCATGATCTGGCACGTATTTCCAATTATATGGAACACACTTTCGGCATCACAGAGCCCGAAAAGGTAACAGCCGACCAGATCGAATCTTTTTTAGCCCACCTCTACGATACAGGTGTCGAGAAGGCTACCCAAGCCCGTGAATTGAGCGGCATCAAAAGTTTTTTCAACTATCTGATGCTCAACGACCGAATCGAAACAGCACCAACAGAATTCATCGAAGCCCCCAAAATCGGCCGAAAACTTCCCGATGTACTTTCCGTGCAAGAGATCAACGCCGTAATCGGCTCGATCGATCTGAGCAGCCGTTTCGGCCATCGCAACAAAGCCATGCTCGAAACCCTATACAGTTGCGGGTTGCGGGTCAGTGAACTAATCACCCTGCGGATCAGCGATCTGTTTTTCACCGACGGTTTTATACGGGTAATCGGCAAAGGAGACAAACAACGCTTGGTCCCGATCAGTGAAACGGCCATCCGTCTGATCACCCTCTATCTCGAACAGCGCCGAACCATGCCGGTCGATGAATATTACGCCGATACGCTCTTCCTGAACAACAAAGGGAAACCGCTGACGCGTGTAATGGTCTTTCACATTATCCGCGAGTGCGCCAAAGCGGCCGGCATTACCAAAAAGATCAGCCCGCACACCTTCCGCCACTCGTTTGCCACACACCTGCTTGAGGGCGGAGCCAGTATCCGTCAAGTGCAGGAGATGTTGGGACATGAATCGATCTTAACCACCGAGATCTACACCCATCTCGATAGCCGTAATTTACGGGACAGCGTCGAACAACACCATCCACTGTCCGATTATTGACTCCAACGGTTTAGGACTCTTACCACGCACTACCTACTTCCTGAGGAAGGCCCTTACTGGCAAGAATCCACAGAGAAACCATCATACGTCTATAACCAGATAATGGGTCGCTCTCGGTTATCAGATATCAGAGTGCAGCATTCTCGTGTATTCACCAGTATGTCTGTTACTTCACATTACTCTGCGCAATCACTGCTCTGCAGGCCCACTGCTCACCCCGAAACACGGAAATCGCAGGAATAAAACTGACATCCCCTTCTACTTCGGTATGGCATACGGAATGCTTGCAAAAAAAAATGAGCATCCGACAGACAGTAACTCAGATCTTTACATAGTCTAACACAAAAATTCAGAGAAAAAATTTATCAATAAAAGTACACTTTCACCTCAATTCATCTATATTTGCTGCTGGAGGAATCAAGCAAAACTCCGTTCAAAACACAAGATTATGAATCGCATCTCTATGAACATCAACTTTTGGTGGTGGCGCTCGCAACTATTCAAGTCGTGAGTGTAAGATGCGTGTATATACATTGATGAACTTTTAACAAGTAATCTTTTATATCGAGAAGCTGTCGAACTCACGACAGCTTCTCTTTTTTTGTGCCATTTCAATCTCAGACAAACAACAAAACAATACCAATACGATGAAGTACAACATTGACGAAAACGGTTACTACGGCCCCTTCGGCGGGGCGTACATCCCAGAGATCCTGTATGCGAATGTCGAAAATCTGCGCAAAAACTACCTGAAGGTGATGGCTGACCCCAGCTTCCAAAAAGAACTGGATAATCTGCTCCGCGATTACGTCGGACGTCCATCCCCCCTTTATTATGCCAAACGTCTCTCCGAAAAATACGGTACCCGCGTTTACCTCAAACGTGAAGACCTGAACCATACCGGTGCCCATAAAATCAACAACACGTTGGGGCAGATTCTGTTGGCCCGTCGCATGGGCAAGAAACGGATCATCGCCGAAACCGGAGCCGGACAGCACGGTGTGGCCACCGCTACCGTATGCGCCCTGATGGATATGCCCTGCGTAGTCTATATGGGTGAGACCGATATTGCCCGTCAAAACCTCAACGTACAAAAGATGCAGATGCTGGGAGCAGAGGTTCGTTCCGTGACCAGCGGTAACAAAACCCTCAAAGATGCCACCAATGAGGCGATCCGTGACTGGTGCTGCCACCCCGCCGATACCTACTACATCATCGGCTCAACGGTCGGTCCGCACCCCTATCCCGATATGGTTGCCCGCTTCCAATCGGTCATCAGCCGCGAGATCAAAAAACAGCTTCTCGAAAAGGAGGGGCGGGATTATCCCGATTACCTGATTGCCTGCGTCGGAGGCGGAAGCAATGCAGCCGGGACCTTCTACGAATACCTCGAAGATGAGCGGGTACGGTTGATCGCTGCAGAGGCTGGCGGACTGGGAATCGACACCGACAAATCGGCTGCCACCATCCACCTGGGCCGAGATGGTATCATCCACGGCAGCCATACCTTGGTTATGCAGACCGAAGATGGTCAGATTCTCGAGCCCTACTCCATTTCGGCCGGCCTTGACTATCCGGGAATCGGACCACTGCACGCCCATCTGGCAGCCACTCACCGTTCGGAGGTGCTGGCCATCACCGACCAGCAGGCTGTCGATGCCGCTTTCGAAACCACCCGTCTCGAAGGAATCATTCCAGCCCTCGAATCGGCTCACGCCTTGGCCGTGCTCGGTTGCAAAAAATTCAATCCGAACGATGTGGTAGTCATCACCGTCTCTGGCCGTGGAGACAAAGATATGGAGACCTACGTCAAACTCTTTAACGCTCAAAACCATGAAACCCGAAAATAAAATCCAAATCATCGCCGAAAGCCGCACCTTTCTGGGCGACCTGCAAACCCCGGTGGGCATCTACCTGAAGGTCCGTGACCTCTTTCCCGAATCGGTGCTGCTCGAAAGCTCGGACTACCACACCTCCGAAAACAGCTACTCCTTCATTGGCGTAGAGCCCATCGCCCGCTTCACCGTAAACGGAGATACCATTACCGAGGAGTTTCCCGACGGCAAGTCCGTTGATCTGACCATCGACAAAGATCACCCGCTGTGCGACCGGATGAACGACTTTCTGGCGCTGTTCAACGTCTCCGGCACCCCCGGACGCATCAACGGTCTTTTCGGATATACCTCGTACGATTGTGTCGCCCACTTCGAAAACGTACAGATCACCAAGCCACAAATCGACCAGGTTCCGCAAATGGCCTACATCTTCTTTCGGTATGTCATCACGGTCAACCACATGCGGAACGAAATGACCGTCACCGAAAACCGTCCCATCGACTCTCCTTCAGGCATCGACAACATGCTCAGCATCCTCAACAGTAAGAACTACGCCTCCTACGACTTCCATACCGTCGGCGAGATCACCTCTCCCATCAGCGACGAACAGTACATGGAGATGGTTCGCAAAGGAATCAGTCACTGCCTGCGAGGCGATGTTTTCCAAATTGTGCTTTCACGGCGTTTCATGCAGGCCTTCCGGGGAGACGACTTCAAAGTATATCGGGCCCTACGTTCCATCAACCCCTCTCCCTACCTTTTCTATTTCGATTTCGGTTCGTACCGCATCTTTGGCTCGTCACCCGAAACCCACCTCAAAGTAATTGGCGATACCGCCACCATCGATCCCATCGCCGGCACCTTCCGCCGTACCGGAAACGACCAGGCCGACCACGAACTGGCTGTCAAACTACGCGACGATCCCAAAGAGAATGCCGAACATGTCATGTTGGTCGATCTGGCCCGCAATGACCTGAACCGCAACACAACCGGCGTCTATGTCAAATCCTACAAAGAGATTCAATTCTACTCACACGTTATTCACATGGTATCTCGCGTGTGCGGCCACGTCGCCCCGGATACCAACCGTATCCGACTCTTCGCCGACACCTTCCCGGCCGGCACCCTTTCGGGAGCTCCGAAAGTTCGGGCGATGCAGCTGATCGACGAAATCGAAAGCCACGCCCGTGGAGTTTATGGCGGTTGCATCGGCTACATCGGGTTCGACAACACCCTCAACCACGCCATTACGATCCGTACCTTCCTCAGCCGCGATAATGTGCTGCACTTTCAGGCCGGTGCGGGAATCGTCGCCAAATCGGACCCGCACAACGAACTGATGGAGGGCAAAGGCAAATTGGGAGCCCTGCGCAAAGCAATTCAAATGGCCGAAGAACTGAAAAATTAATCGCTTAAATACACACCACCATGAAACTGTTGGTTTTTGACAATTACGACTCCTTTACATACAACATCGTACAGCTGCTGCGCGAAGCAGGTATCGATCAGATCACGGTTGCCCGCAACGACCAAATCGCACTGGAAAAGATCGCCGATTTTGACAAGATTGTGCTCTCCCCCGGACCCGGTATTCCCTCCGAAGCTGGATTGTTGCTTCCCCTGATTCGGGAATATGCCCCCAGCAAAAGCATTCTGGGAATCTGCCTCGGCGAACAGGCCATCGGCGAAGCCTTCGGGGCCACACTCTCCAACCTCAAAGAGGTCTATCACGGCATCGCCAGTCAGATCCACGTCGTCGCTCCCGATCCACTGTTTGCAGGACTGCCCGAAACCTTCGAAGCGGGTCGATACCACAGCTGGATCGTCGATAAGGAGAACTTCCCCGAAGAGCTCGAAATCACGGCCGAAGATGACAACGGTCGAATCATGGCCCTGGCTCATCGACGATACGATGTGCGAGGCCTACAGTTTCACCCCGAATCGGTGCTCACGCCCGTCAGCCGTTCGCTGATTGAGAACTGGCTGAAGGCATAACCACTCCAAGGGCCTCCCTCCGTTGGGGAATGATTCTCCTAACGTGCTCAATCCATCTGATCAAACCAATGGAAGATCGTCATTCTCTACACCCGAACACAACAACTATCCCTTTACCCTCAACATCTATTTAACAGCAAACCATGAAAAATCTACTATACAGACTCTTCGAAAACAGCTATCTCGACCGGGATGAGGCCCGTGACGTGCTGATCCGCATGGCACACGGCCAATACAACGACAGTCAGATCGCCGCCTTTATCACCGTGTTCCTGATGCGCAGCATCACCCTCAACGAACTGGCCGGATTCCGGGAAGCGCTGCTCGAGATGCGTGTACCGGTCGATCTCTCGGAGTTCAATGCTATCGATATCGTCGGAACCGGTGGCGACAACAAAAACACCTTTAACATCTCCACAGCTGCCTGCGTCGTAACTGCAGCAGCAGGCTATCCGGTCATCAAACACGGTAACTACGGAGCCACCTCCGTCAGCGGTTCATCAAACGTGATCGAGGCTCATGGCGTGAAGTTCACGCGCGATACCGACCAGCTCAAACGGTCACTCGAAGGGTGCAACATGGCCTTCCTCCATGCTCAGTTCTTCAACCCGGCCCTCAAAGCCGTCGCCCCGGTTCGAAAAGCCCTCGGCGTCCGTACCTTCTTCAACATCCTGGGCCCGCTGGTCAACCCCTCACTGCCACATCACCAGCTGCTCGGCGTCTATAACCTGAAGCTGGGACGTCTCTACAACTACCTCTACCAGCAGACCGACACCCGATATACAATCGTCACCACACTGGATGGCTACGACGAAATTTCGCTCACAGACGACTTCAAAGTCTTCTCCAACGACGGGGAGATGATCGTCTCTCCCGAAGAGATCGGCATGACCCGTTGTACGGAACAGGATCTCAGCGGCGGCGCCAGCGTAGCTGAGGCGGCCGCCATCTTCGACAAGGTGTTGGACAACACGGCAACCCCCGCACAAAAAAATGCCGTTGCGGTAAATGCCGCCTACGCCATCCACAATTTCGAACCTCAACGGCCTATTACGGAGTGTATTGCCCAGGCCCTTGAAACCATCGAGAGCGGACGGGCAAAGGCCACCTTCCGTAAATTTGTCGAATTGAACTCCTAAATGCTCCCTTCCATGAATATCCTCGAACAGATCCTCGCCACCAAACAGCAGGAGGTGGCCGCTGCCAGAAAACAGAAATCTCTGGCCGCACTCGAAGCCGAAGCCACAGCCACTACACGCCGAGCCTACTCGTTGCGTGCAGCGCTGCTTGGTTCGCAGACGGGTATTATCGCCGAGTTCAAACGTAAATCGCCCTCAAAAGGCTTTATCAAAGAGCATGCAGAGGTAACCTCCATCACCACCGGATATGCACAGGCCGGAGCTGCGGCCCTCTCCATTCTGACCGACCGAGACTACTTTGCCGGCGATCTGAACGACTTGCAGGAGGCACGGCCTCACCTGTCCATTCCCATCCTGAGGAAAGATTTTATCATCGATCCCTACCAGATCTGTCAAGCACGGATTGCCGGAGCCGATGCCATTTTGCTGATTGCTGCAGCGCTTACACCGGGACAGGTCGAACGTCTAGCCGCATATGCCCACGCACTTGGGCTGGAGGTATTGCTTGAGATACACCGCGCAGAGGAGTTGGATGCCCTGTGCAACTCGGTGGATGTAGTCGGCGTCAACAACCGCGATCTGACCACCTTTCACACCGATCCGGCACAATCTTTTGCACTGATCCAACACATTCCGCAACAGTTTGTCAAAATTTCGGAAAGCGGGCTTGCCGATCCTCAGACCGTTGCCCAGCTGTGTCAAGCAGGATTCAACGGATTCCTGATGGGCGAACGTTTTATGAAGACGGCCGACCCGGCTGCCGCCCTGCAAACGTTTATTCAAGAGCTGACCCACTGCAACTCCCATAACGAGTCCCGATCATGAAAATCAAAATTTGTGGCATGCGTGAACCGGACAACATCCGGCAGGTGACCGACCTTCACCCGGACTACATGGGATTTATCTTCTGGTCCGGCTCTCCGCGTAATGCCTGCCAACTCGATCCTGCAGCCCTCGCCACAGTACCACAAACCATTCGACGGGTCGGCGTCTTTGTCAACGAAACCGAAGAGCAGGTCATCCGTACCGCACAGAGATACCGACTCGATCTGGTCCAACTGCACGGACATGAGTCGCCCGAAACCTGCCGGCGGATCAACCGAATCGTTCCGGTGATCAAAGCTCTCTCCGTAGCCACCCAGACCGATCTGGAACAGACTCAACGCTATCAGGATTGCTGCTCAATCCTGCTGTTGGACACCAAGACCCCCACATACGGCGGTTCGGGACAACAGTTCGACTGGAGCCTGCTCGAACACTACACCGGCCCTCTCCCCTTCCTGCTCAGTGGAGGCATCGGACCTCAAGATGCCAAACGGCTTCTCGGCCTAAGACATCACGCACTACTGGGTTTCGATCTAAACAGTCGTTTTGAAAGCGCTCCGGGACACAAAGAGTACAACTTGCTCAAACCATTTATCGAACAATTCAAAAAACAGAACCATGAATAGAATAGATCATCTTTTTCAAGTCAAAACTTCAGGCATTGTATCGGTTTACTTCACGGCCGGATACCCCAAATTGGACGATACCACCGAGATCATCCGTGCACTTGCTGCACGCGGTACTGATCTGATCGAAATCGGCGTCCCCTTTTCCGATCCGATGGCCGACGGTAAAACCATTCAAAACAGCAGTACTGTTGCATTAAAGAACGGCATGACCATGAAAAAGCTGTTCGAACAGCTGAAAGATATTCGTCAGGATGTAACCATACCGTTGATTTTAATGGGCTATCTCAACCCCGTCATGCAGTATGGCATCGAACACTTTTGCCAAAGCTGCGCAGAGATCGGGATTGACGGCGTTATTCTGCCCGACCTTCCGTTGAACGACTACCTGCGAGACTTCAAACCACTGGCCGATAAATATGACCTGCGTTTCACCATGCTGATTACTCCCGAAACCTCGGACGAACGCATCAAACTGATCGATCAACACACCAACGGTTTCATCTATATGGTCTCCACAGCGGCCACCACCGGTACGCAAGACCATTTCTCCGATAGTACCATCCAGTATTTCGAACGGATCAACACCATGAAACTGCGCAATCCTCGCCTGATCGGATTTGGTATCTCCAACCCGGAAACACTGCAAGCGGCCCAACAACATGCCGCCGGTGCAATTATCGGCAGCGGTTTCATCAAAACGCTCGACTCCACCTCCACCATTCCTCAGGCTGTTGAAAAGCTGTACCACCAATTAGGATTATAACAGTCTAAATATCAATATATTCAGAATAAAAAATCAAAAAAAAGTAACCTTTGGCGCAATTTCTGATCTTACCGGCATGAAAAGTGCTCTTTTCAGTCAAAATAGAGAGAAAACGTTCACTTTATTTTTAGGATCAATAAAAAAGTGCTATATTCGTTTTATCAACCTCATAAATAATTGAGCTATGAAAAAATTACTTTTTCTCGTTCTGGGGCTGGCAGGCTTGTGTACGGCAGCGTCGGCTCAAACCGGTTTCGGCTGGGGTGTTAAAGGTGGTCTGAATTTAACCGGTGCAACGAACCTCGGAGATAATACTCAAACTAAAACGGGCATAGTAGTAGGTGCTTTTGCGGACTATCGCTTCACCGATCATTTCGCACTGTCTGCTGATGTACTTTATTCTCGTCAAGGCGCTAGCATGGGTAAAAACGATGAGGGTGTTCGTATCAAAGGTAGATTAAACTATTTGAACGTTCCTATTTTGGCCAACTATTATATCATTGGAGGCTTAGCTGTTAAAGCAGGTATTCAACCTGGTTTCTTATTAAGCAGCAAAAGAATTATCAAATATGATGGTAATACAGACAAAAGAAATATAGAAGGATTATCGGGTGCCGACTTCTCAATTCCTGTTGGCGTTTCGTATGACTGCCCATTTGGTATCATTCTTGAAGCGCGCTATAATATTGGTGTAACCAACATCGATTCAGGAGGGTCCTCTCGCAATAGCGTATTCTCAATTATGGTCGGTTACCGATTCTAATAGACCGGTTCAAAATAAGATTAACAAGAGGTCGGAAATTTCCGACCTCTTGTTGTTTTGTTCCCTTTCGCCTGTTTGCTTGGACCCGTAGAAAATGAAAATATTCTACGTCCTCTTACTCTTCCTGTTTGCTGCCGTCTCCGCTGCGGGCCAAACACTCAATCACAGCACTATGCAGTCTTTCGTGCAGACAGCTCCTTGATTATCCCCAATGAGGTGCCCAACAGTCCAATATCCTGAAACGAGACAGCTATCGCTTGATCCATGCAAGGTTTATCAAGAAAATTGAGCGAACCTTTGTTGATTATCCCTATTTTTGAATTTGTATTTTAGTCTGTTGACACATACAAAGAAGAGCCCAATAATCTTCTTATCAATCAACGCAACCCGAAACGAAACTTGTAACTCAATAAAAAAATGAAAAAACTTGTCATCTTCACCGGAGCCGGCATGAGCGCCGACAGTGGACTCTCCACCTTCCGTGATGCGGACGGATTGTGGGATAACTACCGCATCGAAGATGTCTGTACCCCCGAGGCACTGGCCAAAAATCGAAAACTGGTCATCGATTTCTACAACATGCGACGCAAAGAGCTGCTCTCCAAACAACCCAACGCCGGACATCTCGCCATTAAAAAACTCGAGCAATATTTCGATGTCGAGGTCATCACCCAAAATATCGATGACCTGCACGAACGTGCCGGCAGTACCCATGTTACACACCTACACGGTGAGCTGAGAAAATTGAGAAGCAGCAAAAACGAAACCTTAACCGTCCCCATCGAAGGCTGGGAACAACACTACGACGACCGTTGCGAAGATGGTTCCCTGTTGCGGCCGTTCGTCGTCTTCTTCGGCGAGAGTGTACCAATGTTCGACCGTGCCACACAGATCGCCTCAACCGCCGATATTTTCGTGATCGTGGGCACCTCACTGGCCGTTTATCCCGCTGCATCGCTGGTGCGTTATATTCGGCCCGAAATACCGGTCTATCTGGTTGACCCCAATGAACCCGATACACGTGGTATTCGCAACCCGTTGGAGACCATCCGCATGCGGGCTGCCGAAGGGATGCCACTCCTGGCAGATAAGCTGATCAAAAAGTACGGACAAAAAGAGAATTAAATCAAGGATTGCCCAACGGGTGCCTGACACACCTGCGGCATTTCATTAGGCAACCAGGACACCTATCAACTTGCCTTCGCGGCATGCGGCTCATGTTAAAGGAGAATTAAAAGCGAGGCACGTCCAGCGAGCACCTGATGTATCTGATACATCTGCGGCGCTGCCCGCAAGCCCCATACCACTCTCTCCTGCCTTCACAGCGTGAAACTCAAGCAAAAATAAGAGGGCCCGACTGGTATTCAGTCGGGCCCTCTGCTATAAGCCTATTCAGACGACCGGATTATTTGGTCGGAGTAGTTGCTTTAATATAGGCGTGGTGAGGACCGAAACGCTCGAATGCAGCACGATCCAACTCCTCCTGATGGTCGGGGTGAGCCACTGAAATGATCAAACGGGCACGCTCCTGCATCGATTTACCATACAGATCCACAGCACCATACTCAGTAACAAACCAGTGTACGTGTGCACGCGTCGTTACCACACCGGCACCATTGGTCAGGGTCGGAGCGATCTTGCTGATTCCCTTATTGGTTACTGAAGGCATGGCAAGAATGGCTTTACCGCCCTCAGAACGTGAAGCACCATAGATAAAGTCGATCTGACCGCCCACACCCGAGTAGAACTTCGTTCCGAGTGAGTCAGCACAAATCTGACCGGTCAAATCCACCTGCAAAGCTGAGTTAATAGCGGTAACCTTCGGGTTTTTAGAAATGATATATGGGTCGTTGGTGTAACCTACATCCATCATCAAGACACCAGGGTTGTTGTCGATGAAGTCATAAACGGTCTGAGATCCCATCAAGAAGGTCGAAACCATCTTACCCTTATCGATCGCTTTGTTACGACCGTTGATTACACCGCTCTCTACCAACGGCAATACTCCGTCAGCAAACATTTCGGTGTGGATACCCAGGTTTTTGTGGTTGCCCAACTGTGCCAACACAGCATTCGGAATGGCACCGATACCCATCTGCAAGCAGGCACCGTCCTCGATCAACGCTGCACAGTTCTTACCGATAGCGGTCTCGATCTCGTTAGGTACTGAGAAGTGAGCCTCAACCAGTGGAGTATCATCCTGTACAAAAGTATCGATATCATCAACCGTGATGAAAGCATCACCAAACGAACGAGGAACATGTTTGTTGACCACAGCGATCACATGCTCTGCGCACTCAACGGCAGCCAATGTGGCATCTACCGAAGTACCCAAAGAGACATAACCGTGAGCATCAGGTTCAGATACCTGAATCATCGCCACGTTACATGGCAGTACGCCGCTACGATACAAACGCTGCGTTTCGCTCAAGAAAATAGGAATATAATCGGCATATCCCGACTGGGTCACTTTACGAACGTTACTGCCGACAAAGAACGAATCGAGCTGGAAAATCCCCTCGAATTCCGGATCGGCATAAGGTGCAGGACCTTCCGTGTGCAAGTGATGGATATGCACATCTTTCAGTTCGTGGTTGCGGCCGCGGTCACACATGGCCTGAATCAGACACTGCGGAGCACTGGCAACACTACTCAAGTGGACATGATCACCCGACTTGATAACCTTGACCGCCTCGGCAGCAGACACATATTTGATCTGTTTCTTCATGGTGGTTATTAATGAAATGAATTGAAGTTGAAGTTCTGAATATCAGTTTGCAAATGTAATATTTTTTCAGATCGGAAACTGCAAAAACAACGTAAAAGTTCGCGCAATCGAAAGGAAACCCTCTTGCGGACCAAATGCCTCAACCAAACGGCCACTCCTCCCACTCTCGGTCAACGTTTTCCCCAACAAGACCGCATCGATTTTGTACCGCATAAAACCGCCCGTTTCCTTCTCTCGCCGTTCTCAGGAAATTCGCCCAAACAAATTTCTCAGCCTCACTCCAGTTTGCTGCCATAGATGCAGTCAGAGCATCTTTCCACTCTTCGGACCGTCACACAATATGACAACTGTTCCTCGACAAATGCGACTGTCCACATCCGCCCCGCAAAAAAAAGAAGCAGGTAAAAAAGCAAGCCCCCGCTATCACAAAATCGAGCCACCGAAATCAGCGACCCGCAGCAAACCTACCATTACTTTTTATGGTTATCGATGACAACGCTGACAACAACTTTTTCACCTTTACATTACACCATCCTCTCCCCCACAAAAAAATTGGGACCATCTTTCGAAAGTCCCAATTTTCTATAAACGTCACTAAAACTATTTCTTGAACTCAGCAAAGAAGTCGTTGCCTTTGTCGTCCACCAGCAAGAAGGCCGGGAAGTTCTCGACGTAAATCTTGCGGACAGCCTCCATACCCAGTTCCGGGAAGTCAACCACCTCAACCGATTTGATGCTGTTCTTGGCCAAAACGGCGGCTGGACCTCCAATCGAACCCAGATAGAAGCCGCCATGTTTCTTGCAGGCGTCCGTAACAGCCTGAGAACGGTTACCCTTGGCAACCATCACCATCGAACCGCCCAGACTCTGGAACAGATCCACGTACGGGTCCATACGACCTGCTGTGGTCGGGCCGAAGCTACCCGATGCCATACCCTGCGGAGTCTTGGCAGGACCTGCATAATAAATCGGGTGCTTCTTGAAGTATTCCGGCATCGGTTTGCCCTCTTCGATCATCTGTTTGATGCGAGCATGTGCAATATCACGCGCTACAATCAACGTACCCTTCACATTAAAGCGGGTCTTAACCGGATATTTCGACAAGGTCTCACGTACTTTGTCCATACCCTCATCGAGATCCAACTCAACAGCAGGCTGCATATTGGGTGCCTCCTTAGGCAGGAAACGGGCCGGATTCTTCTCGAGCTGTTCGAGGAAAATACCCTCCGGAGTAATCTTGGCCTTGATGTTACGGTCTGCGCTGCAGCTAACGCCAATACCTACCGGGCAAGAGGCAGCATGACGTGGCATACGAATCACCCGTACATCGTGAACGAGATATTTACCACCGAACTGAGCACCAACTCCGCACTCACGGCAGATCTTCAGCACCTTCTCTTCCCACTCCAGATCACGGAAAGCACGGCCGCCTTCGTTACCACTGGTTGGCAGATTGTCCAGATAACCAGCCGATGCCTTCTTGACAGCCGAGAGGTTAGCCTCAGCTGAGGTACCGCCAATCACAATCGCCAAATGGTAGGGAGGACATGCTGCCGTTCCCAAATCCATGATATGGGTCTTGATAAAGTTGGTCAGGTTCTCCTCGGTCAACAGCGCCTTGGTCTGCTGATACAGGAAAGTCTTATTGGCCGATCCACCACCTTTGGTGATGAACAGGAATTTGTACTCGTTGCCCTGAGTAGCATAGATGTCGATTTGAGCCGGCAGGTTCGTGCCACTGTTCTTCTCCTCGATCATCGTGAAAGGAACCACCTGCGAATAACGAAGATTGCGCTCCTTGTAGGTCTCGTAAACACCCTTCGACAACGCCTCGGCATCGTTCGCTCCGGTGTAAACATCCTCACCCTTCTTACCGATTACAATCGCCGTACCGGTATCCTGACAGGTGGGAAGCTCTCCCTCTGCGGCAACCGTCTGGTTAATCAGCATCGTGTAGGCAACAAACTTGTCGTTGTCGGTAGCCTCCGGATCCTTCAGAATGTTGGCCAACTTCTGAAGATGCGCCGCACGCAGATAGAACGAAACATCACTGAACGCCGCTTTGGACAATACCTCCAAACCTTTGGGATCTACCTTGAGAATTTTGCGGCCATCGCACTCGACAACCTTCACGTAATCCTTCGTAAGCAGACGATACTCCGTTGTGTCGGCCGACAACGGGAACGGCTCCTGATACTTGAACTCTGACATATCTCTGTTTATTGATTTGTGTTAAACGTTATTTCTGATACGCAAAGGTAAAAATATTTGTACGGATTCCGACAACCACACTCCGATAACACAATAAAAAACTACCCCCAATCCATCTTTTAACCACGTATATAGTAATAAGTAAATACTTTCCTCAATGCCTTGTGTAGTGCCCAGAAGCACTGATCTCTCCCCCCTATTCTTGCCTATTCTTGCAGAGCTTTTTCAACAAGCAGAACACCATATAGCGTACAAGACTCGCATCGCAAGGTGCAGGATCAATATAAATGATACATGGTTGTTTGACAATGATCGCAACTCACGAATAAAAACAAGCCCCGTCCAATTTCGCTCTGCCTCAAACCCTAAAATCAAAAAAGTTTGCTTTTTTTAGAAAAATACGATACATTTGTGGCTCAAATTTCAAACACTTTTAAAAATCGCATTATGAACCATTACGAAACCGTTTTCATTGCTACACCGGTTCTCTCTGATGTTCAGATGAAAGAGGCTGCTAGCAAATTCCGCGGTGTCATCACCGAAAACGGCGGTCAAATCGTTAGCGAAGAGGATTGGGGTCTGCGTAAGTTGGCCTATCCTATTCAGAAAAAGACCACCGGCTTCTACTATCTCATGGAGTTCACCGGCGAAGGCGACCTCGTTGAGAAACTCGAAACCCAGTATCGTCGTGACGAGCGTGTCATCCGTTTCCTCACCTTCAAAATGGATAAATACGCCGTTGAATACGCCGAAAAACGTAGAAACAAAAAAAACGCTAAACAAGAGTAAAAGCCATGGCACAGACTCAATCAGAAATCAGATATCTCAACCCTCCTACAGTAGAGGTTAAGAAGAAAAAATATTGCCGCTTCAAAAAAGCCGGTATCAAATACGTCGATTACAAAGACGCTGAATTCCTTAAGAAGTTCCTCAACGAACAGGGTAAAATCCTCCCTCGCCGTCTGACCGGTACCTCGCAGAAATTCCAGAAAAAGGTGGCTACCGCTGTTAAACGTGCCCGCCACTTGGCTATCCTGCCATTCGTAACTGATATGTTCAAATAATCAAAACCGGAGGACCCATCATGCAAGTAATTCTGAAGAAAGACATTGAGAAGTTGGGCTACGCCGACGAGATCGTAGATGTTCGCCCCGGTTATGCCAATAACTACCTGATTCCGCAGGGTTATGCCATCAGCGCTACCACTTCTGCAAAAAAAGTGCTGGCTGAAACCCTCAAACAGCGCGCTCACAAAGAGGCGAAACTCGTTGCCGACGCTGAAGCTCTGGCCGCTAAACTGGCTGAAACCGCTCTCACCATCGCTGCTAAGGCTGAAGAGGGCCGTATCTTCGGTTCAGTAACCGCTGCCGACCTGGCCGCTGCACTCGAGAAACTCGATATCGCTGTGGATCGTAAAAACATCTCTCTCGAGGCCGTTAAAACCCTCGGTGAGTACGAAGCCAAAGTTAAAATCTACAAAGGCATCAACGGTACTATCAAATTCAGTGTCGTTGCTGAAGAGGCTTAATAAACTTTCACAATCAAATAAAAGAGGCAGCCAAATGGCTGCCTCTTTTATTTTGCTCTCTCTTCCTTATTCATATTCATAAGCGATCATAAGCGAGATAAAGCATGGGCCAGTGAATGTTCTGAGTCAAGCTTCTTGCCTCGCCCAGCATAATTTAGACAGGATTGCAGGATGCGCGCGGGTATGTTCGAGTATTATTCGGGGATCACTCTTGAGAGTTTGAATGAAGCCAGATGTGGCGCTCAGGATGGCATACGGTAGCGCTCACGGCACTCGTGGAGCTGTTCGGGAAGACACTAACGGTGGGGCCTGCAAGTGATCAGAAGTGTCTTGGCGCTTGCTTAGAATAACCTCACGGGCGATATTAGGGCAGATGTCCGAGGACGGCACAAGGAGCGCTCGGGATGAGACTTGGGAGGAATTCGAGGAAACTCGAAGAAAGCACTCACGGGCGTACTCAAGGGAATGTTGGTGAGGATTACACTTAAACAGTGTGAAAAGGCAGAAAGAGCAGCAGGGCGTAAAGAATGGTGTATCCTGAAAATATACAGAAGAGGTTGAAGCAAGCCAAGATTAGCCAAACAATGCTACCTATTTGTCCAAATTAGGCCGATTCGTTCACTTTATGTCCACACCCCTATGTGGAAAGTTATCAATAGCTCAGTCAACAAAAATAGGGGCGATTCAAGTGAATCGCCCCTATTGTATATACGGTAAACCAATTAGGTCTCTACCTATTTGGCAGCATCCGGCTTATCAACAATACCCAACTCCTTCTTGACCATAGGAAGAATATTGGTAACCGTCGATTTGTTATAATATGCCATCGCACCGGCTGATTCATCGAAAATAATCGTGAATCCGTTCGCCTCAGCTACCTTTGCAATAGCCTGCTGAGCCTTCTCTACAACCGGACCCATCAACTGTTGCTGCATCTTCTGGCCATCCTGCTCTGCTGCCTGACGAAAATCTTCATAGCGTTTCTGCAAATCCTGCAACTCACGCTCTTTCAACTGGCGGGTTGATTCACTCATCGTCTCAGAATTTTTCTGATAATCCATGTACTTGTTGTTGAATTCAACCTGAATTGTCTCCAATTGACTATTCTGTTCCTCAGCAAATTTCTGGAATTTGGTCAATGCAGAATCACGCTCAGGCATCGCAGTAATCAACTCCTGTGAGTTAATGTATCCAAATTTCTGAGCATAAGTTGTTGTGCCGCAAATCAGCAGCCCCGCAAGTAAAGTCAGTTTCAAAAGGTTTCTCATAACAGTAATACTTAAAGCTGTTTATTTATTTAAAAGATTGATTACATCCTCTGTTTTGTCCAGAGAAGGCGAATAATACAACAACGTCTGATTGTTCACCACATCCAATACCATCGTGTATTGGTGAGCCTGTGCATAGCTGTTAATCACCGCAAACACCCGCTCCTGGATCGGTTTGATCAACTCAGTGCGCTTCTTCATCAAATCTCCCTTCGGGCCCAGAACATCCTGCTGATATTGCTGTACCTCCTTTTCCAAATTGGACAGCTCCTGCTCCTTCGCAGCACGTTTGGTTTCCGACAGATAATTGCGCTGTACCTGATAATTGCCATATGCCTCTTCTAACATCTTGTAGGCATCCTCAACATTCTTCTGATACTGCTTGGCCAACGTATCCAATTTGGCAATCGCCGCATTATAATCTGCCTGAGATTTGAATACCTTCTCTGAGTTTACAAAGATATAATTTTGTGCGTAAACTCCGCCTCCCGCGAAAAGTAAAATTACGCAAATCAACCAAAACTTTTTCATAGATAGTCGTGTTATATAGGTTTAAAACTCTTGTCCCATCATGAAGTGCAACTCGCCACCGTGTGCCTTCGTCTCGCCCACCTGTGGGTCGAAACCGTAACCCCAATCAAATCCAATCAGACCAACAACCGGCAGATAGAGTCGAACACCCACACCGACTGAACGCTTTATCGAGAAGGGGTTGAAATCTTGCCACGAAGCGAAACCATTACCTCCCTCTGCAAAAAGCAGGCAATATACGGTTGATCCACTCTGCATCAACAACGGATAACGCAACTCGACCGTATATTTGTTATAGGCTCTCGCGTAAGAGTTACCAGCTGTAGCATATGGCGTCAAACCACCATTTTCGTAACCACGTACCTTGATAATATCCACACCGTAAACACTGTACCCGGTCATACCGTCACCACCGACATCAAATCCTTCAAATGGCGATGGTTTGTTCTTGCTATATGATCCCAAGTAACCAAACTCAGCACCCGCCATCAACACCAACTTATGATTGGATGACAAAGGGAAATACCACTTGCCCTTGAACAACCATTTGTGGAACTCGATCCAACGATAACGGTCATTATTAGACATGTTGGGATCTGAATAGTCTTTCCCATCAAACAATGAATATGGAGGCGTCAACGAAATCGAAATCGAAAAATCAGAACCTTGACGCGGATAAATCGGTTGATCTACCGAACTACGACCAAATACAGTCTTAAACTGAATAATATTCGAAGTACCATTCGTTACAATAAAACTGTCCCAATCCTTCAGGTTATAGGCCTGATATGCCAGTTCGTTATATAAGGTAAAGTAACGGTCCGGCCATGACAACCGACGTCCAATTCCCACGGACGCTCCCAAAGTACGGAAGTGTTTTGTTCCCGCCTGAGTAAAATAATATGCGTTCGACTGATCCGAATAATAAAGCCCAACGGTCAATGAGTTAGGTTTACGACCACCTAACCACGGCTCGGTAAAGCTCATGGTCAGCGCCTTATAATAGGTACCGTTAGTTTGGCCCTTGATCGCCAACTGCTGATTCTGTCCCGACGGATAAGGACGCCACTCGTTCTTTTTGAAGAAGTTGCGGATCGAGAAGTTATTCAACTGGACACCGATCGAACCCACAAACATACCTTCGCCCCAACCTCCGGAGACCTCGAACTTATCACTAGTCTTCTCCTCCAATGGGAAAGAGATATCTACCAACTCATTCGAAACCGGAACAATATTCGGCTGCAACTTCTCCGGATCAAAATGTTGCATCTGTCCCAACTGACGCAACGTCGCCATCAACATCGAACGATCGTATAACTCACCCGGACGTACATACAACTCACGGCGAATCACCTTATCATCTACACGGAAGTTCCCTGTAAAAGAGACATCATTGATACGAGCTTGGTCTCCTTCAAAAACTTTAATTATCAAATCAACAGAGTCTTCTCCAACAACGATCTCTTGGGGCTCGATCTGCGAAAAAAGATATCCGGAATTCTGATACAACGTCGATACAGACATCTCCTCAGGATTGGTCTCTTTGCCAATACCCAACTGCTTGTACAACGATTTCCGGTCGTAGGTGGAACCTTTGATGATACCGAGCATATCGCTCAACTGCTTGGTCGGATAGACGCTGTTACCCAACCACGATACATTGCGGTAATAGAACTTACGCCCCTCGTCCACGGTCAGCTTGATCCCGATACGGTTGTAACTGATCGGATAGATCGAATCCGATAAAATCACAGCATTACGATAACCTCGAGAGTTATAGAAATCGAGCAGATTCTCTTTATCCGTCTCGTACTCCTTGCGTTTCAGCTTGGAAGAGCGGAAGAAATTAATACTCTTTTGATGCGTTTTTTTGAAGGTTTTGCGCAATTTCTTATCCGAGAAGACCTTATTCCCTTCAAAGACAATCTCGCCAATTTTAACCCTGCTCTTTTTATCAATGACAAAGGTCAAATTGACCGCATTACGAATTGTGGTATCGTTCTCCTGACGATATGTAACTACTGCATTCTGAAAACCCTTCTCATCATAATACTTCTTGATAATATCAATACTCGTATTGAGAATGTAATCAGACAACTCACTGCCTCGCTTCAACTTCAACTTATCTTTCAACAATTCTGAAGTCTCACTCTTTGATGCTCCCACAATGTTCCATTTGTATACACGAGGGCGCTCCTGCAAATAGATCTCGAAATTGACACTATCCCCCACCGGATCTGCCAAAATGCGAACATCCGAAAAGTAACGATACTCCCACATCCGACGCATCGCCGATGAAATATAATCACTCGGCAACATGATCGTATCCCCGGGAACAATACCCGATGACTTGGCAATCACTTCCGGATCAAGAAATTTAATACCCGTTACAATAACTTTATTGACAATATATCGTTTCGGAGCACTGTAATCGGCCATCGGTGCCTCGGGCGCAACTGACTCTTGCTCTTGTGTCGTGTCGGCGACAGCCGGAGCTTGCGCCACGGCAACCGTACCAGAGCCCATCACAAACATAAACAATAGGGCTCCAAATCCTTTTTTCATATGAATAGCGGTAAACTTCAAATCTATTCCGTTAGTAGTCCATATCTACGTTGACGGCGCTGATAATCCTCAATCGCCAATGCAAACTGCTTCTCGTCAAAATCAGGCCAATATATATCCGTAAAATAGAGCTCACTGTACGACAACTGCCACAACAGGAAATTGCTCAGCCGCAACTCACCACTGGTGCGAATCAACAGATCGGGATCGGGAACACCGGCCGTCACCAAATGGTCCGAAATCACCTCCGGGGTAATCTCCTCTACCTGCATCTTCCCGGCCAAAACCTCCGCTGCAACCAAACGGGTCATGCGTGTCAACTCCCATCGGGAACTGTAATTGACCGCAACCTGCAACGTCAACCCTTTGTTGTTCGCCGTTGCCGCTTCACTTTCATGAAGCGCCTGTCGAACCGCAGGAGAAAGAGCTTCAATGTTACCCAAAAAACGCATCCGCACGCCCTCTGCCAACAGAGTAGGCGTCTCATCGTGTGTGCATTCACACAAAAGCTTCATCAACGCTTCGACCTCTTTGGAGGGTCGCCCCCAATTCTCGGTCGAAAAGGCATATATGGTCAGATATTCGACTCCATAACTTGCCGCCGCACGTACCACCTTGCGGACACTCTCGACACCCTGAATGTGTCCCTGCACCCGTTCAAGGCCGCGCTCCTTGGCCCATCGACCGTTACCATCCATGATGATGGCAATGTGTCGGGGAATTCGCTTCTGATCCATATCCATATTGAACTACTACTTCTATTGGGATTAAAATGCAAATATAACATTTATGCCGTAAATCAGTCCCTTGCAGCCCCCCAACTTTCAACATTTCTTTCGGCGGTCACGCGAGTCGATTCCCCACATCATTTTATTTCTTAACGTTTCATAGAACGATATATTTTGGAGATGGGCCAAAAAAATCGACTTTTCAGCCTTGCAAATTCGCAATTCGGAACCATCCTCAACCAGATAATTGCTGTTATCCAGTGATACAAAGAACTTTTCACCACGCGTCCGAACCCTGAAAGTAACCTTCGAGGTTTCGGGCACCACAACCGGCCGCATCGTCAAGTTGTGCGGCGCTATGGGGGAAATGACAAAACAACGGCAGGCAGGAGCCACAACCGGCCCCCCAACACTCAACGAATAGGCCGTCGATCCCGCAGGAGTCGAAATCAACATGCCATCGCCATAACAGGTGGCTACCAGCTCGCCATCGACCAGCACCTCAACCGCAATCATGCTGGTATTGTGGCGCTGAACCGTCACCTCGTTGAAGGCATAAGGATACCCTTTCGGATCGATAAAACTGCCCTCGACCGCCAACATCGTACGCTCTTCGACCTCAAACTTTCCTTGGCGAATCTCCGAAAGAGCCGTCTCCAAACCATCCAACGGAATATTGGCCAAAAAGCCCAAACGTCCCGAATTGATCCCAATAATCGGAATCGGACGCAGATCGAGCAGTTGTACCGCCTCAAGAAACGTACCATCTCCACCATAACTGATCAACATGCTGGTATCATCGGCTATCTCCTCGGGAAGACGGTAACACTGCGATGCTGTAAAGGTGCGTCCCGTCAGCTGATGCACCCGCTCGGCAAAACCTGCGTTCAACTGCACAGCAAACGAGTGCTGAGCCAACGCCTCAAACAAACGATTCAACTCTTCGGCTCCGTGCGAAGCCTCCGCACGACTATAAAGCGCTATGTTCATGCCTGAAAGGATTTAACGGAAAAGAGAACGGACAAAGAATCATGTAATCCGCAAATTCAACCGCTTCCGGTTCGTGATTTTCGTCCGTAATGTGTACCTTTATGGCGCAAAATTAACGAAAATTATGACAAAGCTGAGTGTCAACATCAACAAGATCGCCACATTACGCAACTCTCGCGGAGGGGATATTCCCAATGTGGTAGAGGCAGCGCTCAATGCAGAACGGTTCGGTGCGCAAGGCATCACCGTACACCCACGCCCCGATCAGCGTCATATCCGCTATCAGGACGTTCGCGATCTGAAAAAGGTCATCACAACCGAACTGAACATCGAAGGCAATCCAATCGATAAATTCATCGACCTGGTTCTCGAAGTGGTCCCGGCCCAGGTCACCCTGGTCCCCGATGCACACGACGCCATCACCTCCAACGCCGGTTGGGATACCAAAAATAACCTCCCCTTTTTGCGTGAGGTGGTCGCTACGTTCAAAGCCAAGGGTATTCGCACCTCCATTTTCGTAGATCCCAATCCGGAGATGATCCCCTATGCAGCAGAAGCCGGAACCGACCGCGTAGAACTCTACACCGAATCCTACGCCTCAGCCTATGCAGCCGGCCGGGAAAAGGCAATCGCTCCATTCCTGGCAACCGCACAAGAGGCTGCACGTTTCGGCCTGGGTGTCAACGGAGGACACGACCTCAACCTCGATAACCTGCACTATTTCGCCGAGACGATTCCCAATCTGCTCGAGGTGTCGATCGGACACGCCCTGATCTCAGATGCCATCTATCTCGGACTCGAAAATACCATCCAACTCTACCTGCGCCAGCTGAAAAAATAGTTCAGCCCCGCAACACAAGAGGGATTCAAGAACGACTATTCATTACCGAGGCGCATGTAGGTTTGACTGCGGACCATCCGCTATCAAACCGCTGCAAATGAGTCGAAGCAAAATAGGTCTAATCTATGAGAAGGTTCGTCCCGTCTCCCGAAGAGGGTCCCGTCAAGTCCTCCCCGGCATCCGCAACGAAACCTTCCGCATAACTCCGGACCGGATACCACTATGCGATTGTTAATCTTTTGTGGAAATAGCTTTTTCTCTTTGAAACCCGTGCTGCCCGCACCCGACTGTTCACCCAGCAAAAGCACCACCAAAATATCAACCATGAACGACGCCCTGAGTGCCCCGCTGTTCCGCCGCATCGGCCGTATCGCCGACGAAAAAGGTGTACGCGCCTTCGTGATCGGAGGCTATGTGCGCGACTACTTCCTGCACCGCCCCTGCACCGATATCGATATCGTCGTGGTGGGTAGCGGCATCGAAATAGCGGAAGCTATCGGTCGGGAGATGCACACCAAAGTATCCGTATTCAAAAACTTCGGAACCGCCATGCTGCACTGCGACGGTTGGGAGGTGGAGTTGGTCGGCGCCCGCAAAGAGTCCTACCGGGCCGACTCCCGCAAACCTATCGTCGAAAACGGAACCATCGAAGATGATCAACTCCGACGCGATTTCACCATCAATGCCATGGCCTTTTCGCTCAATGCCGACACTTTCGGCCAGCTGGTCGATCCCTTTGACGGCATGCACGACCTCGAAAACTATATCATCCGAACCCCGTGTGACAGCGATACCACCTTCTCGGACGACCCGCTGCGCATGATTCGGGCCATCCGCTTCGCCACGCAACTGGGCTTCGACATCGAAGATGAGACCTTTGCCGCCATTCGCCGCAACCGCAAACGGATTCACATCATCTCCCAGGAGCGTATCATCACCGAGATGAACAAGATTATGCTCTCCCCCGTTCCGTCGATCGGTTTTCAACTCTTCGACAACAGCGGATTGTTGGAGCTGATCTTTCCGGAGCTGTGCGCTCTCAAAGGGGTCGAGACCCGAAACGGCAAAGCCCACAAGGACAACTTCCTGCACACGCTCAAGGTGTTGGACAATGTCGCCCTCAAAAGCAACAACCTCTACCTGCGTTGGGCCGCCCTGCTGCACGACATCGGAAAACCGCATACAAAGGCCTTCGATCCCCGTACCGGATGGAGCTTCCACGGACACGAGGTGGTGGGCTCCAAAATGATCCAGCCACTCTTCCGCAAACTGAAGCTCCCGTTGAACGAGCACATGAAATATGTGCAGAAGTTAGTCTTTCTCCATCTGCGCCCCATCGTGCTCTCCGAAGAGGAGGTGACCGACTCTGCCGTACGGCGTCTGCTGTTCGAGGCGGGAGATGACATCGACGATCTGATGACCCTCTGCGAAGCCGACATCACCTCAGCCAACGACGCCAAAGTGAAACGTTACCTGGCCAATTTCGAACTGGTGCGACGCAAGCTGCGTGAAATCGAGGAGAAGGACCGTATCCGCAACTTCCAACCCCCGATCGATGGCGAACTGATCATGAAAACCTACGGGCTCAAACCATGTCGTGAGGTGGGATTGATCAAAGAGGCGATCAAAGATGCCATTCTGGATGGCAAAATCGGCAACAACTACGACCAGGCATACGCCCTGATGGAGCAGCTCGCCGCTCAACACGGCCTCACTAAAGTAACCGAAAATTAGGATTCACCCCTATCGGTTTACCGCTCTACGTTCGGGGTTAAGGCCATACGCACAAGGCTGTGTTGCACGCTGCAAGGATGCTGAAGATATACAAGTAAAAGCGTGGCAATAACAAGGCCCCTGAAATTCTGATTGAACGCTGCACAAGCACTCTT
>UQYM01000004.1 GCA_900545315.1 uncultured Alistipes sp.
ATGACAAACTCTCGGATCATATCGGTTTGCTGCCGATTGTCATGATCGCCCCATCGGATACGGCCCTGATCAACGAATCGGGTGAAGAGCGACGTCGTTATCTCAACAGCCTGATCTCGCAGCTGGATCGCGACTACCTCGCCACACTGATCAAATACAATCGGATTTTGGCCGAACGCAACAAGCTGCTCAAGAATCAGGCGGTTTCCAATTTCAATGAGATGCTCGAGGTGTTTGATCTGCAGCTCGCCATGTTGGGAGACTCGCTCCACAAGCGGCGTCGGGCACTGATCGAGGAGTTGGCCCCCCATGTGGCGACCGCCTACACCAAACTTTCGGGGGATCGGGAAGAGGTCGAATTGAGTTACCGTTCTGAATTGAACGACACTCCGATGGATGAATTGCTGCGTCAATCCCGGTCCAAAGATCTGATCAATCAGTTCACCACCTGCGGTGTACATCGAGATGATATCCGGATGAGCATCGGGGGCTATCCGCTGCGCAAATACGGTTCACAAGGACAGCAAAAGTCCTTTCTGGTCGCCCTGAAACTGGCTCAATACGATCTGGTGATGGCCCACAGCGATCAACAGCCGATCCTGCTGCTGGACGATATTTTCGACAAACTCGACATGCAACGGGTCGAACAGTTGATTGGTATGGTCTCCGAAGAGCGTTTCGGACAGATTTTTATTACCGACTGCAACAAAGTGCGGCTTGAAGGTATTTTACGGAGCAACCGATGCGACTATACGCTATTTAACGTTACAGACGGCAACATCCATCCGGCCTTGAAGGCGGATAACTCAACCAACATGTAGCCGTGCATTAAATAAAATTTCCTGCGGCCCTCAGAATTCGGTTTTGAATGACACAACGACTGCTGCTTACTATTTGTCATGAGACGCAAAGACCCCATACGAATCGGCGATGCGATCAACGAAATGTTTCTTTCTGTACCGCACATTGCCCGCAAGATCGCCGAAGCCAAGATTCCAGACCGCTGGCCCCTGCTGGTCGGGCCGGTCATTGCTGCCTATACGACCCGGATGGAGGTCCGCAACGGGAGGCTTTTTGTCTATATCAGCTCATCGGTTGCCCGACATGAACTCTTCATGCGCCGCGAAACCCTCAAAGACGAAATCAACCGACTCTCCGGCATGCAGGTCATTTCTACCATTATTGTCAAATAAGCAGTGACCCTTCTACTTCTACTTCTACTTCTACTTCTACTTCTACTTCTACTTCTAGTCCTATTCCTACTCCTGCCCCCGCAACCACATTCCAGCCTCAATTACCAAACGCTCCCGGCATTTCGCTGCTTCATGCCCCCTGAACCTGAAGCCCGGAACCCGTCGTTCCTAAGACATTCCCTGTTGTTGTCGCCCTACACCGCCCCACGCCGCCCCATCCTGCTACAACTTGTCACCCACTCACAAACACTCCCGGGCTCGTCGTTTTCTCAAAACATCAGGCATAAAGCCAACATACGCTGTTAGTAGATCTGCACAAACAAGCACACCGAATCGAGACAGAAAAGCAACCAGCATACAATTCCAAAATCATCCACAATTTCTCAGCCATTCATAAAAGCGATGGCCAAGCTGCTGGTCAATTTATAACTCAAAAAAATCGGGGAAAGAGTCTGATAACTCTTTCCCCGATTCAGAGGATTATCGGATAGTAAAGCGTTTGCTTTTTTATCCGTGTAAATTATTGGGCCTTATTGGCAGTTTTGTTCGGCTGATTGAGATTCAGTTTGCCTTTAACAGGCTGGTTGAGTTTGGCGGTATCGCCGGGCATCACATCCAACACTTTTACGTGAAACTGCAAAGCCTGGTTCGGGCCGATTACCTGACCGGCACCACGCTCACCATATGCCAAATTGGACGGAATCCACAAATTGAGCTCGCCACCTTTACCTACCAACTGCAAACCTTCGATCCAACCGGGCAGCATACCCTGCAGCGGGAAGGTTGCCGTATCCTGAGGAGCAAATACGTTACCGTCTTTCAACTTGCCTTCGTAAACAACACGGAGCGTATCAGCAACCGTAATTTTCTGTGCATCACCCGGAGTTACGATCTCGTAGAGCAGGCCGGTTGCACTCTTCTTCACATTGGCATTGTTCTTCTCGACATCAGCCAGGAACTGTTCACTAGCCTTTTTCTCTTTCAGCGGCATGCGAACCTGGAAATATTCACGCATAAATGCAAATGCCTGCTCCTGACCCATTACGGATGTGTCACCTTTCATAGCCGCACGGATACCTGCAGCAACTACATTGACATCCAGTGTGCTATCAATCTTTTTCGCGTAAAGACCAAAATCGACGCCCATTGCATAAGCCAATGAGTCCGATTCTGATTTGGGTGTTCCGGCACCGGCACCGCATGAGCTGAGCACCACTGCTGCGAACGTTCCAAGAATTGCAATCTTTTTCATGGTGTTTAAATTCTAAAATTATGATTGTTTAACGTTTCTATTTCAAAATTGGTATACATTTCTCCACAAAATGCAGGTGAAAAAATGCGACTGCAAACATAAATAAATTCAGTGAATCACGAGCATCTTTCGCAAAATAATTTTCACCGGCACAAAATCCAGCTACTCAATATCCTGTTCCAGGTTTCCGCAACACGAATTGCAGCCACACCAATCCGAGTACAGCAGCCAGTGTAGAGGCTGCCAGAATGGCTATTTTACCAGCTGCTACCAGGGTTAGGTTGGAGAAGGCCAGATTGTCAATAAAAATCGACATAGTAAAACCGATACCTCCCAGGCAAGCCACACCGGTCAACATTTTCCAATTGACGCCATGCGGCAAGGTTGCCAACCCCAAACGCCATACCAACCAACTCATCAACAGGATCCCCAATGGTTTTCCGATGACCAGTCCCGAGATGATCCCCAATCCCTGGGAACTATGCAAAATGTGAAGATCCTCGGGGCCGGCAAACTCCACTCCTGCATTCGCCAGCGCAAAAACCGGCATGATAAAAAATGCCACAGTGTGATGCAGGGAGTGCTCCAAACGTTGCGCCGGGCTGATCGTGCTGGCCGTCACCTTACGCTTCTGCAGCAGGGTACGCAGCTGGCGTGGATTGCAGAGTACCTCGACGCCGGGAATATCCCGATGGCGAAATTCATTGATAAAATGGCGGGTTTTTCGGATAAAATAGGGTTTCGAATAGCGGGGAACGGCCGGAATCGTCAACGCAATCAGCACCCCGGCAATCGTTGCATGCACCCCGGAATAGAGGAACAGGATCCACAGAACAATACTCGGGATCAGATAAAACTTCATGGCATAGACATGCAGCCGATTCAGCAGAATCAGAAACAGGAAAACCACTCCGGCGGCCACCAACAGCGTTACATTGATCTCCGTCGAATAGAACAGAGCGATGACCAGAATGGCTCCGAGGTCATCGACAATGGCCAAGGCTGTCAAAAAGACCTTTAAGGAGAGAGGAACCCGATTCCCCAACAGGGATAATACGCCGATCGCGAAGGCAATATCGGTAGCCATGGGAATTCCCCACCCGGAGGCCTGCTCACTTCCCGCATTGAATAGCAGATAGATGATGGCCGGGAACAGCATTCCTCCGATTGCAGCGGCGATGGGCATCGCTGCCTGACGGGGGCTGGAGAGTTCGCCAGCAATGATTTCGCGTTTGATCTCCAAACCGACATAAAAGAAGAAGATGACCATCAGACCGTCATTGATCCAATGCTCGACACTCTTTGACAGGGCAAATCCATCGAAACCGATGGTAAAATTGCGGTGCAGGATTCCGTAATACCACTCTTTGGTTGCCGGGAGGTTTCCCAACAACAGGGCCAACAGCATAAAGATCACCAACATCACGCCACCAGCCCAGGGGCTGTGCATAAACCAGTAATAGCGTTCGGAAAAGAGGTAGATCCTGCGACGCCGGGCAAAACTCACATGACGGGCCATAACATTCGGCTTTTACAATTAATAAGTCAAATATTGGGTCAAAAGTTCAGGGGGCATTTCAGCGGTTGAGCAGGCTCCGACAGTAAAGGCATCAAGGAAGTAAAACCGTCAAAATTTGATTCCAGTTCATTCCCCGCATCCGCTTCATTCCTCCTCGCCTGAAGGTCTATTTCATAACTTTCTCAACACGAACGTTCGGAACATTCTCCTCGTAAAGTTTAATTCCTCTTCTGAGACCTACAAAGCACTATCAATCATTCGATAGCAAACCTAAAAATCGGTCTTAAAGGGATCAAGTCCTGCTTCACATATCAGTACGCCAGACTCTCATCGAGGCTTACGACCAAGCAATCGCATCAGGCTAGGTAGGGGCAGCCCACTTTAATTACACTTTTAACGTCAGGTTACACAATTTATACAAAATACGTGCCCCGACATTGGCATCCCACTCGTCATCCCGCGCTGGAGACACTTCGCACAAGTCAAACCCGACAATTTCACGTCCCGACTCAACAACACGTACCAACAAATAGACCGCCTCACGGAACGACAATCCACCAGGAACAGGGGTCCCGGTATGGGGACAATTATCCGGGCTCAGCCCATCGATGTCGAAACTGACATAAACCTGCTGCGGCAGTCTCTCCACAATACGATTGCAAACCTGCTGCCAACTCTCCCCGGCAAACTCGGCTGCCGCCAATTCGTGATCGGGAAACTGCACGACCCGATGGTCTGTACGTGCCGTTTCGAGCTCTTCGTCACAAAAGTCGCGAATACCCACCTGCACCAACGTTTCGATGCCGGGCGCCTCCTGCAGCGCATTATACATAATCGAGGCGTGCGAATAGGTGAATCCTTCGTAAGCCTCTCGTAAATCGGCATGCGCGTCGATATGCAAAATACCCAAACCGGGATACCGCTCAGCCATCACTTGCATCAAGCCCAGCGGTACACTGTGGTCTCCACCGACAATGCCCACCTTCTTGCCCTCATCGACCCACCGTTTCGACTCCGTGTAAACATAACGGTTCAGTTCGATCGACGCTTTATTGACTCTACGCAGGCGTCGCTGCACAAAATCGGCTTCGGTAGAACCACCATTCTCCAGATAGGACATCACCTGCAACGCCTCCTGCCGCAACCGACTGCTGCGTGGAAGGAGTGTATCGTCCATCTCCAGAGTTCCGATTCCCCGTTTCCATCCACCGGGGTTGTGCACGTCGTACAGATCAACCTGCATCGATGCATCGAGAATGGCATCCGGTCCAAGCGCCGTACCTCCACCATAGGAGGCCGTCACCTCCCACGGCACCGGAAACAGCACCAAACTGGACTCCTCCGGTGTAAACGGCATTCCAAAATAGCAACCGTTGTTAATGCCTGGAGCATTGGGATCGAAATCCACAGGAATATTTTTTTCCATCATTGACATTTTTTTCAGTTTGACGATTAATCGAGTGTATATCGATTCCTCAACGAATTTATAGGGAAACCGTGCAATCCATCACAGCACATCTCACTGTAAAATGACCGATAATCACTGTTCTAATTCACCAAAATTATAATACACCCGGATTATACTTGCGTTCCAAAGATAGGAAAATTTGGTGATCTCACATTAAAGCAGTATCTTCCGCTAAATTTCTTTAACAACCCCAATAGGCATCACCTACGATTTACAAGAAATTCGTGCCGCTATTTGCACCTTTTTCCATGTGCAACCACAATATTCACCATAGCGGAACGTTATATCAAAAGATGACCGGTATCGTTGTGAAATGAAGCCGGGGATCTGTTTTTCATAATCAATACATTAAGTTGGGTGGCTACCGCCGTGAACATTCTGTCCACGGCGGTAGTTTTATTGGGACGTTATGCTCTCGCAACTTTCAACGCTACTACACACCCACTCCAACCCTCAACCACCTCTCCAACCACTTTATTGGTACATAATACTACTCTTTTCCCCCCGCTCGACTCTTCCAATTTCGCCGTAGTCTCCACATACACTCAGCCCTCTAACGGCAATTTCACACTTTTCGCCACCATCCTTATATCATCCCCCTCACATATCCCCACCGACTTCACAAAAAAAGATCCGTCCGGAAATAAATACCGGCAAAATCGATCGAAGCAGAATAATCTCGACCAGATTTACCTATTTTTGCCCAGGGTCATATTTTATTAGACGCATAAAATTTCTCTCCCGTATTACAATAAAAATATGCAGACGAAACCTCTGATTGTAGCCGACTGTGACATTCCATTTTTACAAGGTGTTCTCGAACCCTATGCCGAGGTGCATTACCTCAAAGGGAGCGAAATTACGGCAGGCGATGTTCGAGACGCTGAGGTGCTCATCACCCGAACCCGAACCCGCTGCGACGAACAGCTCCTGGCCGGTTCATCCGTTCGACTGATTGCCACCGCCACCATTGGCTTTGACCATATCGATCTGGATTACTGCGCTCGCCATAACATTCGTGTCACAACGGCTGCCGGATGCAATGCGAGAGGCGTCCTGCAGTATGTCATGGCTGTACTGCTCCGTTTCGCTGCAAACGAAGGATGGCAACCCCAACAACGTACTTTAGGAGTTGTCGGGGTCGGACACGTGGGCTCTTTGATTGCCGAATATGGCCAACTGTTCGGATTCCAGATTCTCTGTTGCGATCCGCCCCGTATGCGTCAAGATTCCTCGTTGGGATTTCTTCCACTCGAAGATATGCTTCCACAGTGTGACATCGTGACGCTGCACGTACCCTACGCTCAAACCGGCACCGATCGAACAGCAGGCATGGCCTCGACCGATTTTTTTGCTCGCATGCGTACTGGTGCCGACTTTATCAACTGCTCCCGCGGCCCGGTCATGGAGGATGAAGCGCTGCTAAAGGCGCTGCGCGACGGTAAGCTGAACCATATAGCCATCGACACCTGGAACCACGAGCCGCATCTCAATGCCGAGCTACTGGAAAGGGCATTGTGTGCCACACCACACATTGCCGGCTATTCGATTCAAGGTAAGGCTGCCGGAACAGCTGCTGTTGTCCAGGCCGTTGCACGACAATACGAATGGCCACTCTCTTCTTGGTATCCGGCTGAAGTTACGCCGACTCAACCCAATCGCTCCATCACCTGGACCGAACTGCAACAGACGATGTCGCACTATTTCGACATCGAGGCTGAGACGGCTGAACTCAAAGCTCACCCGGAACGATTCGAGCAGTTACGCAACCACTACACCTATCGCACCGAATTCTTTTAGACAAATAGACGGCACATGTCGATTTCGCACTGCAAAAAACAGGGCGCTATAAAATTTATTTTTGCTCCGATTCAGCATCACCCATAATAACTTATATTACATCTCGCCATACAGTATTTTCAATATATGGGGATCCCATCTCTATAACTGGGCCAACTTGCCTGCGTCTATGCGGGTCCCAATAAAATTAAGGATCAATCCGCCACCTCATTTTTAGCTCATGCCGTCTAAATCAATGCGACGAGCCTTCAACCTGGAGACGAGTCTGGGCAAGACAAAGAGGCAGGACGTACACTGCCGGAATCGCATACTTCGATCTGCACACAAAGGGCTCTGACGGCTTATCGTACAAAGGTTCCAGACCGATTCAATCGATCCAATCTTCGCTCCATTTTCACCGCTTTCACGGACGATTTAATCGCCCGATAGGCTCATCCTGTCCTGGCCATAAATAGCTAATTCACACGATTATTTCACACATTTGCACCTCTTCTCGATTTAATATCTTATCTTTGTCCGTAAGATTCACTTTAGCTGACCATGTACAAACAAATTCTTCGCCCACTACTCTTTCAATTACCACCTGAAACCATTCACCATTTGGTAATTTTGGGCTTGCGGATTCTCCACTTTATTCCCGGAGGACGCCTACTGTCACGTGCCTGCTTCTCGATGCGTCACCCTTCCCTCGAACGTGAGGTGTTCAGCATCCGTTTCCCGAACCCCATCGGTTTGGCCGCAGGATTCGACAAAGACGCCGAAGTGTATGAAGAGATCGCCGCCATGGGATTCGGCTTTGTAGAGGTGGGAACCATCACCCCCCAACCTCAACCCGGTAACCCCAAGCCTCGCGTTTTCCGGCTGCCGGCAGATCACGCCCTGATCAACCGCATGGGGTTCAATAATCAGGGTGTAGCCAGCGCTGTACACCGTTTTTACAGACGTAACAGATTGCGTCCCAATCGCCGTTCGGTTATCCTGGGCGGGAATCTCGGCAAAAACACCCTCACCCCAAATGAAAAGGCAGCTGCAGATTACCTGCGTCTGTTCCGCAGTCTATACGAATATGTCAACTACTTTGTAATCAATGTCAGCTGTCCGAATATTGCCAATTTGGCCTGCCTGCAAAACAAGGACAACCTGAAAGAGCTGCTGCAGGGGTTGATCGATTTCCGTCGTGGACAGAACCAATATCGGCCCATTTTGTTGAAAATTTCACCCGATCTGAGTCAAGAGCAGGTCGATGAGATGATCGAGGTATTGATCGAAAACGGACTCGACGGCATTGTGGCCACCAATACGACAACCCGACGTGACGGTTTGCAGACGCCGGCCGATCTGGTTGCGGAGATTGGCAAAGGGGGCATGAGTGGCGGTCCATTGACCAAACGTTCGCTCGAAATGGTTCGTTACATTCACGAAAAGACCGAAGGACGTTTCCCGATTATCGGTGTAGGAGGCATCATGACCGAAGATGACGCCATTGCCATGTTGGACGCTGGAGCCAGCCTGATCGAGATCTACACCGGATTCATTTATAATGGTCCCGGCTTCGTCAAACGTATTTGCAAACGGCTCAAAGAGGAGGCACTCCGCAAAGAACAAGCTGCTCTTCAAGCAGAAAAAGCGCAAAAGGCTGCTGAATCCACAACAGACCAGAACAAAAAAGATATTGAGCAGCCTACCGATTCAGATAGAAGCAAAACAGAAACGGCAGACACCGAGCAGTCTTCAAGCCGATAGTATCGGGACGACTCCAACCGGATATATCGATAAATAAAGCTGTTCGATTTTCTCGCTAAGGTTGTCTGCCAGGTAGAGCATAAAATTTCGTTTTAGGAACAACATCATCGAGCAACTCACAAAACCCTTATCGCAACATGTTGCGATAAGGGTTTTGTGAGTATATCCATATTGGCTTACGAATCACCGTTTGGAGCCGCAGAATCAACACCGTCTTTAATCAAAGAAGTCTCGTCCACTAATTGATCTCCAGATCGCTTGCAGCACACAAGACTGACCTACGTGCTTCATTTTTTTGATGCAGACCGATACACAAACTGCTTTGATCACTAATTTTGCAACACTGTAAATTATCTTTTGGCAACTATGCAAGCAGAGATCATAACCATCGGTGACGAACTGCTCATCGGGCAGGTCATCGACACCAATTCAGCCTGGTTGGGCAGTACACTCGGCAACGACGGCATCAAAGTCATTCAGATCACCTCGGTCCAGGACAATGCCTCACAAATTGTTCGCGCAGTCAATGATGCGCTGTCACGTGCCGATATCGTATTGATGACGGGCGGACTCGGCCCAACTAAAGACGATATCACCAAAAAGACCTTGGCCGAAATGTTCGGCATGAAACTGGTTCGCGATGAACAGGTCTATGCCATGGTGGGCAAACAGTTGGCCCTGCGAGGCATTGCCTTTACCGAACTCAATCAGGGCCAAGCACTTGTTCCCGATGGCTGCACGGTTCTCCCCAACCGCAACGGGACCGCCCCAGGCATGTGGTTCGAACGGAATGGGAAGGTATTGATTTCGATGCCCGGCGTGCCTTTCGAGATGAAAGCGCTGGTCAAAGAGGAGGTTCTACCGCGTCTGCGCAAACATTTCGCTCTGGATGCCAATGTACACCGTACGATCATCACCTTTGGACTGGCTGAATCGATTTTGGCCGACACGATCGCTCCGTGGGAAGAGGCTCTGCCCCCCTATCTGCACTTGGCCTATCTGCCCAGCGCATTGTGTATCCGACTGCGGCTGTCGGCTTACGAAACAGACCGTCAAAAAGCAGAACAGGAGATCGACAACCAACTCCAGAAACTCGCCAAACTGATTCCTCACTACATTGTGGGTTCCGAAGAGGATTCGTTGGAGTCGGTGACCGGCCAACTTTTGCGTGACCGCGGCGAGACGCTGGCCACAGCCGAATCTTGCACCGGAGGCAATATTGCTCACCGTTTTACCGCCATGCCCGGAGCATCGGACTACTTCAAGGGAGGTGTAGTTGCCTATTCGAACGAAGTGAAGATGGCTCTGCTCGGCGTTGATCCGGAGAGTCTCAACCAATATGGAGCGGTTAGCCAGAGTGTTGCCGAACAGATGGCCGAAGGGGTACGCCGTGCGACAGGAGCCACCTATGGAATCTCGACAACAGGCATTGCCGGCCCCACCGGCGGAACTCCCGACAAACCGGTCGGAACGGTTTGGATGGCCGTTGCCACTCCTCATGGGGTCTTTTCAAGGCGAATGGTCTTCGGCTCGATACGCAGCCAGAACATCGAACGGGCCTCCTCCAACTGTATCAATCTGCTCCGATTGCACCTGTTGGGATTCAGCAACCTTCCCCTCAGTGACAATGTCTGATCGCACGTCCAATTGAGATTGGATAGAAAGATTTGGCTGCATGGTTTGCAGTCAGCCGTACGCCATAACATCACCACCCCCACCTTCGAATCTATCACAATACAATAGTCTGATCAATAAAAAGCTTAATAGCAGAGGCGCCGACAAATTCTATATGTCTGCGCCTCTGATGTTATCCGGGCTGTATGCATTCCCACTACCCCAAACCGTTTCCCTATTAATAATTAAAATAGCCTTTTTGACTTCTCGCAGATCATTTCCCCGAAGCAGCAAAAGGATTGTAGATGCAGACACGAGGGTCTCTTCTCGCGGCAGTTCCGCACCAAAATGCGATCTCGTTATGATCTCCAGACAGAGCACTTCTCCTTAGCCTTTTCCTCATATAAACACCTGAGCAAAACTGGACCCCACCGGGTTATCCAGAGACCTCAATTGCACAAGACCAGTTCAGTAGCGGTACAAATGGTCTTAATTGTTGATCATTTCGACATTTTAAGTCCCTCGGCAACCCCAGACATCCTATTTTCAGAAGTATTTTTCGCTATCTTTGCAACAGAAGGGACAGGCTCAAGATTGCTTGGTCAAAGATTGCATTTTGCTCCCCCAGACAGTGCAGTGTACATTTCACCAGGGGAAACGCGAATGAGCTATATTCATTTGCATGTATCGAAGTAGCACCGTTCGGCAAAAAATCAATCGGCACCTTAGACTGCTGTTCCCTTTGCGGCCGTAAAGACGAAACAGACCACCTCCCTGCATACGAGAGGCAACCCCATAAAGCCTCCCCAAATGTGCAAAGGTTCGATTCTCTCTCTTTGCTGCCAGTAATTTTCCCGTTCCGGGAGTTTAACCAACAAAAGTAACACCATGACACTCGACACCGGAAACATTCTATTAATAGGTTCAGTCTTACTGTTCATCAGCATTCTGGCTGGGAAAGCCGGTTACCGCTTTGGCGTCCCGATGTTGCTGCTATTTCTCGGCGTGGGCATGTTTTTCGGAAGCGATGGCCTCGGTATCCAGTTCAACAACCCCTCCGCAGCCCAATTTATCGGCATGATGGCCCTGAGTATCATCCTGTTTTCGGGTGGTATGGATACCAAATACGCCGATATCAAACCCATTGCTGCACCCGGTATTTTACTGGCCACATTAGGCGTACTGTTGACCGCTCTGCTTACCGGTACACTAATCTATTACATCTCAGGCGTTCTGACCGGAAGTCCGAGCCTCACCTACGCCGAATCGCTGCTGTTGGCTGCCGTCATGTCTTCTACCGACTCGGCCTCCGTCTTTTCCATATTGCGATCCAAAGGCCTGAAACTCAAAGAAAACCTTCGTCCGATGCTCGAATTGGAGAGCGGTAGTAACGACCCCATGGCCTACATGCTGACCATTCTGTTGATTCAGATCATCCAATCCGGCGATATGAGTTTCTCGCAGGCCATCATGATGCTGTTGCAACAATTTATTATTGGCGGACTGTTCGGCTACCTGCTGGGTAGACTGGCCCTCTACATCATTAATCGCCTCAACATCGACAACGAAGCCTTCTACCCCATTCTGCTATTGGCCTGCGTATTCTTCATCTTCGCCTTTACCGATCTGTGCTGCGGGAACGGCTACCTGGCCGTCTATCTGGCCGGGTTGGTCATTGGCAACCACAAAATACTGCACAAAAAGAGTATCCGAACCTTCTTCGACGGTTTTGCATGGTTGTTCCAACTGATCATGTTCCTCGCATTGGGTCTGCTGGTCAACCCCAAAGAGTTGCTGCCGGTCGCGGGGATCGGCCTGCTGGTCGGCGGAGCCATGATTCTGCTGACCCGTCCAATCAGCGTTTGGCTCTGTCTGCTTCCCTTCCGCAAAATAAGCACCCGGGCCAAATTCTACGTCTCCTGGGTGGGATTGCGCGGAGCAGTACCCATCATCTTTGCCACCTACCCCCTCATCGCCGGACTTGAGAACGCCCACACCATCTTCAATATCGTCTTCTTTATCACGATTCTTTCACTGCTGGTACAGGGAACGACGGTCAATTACTCGGCTCTTTTACTCAAATTAGGGCGCGTGGCTACCCCCACCAAAAAAGAGTTCGGGATCGAGTTGCCCGATGAGATCAAATCGACCATGGTCGAACTGAATGTCACCCCCGCCATGCTGGTCAAAGGTGAACGGCTTATGGATATCGATCTGCCCGACAACACGTTGGCTGTTATGGTCAAACGTCAGGGCCAATTCTTCATTCCGAGCGGCAAAACCAAACTGGCAGCAGGCGACATTTTACTGTTGCTGTCCGACTCGGCAAGCGATCTACATGAGCTCCGACGCAAACAAATCGCCGGCTAAGGTGCGGATTCCGCGACAAAATATTGCGAAACCGGATATTTTTCTCTAAATTTGTCACTCCTTTTGGAGTAACCACATTAAAACGCACAGTCGTATGAAAATTTGTGAAATCACGGGTAAGGTGGCGCAGGTCGGCAACAACGTCGCTCACTCGAACAAAAAGACCAAAAGGCGTTTCAATCCCAATCTGAAAACCAAACGCTTCTGGAGCGAAGAGGAAGGACGATGGATTACGCTCAAGGTCAGCGCAGCCGGCATCAAAACCATTAACAAGAAAGGTCTGTCAGTAGCCCTCCGGGAAGCTGCCGCACCCCGCAAAGTTTATTAATCAAAAAGCTGAAACATCATGGCAAAGAAAGGTAACCGGGTGCAGGTAATCCTCGAATGCATTGAGCAGAAAGAGAGCGGTCTGCCCGGCATGTCACGGTACATCACCACCAAAAACAAAAAGAACACTCCCGACAGGATGGAACGTAAAAAATACAACCCGATCCTGAAACGAGTAACCATTCACCGCGAAATCAAATAAGGTTGAATCATGGCAAAGAAAGTAGTCGCAACACTGAAAACGGGCACTGGTAAAGCGTTTACCAAGTGTATTAAGATGGTCAAATCCGAGAAGACCGGCGCTTATGCGTTCAAGGCAGAGATCGTTCCTAACGAACAGATCAAGGATTTCTTCGCTAAAAAATAGTCGAAAGGCATCTTAATACAAAAAGCTCCTTAATTATTAAGGAGCTTTTTGTATTTTTGGGCGGTGGCATTTTGCCTGCTAAACATTAAGTTGCTTCTCTGTGAGGGAGGAGGCCAATAGAGCATAAAGTCCTATAAACCTACAAAGGAGCGCAAAGGGTTTCGAGGCAAAAGCAATTGCACACCCGTTACACGCAGATACGATTCCGGTATTGAATGCCGTTCCCTACTGTACTGTGGGAGAGAATCGTTCGAACAGACACGGCCCCGGCCGCAACACAAACGACCAAAACTGAAAATCGATATGGGACTGTTCAATCTCTTTTCGAAAAAGGAGAATAAAGAGGATCTAAACAAAGGGCTCGCCAAGACCAAAGAGGGGGTATTTTCCAAACTGGCCCGCGCCATTGCCGGAAAATCCAAGGTTGATGAAGAGGTGTTAGACAACCTCGAAGAGATCCTGATCACCTCCGATGTGGGGGTCGATACCACCGTACGCATCATCGAGCGCATCGAAAAGCGTGTTGCCACGGACAAATACATGAACACCAACGAGCTGAATGCCATTCTGCGCGATGAGATCACCGCCATGCTCGAAGAGAACCGCGATGGCGAGGGGGCACTATCCTTCGAACGTCAGAACGGTAATCCTTTTGTCGTCATGGTGGTGGGTGTCAACGGGGTAGGTAAAACCACAACCATCGGCAAGCTGGCCGCCAAACTCACCAAAGCAGGCAAAAAGGTCTATATCGGAGCTGCCGACACCTTCCGTGCTGCCGCGATCGACCAGTTGGCCGTATGGGCTGAACGGGCCGGAGCTACCATGATCCGCCAGGAGATGGGTTCTGATCCGGCATCGGTCGCTTTTGACACCTTGCGCTCGGCCGTCGCCAACAATACCGACGTAGTGTTGATCGATACAGCGGGCCGCTTGCACAACAAAATCGGATTGATGAACGAGCTGACCAAAATCCGTAACGTCATGGCGAAGGTGATTCCAGACGCTCCGCACGACGTAATGTTGGTACTTGACGGTTCAACGGGACAGAATGCTTTTGAACAGGCTAAACAGTTCACCCAGGCCACCAAAGTCACCTCACTGGCCATCACCAAACTGGATGGAACGGCCAAAGGGGGTGTGGTTATCGGCATCAGCGATCAATTTAAGATTCCAGTCCGTTATATCGGAGTAGGTGAAGGGATCGACCAGTTGCAGGTATTCAACCGCAAAGAGTTTGTGGACAGTCTGTTCAGCTAATCGGAATCAGACTCAAACGACCGGCTAACCGATCAATCGTCACAAGAAGATCTGCAATACGGATTTTTGACAGCAAACAGGCCTTTAGCCAAATCTTCCATCCATTCACATCCTACAATGATGGAGGACAAATCAGCCATTGCCCTGACCATAAACGCAATCGGCTGGTTGGACTCAACTATATACAGATCACTCCATACGACCGGCAGCAATTGCGTATAACAATGACACGTCAATCATGGTGCAAGCTTGAGACAAATGGTAGTATCTGTGGTATGTAGAAAGAGTTTTATTCATTATCCTGCTATTTGCAGGTGTTGCTCTGACAAAAAATCAACAGCGAAAAAGAATCGTATCGTATAGCATCTAACTGCAACCGGAGACCCTGCGTGGTCTTTGCTCAATACCAACCTTTACGATCTACCATTCTATCATCGATTTTCCGCCACCGGCACCGCTTTATCTTATCTACCCAACCATAGCAAAACGTCCGATTCGATCGGGCGTTTTATTTTTTATAACAATTTTATTATCTGCATTTTACCGAACAACACACAACCAGTAACATTTCCTCAAGGTTTTCAGAAAAGAGCTATCAATACCGTATTTTCAGGGTAGTTTGCAGCGGTAGTGGCACACCTTTAACAGATAACACAGAGAGGACTCCTACAATTTTCTTCGATCCGTTGCGTAGACCATTCTCAGCAACTCGGAAACATTTGATAAGATATTTACACTGAATCGTTTGGAGATACAGCAACTTTGTTATAACTTTAACAGTGACGATATTGATCAGGATTGACAGCCCCATTTTCAATCATCATCCGAAGATAACGGCACACTGTCGCCACTCGTCCTACCCTTTACTTCCAACCTAAATTTGCGGCTTATGAAACGGTGGTGGATTCTCTTCGCTATGGTACCGCTCCTACTCGGGAATGCCATGTTGTATGCCCAACCGGGAATGTCCTCACGCACAACCTCACCAGCAATCTCCAGTCAGACTTCCGACCCAAACGTCGGACAAAAGATAACGGAACAATTTAAAATCAGTACGTTACAAGATTGGATGAACGCAGCGCGTAACGATTCGCTATTTTCTGCGTTGACCGCCCTGTTCAATCGTGTCCCAAAAACCACAGGGGAATTCAAAAAAGACCCAGACAAACTATTGCTACTCTATGCTGCATCGGTCTTTCGTGTCGACGAATACATGTCCATACCGATCCTTGAAGCCCGATTCGACTCCTTGGTCCAAGCAGGCCAATGGAAGGAGGCCTGCAATTTGGCTCAGGAGATTCTGTGTATTTCACCGGTTACCCCCTACATTTTATCGGAAACCATCAAACTAAAACAACAATTCGATCCCGAAGCAACCAACGAACTCTCCTCATTGCGGAATCGGCTTAAACTCGGCCTCCAAGCAATCGAATATTTAGGCAATGGCAGCAAACGTATTCCATTTGTCGTCGTTAACATGGAGGACGAATTTCTCTACTTGTCTGAAGTTCTGATGATCGACTCTCTCGAGGCCTTCGAATGGGAGACCAATACCCCTCCGGATGTCTACATCAACAAAGTGGCGCTAATGGAGGAGGATGCACAGTATCTGGGCAAAGACACGCTCTGGTTCAATGTCTCCGGACCCATGCGCAGACTTGACAGAATGATGGAACTCGCCTTGGAGCAAATGGTCAACGAAATAGAGCCAAGTGACACGACCCAACAAAACGGTTACCTCAAGAAGTCACTACCTATCCGAAATCTTCCTTTCGGACCGCCACCCATCACTCCACAGAGAGATTCGCTTACGCCTCCACAAAAGACAGAAACGCCCCCTTCCACCCGACTCTCACTGATTCAATGGTCCACAGAGGGGACAGTGGGGACCGACGATCCGACTACCGCTTGGAATTTCCCTGACTCTAAGGTTCAAATCGTTTCGAGGCTGTCTATTACCCTATGCCTGATTGTCCCAAAACACACCTCCATTTCCCAAAATGTCAGGGAATTTCATACACAGCTTCGGTCTGAGATACCTTTTCAACAAGCCCGAAGTTGCACGAACACCGTCTGAATGAGACAATCCACAATGCACACCAGGCAGATGAACTTCAAAGGCCCGACAAGAAGACATAAAGTTCAACTCTGCAAACCCTACAACCATGAAACGAATCTTTTCATTCGGGGCGGCAGCCATCTTACTGGCTGGACTCTTGCTAAGCCTGAATGTCCCCAGCAATCCGCCTGAGGCAACCTCACCAAACGAACCGTCCCAAACCAAGCCGATCGACAGCGCCGCACTGGACAATTCAGATCTCCTATTTCAGCAATACCGGGCCGAACAGATTGCCCGTATGCCTATGGATTCAACCGGCGCACTGGATCTGCAGGCCTGGGGCAGAGATGCCTGCAATGATTCGCTGTTTAATGCACTGGCTGAACAATTTGCAAAGTTGCCGCATACCGAATCATACTTTTTGAATGACATCAACAACATGATGATTCTTTTTTACGGGGTCAATTATCGGTCAGACAACGCCTCGTTGTTGATGCGCGAACAGGAGTTCGATCTCAATTTTCGCAAAGGAAACTACAAAAAGGCATTCCAAATTGCGCAAGAAATTCTGAAATTTGCACCGGCTTCACCGCACGTACTGGATGTAACCGCATTTTTACAGTTTAAGCTCGACTCTACAGCCAAAGAGGCGATCCAATCTTACCAGGCACGTGCCATGTGGTGTCTTTTTGCGATGGATATATTGGGAGATGGAAGCCAACAAGCTCCAATCCTGATTACCAACGTGTCGGATGAATATTTCTATCTTGCCCGGAAATTAAAGGTTTTTAAAATCGAAGGACAGGAGATGATAACCAACCCGATCACAGGGGCCGAATGTGACGTACTGACTCTCAGCGAAGAGGATGCAAAACGCTTGGGGCGCGATGCAATCTGGTTCGATGCCGATTTCTCGATGCAAAGGATGTGGAGACTGCTCAACACCCCCTCTGACTCGGATTAAGAGGAACAAGAAGATCGGAACATACCGAAACAGGAAACGCACTATGTTTTTATCCTCAAACGAACGAATGGACGATCGCAAACCGGACCACAGAGCCTACCCAATGAAAACACGCCCACAGAAACGGCACCATAATCAATAAAACCCGAGGCAGACAGATTCGATTGGCATAACGATGGTGGCTGCCCCAATGCAGATTCATGAAAAAGAGACTTATTAACGTTGTCACACTCGGTTGCTCGAAGAACCTTGTCGATTCGGAACACCTGATGGCGCAGCTTCGTCGCAACAATTTCGATATCATTTACGACTCCAACTCGACAGACGCCAAGATTGTCATCATCAACACCTGTGGCTTTATCGGCGATGCCAAAGAGGAGTCGATCAACACCATTCTCGGTTTTGTCCGGGCCAAAGAGGCCGGCGAAATCGACCATCTCTTTGTCATGGGCTGCCTGGCGGAACGCTACAAAAAGGATCTCGAAAAGGAGATTCCCGAGGTTGACCAATATTTCGGTGTAAACGATCTCTCGAAGATCATCGAACAGGTGGGCGGCACCTACCGCAACGAATTGACCGGTGAACGTATGTTGACTACTCCGGCCCACTATGCCTATCTCAAAATTTCAGAAGGGTGCAATTGGGGTTGCGGTTACTGTGCGATTCCGCTGATTCGGGGACGGCACGTTTCGGTTCCGATGGAACAACTGGTTGCCGAAGCGGAGGGTTTGGCTCGTCAAGGGGTCAAAGAGTTGATCGTTATTGCCCAGGATACTACCTACTACGGCATGGATCTGTACGGCGAACGCAAATTGGGGGAACTGCTCCACAAACTCTGTCAAATTGACGGCATCGAGTGGATTCGTCTGCACTATGCCTACCCGACACACTTCCCGGAACAGGTGATTGAGGTGATGCGTGACGAGCCGAAAATCTGTAAATACCTCGATATTCCGTTCCAACACATCAGCGACAGCCAGCTCAAAAGCATGCGTCGCGGATTGACCAAAGCAGAGACTTATACCCTGATTGAAAAGCTGCGTCAAGAGATTCCCGATATTGCGCTGCGTACCACCCTGCTGACCGGCTATCCGGGCGAGACTGAGGCCGATTTCGAGGAGTTGCTGCAATTTGTCCGCGATATCCGTTTCGAACGGCTCGGAGTCTTCCCATACAGCGAGGAGGAGGGCACCTACTCGGCCACTCAGCTGCACGACGATGTTCCGGAAGAGGTCAAACAGCAACGGGTTGATCGCATCATGGAGCTGCAAAACGAAATTTCGCTCGAAAACAACCAGAAGCGTATCGGTCGCATCGAACGGGTCATTCTTGATCGTCGCGAAGGTGACTATTGGATCGGAAAAAGCCAATACGACTCCCCCGAAGTGGATACCGAAATTTTTATTGATTTTTCGGAGAGCCAAAATACGAGCGACGCTGCGGTAGATTTGGACTCTTTGAAGGGGATCACTGCCAACTCTGTCGCAGAGCCGAACCACAAACGTTCCAACACCTCGGCTCCACAAAACGCATCCGGCACACATGCCGCCTCCGACACGACGACCAATCCCTGCACGCTCGACCCGGATCAATTGATTCCGGGCACATTTCTGCAGGTGAAGATTACTGAGGCCGAAGATTACGATCTGTATGCCACCCCAATCGGATTGGATGCATAAATCCTGCAACACTCCACTGTTTGCCAGACGCTCCAGCGGCCCCCAAACCCAATACATCTATTCCCCGGGCAGTACAGCAGACCCGCACAGGAGACCGACTTGGTAAACGCGACACAGGGCATAATCGCCCCTGGATAATAAAGGGACCGCCTGAAAATTGGCCTGTGGGGTAAAGAGAGTGTGAGGAAAAGCAGAGGAGAAGCAAATTGAATCTGGCGAACAATTTTCCCCAAGCACCTATCATTACACGACTCTTGCGGGCAGTTTCCTTCCTTACAGGGAATTCTATATCAACTCCACCCCCGTCAGCCCCCTTAACGAACTTTAGAATAAAGTTTCCACACACTCTGCCACAGATCTCCAACCACCCACACCCCACCAAACAACACCGCATCCAAGCAGGGTTTACTCCAAATTGACCATAAGGTAGAATTGTTCGCACATTTAGCAAACAAATAAGCGCCTGATTGACAAAATATTTATTGGAAACCACCGTTGAATATCCCTACAGAGATTGGAATATTCATAATAATTTGTTAATTTTGAATTGAAGAAACATTCTTCGGAACACTGACGTGGAGAGCAAAACAATCATAGCCACGCTGAAGGGTCAGGTCGGCAAGCTGCTGGACGACAACCGGATGCTGCGCACCGAGCTTCGAAAACTCGTTGCTGAACGTGAACGCATCGCCCTCCAGAAACGGGAAGCCGAAGAGAAGATACTCGCTTTGGAAAAACGGGTGCGAACGCTCGAAACAGCACGTGCCTTTGCGGGATCCAAAGCTGACAACCGAGCGGCAAGACTACGCGTCAATCGCCTCATCCGAGAGATAGACAACTGCATTGCCCTGATGAACAGGTAAACGCATATACGCACATGGCCACAAGGCGGATTACGGTCAAAATCGGAGGGAAAGAGTACCCGATGACCATTAACCAAAATGACGAAGAGAAATATCGCCGGGCCGCCAAGGAGATCAATAAATTGATCGCCGCTTATAAAGCCAGCTATGTGGCTGAGCCCGAGGATTACCTCGCGATGGCAGCCATTCAGGTGGCCGTAGGGAAAGTAACCCTAGAGATGGATCGTTCGTTGAGCAACCAGCTGGAGGAGTTGGATGCCCTGAACCGAGAAATCGACAACTACTTGAATGACGTCAAACTGTGAGTCAAAATAGTACGTTCTTTACATAGACCTTAGGAATAAGCCCGCACGGATTCCTTTTTAACTTTGCGAAACTCAACACTTTAAAAATTGGGGTCAAGCTCAGTTTTTCAAAAACAGGCCTTACCCTCCTTCGGGAGGTTTCTCGCTTCGGCGGGGACGTTGGAAGTTTGCGAGTTACGGCAGCCCCACACATGACGAGACAGGAGCTTCGTCAAACCCAAAGAAGGTTCCCCGTGCGGGCATTTTTTATATTGTTACGGACACAATTTAAACACTCAATATATAACGGACATGAACATACTGATAATCGTACTGGTCGTGCTGATCGTCATTGCCGGCGCAGCATCATACTACATCATACAGAAGGCTTTGGCTCGTAAAGCCGCTATTCTCAAAGAGGCTGAGACCGAAGGTGAAATGATCAAAAAAGAGCGTATTCTCCAAGCCAAGGAGAAGTTCATTCAGCTCAAAAGCGAACACGACCGGATGGTAAACGAGCGCAACCAACGCCTGGCTCAAAGCGAACAACGCGCCAAACAGCTCGAAAACAATCTGCAACAACAGCAGCAAGAGCTGAACAAAAAGCTCAAAGAGCAGGACAATCTGCGCAATCAACTTGAGTCTCAACTGCAAAGCATCGAGCGCAAAAAGGAGGAGATCGAACGCAAGCTCAAGGAGCAGAACATGCACCTGGAGCAGATCAGCGGCATGAGCAGCGAAGAGGCCAAAAACGTTCTGATCGAGAACATGAAGGCTGAAGCCAAAACCGAAGCTCTCGCCTACATCAACGAGACGATGGAAGAGGCCAAGATGACTGCTAACAAAGAGGCCAAGAAGATTGTGGTTCAGACGATTCAGCGTGTTGCGACCGAGGCAGCCATCGAGAACTCGGTAACCGCCTTCAACATCGACTCGGATGAGGTGAAGGGTCGTATCATTGGCCGTGAAGGACGTAACATCCGGGCTTTGGAGGCTGCAACCGGCGTAGAGATTATTGTAGATGATACCCCCGAAGCGATCATTCTGTCGGGTTTCGATCCGGTTCGCCGAGAGATTGCCCGATTGGCCCTACATCAATTGGTTACGGACGGTCGTATTCACCCGGCACGTATTGAAGAGGTGGTGGCCAAGGTTGAAAAACAGATCGAAGAAGAGATCATCGAGGTGGGTAAACGTACCGCCATAGACCTCGGTATTCACGGTCTGCATCCGGACATGATCCGCCTGATCGGTAAGATGAAATACCGCTCATCATACGGTCAGAACCTGCTGCAACACTCTCGTGAAACAGCCAATTTGTGTGGCATCATGGCTTCTGAATTGGGCCTCAATGCGAAACTGGCCCGCCGTGCCGGTCTGCTGCACGACATCGGAAAGGTTCCCGATGACGAACCCGAATTGCCACACGCAATTATCGGTATGCGTTTGGCAGAGAAATACAAGGAGCGTCCCGAAGTGGTCAACGCAATCGGAGCTCACCACGATGAGGTAGAGATGAATAACCTGATCGCACCGATCGTTCAGGTTTGCGATGCAATCTCCGGAGCTCGTCCAGGAGCACGGCGCGAAGTGGTGGAATCCTACATCAAACGTCTCAAGGAGATGGAGGATCTGGCCCTGAGCTATCCGGGCGTGATGAAGACCTATGCAATTCAGGCCGGACGTGAACTGCGTGTAATTGTCGGCAGCGATAAGATTTCCGATCAGGATGCCGACCAGCTCTCACACGATATTGCCAAAAAGATCCAGGACGAGATGACCTACCCGGGACAGGTGAAAATCACGGTCATTCGTGAAACTCGTTCGATCAGCTATGCAAAATAACGCCGGGGACGGGGCCGTGAGATACAACTGGAGCGTTTTTCACCACTCATAGCGGGCGAATACCTCCCAACAGACCTCGAATCGGGCAATTCACTGAACTAACTAAAAAAGCCTTCTCGAATGGAGAAGGCTTTTTTAGTTTCATTTTCAGAAAGAGCCAAGAAGGAAAGGAAAAAGGAAAGAGATACAGGAAACGATCCAAAAGAGATCAATAATTAGAACAGTCCATCTGTTTTCAACGGCTCACATCGCAATGATCAGACGTCCGTGTCTTACTTGATACTCACCTTTGTTAATTTCCCCTTCCGGAAATGCGTGACGTATCCACATTCGATTCAACTCTTCGGGTACGAAATTCTTTACCACTCTTAAACTTATATTGCATAGACACCACTAACATCGGCCGATTTCCCCAAAAAAAGGACTCTTCATAAAAGCTGGGATTATACACACGTCTCCAGGAATTATGCGTACCGAAAATATCATTAACTTGCAGACTGACAGTCATCTTGTCCTTAAATAATTGCTGAACAACCCCTGCGTTGATATAATAGGCCCCGTCATACTGCGTGTATTCATTCCGATTGCGGGTGTAGCCATATGCACTGAGATTCAAAGAAGTTCCCTCCCTCAACGTAAATGTATTAACCAGATTTCCTGTAATCCGGTGATTATTTTTCCGATATTGATCAATGTGATACCAGGCAAGTGACCCGACCAAATTAGCCTTAATACTCCACCAGGGTGTCACCTGTATTGGCACGGCCGCCGACATGTACCACATGCTGCTGTTAGACTGGTTTTCAGGCGTATGAATCAAGCCAATCGGATTCTCTGGATCGACCCGCGGTGTGGAGACCCATACGCCGGTCATCAAGTAAACCCCTGCAGTTAAGGTATATTTCTGTCGTATAATCCAATTCAGTGACATTTCGTGTGAAAAACTCGGTTTCAGTTTCGGGTTTCCAACTGAAACTTCCGTTTCGCTGACCGGTCGACGCAACGGCACCAACAACCAAAAACTCGGACGACGAATCTTGCGAGCATAACTGAAAATCAACTGGTCGGAATTTTTAAACGGAAAAATCAAATTGGCCTGCGGAAAAAAACTGACATAATTCTGCTTCTCAATATTATTGGCTCCGGCTACTGCTGGCATAGCGTAGGTATGTTCGATCCGCAAGCCGAAATCCAGACTAAATTTATTGCTAAATGTATAAGCATAACTACCATAAACTGCCGAAATATGCTCGTCGTAAACGATGTCGTAAGTCTGGTCGGGCCGCACAACCCACTGCTCACCCACCTGATCCTCATATTTCATCCAGCTGTCTACTTTGCTAAATATATATTTAAACCCGGTTTTAATTCGTGCGTGCCCCCCGACTCTCAAATTAAAATCGCCGGCCACCGAGTATAAATTATTCTTTGATTCATTGCGACTACGATACGTATATGTGTCTCCGGGCAGAATATGGTCCACATCGACATTGCCTCCTGTATACGGATGAGTCTTTACATAATCGACCAACAGCTTAAAGGTGGAACCTGCAGTATCGAGCTTGGCAATATAGTTGGCAGACAAGTTCCAGTTTTTCTGCTTATTCAGATAGGTATAATCGCTCTCGATATTTCCCAAATGATTTCCGTTATAAAAAACCGTATCGACAACACTCATGTATGATTTTTGAGGGAAAAATCCTCTAAAATTAGCCTCTAAACCTACACTGTGCTTAGGATTGATATCATAAATAACACCTACACGCCCAGTAGGATTATCTCCTAAACTATTCTGTTTCCATTGAGATCTAAAACTATATCCGTTGTCATTGATTCTTTGGGCAATCCCATATCCATAATATTTGCTACGATCTTCGCTCAAATCAGCATACAGGCTCAAGTTGTCATGACGGTAATTAATACTAAACGAAGGTTGGATATATTGCTGGGGATTGTTATTCAACCGGGTTCCATAACGTATTCTCAACGATCCCTCCAGACCGTTATTCCACTGTTTGCGTAATGTCAGCTTGATAATTCCACCTTGCGCAACAGCTTCGTGCTCAACTCCTCCAATCGGAAAGACCTCTATGCGTTGAATATCTTCAGCCCGAATCGAATACAGATACTGAATCAGGGCTTCACCTGACTCGCGTACCAATCGATCATTCACATAAACCTGAACATTTTCTTTTCCGTTGATCGAAATACCTCTTCGTTCGTCAATCCAGACAGTAGGTGAAAGATCAAGCATCTCTTTGGCTGTTTGTCCGGCTGCAAGCGGAGAATTGCCTACATTGACAATGAACCGATCCGCTTCACGTTCGATCATCTTGGCTTGTACGACGACGCCATCCAACTCCGTCCATACAGGCTCAATTACTACATCTCCCAAATCCAAGGACGATGTTAGAGCTATTTGTTGATTTAAAGAGTTATACCCCAAAAAGGAGGTACGAAGCGAATAATTTCCGGCAGGAACTTCTAAAAGGAAACGTCCCTGATCATCAGAGCTCTCACCATAGACTTTCGTTGAGTCAGCAACCGATTTCAGTAATATGGTTACATAACTCACGGCTGTTCCATCCCGATCTACAATGCGCCCGGAGAGCGAAAAACGTTCATTTTGAGCTTGTAGAGAGAGGCTACATCCTAACAACATAAAGAGCAACACCCTTTTCATTGTTTGCATACTAACCATTAGCATCACGTTAATAGATTATGAATGTTTACAATTACTTGGGGTCTATTCAAATATAACAAAAAAACTATTAAATCCAACGGAACAACCAAGTTAACAATAAGTTAACACACACTAACCGATTAAATTCATTGCCTGCTATTTCAAGCATACTATTTAGGCGAAATTGAGACAGAAAGTACTGCTGAATGATACTATTTTGAACTTCCCTATCATCTGTGATCCATATCACAGCTACACACAGGAACAAGCCCCTTCAACCAATGATGAACTGCATATAAATTATTTAACAGGGTGAAGAACAATACACGTGACGGACACAAAATCGTCAGATTATTCATTACCCAACGCTAAAATAAGTGTAGGATAACTGTTATTTCTCTGGCTATAACCACTCACACCCAACGCTCTATAGAGAAAAAGAGAAAGGGGATTTACTCCAGTTTTAGACAACCCTGCCCAAATGAATGCCTGATCATCTGAAAAATACAAATCACTATACTACTTACCCCACTGTAGATAGATCCATCCCCCTCCAAGAATCAAAAGCCACATCGGAGAAAAACAACATGTTTAACGACAAAATGGACCCTGTTTTTTTAACAAAATTTGTATTTTTGTAAAGCATCCCATTCACTTATGACGTTTCTGCAGGAGATCAAAGAGATGCTCTCAACCTGGAGAGCAGCCGCTGTGTTGTTATTGCTGCTATCGGTGGCAATGGGTGCCGCCACCTTTTTAGAGAGTGGTTTGGGTACAGAAGCTGCCCTCAGTGTCATCTACCACTCCTGGTGGTTCTTTCTGCTGTTCGGTTTATTGGTGGCCAATTTCATTCTCCTATCCCAGAAACTGCTGCTCAACAAACGAAGACATTGGGGCGTTCTGCTCCTACATTACGGTTTTACAGTAATTCTGCTCGGAGCTTTTACGACCCATCTTTGGGGATATGAGGGCACCCTACGAATTCGGATCGGACAAAGTACCAATCAATTGGTCACATCAGATGGGACATTGCACGAATTGCCGTTTAGTCTCGCTTTGCGTGATTTCAGACTGGTCCGGTACCCGGGATCCAACACCCCCTCTTCGTATGAAAGTGACCTGACGATCCAGGAGGGAACCCAAACACGTGAGGTGTCCATCAGCATGAACAATATTGCCCGAAACGGCAATTACCGCATTTACCAATCTTCGTACGATCCCGACGAACAAGGCACGATTCTCTCTATCAACCACGACCCGGCTGGAAATAGCATCACCTATGCCGGATACGTTCTGTTGTGTGGCGGTTTGATCGGGTCGATCGCCCAACGTGGATCGCGGTTCCGCATGTTGCTGTCACGCCTTGAAAACCGGCCTCAAACAAGCGCACTGGAACCAAATGTCAACAAAACCGCAACTCCGCGCTGGGATTGCCCTGTAACCAGGAATGAGTCTACCACTCTACCGCAAGATTCTCGCCCCGCATGACCTCCAAACAATTCAAATACCTCTACTTGAGCATATTGTTGGCGCTCTGCGTCACGACCATCAGTCGTGGCTACTACCTCAAGCACCATACCAACGACGGGAACCCCTTTGAACGGGCATTCGAAACCTTGGTTCCAGACGGCTTGTTGGGGATCAACCATGCGATCAACGATTCGCTATCCGATCTGCAAGAGACCAAAAAGATGGAACGCACTATCGAGCGTTTTATGGACCGTTGGGAGATCAAAGGTGCCTCCTTTGCCGTTATGAAAGATGGCAAATTACTCTACAGCAAAGGTTTTGGCATTGCCGACAGTGCATCGGGCGATTCGGTCAATGTGGGTAATATTTTCCGAATCGCTTCGCTCTCCAAGCTGATTACAGCGACCGGTATTATGAAGCTTTGGGAGGATGGGAAACTGTCGTTGGACCAAAAGGTGTTTGGAGAAAAGGGAATTCTCAATGACTCGGCCTTCCTGGATATCAAAGATCCGCGTATTCGAGAAATTACAGTCGAACATCTGCTGCGCCATCAAGGCGGCTTCTCGACTCGTGCAGGCGATCCTCTCTTCTGTATGCCCGCCATCGCCCGCAGTCGGCATATAGACCATCCGATGACTGTGGATGATATGGTACAATTTGCGGCCAGCACCCGACTGCGTTTCCGTCCGGGAGCAGGCAATGCTTACTCGAATTTAGGTTATGTCGTTTTGGGCAAAGTGATCGAAAAGGTGAGCGGGATGCCCTACGAGACCTACATCCAAGATAGCATACTGAAACCCATTGGTTGCTACGACATGCATATTGGCTACTCGGAAGCAGACAAACACTATCCGAACGAAGTGCACTACTATGAGCCCTCTGATGCCGAACCTGTCGAGTGCTATGACGGCAGCGGACGGATGGTACCTCGCAGCTACGGTGGCTCCGACCTCCAGATTCTGGGCAGTGCGGGTGGCTGGGTGGCTTCGCCAACCGAATTGATGAAGTTTATTACTGCAATCGATCCGAACGATTCGAAACCCAACATTCTCAAACCTGCCACAATCGCCTACATGACCGAGAAGGATTCGCGCAAATTTCCGATCGGTTGGATGCGGACCACTGCACATAACGATTGGTCACGTACAGGTTCCCTGGCCGGATCGAGTGCCATGCTGAAGCGCCAAAGCAACGGCTATACATGGGTATTTATCACCAACACCAGTTCATGGTCAGGCTCGCGGTTCCCGAACAAGATTGGCGCCATGATTCGCACAGCGCTCAACAATGTCAAAGATTGGCCGGATCGGGATCTGTTCATCAATGCAGCCAACACCTCCGACAACCCGGTTTTGCGAGCAGAAGTCGGGGCCGCTCAACATCACAAGCCCACCCTCGGAGACGAAGTATCCTCAAAAGCCTCTAAACTATAATGTGGCTATAGGTGTAAAGCAATACGGTTGCAACGATCAGACACTCCCTACACCCAATATCGTCGCCGTTTCCTCTGGTATTCTATCTGTAGAACAACAATCTTTTGTCACTGCGCTGTATAACTAATTTAAAAAGGCGATACACAGGTCGATCAGTTCCCCTACCTCAATACACACCTTGTAAGCGACTGCACCACACGAGCATAGCTTCAAGACAAATCAATAGCCAAGCGGCAGCGCACACTATTCCCCTACACACCTATACCGAATTCGTTCACCGGCAGTGATACCATCTCAACCATTTGACCAATAAAATAAAGGCCAACAATATATGTTGGCCTCTTATATACTAAAATCATTAACTTCTATAAGCAATAAACAAATCTTAACCGGATCAGGTTTCCCAAACTGCCATCGCACTTATCAACAGCATAACCAGAAACAGCATCAGATACCATCCAGAATCATAAAACTGTCAAACCGTAGCTAAACTGTTTCTTCACAAAGCCTTTCGGAATCTTTCGAACCCAGGTGCATCACCTCATACATAAAAAGATGCTGCAAACCGGAAGAAATACCTGAACGGCAAGAAAATGGGCAAGAAATTATTTCTCCAGACCATGCAGGGTCCGTTCGATATAACTCTTGTAATCTTTCACCACCGGGACATAATCGCTACCGAACAAAGGCGACGAAATCAGGAAATCGGCAGAAGAGCGGTTAACTGCGGTCGGTACATTGTACAAGGTTGCCAGACGCAACAGTGCCTTGACATCCACATCATGAGGCTGAGCCTGCATTGGATCCCAAAAGAAGATCAAAGCCTCAACACCTCCCTCTGCAATCAGAGCCCCAAGCTGCTGGTCTCCGCCCAATGGACCCGATTTCAGGAATGTAATATCAAAATGGGCCTGTTGATTGCCTCGACGTTCCATCAGCGTATGAGCCACCATCTTGCCAGTCGTACCGGTACAGATCAAGTGATGCTGCAACAGTTTTTCCCAGTTCCAATCAACCCATTCAGCCAAATCACGCTTCATGTTGTCGTGTGCCACCAGAGCCACTCGTTTTTTCATATCCATAGGTAATAGGTATTAAGATGAGTTGATACAAAGATAGTAAACTTTGATTCCAGTCCGACCAGCTTTATAAAACTTACACTAAAGATAACATAACCGAGCCGACAACTTCACTATTTAACCATCTGATCAAGTATGTGACATCGAAAATAGAGCTCATAAGATTATTCAGGACAGATTCTCGCAAACGCCTGTTATACAAACGTGTTAAAGGCAACAACATACCCACCCAGCCTTTTCTCCTCCCTCGGTCATAATCTCACCAGGTAGCACAACCGAAGCTATTTCTCTTTTCAAAAAACAGTTTTTACCCAAAATCTGGAACAGAAATTAGAACAGACCACAAAGTCAACGAAACAAAAAATTACATCACTCAGCCTATTTCGGTTCTTCCCTTGACACCGGATCGTTCGTAGGCTACCCTCCTGTCAACAAAAAAGGATCAACCCTGCAACAACGCTCCGGATTGACCCTCATGCTCAAAAACTATGTTTAATTAGTCTTTCCAAAATGGGCTTTTACAGATAAAATGGGGATTCTTCAAAGACTCCTTATTATATCGGAGCGGTCCACCGGCCAACTGCTCGACACGTCCACCCGCCTCTTTGAGAATCACTTCACCTGCAGCCGTATCCCATTCGCAGGTGGGCGAAGTCCGCACATAGACATCAACCAACCCTTCAGCCAACATACAAAACTTGTACGAACTCCCTTGCTGAATAACGACAGCTGTGGGGTGCTGACACTTAATGCGAGAGATGTATTCAAAGGTCTCATCCGTATTGTGAGACCGGCTAACCGCAATGCGTAACGGCTCATTGGCCTTATCGGTCAACGGTAACCGTTCTGCACCCTCGAAAATAGCCGCATAGCTCTGCTCGGAAGCGGCATCAGGAGCCACATCACGCTTCAGATACGACCCCATACCGGAGACCGCAAAATAGATCTTGTGAATGTAAGGGACGTAGGTCACTCCGATCTGCGGACTATTCTCATACATCAACGCAATGTTGACCGTAAACTCGCCATTGCCTTTGATAAACTCTTTGGTACCATCCAACGGATCGACCATCCAAAAAAAGTCCCACCCGCGACGCTCTTCGTACAACAGATCACGTCCCTCCTCACTCAACAACGGAATATGAGTCGGACCAAGATAACTCTTGATCAACGTATGGGAGTCCCGATCCGCCAAAGTAATGGGGGTACGGTCACTCTTGAGATTCACCTCCAGATCGATTCCATCGTTGTATATTTCCAGAATTCGCGCCCCGGCACGCAGCGCAGCATTATACGCCTTCTCCAAGAAAAATTCAATTTGCTCCTGTGTCAACATGATTGCCGTTGTTTATATGGAGTGAGGTAAAGGGTTTATTATCGTAACGTAAATTCGTCTGTTCTATTACTGTTTTTGGGTCTCTTCAGCGGTTTTATCGGCCCGAGCCTCCTTCTCCGACTCAAAGAATAGCACATGGTCGTTCGAAGCGGTCACCGTCGTCACCAAAGGTCCGCGATAACGCTTCCCCGAAGCATCGATCCAGATACCCCGCGGGAAACGGACCATCCGACTGTTCTTGCCATCCAACAAGGGGGCGATCAGATAACGCGACCCGAGCATAAACTGGTCGTCACAATTCGAAAAGCCATTGCGCGGGAACTCATACTCCAGGTGGCGCAATACCGGTTCTGCCGTACGTCTCGACTCGGTCATCAACTGTTCAAAATAGGTTCCCAGACGAGATCGGTCATTGACAATGGCCTTGCATGAAGCCGCCACCTCCGGATCGGAGATACGCCACGGAGCAAACGCAATGTTCATCACCGGCATCACCGACGAAAGCTGCAAATAGCGTAAAAAGACCTTTGGATCGATCTTATCCAGATCGGCCAATTTCGATACGCGCGATCCAATCACCGTGTAGGGATACCCCAACAGGTTGGCCGATATCATATCGGAGGTCACTCTCCGCAAAAAATTCCAGTTAAAATCGAGATTCAACCGCAGGTTGTGGATGTAGGGAACTAAACCGGTTCCACGACTGACGGTGTACTGACAGAAATTACAATCACCGCTCAGTTCGCTCCAGCGCAGCAAGAAATCGCGCGCACTCCCTTTTGCAAACTGCAGATAGGGCAACGCTCCGGCACAATCGAACAGAAATCCATCGACTCCATATTGGTTGCGCAATTGAGCGAGGTGCTCTTGCAGGAGTGTCATCACCTCGGGACGAGTCACATCATAAAATGCGCTGTATCCCCCTGTCCATTCGGCCATGACAACCGAAGAGTCGGGACGCGAGACAAACACCCCCTCTTCGCGGTAATGCCGGAAAATAGAGCCGTCTCCGCTGACAAACGGAGTAATGGTCAACATCACCCGGAATCCTTTGGCATGGAGTGACTTTACCCAAGCACCGAAATCCTCGGCTACATGTTTTCCGGGTTTATAGCTTCCAATCGAGGATTGCCAACCGGCCGGCACCACCAACGTTCCTGCCGGGTACCCGGACTGTAAAATCCGATCGGCATATTCACTCAGCTGCTCGCCGGTAGCCTCAAATCCCAACTCCAAATAGGGATCGTAAATCGGGGCCGTTGTCAGTTCCGGGGACGGGTTGTCACCTTCGGGCGGGAAATTGCGGTGACAGCAGACCAAATAGGCCTCCCGTAAGGTACGCCCCGCCGACACCGCCTTGATCTCCCCCAGTGGAGATTCAATCACGAAGCTATCTCCGGTAAAAGTAATGCTGAAAGGTTCGGGGCTCCAGATATAGCGGCCACGACTGGAGACCAGCAGCGGGGTCATTTGCGAACGACTCTGAGCGATATCGACCCGTTCGAAGGGCGCATCGAAGGGCATCGTACGCCCTCCGGCAATAAATACGCCCCACCATTTTTCGCCTTTAAGCAGTTCGATACGACTGGTAACGTCGGCCCCGAAAAGCTGCACCGAACAGCACAACAACAAAAGCGAAACAAACGATACGGCTCTTTTCATAAAATAAGACTTCAACTATTAACGGCCTGGTCCGCATTTCCGCAGTACAGGTTATCCCCTCTTCTCAGGCCGATCACTCCTCGATCACCTTCATCAGCGTAGCGAAGTGCAGCACCTTGTCTCCAAACAGACCGCTGGCAATGGTCTCATACTCGGAGAAGAGTTCACCAGCCAAACGCTGATAATCGGGAATAGCTTCGACCCGCACCTGCAACGCATAGGTAAATTCGGTGGTTGCCTCGACCGACAGCACACGGCTGAGCGTAATCTGCTCAAACCCCTCTTTTTTCAGGAAAGGGATATATTTCTCCCGAACCAATACCAACCAACGGTCATGCACCTCGGCTTCAACCACAAACGAAGTGTTGTAAATGTACATACACCAAATAATTTCGATAAAGATACGATTTTATTCCGAATAAGGAAAACAAAATCGCCTCGGCACACCTCTCGGGCCGACATTACGGTCACCTCTTCGCCTTACACTCAGAACAATCTGCCCGCTCTATTTTCAACAACATTATCTTTACATTTCTCTGCCACCAACCCTCTGCGATCGGAATGTCCCTCTCACAATCCAGTGTCATCCGCATCCAGGCGACATTCTTCCATAGACACCATGCACATTCGCTCTCGAGTGGCAGTCTGTGCATAGCCGTCAAACCTTGTTCCAAACAGATCATACATTTTACCGCTGCTGTTTTGAGGCCCAACGCCCCGCTGTCATTTCTTAATCCGTCTGCTTCCCCTCAGCCCCTAATCTTTCTAACCTTCGAATTTCAGGCACTTCATACGCACCTCAGCTTGCCCCACCTCAAGTCCTGTCCAAAACAATCTCAACTTACCCGACAAGTCTTCATCATCCGAGCCACAGCAACCATTCTTTCTGAAATACCCGGCCCTACATCCCCTCCACCACCGAAGGCAAAGGTATCCCCCAAGCACTCTGAAAACGGCTCTGGTCCTCATCACGGATCAACCACCTGTCACCTCCTCTCATTGACTTCCATCTTCCTTTCTACCTCCCCCATATTTCAGACAAATACAAAATAGTGACAGTCTCGCCGACTGGATTTTCGTCCGCAACTTGAATGGCGATCAAAAAAACAGGGTTAAGACGCAACAAATACGGGATGAAATTTGTTTGTACAAAATTGTTTACTAACTTTGCAGTCCAATTTGTGCAAAAAATAATTTTATTTAATGTACGCAATCGTAGAAATCGCAGGTCAACAATTCAAAGTTGAAAAAGGCCGCAAGCTCTATGTTCACCGTCTTCAGGGGGATGAAGGTTCCTCTTTGAGCTTGGACCAAGTACTGCTAACGGACAATGACGGTCAGGTTAAAGTGGGCACACCTGTAGTAGAAGGGGCCTCAGTTAAAGCAACGATTCTCAAACACCTCCGCGGCAACAAGGTGATCGTGTTCAAGAAGAGACGTCGCAAAGGATACCAGATTCAGAACGGTCACCGTCAGAATCTCACCCAGATCCAGATCGACGAAATCAATGCTTAACGACTAAAAACGAAGAGAGATGGCACATAAGAAAGGAGTCGGTAGTTCCAAGAACGGTCGTGAATCCGAAAGTAAACGACTTGGCGTTAAACTCTTCGGCGGTCAGATCGCCAAAGCTGGCAACATCCTGGTCCGCCAACGCGGTACTGTACACAACCCCGGCGAAAATGTCGGCATGGGTAAAGACCATACGCTGTTCGCTCTGATCGATGGCGTGGTTACTTTCCGCAAAAAACGAGACAACAAATCTTACGTATCGGTTACTCCGCTGTCATAGTGAAGTGAAACGATCTACAATAAAACAGAGCCGTCCCCCAATGGAGACGGCTTTGTTTTTTATGACTGATACGGATCTCCTGAAAAAACGTTATACTTGTAGAAATAAATTACGGACACTGCGATGAAAGAGATCTATTCCAATCTTTTGCGGTTAGCATTGACAGCAGGTTTGACTCAACGTGAACTCTTCATCGAGAAGGTATCGGCCTACCTGTCTGACAAAATGGAGAGCAGTCCAGAAACCGGTGAACGCATTGCGGCGGGTATTGTCTCGCTGGCCGAATCCCTCAAAAATGAGCTGTTGATGCGAGATCTGTTTGCATCCCGAAACGATACGTCATCGAATCAGGAGCTTACGGATCAACTCACCGAACTGAACCACACGCTCAAAGAGCTGACCGAAGTCCTCAAACAACGCTCCTAATCTATTCTGCCATGCATATCATCAACATCTACATATCCTACCTCAAAACGGTTCGCGCCATACAGATCTTGTGGGTGCTCTTCAAACACTCGATGCGGGAACTGTTCACCAACCGTCGTCGTCGCAGCCGCCGCGAAGGGGAAAACAAGACACACAAGCACGCCTATACCACTCCGGAGCGACTCCGCATCACCATCGAAGAGTTGGGGCCGACCTTTGTAAAATTCGGACAGATTGTAGCGGATCGGCCCGATATGGTTTCGGAACGGTTTCGGATGGAGCTCAAAAAGCTGCAGTCGAAGGCCGAACCGTTCGATAACGACACCGCGCTAAAGTTGATCGAAAAGGAGTTGGGGGCGCCGATTGACGAGATATTTACCGAATTCGATCCGAAGCCCCTGGCAGCCGCCTCCATTGGCCAGGTCTATCAAGGGAAACTTCGTAACGGCGCAGAGGTCGTAATCAAAATTCAAAGACCCTTCATCGAAAACAAGATCAAACTTGACATCTACCTGTTGAAATATATAGCTCGCCACTTTGCAAAGAGCTATCCGGAGCTGGCCGCCATCAATGTCGTAGGCTTGATCGATGAGTTTTCAGCTTCCATCCTCAAAGAGCTGGACTATACGATCGAGACCTCGAACATGATGCGTTTCACCACGATGTTCAAGGATGATCCGACCGTTCACTTCCCAATCGTCTATACCAAATATTGCACACGACGCATCATCGTCATGGAGAAGATCGTCGGCATTACGCCCGACAATCCTCAAGCACTACGGGAAGCCGGTCTTGATACGCATAAAATCGCCGAGAACGGGACCAACGCTCTCCTGAAGATGATCCTTCGACACGGCTTCTTCCATGCCGATCCCCACCCGGGCAACATTTTCATCATGCCCAATAACGTCGTAGCCTTTATCGACTGCGGGATGGTCGGAGCGCTCACACCCCGCGACATGAACTTCCTGGCCGACTTTGCCATCGGATTTGCCAAACGGGACAGCGATACCATCGCACGCGCACTGCTCACCCTCTGCGGAAAGAAGTTTTTCGAACGTGAAGAGGAGCTACGTTTCGAACTGCATCAACTGATGATGCAATACTCGGGCATACCTCTTGAGATGCTGGATATTGCCGGTACGATGCAAAAGTGTGTTGATGTCATTGTGAAATACCAGTTGCAGATTCCTTCCGGTATTTTCATGCTGATCAAGTCTTTGGCTACGATCGAAAAATTTGCCGGCACGTTGACCACCGACCTGCCGCTGACCAAAATGATTCTCCCTTATGCCAAAGATGTCGTCACTGCCAAATACTCTCCACGCAAAGTGGCCAGCCAACTCTACGACACCCTCTGGGGATATCTCAACTTTATCCAGAACTTCCCCAACGACATGAGCGAAATTCTCTACAAACTCAAAGAGGGCAAAATCAAACACGACATTCACCTCTCCGATGACGATCTCATTTTGCGCACCATTCGTCAGGCGAGCCGTCGCGTAGCCTATACGTTGATCGTACTGGGCATGTTTGTCGGGGCCATCTTCCTGATTGATTTCGAACGACCCAACGGGACCAGCCATTACGGCCATTTCCTGCTGGTTGTCGCTTCAATCCTGATTCTGCTTCAACTACTCAAATGGCTGTTCACCTCGGAGAAAAAGTAAAGAGATGCGTTCGAATTGAGACACAACATAACACAATAAAAAGAGGAGCTGCCAGACAACTCCTCTTTTATTGATGTCATGTTTGGAAGGGTCCGATTTGTTGGGGAGATTGGGTCCGACTATCCTCAACGCCAGTTTTCCCCGCAACCCATATTGACAGGCCAGCAAATGATATAATTTCCCAACATGGGATAGAGGTTATTTAGCCAACAAAGCGTTTTTGCTTCGCTGCCTCGCCCCTGCTGGACAAATTCACTACCCAAAAGTTCAACGATGCCGCAAGTGAGAGTACATTCGTGAAAGGATGCAGCCTCAACGCTAACAATCACTTTACGTAATCGGCAACCCGTTCGGCACACCGTTCACCATCCATAGCAGCCGAGATAATTCCCCCTGCATAACCTGCCCCTTCTCCCGCAGGGAACAGTCCACGGATTTGAGGATGCATCAATGTATCGGGATCGCGCGGAACCCGAACCGGAGAGGAGGTGCGCGACTCCACCCCAACGATCAACGCCTCATTGGTCACAAAGCCATGCATTTTACGATCAAAGGCGGCAAAGCCACCCCGCAGGGCATCGGAGATAAAGCTGGGCAACCAGCGATGGGCCTCCGTCGGCACTACGCCCGGGACATACGAACAACGGGGCAACGACTTGGAGGCTTTTCCTCGAACGAAATCGGCCAAACGCTGCCCGGGGGCCACTTGGTGATCCTCAACCTGCGCATAAGCCAACTCTTCGAGCTGCTGTTGAAATCGCAATCCGGCCAACGCCCCGTACTGCCCGGTCAGATGGGCAAAATCCTCCTGCCGAATTTCGGTTACAATCCCGGAATTGGCAAAAACGCTATTTCGACCGGACGGAGACATGCCGTTGACCACCGACTCACCGGTCCGTGTCATCGCCGGCACAATAAACCCGCCCGGACACATACAGAACGAGTACACCCCGCGACCGTTTACCTGCGCCACCAACGAGTAGGCCGCAGCAGGCAGGTACTCCCCGCGCTCGGGCATATGGTACTGAATGGAGTCGATTAACTGTTGGGGATGCTCTACACGCACTCCCATGGCAAAGGCTTTGGCTTCGAGTCGGACGCCGTCTCGATCCAGCAACTCATAGATATCGCGAGCAGAGTGTCCAGTCGCCAAAATGACCGCAGCCCCCTCCACCAAGGTATCACCCAGCCAAACACCTCGAATCTGTTCGTCCCGAATCTCAACGCCACTCACTTTCGCCTCAAAGTGCAGCTCCCCGCCGGCCTGCAAAATACTCTGACGCATTGCCGCAATAATGCGGGGCAGACGGTCTGTACCGATATGCGGATGGGCATCGTACAGAATCGACTCATCGGCTCCGTGAAAATGAAATACCTCCAACGCCCGACGATAGTCTCCCCGTTTTTTGGAACGGGTAAAGAGCTTGCCATCCGAATAGGTTCCGGCACCGCCCTCTCCAAAAGCATAGTTCGAATTGGGGTTAACCGCACCGTTTCGGTTGATCTGTGCGATGTCCCGTTTTCGGGTGGAGACGTCCCGTCCCCGCTCCAGCACAATCGGCTTAAAGCCCAGCTCAATCAACCGTAACGCCGCAAACAGCCCGGCAGGTCCCGACCCCACCACAACAACCGGAGTCCGACCGCTGACATCGGGATAGTCGAACCGCACTTCGGGTGGCCGCTGCTCTCCATCGACATAGACCTCAAATCCCAAATTGACCTTGACCGCACGCCCCCGAGCATCGATCGAACGACGCACAATACGCAGCAAGGCGATACGAGCAGGATCAATATGTAATCGTTGAGCCACCAATGTTGTATGCAACTTGGGGTCCGCAGCCTGTTTTGGAGTGAGTACCAGCGAAAGTTCTACCGCCATTTTCGGAATAATCGGATAAAAACAAAATTTTTCGGTCAAAAATACTAATTTTGTTTTAAGAACGAGTATGTCCACCGGTTCCGTTTTCCAGCTTCCTACGACGAGACCACGAGTGGGTCCGATCAACGTGACGGATTTAACGGCACCCAAAATCTTGGAACAGATGAAAAATTTGGTTATCATCCCGACCTACAACGAATTGGACAACATCCGTCCAATGATCGACAAAGTCTTTTCGTTGCCTGAAAAATTCGATCTGCTGGTGATCGACGACGGATCCCCCGACGGCACAGCAGCCATTGTCAAGGAGAAACAGCAACAATACCCCGGCCAGTTGCACCTGATCGAACGCAGCGGCAAATTGGGATTGGGAACGGCCTATCTCACCGGTTTTCAATGGGCGCTCGATAACGGCTACGACTACGTCTTTGAAATGGACTGTGACTTTTCGCACAATCCCGACGACCTGGTGCGGCTACTGAAGGCGGCTATGGACGGTTCGGATTTGGTGATCGGTTCCCGCTATATCACGGGAGTCAACGTCGTCAACTGGCCGATGAAACGTGTACTGCTCTCCTATTACGCCTCAGCCTATGTACGCATCGTAACAGGCATGCCGGTTCGGGATGCGACAGCCGGTTTCGTCTGCTACTCGGCTGCTCTGCTGCGCAAAATTGACCTGAGTAAAATTCGCATGAAGGGTTACGGCTTCCAAATCGAGATGAAATACACCGCCTGGAAACTGAATGCTAAAGTGACCGAAGTGCCGATCATCTTTACCGAACGCACCTTCGGAGCTTCGAAGATGAGCAAGGGAATCTTCCGCGAAGCACTCTTCGGCGTCATGGGGCTGCGTTTCCGCAAAATCACCCCGCGTAACGCTTAGTAACTTCCGCTGGGGCATCTGCTCACCGACATTGTTCGAGATCGATTCGGTCCGATAATGCCCATTATTGATCGAGGGGGCTTAATCCTGGGACAGTAACAGTAGGAGATCTCTCTGCCGGCGGTTCAACTCCGGGCTCTAATTGGGATAAGAAGGCGTCCGTCACAAGTGAGCGTCCCCATCAATCAGACGTTATTTTGCAAAACTGACATTCACTCAGAGTAGGTTGCAACGCGGTCTCATCAAGCAGTAAGGTTTGGGTTGCAAACGGATATTTACAACACTTCATCTTTATCGAACAGGCTTTTCATGAACAGAATCGTCATCGACAACGGCACGCTGATCAACGAGGGTTGCCAGTTTCAAGGATATCTTGTGATCGAAAATGACCGTATCGCCCGCATCGGGCACGGCAAATATGCCGATCAACACCCCGATAGCCGCACCGACACAGCAACCCGCATCATCGATGCAACGGGCAAACTGGTTCTGCCGGGTGTTATCGACGATCAGGTACATTTCCGGGAGCCGGGCATGACCCACAAAGCCGATATCCGCAGCGAATCTGCAACAGCCGTATGCGGCGGTGTCACCTCCTACATGGAGATGCCTAACACCAACCCACCGACAGTCAATGCGCAACGGTTAGAAGAGAAGTTCATCCGAGCCGCCGAGGTCTCCCCGGCCAATTACTCGTTTTACTTGGGTGCGACCAACGACAATTTTGACGAGATTCAGCGCCTCGATCCACGACATGTCTGCGGCATTAAGGTCTTTATGGGCTCATCGACCGGTAATCTACTCGTAGATAAGGATGCTGCCTTGGCCAAACTCTTTGCCGAGGCTCCGATCCTGATTGCCACCCATTGTGAAGATGAAACCACCATTCGGGCCAATATGCAGCACTATCGAGAGCTCTATGGCGACCGAGCGACTGCTGCACTGCACCCCCTGATCCGCAGTGCCGAAGCGTGCTACCGTTCGAGTGCCAAAGCGGTCGAAATGGCCGACCGGTACGGAACCAACTTGCACATTCTGCACCTAAGTACGGCTCGTGAGTTGACGCTGTTCGACAACAAACCGCTGACCGAGAAGAAAATCACCAACGAAGTTTGTGTACATCATCTGTGGTTCACCGATGCCGACTACGCCACCAAAGGCAATCTGATCAAATGGAATCCAGCAGTCAAAAGTGCGGCCGATCGTGACGCACTACGCATGGGTATTCTGGATGGCCGAGTTGATGTCGTAGCAACCGACCATGCCCCGCACACCCTTGACGAGAAATTACAACCCTACTGGAGTGCCCCCTCCGGCGGCCCCCTGGTGCAACATTCATTGGTGGCGATGCTTGAATTGAGCAAACAGGGTCTTTTCCCGATCGAAAAGGTGGTCGAAAAGATGTGTCATGCTCCGGCGATTCGGTTTGACGTACATCAACGGGGATTTTTGCGGGAAGGGTATTATGCCGATATCGTCATCGTCGATCCCAACAAACCGTGGCAGGTTTCGCGTGAAAATATCCGTTCAAAATGCGGTTGGTCACCTTTTGAAGGCACAGAGTTTTCACACTACGTCACCCATACAATCGTCAACGGCCATATCGCCTACGAGAATGGTGAGTTAAGCGACTCGCTACATGGACGCGCTCTCGAATTTGACCGATAATCCGACAACGTGTTCTGATACACGCCCTCCATCATTGACATTACGTTCTCATCCTATTGTCAGGATCGTTGTAACGCGAGAGGATAGCCCAAATCGTTTGTTTATGTGAGACTATCTTCTCGTCATACCCCTTTACACTTTGGCGAGCAGCAATCTCCCTTTCAATAAAATCCTACAACTATGAAGGCTTTGACACAAATCCAGAATTTTTTCATCGAAAATGTGAGGACCTTCCGCCTGGCTCCGGTTGAGATGGCCGTGGCATGCTACTATTTTATTGTCAGTCTTGTATGGGAACACCTAAATTGTCATGCATGCGAGAAACAACTAATGATCATTCCTTTGGCATTGATCTTTACCATACTGTGCAACAGATGGTTTACCACTCCAAAAAAGCGTATTCTCTATTACCTTTCCGGGTGCGTCGTACTGCCGTTTTGGTGGATCAATCTGCGCAATTGGGGCCCCAGTTATGTATCTTATTGGATTACAATCGCAATCGGATTATTCGCATTACTTACTGTCGGAAGCCATAAAGACAACCGCAAATTCACGACACAACTGCTCCATTACGTACTGGATGGAATAGCCGCAGTCTGCATCAGTGTAATTACCTGGCTGTTGTTGGAGGCTATTTACGAATCCATCATCTATATTTTTGACCTCAACAGGGTTAGCCACCTATCTGACGACATAATGCTGTTCAGCTTTGTGTTAGCTCTTCCCCTGCTTTTCCTCACCTTCAACCGTAAATCCGAATCCTTCGGCCCGCAAGGTTCAAAATTGCTACATATATTCCTCAACTGGATTCTCTCGCCTGCCATACTGATCTACACCGTACTGCTATACCTCTATTTTTTCAAAATCCTGATCAAATGGACACTCCCGGATGGAGGCATTGCTTTGCTCGTTTTTGGTTTCATCTTGACGGCCGTAACTGCTCAAGCGGGACAAACCCTGTTGACCAAACGGTATTACGACTGGTTCTACAACCACTTTAGCCTGATCTCACTACCGGCATTGGCGATGTTCTGGATCGGTGTAGCTCGCCGCTGCAATGAGTATGGGCTGACCGAAGATCGCGTATATCTGATCGCCTTTGGACTGATCATGACCTGCTGCATGGGACTCTTCCTTATCCGTCGCAGCAGCCGTTATCTCTATGTGACCTACGTCGCGATCGGGATTCTGGCTCTGTTCACCTACATTCCGGGATTCACGCCGCAGGCCATCGAACAGTGGTCACAACAAAGGCGCGCCGCAGCAGGTGACACAACTAATTTTCCAGGACACGCCACCACAGCATCCCTCTATATTACCGGATACCTCGATAAGAGTATCGATCTGACCGGATATTCCCAGTTGTACCCCATGCGAGAAGAGTGGTACAAAGGTATCGAAGCAAAACCCTACTGGAAACAGCACAATGACTCGCTCTTCCTTTACGCATGTCCAGGCAAAAAACTTTTTCAGGAGTCCACCGACACCATTCTAATGCGCCAATTGGCCAAGATCGGCTATTCATCGCTGAAAGGCATCCCTGCAGACTCGCTGCAAAAGCATCAGGACGCACTCACCCTATACGACTGTGAACAGGGGACAATCCTATTCAAGCAGCTCAACATCAACTATAACGACTCGACCGCCGACCTCACAGTCCTGTCCATCGACCTTTACCTCGAAAAATAGGCTTTTTATTGAGTATCGGGTTTGAAGGGGCGCCGTCACAGTCAGGGAAACTGACTGTTTCATGGAGAGCTGGAAGGCAATGATCAAACAGCCTGTCCCCAACGCATCTGCCTACAAAACAACGCCATCAGGTTTTACGGCTCGGCAAGCGTTCCTCTCTCCCACTACATGAAAAGAGGGACGGATAGTGAATCGACACTACCCGTCCCTCTTTACTGAAGCAATGATTTCTGGCAGCAGAGTAACCTCGATCTTCTCCAGCCAGCAGCAACAAACAAGCATCACTGAACAGCCCTTCACACATCATGGACCAGCACCTCGTGATCAATAGTACAGTTCACCGGCCGCGGATTCGTTACCGGGCGAGGTGCGGCTCTCCGTTACCCCACGGCGGACGATCCGCCATCATCCGCTATCCGCTTCACTGTTATAAAATTAGCACCGATTGTTTGCGGTCTAATAAAAAAAGCACTATCTTTGCTGCACTTTGAGCGGATATGGCGTAATTGGTAGCCGCGCTAGACTTAGGATCTGGTGCCTTTATGGCGTGGGGGTTCGAGTCCCTTTATCCGCACAACCGACCGCCTCCATCAGGCGGTTTTTTGTCCGACATCAAAAAACTCAAATAACAATACGTCAAAATGAACATCGTAAGAGAGAATCTGGAAGACGGAACCACCCTGCTCAAAGCAACGGTGGGCGAAGCCGACTACAACGAGGCCGTGGACAAGGCCCTGCGCACCTACAAACGCAAAGCCAACATACCGGGATTCCGTCCGGGCATGGTCCCCATGAGTATCATCAATAAGATGTACCGCAAGGGCGTCGTAGCCGAAGAGGCTTACCGCGCCGCTTCCAAAGGTTGCTTCGACTATATCGAAAAGGAGAAACTGACTCTGGTGGGTGACATGATCCCCAGCGACAAACAGCAGCCTCTCGATTTCGACAACGACACCGAATACGAATTCGCATTCGAGGTGGGAATCGCACCTGAGATCAACATCGCACTGAGCAAGAAAGATAAAGTCAAAAAGTATGCTATAGCCATCGAAGACAAGATGCGTGAGGGCTATCGTGGCAACTTCACCCGTCGTTTCGGCAAGCTGGTAGATGTTGACAGCGTCGAGACCGAAGATGCCCTGACCGTCACCTTGGATCAGCCCGAGATGAAGGTTGAAGAGGCCTATGTAGGTTTGATCGGCATGAGCGATGCAGCTCGCAAACCGTTCCTTGGCAAAAAGGTTGGTGACACGATGGAGATCGATGTAAACGAACTCTATCCCAACCCTGCACAGCGCGCAGCCATTCTGCAGGTTAAAGAGGCTGAATTGGAGGGTATCAACCCCAAATTCACGCTGACGATCAACAAAATCCGTCGCTTCACCGAACCCGAATTGAACGAAGAGTTCTTCAAGATGGCCTTCCCCGAAGGCAATGTGAAGAATGCCGAGGAGTTCGCACAGTACATCGACTCACAGATCCTGCGCGACTTGAAACGTGAGGCAGACTATCTGTTCACTTTAGATGTTCGCAAGCTGTTGCTCAACAAGGCCAATCTGACCCTGCCCGCAGCCTTCCTCAAACGCTGGCTCTACACCATCAACGAGGGTAAGTTCTCGATGGAAGAGATCGATAAAGATTTCGACAAGTTCCTCGACATGATGAAGTGGAACCTCATTCAGAAACACTACGTCAACGAGTTGAAGCTGGAGGTTACCCCGGAGGAGGCGACCGAAGAGGCCAAATCGATGGCAGCTCAGCAGTTTGCTTACTATGGCATGAGCCAGGTTGCAGACGACATGTTGGCCAACTACGCCAAGAGCTTCCTCGAGAACAAAGAGGAGAGCCGCAAGGTATACGAGAAGCTCTTCGAGCAGAAGGTTATCGACGCCGTAGTTCCGCAAATCACCGTCAGCGAAGCTACTGTATCTGCCGAAGAGTTCGCCAAATTGGCCGAAGCTGCACAGTAGTCCTGTGGAATCGAATCGTCGGATTATCCGCTGAAAAGCGATCCGCGATCGAACGCTTCCATGAAACAAATAGAGGCCGCAGGAACAACAATCCTGCGGCCTTTTCAATCTGTTACACAACAGTTTCTCAAGTAATCATCAGGGACTCCGGATCACTCCGACTCCAACAGTCACCCCATTCCATTACTACCATGAACGAATTTGAGAAATACGCAATCAAGCATGCCGGGATCAGCAGCTTGAAATTGCACAACTTCCGTTCGATCAGCAACGAGTATATCTCGCCCACCATCATCGAAGAGCGTCAACTGAACGTCGCTACGATGGATGTCTTCTCCCGACTGATGATGGATCGCATCATTTTTCTGGGAGTGCCCATCAACGATGACGCTGCCAATATCATCCAGGCGCAGTTGCTGTTTCTCGAATCGACCGAACCGGAAAAGGATATTCAGATCTATATCAACTCTCCCGGAGGCTCTGTTACGGCGGGATTGGGTATTTACGACACGATGCAGCTGATCAGTTCGGATGTTGCTACCATCTGCACGGGGCTGGCGGCCAGCATGGCGGCCGTCTTGCTGACGGCAGGCGCTGCGGGCAAACGCTCTGCACTGCCCCACTCCCGCGTCATGATCCACCAGCCGCTGGGCGGCGTTCAGGGTCAGGCTTCCGACATCGAGATCACGGCCAAAGAGATTCTGCGCACCAAACAGGAGCTCTATGAAATTCTCTCCGAACATTCGGGTGTAGATATCAAAAAGATCGAGCAGGACGCAGATCGAGACTACTGGATGACCGCTGCGGAGGCCAAAGAGTACGGTTTGATCGATGAAGTGCTGATCAAACGCGACAATACCAAACGGAAATAAATTACACATTATCGATCTCCGATGTCCACACACGGGGACATCGGTATCTGCATAAGCACCATGGCAAACAACAATCATAACCATCCCCACGAAGATTGCTGCTCATTCTGCGGGCAACCCCGCAGCGAGGTAGGTGTACTGTTCACCGGCAGCGACGGATCGCAGATCTGCGACCAATGTATCGAGCGGGGACACGAAATGCTCGTCGAGAGCGAGCGGATGCAGCGAATGAGCGCTCCGAAAATCGAATTGGAGAAGCTGCAAAAGCCGGCCGAGATCAAAGCCTTCCTCGACCAATATGTCATCGGACAAGATGCCGCCAAACGTTATCTGTCCGTTGCGGTGTACAACCATTACAAAAGGCTGATGCACGCACAAGAGACCAGCAACATCGAAATTGACAAATCAAATATTATCCTGGTCGGGCAGACCGGTACGGGAAAGACCCTGTTAGCCCGTACAATCGCCAAGCTGTTGAACGTCCCCTTTACAATTGTCGATGCGACGGTACTGACTGAGGCGGGTTATGTCGGTGAGGATGTCGAAAGTATCCTTTCACGACTGCTTCAGGTGGCCGATTACGATGTAGCGTTGGCTGAACGGGGCATCGTCTTCATTGACGAAATCGACAAGATCGCCCGCAAAGGGGACAATCCATCGATCACCCGGGATGTATCCGGTGAAGGGGTGCAACAGGCATTGCTCAAAATTTTAGAGGGTACTGTGGTTAACGTACCGCCTCAGGGTGGACGCAAACACCCCGATCAGAAATTTATTCAGGTCAACACGACCAACATCCTGTTCATTTGCGGCGGAGCTTTCGATGGCATCGAAAAGAAGATCGCTCAACGACTCAACACCCAGGCTGTTGGCTATGGACAATTGCAACGGAAACGGGTCGATCGCGAAAACCTGATGCAATACATCTTGCCGCAAGACCTCAAGTCCTTCGGGTTGATCCCCGAACTGATCGGACGTATGCCGGTTTTGACCTACCTTGAACCGCTCGATCGGGAGGCGCTGCGCCGCATTTTAACCGAACCGAAAAATTCGATTATCAAGCAATATGTCGAATTGTTCAAGTTGGATGGCATTAAGCTCTCTTTCGAGCCGGCCGTGCTGGATTACATTGTGGACAAAGCGATCGAATACAAACTCGGTGCTCGTGGATTGCGTTCGATCTGTGAAAGCATCATGATGGACAGCATGTTTGAGTTGCCGAGTGACAAGACGCGCAAAAGTTTCCGTGTCACGTTGCACTACGCAAAGAGCAAGATCGAAACAGACAAATTTCTCAAATTAAAAGCGGAAAATTAACAAATAACAATCCCGCTCCACCACCACAAACCGCAGCAGGCAACTTGAAAAGGTTGCCTGCTGCTATTTTATATCCATCAACCCAACCGTCTTATTTTCATCCATCCTACCCCACCCGGAAGGACGTCAATGCACTAATTCTCATTTGCCGTATCCTATCTTTCACAAAGAGGCTCTCGAACACTAAGAAACAACAGCCACCAAAACTTTACAACAGAGTCTTCAATCGCCCCATGTTGTGCGGATCCACCCACTCTTTACATTTATGGAATCTGGCTACCATTTGCTGCATGGACGATAAAACAGCCTGTTACGCATTATACGCAACAATATCTCCTTTCATGAGAGGATGATTTTGTAGCTGCACCTCCAGCATATATAAGGGAAGAACACCCCTTGACGCTGAGGCTACAAAAGGGTGGCCACGGTCTAACCTGTCAAACGCTGTAATCACACCACAACCGAAAAAAATAGTGTGTGCGTGTGAAAGGTATGGGAAGAGTCTCAGCGCACAAATGACCTAATGTTATTGTCGAAAGAACGTGCAGCAGTGCAATTCAACAAACAGTTCTGACATTGAATAAGGATCTAACTATAAATAGGATACGGATTGCAAAAAGCCATAATTTTCTGGTCACTCAGAACAAAGCACCGTCTTTACAAACAGACTTTCGCGAAGAGCCGGGGACCGAAAAAAGAACAGCGTGAAAACAGCATAAGGACAACGCAAGGACGATCAGCAAAAAAGGCAGCAAGAGAAAGCAAGAGAAAACTCAACCGAAACCTAGCACCAATTTCTTGTCTTATCCGCTCCTTCACACGCTATTCGCTCCAACCTACAGCCCGCTCCAAAGTTTTTTGCAATAATACTGAATAGCAAGAATACAAAAGATGATTACGCTGACCTGCAACAGAATATTCGGCATCTGTTACAATGCCTGTTCGAGATCCTCAACGGTCAAACGGGCAGAGTGTCCGAACCACAACACCCGTCCTTTGGCATCGAGTAATACACTGAACGGCACAAACCGAACACCATAAGCTTTGAATGTTTTACCGGCATCATCCAACGCCGCAGCAAAGGCGTAATGTTCCCCCTGCAACAACGAGAGCATCCGATCACGGTCATCGTTGGCCAGCACCAATACATCAATTCGACCCTTATAGTCTCCGGCCAGTTTGTTCAATTCGGGCAGGCGTTCACGACAGGGCTCACTCGCCGAATAAAAAAATTCGATCAACAGTGGCCGGTCTTTTTGCGGCGCACCCAACAGATATTCAGAGATCTTCACTTCAGACACCCGCGAGCCGATCACCAAATTCTGCGCCTGCACAGCCGTCTGAATTTCCAGAAATCCCCACACGGCAAGCAACATCAAAAGGAATCTTTTCATCGTCTCCATCCGTTTTCTATCAAGCCTTAAGACAGCCACTTACTCCACACTGTCGAACTCGATAAAACAAATATAACTTTTTCTTTTTATATAACGAGAAATCCACCATAAAGTTTTACGGACAGGTTATGCCTCCTTTTAACCGAAAACCGACCTTTAAGCGGCAACGCATGCCTCCGACATACTGCTCAATAAAACCTTTGCTGACAGACGAACTTCTCACATCTCTTCTGGCATCTAAAATCCGATGAAAACCCGTGTGTACAACCTTTGACACCATGCACTCCAACTCCAAATGAATGTCATATTGTCCGCAAATGATGCCAAATGGTCGTATGGTAATGTTTTTCTTGAAAAAAATTAAAAATTCCGCTGAAAAGTCCAGAATTACGGCTAAATTTGTAAGGCTCAAAAAAAAGAAGACGATCTGTCTAATTTACAAACATTTAACTACAATACATAAACATTACAACAATAAAAAAATTACGATCATGAAACCATCACACATTGAACATCTGGGTATCGCGGTCAAGAGTCTTGAAACAGCTATTCCTCTGTGGGAAAAATTGCTGGGTACCAAATGCTACAGCATCGAAGAGGTTCCCGCTCAGAAAGTACGTACAGCCTTCCTGAAAATCGGTCAGACCAAAATCGAATTGCTCGAATCAACTGCAGAAGACGGTCCTATCGCCAAATTCATCGAAAAACGTGGTGAAGGCATCCAGCATGTGGCTTTTGCCGTAGAGGGTCTGGAAAACGTATTGGCTGAATGCGCTGAAGCAGGTATCCAGCTGATCGACAAAACTCCTCGTGGCGGTGCTGAAGGATTGAACATCGCTTTCCTCCACCCAAAATCAACCGGCGGCGTCCTCACCGAACTTTGCGAAGATCCCAAAGGTTGCAAATGCGGCAAATAAACCTTGTCTAAACCAGTAGATTCGACCAAATAATGAGCAGTAATCAGGATAAAATCAATGAACTGATCTCCTTCCGCGAACAGGCCAAAATGGGAGGAGGCCAGAAAAGAATCGACTCGCAGCACAAAAAAGGCAAACTGACTGCCCGCGAACGTATCGAAATGCTCCTCGACGAAGGTTCGTTCGAAGAGTTCGACATGTTCGTAAAACACCGCTGCACCAACTTCGGTATCGATAAAGAGAGCTACTTTGGTGACGGTGTAGTAACCGGTTACGGTACCATCGACGGCCGTCTGGTGTATGTCTTCTCGCAGGACTTCACCGTATTCGGCGGTTCACTCTCCGAAACCTTCGCAGCCAAAATCTGCAAAGTGATGGATATGGCTATGAAAAACGGCGCTCCGGTTATCGGTATCAATGACTCGGGTGGAGCCCGTATCCAGGAGGGTGTCAACAGCCTTTCGGGTTATACCGAAATTTTCCAGCGTAATATCCTGGCTTCAGGTGTCATTCCGCAGATCTCGGCCATCTTCGGCCCCTGCGCAGGTGGTGCCGTTTATTCACCGGCCCTGACCGACTTCATCTTGATGAATCAGGGTACCAGCTACATGTTCGTAACCGGTCCGAAAGTGGTGAAGACCGTAACCGGTGAAGAGGTTACTCAGGAGCAATTGGGTGGTGCTTCGGTACACGCTGCCAAGAGCGGTGTAGCTCACTTCGTTGTCGATAACGAAGAGGACGGTATCAAAACCCTGCGTAAGCTGCTGAGCTTCCTGCCTTCGAACAACCTCGAAGAGGCTCCGATGGTGGCTTGCAACGATGCCATCGACCGTCTGGAGGACTCGCTGAACGAAATCATTCCTGACAACCCGAACAAACCGTACGATGTATTGGAGGTTATCCGTGCCATTGTCGACAACGGTGACTTCTTCGAAAGCCAGAAACAGTTCGCAGCCAATATCGTAACCGGATTCGGCCGTTTCAACGGACAAAGCGTCGGTATCATCGCCAACCAGCCAAAATATATGGCCGGCGTGCTCGACATCAACGCATCGCGTAAAGCAGCCCGTTTCGTACGTTTCTGCGACGCTTTCAATATTCCGATCGTAACCCTCGTGGACGTTCCCGGTTTCTTGCCCGGTACCGGTCAGGAGTATGGTGGTATCATTATCCACGGCGCAAAACTGCTGTTCGCATACGGTGAAGCAACCGTACCTAAAGTTACGGTTATCCTGCGCAAAGCTTATGGCGGTGCATACTGCGTGATGAGTTCAAAACACCTGCGTGGCGATATCAACTACGCATGGCCTACCGGCGAGATTGCTGTTATGGGTCCCAAAGGTGCCATTGAGGTGCTCGAATCGAAACAGATTGCAGCTATCGAAGATCCTGCTAAGAAGGCTGAGTTCATTGCCGAAAAAGAGAACGATTACCGCGATAAATTCGCTAACCCGTATGTGGCTGCACAATATGGCTACATTGATGATGTGATCGAACCGCGTAACACCCGTTTCCGCATCATTCGTGCTCTGCAGTCGCTTTCGACCAAAAAGTTGTCCAACCCTGCCAAAAAGCACTCTAATATTCCGTTGTAATGAAGAGAGTATTATTGACAGGACTGCTGCTGTTGCTGGGCGCGGCTCCGGCCACCTTCGCACAAGGAGCGAAGGATGTAGTTATCAACGAGTTGTTGGTTAAAAACCGAAACAACTTCCAGGATGATTACGGTCACCGCGTATCTTGGATCGAGCTGCGCAACGCAGGCCACTCCAAAGTGGATCTGGCCAGCTGCTACCTCCTCCTCGAAACCAACGGCAAAAGCTTCTCGTACCGGATTCCCAAGGGGGATACCCGTACGACCCTCGCTCCGGGAGGATATGTCGTATTCTTCTGTGAGGGTTCCGAAACCAAAGGAACATTCCATACGAATTTCACGCTGACCGGTGAGACGTCAGATCCGGCTACCCTGCCGGGCTACACCCCCGACTCGGTGGATCGTCAACTGCCCAATCAGTTGGTAACGCTGTCGTTCCTCGATGCGAACGGCCGCGATACGATCGATCAGGTTACCTACAATCTGGCAGACCAAAAGGCCGATATCTCAATCGGACGTACTTTGGCCGCCGATGGCAGTCAGGATGTTGTTTTCACAGCATTGACCAGCACCACGCCCAATGCTACCAACGACATCAATCCGCCGATGCCTAAACACGAAAGGATGCGTCAGGCCGACCCACACGGTTTTACGATGACCATTACCGCAGTTGTCGTTGTCTTTACGGCGTTGATTCTGCTCTACCTGGCCTTCTGGGCTCTGGGCAAGATCATGATCCGAATCGCCAAACGCAACAAACAAAAAGCAGCTGGTGTGTCAGCTGCTGTTCCGACTGAGAAGAAAAAAGATGACGGAGCCATTGTAGGTGCCGAAATCGCAGCAATCGGTATGGCACTGAAGATGTACCAGGATGAGATGCACGACATCGAATCACATGTATTGACCATCAACCGTGTTGCCAAGGCTTACTCACCGTGGAGCTCGAAAATCTACGGTCTGACTCAGCCGCTGCACAAATAGCCGTTAGCGCGAAACCAGTTCAAAACAGAAAAATAAGACAACATGAAGGAATATAAATTCAAAATCCACGGAACCGAATACGAGGTTTCCATCAACAGCGTGGAGGATAACATCGCCGACGTTACCGTGAACGGTACTCAGTACGAAGTAGAGATCGAAGGCAAGACGTCGAAGGTAAGCAAAGTGACCAAACCGACCCCGGCATCGACCTCTGCCGCAACCACTGCCGAGGTGATTTCAACGGCTAAAGCAGCTGCGAAGAAGAGTGCCGGCATGGCTGTCAAGAGCCCGCTGCCCGGTGTTATCGTTGACATCAAAGTACGTCAAGGCGACCGCGTAACGGCAGGTCAGCATCTGCTGGTACTCGAGGCGATGAAAATGGAGAACAACATCGACGCCGATCGCGACGGCATCATTGTAGAGCTGAAGGTCAACAAAGGCGATTCAGTTCTGGAGGGTGATACACTTTTAACGATCGGATAGGCTATGTTGGCAGAAGTATCCACAGCAAGCACAGGTTTCTTCTCGTTCTTGGGGGAGAATCTGCACCAGATCATTGCAAACACAGGTTTTGCCAACATTACGGTTGGTCACCTGGTTATGATTCTGGTCGGCTTGGCCTTCTTGTACCTGGCCATCAGCCGCAACTTCGAGCCGATGCTGCTCGTGCCGATCGGATTCGGTATCCTGGTCGGTAACATTCCGTTTACTCCCGGTATGGAGATCGGTATTTATGAAGACGGTTCCGTACTGAATTACCTCTATTTCGGTGTGATCAAAGGAGTATATCCACCCTTGATCTTTTTGGGTATCGGAGCAATGACCGACTTCTCGGCCCTGATCTCCAACCCCAAACTGATGTTGGTCGGTGCAGCTGCTCAGATCGGTATTTTCATCACCTATATGGGCGCGCTGGCCTTAGGGTTCAGTGCTGCTGAAGCCGGTGCCATCGGTATTATCGGTGGTGCTGACGGCCCGACCGCTATCTTCCTGACCAGTAAACTGGCTCCGGATCTGTTGGGTGCAATTTCAATCTCAGCATACTCCTATATGGCTCTTGTACCGGTGATCCAGCCCCCCGTTATGCGTCTTTTGACCACCAAAAAAGAGCGTCTGATCCACATGAAACCACCTCGTCAGGTATCGACCACCGAAAAGATCCTCTTCCCGATCATCGGTCTGCTGTTGACGACCTTCGTCGTTCCGTCAGCTATTCCACTGTTGGGAACCCTCTTCTTCGGCAACCTGCTTAAAGAGTGCGGTGTCACCAAACGTCTGGCCAACACAGCCAGCGGTGCCATGACCGATATCGTTACGATCTTGTTGGGCTTCACCGTCGGTGCATCGACTCAGGCAACCACGTTCCTGACGCCGAAATCGATCTACATCTTCATTATGGGTGCATTTGCATTCTTCGTAGCTTCGGCTTGCGGTGTACTCTTCGTGAAGTTCTTCAACCTGTTCCTGCCCAAAGATGCGAAGATCAACCCGCTGATCGGTAATGCCGGTGTATCTGCCGTACCTGCCGCAGCCCGCGTATCGCAGGAGATGGGTCTGAAATACGATAAAACAAACTACCTGCTGATGCATGCCATGGGTCCGAATGTGGCCGGTGTGATCGGTAGTGCGGTAGCTGCCGGTGTACTGCTGGCCTTCCTGGCACAGTAGTTTCCTGCTCACAGACTAATAAAAAGCTAATCTGTATTGCACCGCCAAATCAAAGATAAGACCAGACTATCTCGGGGTTCCCAAAATAGCGCGGATCCGATTTCTAAAAAGATGGGACTGAACATGCCTTCCACGCATTTCCTTCGCTAGGCAGACAATCATTAGTGGCTCTAAGCAGCATAAGAGATGAACATCCATATATCCCAACACCTTACGCTAACACGGGACAAAGATTGAGCACACCGCATCACGAACAACTTTTCCCATGCGTTGCAAACTGAAACATTTCCTCTGTCCGCACAGGCCGCCAATCCACACTTTCACATTCCACATTATCATTTCTTTCTCACTCAACCCAATAACCGAACCTTAAATGTGAGGATAGCTTAACCAATGTAAACACAGTATTGACAACGCTCATTCACTCCTTCTATACTACCGCTCTATTCAGTCCAAAGCATATCCCCAAAACATAAAATAAGGGCGATGAATCCAGTGGATTCATCGCCCTTTTAGATCAAATAGGTTCAACCTATTCTACATGCAGTACCTATTTTAGTGGCAGCAGCTGCATCCGCCGTCGTGGCCATCACCACAACTGTCGCAACCATCACCGCAGCTATCACCACAACTGCAACCACCATGCATCGGTGCCAGATCGGCCGGAGTTGCCTCACGTACCTCAACCACCTTACCTTTGAAATCAAGTGATTTGCCGGCCATAGGGTGATTAAAGTCCATCGTCACCACATCATCCTTAACAGCCTTAACTACGCCAACCAGACGGTTACCCTGATTGTCGCTCATCGGCAACTGGTTGCCAACCTCCAGCAGACCATCTTCAATCTTGCCGTCCACCATGAAAACCTCTTTGGGCAGATCAACCACAGCCTCACTGATGACCGGGCCGTAAGCATCTTCCGTATCCAAATGGAAAGCAAAATCATCTCCTTTAGAAAGGCCCTTGAGGTGAGCCTCAAACTTAGGCAGCAGGAAACCTGCTCCATATATAAATTGCAGCGGGCTTTCGGCGGTTACCTTCTCTACGACTTCGCCGTCAACGGTCAACTCGTAGCTCAACGCCACAAATGTTTTGTCGTTTTCTCCGATTTTCATTGTTCAAACGTATTTTGGTTATTTATTATCTTCTTCATAAAGAGGATCACAAGTACACTGCAGGTGACGGTCACCGTATCCGCCATCGATCTTCGTCACATAGGGGAAGAACTTGCTCTCACGGATCCAAGACAACGGGAAGGCCGCTTTTTCACGGCTGTAAGGATGGCTCCACGCATCAGATGCCAACTCAACAGCCGTATGAGGTGCCATCTTGACGACATTGTCATCGATATCGGCTTTACCGTCACGAATCTCTTCGCACTCATGTTTGATAGCCACCAACGCCTCCATAAAGCGATCCAGTTCAGCTTTCGGTTCGCTTTCAGTCGGCTCAACCATCAAGGTCTCATGTACCGGGAACGAAAGGGTCGGCGCATGGAAACCATAATCCATCAACCGACGTGCAATATCGGCACACTCAACTCCACCAAACTCCTTACGGAAGTGGCGCAGGTCAAGAATCATTTCGTGACCGACACGTCCTGTCTCGCCGGTGTAAACCACATCGTATTCACCCTTCAAAGCCGATGCCATATAGTTGGCATTGACAATTGCCATTTCAGTTACACGACGCAGACCATTTGCGCCCAACATCTTGATGTAACCGTAAGTGATCGGCAGGATCGAAGCACTACCAAACGGAGCAGCTGCCACAGCGGTAATACCGTTCCGGCCACCGGTCTGTACAATAGCGTGTCCCGGCAGGAACTCTACCAAATGCTGTGCCACACAGATCGGACCAACGCCCGGACCACCACCACCATGCGGAATTGCAAAGGTCTTGTGCAGGTTCAGGTGGCAGACATCGGCTCCAATGTAACCCGGGTTGGTCAAACCGACCTGAGCATTCATGTTGGCGCCATCCATATAGACCTGACCGCCATTTTCGTGGACAATCTCAACGATCTCGCGAATACGGTTCTCGAAGACACCATGCGTTGACGGATAGGTCACCATGATGCAGGCCAGGTTGCTGGCATTGGCCTCAGCTTTGGCACGCAGATCATCGATATCGATATTACCGGCATCGTCGCACGCAACGGTCACCGTGTGCATACCGGCCATCGTAGCCGACGCAGGGTTGGTACCGTGAGCCGATGCAGGAATCAACGCTATATTACGGAATCCCTGACCACGACTCTGGTGGTAAGCGCGAATCACCATCAGACCGGAATACTCACCAGTAGCACCCGAATTGGGTTGCAACGAAACTCCTGCAAAACCAGTAATCGTCGCCAGATCTTTGGAGAGTTCGTTGATCATCTCCATATACCCTTCGGCCTGATCGGCAGGGACAAACGGGTGAATGTTTCCAAACTCGGCCCAGCTTAGCGGCATCATGGTAACGGCCGGATTCAATTTCATTGTGCAAGAGCCCAACGAAATCATGCTGTCGGCCAGCGAAATATCACGATGCTCCAACCTCTTGATGTAACGCATCATGTCGGTTTCGCTGTGGTATTTTTTGAAGACCGGTTCGGTCAAATAGGCCGATGTACGCTGCAAGCTCTTGGTGATATGACTCTCTTCTACGATCTCTTTAAGCGGAGTAAACTTCTTGCCTGCAGCCTTCGCAAAGATCGACAGTACGGTATTGACCTCTGCCAGGTTTGACACCTCATCGAAACTCATCCGGATCAAGTTCTCGTCCACATAGAAGAAGTTGATCTTCTGTTCCAGAGCCAAAGGACGGATCTTTTCGGCGCTGGCCTCCACCTCAATGGTATCGAAGAAGCTATGGGTTGAGAGCTTATAACCCAATTTCTCCAGACCTTCGGCAGCAGCTACGGCATGCGAATGGGCGTTCAGAGCAATGCGGCGAATGCCTTCCGGACCATGATAGACCGCAAAGAAGCCGGCCATCGTGGCCAACAGCGCCTGAGCTGTGCAGATATTTGAGGTGGCACGTTCACGTTTGATATGCTGCTCACGCATCTGGAGCGCCATACGCAACGCTTTGTTTCCCAAACGGTCGATCGAAACACCGATGATACGACCCGGCATATTCCGTTTGTAAACGTCACGTGTTGCCAGATAAGCTGCATGCGGACCACCGAAGCCCATCGGAATACCGAAACGCTGCGTGGATCCAACCACAATATCAGCACCCCACTCGCCCGGAGCCTTCAGCAGAGCCAGACTCAAAATGTCAGCTGCTACGGTAACCAATACCCCACGGCTGTGAGCGGCAGCGGTAAAGTCTTCGTAATCGCGCACCTCACCGTTGGCTGCCGGGTACTGTACAATCGCACCGAACTCACGTCCTGTGAAGGTGTAGTTATCGTACCGATCGCTGATGATCTCGATACCGAACGGTTCGCTACGAGTCAACAGCAGATCCAGGGTCTGCGGGAAGATGTTCTCATCGACAAAGAGCACGTTACGGCCCTCTTTGACCGCTTCACGCGAACGGAGCGCGAACATCATCAACATGGCTTCGGCAGCTGCAGTTGCCTCATCCAACAGCGAGCAGTTGCTCACCTCCATCCCGGTCAGGCTGATGACAGCGGTTTGGAAGTTAAGCAGGGCCTCGAGACGACCTTGCGAAATTTCCGCCTGATAGGGCGTATATGAGGTATACCATGCAGGATTTTCGAAAACGTTACGCAGGATGACAGCTGGCGAGGCTGTTCCGTAATAGCCCATACCGATCAAACTGCGGTAGATTTTATTTTTGCGGCTGATCTCACGGATGTGGTTGGTGAACTCATATTCGCTCATTCCTTCAGCCGGCAGATCGAGTGGCTGTTTGAGGCGGATTGTCGCGGGAACTACCTGCGAAATCAGCTCCTCAACACTCTTAACGCCAATCACCTTGAGCATCTCAGCAAGCTCCTGATCGTTCATTCCGATGTGGCGTTCAACAAACTTATCTTGTGACATATATATAAATGTTATGATTCGTTCCGATCCAATCAAAACAGACAGGGGATTCGCCTCATGAAACAATCCCCTAAAAAACGGTACAAAACTACGAAACTTTCCCGGCGAAACAAAGGTTTTCCCCGAAGTTCGAGACAGAGCCTCAACACTTTTTCACATGTCGTATCGCGATATAGCCCATTTTCCGTTGCATTTCGGCTGACATCACTGCTCCATCGTTCAACAGATACACAACGGCAGTCCAACCTCTGCCTCCCGCTAACCGTTGCCAATCCTTTCCAGTCCCAATTACGGCTATGCAATCTTTGGAGGCCTGGAGACCCGCCGGAGATTTGGTTTTTGCGCAGGCCTGAAAATAGCCTGCAATTACACCTTGTATTGTATTGCGGGTATTTCAGCTGGCCATCCGCAACATATCCCAAAGCAATCACAAGTAAGGCCCCTACGTCCTGGGAGTAAACTTTTTATCGTACACAGCAAACACCTTGTCCGATAGCTTCTCAAGCTTTTCCGGTTTTCGTCGTCACGAGGCATCGACAATTCCAATAAAATTTCTTCGATTGCGCCATAAAGCGTAACGGCATCCCCACAGTGCAAGCGGTACACCCTTCAATGTGACCGGCCCGACTGAATCGATCATTCCCGGACAAACCTAATAAGTAAAGCTGCTGCCCCCGATAAATTCCCGCAGAATCGAGGTAGGCGGAATCTCCTTTCCATTGAGCGGTGTAAACTGATCGAGGAACTTGAGCAGACGACGAGCCTCCCCATATTCAGGCATCGTATCGGGAACCTCATGCAACAGCGGCTCGATATAGCTCTTCAAAACAGCAATCTCGTAAAACAGCGACGAGTTGAACATCACATCGGCCTGCTCCTGATTGGGGAAAATATGGCGATCCTCTCCCCTTCGCACACTCTCCCAACGGCGCAACGTGGCCGTTGCATCGCTGCCACGCGTATTGTAATCACGGACAATACGACGAATCAACCGGTTGTCGGTCGTCGCGATACGGTTCATATTGTCCATCGAGATCGAGGTAAAGGCCGAAACGTAGATCTTGAACTTCAAGTTGTTATCAATATGCGGGGTCAGCCCGGGGTTCAAGCCGTGAATACCCTCGATGATGATCACCGAACGATCGTCCATTTTGAGTCGGTTTCCGTCAAACACACGTTTGCCCGTAATGAAATCATAACGCGGCACTTCAACCTCTTCCCCATTGAGCAGCTGCATCAACTGTTTATTGAAGAGTTCAATATCAATTGCTTCGAGTGCCTCATAGTCATACTCGCCCTTTTCATCTTTCGGGGTAAGTTCCCGATTGACAAAATAGTCATCTAGCGAGATGACCACCGGATGCATGCCCAAAATACGCAGTTGAATGCTCAGCCGTTTTGCAAAGGTGGTTTTACCGCTGGAAGAGGGCCCGGAGATCAGCACGATACGCCCTCCGCCCTTCTCATTTGCTTCGGCAATCTGATCCGCAATGCTGGCCAACTTCTTCTCGTGGAAGGCCTCAGCAATCTTAATCAGATCCCCGCCCCCACCATTCAGAATACGGGCGTTGAGTACACCGATCGTCGCCACCCCGAGCACATCGACCCAACGCGTATATTCGTTGAACACATCGAACATCTTGCGTTGCGGCACCATGTGCTCGAGTTCCGTGGGGTTGGTCCGACAGGGAACCGACAGGTGCATGCCCTTATAATATTTATGCAGTCCGAACAGCGGTACATACGCGCTGCTCGGAGCCAGCGAGCCATAAAAATAACCGGCCAAATCGGCCATCATATAGAGGGTCACATACAGGTGCGGCCGGGTCTCGAGCAGAGCGATCTTATCCGGCATACCCAGTTTGGTGTACAACTGGATTGCCTCTTCCGAACGCAGCTTTTGACGAATGATCGGAATATCCTGGGCCACCAACTCGTGCATGCGATTCTCAATCGCTTTGAGCTGCTCCAAAGAGATCTCCTCCATTCCCTCGATCTCACAATAGAACCCTTTGGCAACGGAGTGTTTGATGTGGAGACGCTGTCCGGGGAAGAGATCTCGCACCGCCTTCTGCAACACGAAAAAGAGGGTCCGCTGATAGACGCGCATTCCCTCAAAATGGGTAATATCGACAAAGCGTAACGAAACCGGATTGAATATCTGATAATACAACTCTTTGAGCCGATTATTGACATAGGCGGCCAAGAACGGTGTTTCACTTTTACTCTTCAGGGCCAGCATCGACAACACCTCGGAGAGAGTTGTACCGGGCTTAACGTGCAACTCGCTACCGGAATTTTCACAATATATCTTAACTGTCTCTTCCATCTCAGTTGTTTTTACGAATACAAACATAACGCCTGCGCGGTAAAGTTGTTATGCCTATTTGTCGGCAATACCCCTCTGAACGACAAATTTCAGATCCAGGCAGCTGCCGCCTCGAAGGGAATCTCCTCAAACAATGGAATCGTATCTACCACAAACCGTGCAGGATTCTTCTCCATACCGTGCACACCAGCCCCCATAAGCTAAACTTCTCTATGTGCAGCCAAACAGAATCACACCCAACACGTTCAGCACAACAATCTCACCCCGTTCAAAAGGCCATTAAAGGTAACCAAAATCCACTAAAAACACGAAAAATCAGCCACTTTTCATCGCGAAAGACTTGATTTTCCGAAAAAAACACTACCTTTGTCGCGCTTTGGGTGGAGTGTGCTCGATTTTTCGAGAGAAGATCCCGGCACGCTGTGCGACAAAGTTCTACAAATAATGTCTAACACATTAGTTATCAAAAACATTTTTATCACATGGCAACTAAAACAGAAACTCAGCAGGCTACCGTAGCCGCTCCGGCCAACCTCGAGACGTTCGACTGGAACGCTTTCGAGAATGACAGCGCCATCTACAACGCCCCCAAAGAGGAGATCGAAGCCAAATACGATCAGACTCTTTCTAAAGTACAGGTAGGCGAAGTTGTAGAGGGTACCGTTATCGGCCTCAACAAACGCGAAGTGGTCGTTAATATCGGCTACAAATCGGAAGGTATTATTCCTATCAGCGAATTCCGCTACAACCCCGAACTGGCCGTAGGCGAAAAAGTAGAGGTGTATGTAGAGAGCGCTGAGGATAAAAAAGGCCAGCTGGTCCTCTCACATAAAAAAGCTCGTCAGCTCCGCTCTTGGGATCGTGTCAACGAGGCTCTGGAGAAAGACGAAGTTATCAAGGGTTACATCAAATGCCGTACGAAGGGCGGTATGATCGTCGATGTATTCGGTATCGAGGCCTTCTTGCCCGGTTCTCAGATCGACGTTAAACCGATCCGCGATTACGATATGTACGTCGGCAAAACTATGGAATTCAAGGTGGTTAAGATCAACCAGGAGTTCCGTAACGTAGTGGTTTCGCACAAGGCTCTGATCGAGGCCGAACTCGAGGCTCAGAAGAAAGAGATCATGTCAAAACTCGAAAAAGGTCAGATCCTTGAAGGTACCGTCAAAAATATCACCTCTTACGGTGTATTCATCGACTTGGGCGGCGTAGACGGTCTGATCCACATCACCGACCTGAGCTGGGGCCGTGTAAATCACCCCGAAGAGATCGTCAAACTCGATCAGAAGCTCAACGTCGTTATCCTCGACTTCGACGATGCCAAGAAACGTATCGCTCTGGGTCTGAAACAGCTTACTCCCCATCCTTGGGACGCTCTGGATCCCAACCTCAAAGTTGGTGACAAGGTTAAAGGCCGCGTAGTGGTAATGGCCGACTACGGTGCATTCGTTGAGATCACTCCGGGTGTTGAAGGTCTGATCCACGTATCGGAGATGTCATGGAGCCAGCACCTGCGTTCAGCTCAGGAATTCCTGAAAGTTGGCGACGAGGTAGAGGCCGTTATCCTGACCCTCGACCACGAGGAGCGCAAGATGTCACTGGGTATCAAACAGCTGACCCCCGATCCTTGGGCTGACATCGAGACCAAATATGCTGTGGGCACTCGCCACACCGCTAAAGTTCGCAACTTCACCAATTTCGGTGTATTCGTTGAGATCGAAGAGGGTATCGACGGTCTGATCCACATCTCAGATCTGAGCTGGACCAAGAAGATCAAACACCCGTCAGAGTTTACTCAGATCGGTGCCGATATCGACGTTGTCGTTTTGGAGATCGACAAAGAGAACCGTCGTCTGAGCCTGGGTCACAAACAGCTCGAAGAGAATCCTTGGAATGCTTTCGAGCAGCAGTTTGCCGTTGACACCGTTCACACCGGTACCATCACCGAGATGAACGACAAAGGCGCCGTAGTATCTTTGGGTGAGAACCTCGAGGGCTTTGCTCCGGCAAAACAGCTCGTTAAAGAGGACGGCACCACCGCTAAAGTTGGTGAGACATTGGAATTCAAAGTTGTTGAGTTCTCGAAGGCAACCAAACGCATCATCTTGTCGCACACTCGTCTGCATGAAGATGTAAAACGTGCAGAGGCTCAGGCTGAGATCGCAGAGAAGAAACGCGCTGATGAGGCTGCCAAAGACTCTGTTAAGAAACTCAACGCTTCGATCGAGAAGACCACTTTGGGTGACATCTCCGGTTTGGCTGAGTTGAAGGCCAAAATGGAAGCTGCCGAGAAGCCCCAGAAAGCCGCTAAAAAGGCTGAGGCTGCAGAGGCTGTCGCTGAAACCGAAGAGAAATAGTGAAATCTATCTATGACGTTTCGGGTTACCATATTGGGTAGCAGTTCGGCCTTGCCGACTCCGAAACGCAATCCATCTGCTCATGCACTCAATGTGCATGAGCAGTTTTTTTTGATCGATTGCGGAGAAGGGACGCAAAAGCAGCTTCGCAAATGTGGAATCAATCCGCTAAAGTTGAAAGCAGTCTTCATCTCGCACCTGCATGGAGATCATGTGTACGGTCTTTTCGGTCTGATTTCGACCATGGGCCTGATGGGACGACGCACACCGCTACCGGTATATGCTCCTAAACCTTTCGACGAGATATTGGCCTGCCACCTCAAATATTTCGACAGTGCCCTGCCTTATGAGGTGCAGTGGCACGAGGTGCACACCCGCCAGCACGAACTGCTGTATGAAAACAAGACGCTGGAGGTGTGGTCCATTCCGCTGCGCCATCGCGTTCCAGCGGCAGGTTTCCGGTTCCAAGAGAAGAGACCGCCCCTGAACCTGCGCAAGGAGGCTATCGAAACGTACGGATTGGGAATTGCACAACGGGTGGCAGCTAAACGGGGCGAAGATCTGCTGCTCGAGGATGGATGCCTCATCCCCAACAGCGAACTAACCTACACGCCCTATCGGGAGCGCAGTTACGCCTATTTGAGTGATACGCTTTACTCGGCCAAAGCGGTTAAGTTAGTACAAGGGGTTGATCTGCTCTACCACGAAGCGACCTTTGCCGAGGCAGACAAGGGCATGGCTCGTGAAACAGGCCACTCCACCACCCTGCAAGCTGCCAAGGCAGCGCGTGAGGCTCAAGCCGGCAAGCTGTTGATCGGGCACTTCTCCTCTCGCTATAAAGATGAGCAGGCGTTGGTGGCTGAAGCTCGAACCATTTTCCCCAACACGGAGGCGGTGATCGAAGGCCACAGCTACGACATTCCCATCCTCAAAGAGAGACTTTAATATTGTTGAAGCGTACTTAACGGGGGATCATTGAAGAGTGAGTGACCACACGAATAGTCGTTCGTCATCGCGCACAGAACAAAGAAAGGGCAGATAACTGAATCCGATTTATTAACTAAATGGATCCAGGCAATCAAGTTGTTTTGAAAAGCACAGCTGCAGGCAATATACGCCAATATTGCAGAAGCCTGCTTCTTTGAAGAGAAGGCGAGAGTCAAACACTGGATAATTCACAAATTGCTGCCCTCCACCCGACATATAGATTCAGCAGCGCTTTGGAACGTTCCAGACGATTCCTATCCACCGGAGCCACACAAAGCCAAACAGAGATCTTCAATATCCCGATATTTAGACCGAAATGGGAAAGGGAGGAACGCGGTTAGGTTAAGATGAAGATTCTCATCGATTGGATACCGAGTACACTGTACCGCAATACTCCTCTTCGGCCACACAGGCTGCAATACCCGCTGGGACCAGCGGCGGCAGAAAAGGCGTGACACAATTTTGTGCCGATTGACATCGTTTCATTTGTAACCAACAACATTCCCCAACCGGTTTTCCCCCACACCCAACAAATAGCTGCACACCTGCAACAAAACCATGAGCAATCCAACCATAAAAGCCATATTTTTTGACATCGATGGAACCTTAGTGAGTTTTAAAACGCACCGCGTTCCGCAAACAACGGTTGAAGCCATCGAGACGCTCCGCAGCCGCGGTATCAAAGTATTTATTGCGACGGGGCGCCCCTTTTACCAAATCAACAATCTCGGCACGCTGCAGTTCGACGGATATGTCACCCTGAACGGAGCATGGTGCATCGACCACACGGGGCGTGTCATCTTTCAGAATCCGATTCCTCGGGCCGATCTCGATGCTGTCAACCGCCGACTGGATCAAGGAGATAAATTTCCGTGTGCTTTCATGACCTCCACCCAGGTTTACATCAACTACGTCGATCAAACCGTAGCAAACGTGGCAGCTATGGTCGGTTTGGCTCCTCCTCCGGTTCGTGACCTGCATGAGGTCGCCAACGAAGAGGTACTCCAGGTTAATATCTATGTAGAGGCTGAGCAGGAGGCAAAATTGATGCGCGAAGTTTTCAGACACTGCACCTCCAGCCGCTGGTATCCGGCATTTGCCGATCTGAACATCAAGGGCAACAGCAAAAGTACAGGTATCGACCACATTTTAGCCGAATACAATATTCCACTTTGCGAAACGCTCTCATTCGGAGATGGCGGGAACGACATACCGATGCTTCAACACACCGGCTTCAGCGTCGCCATGGGCAATGCGGCCGATCCGGTCAAGCAGGCGGCTAGCCATGTAACAACCGATGTGGATCACGATGGTGTTGCAGAAGCCCTGCGTCACTTCGGCTTGCTCTGACCGAGAGATCTGCGATCAGCCTGGACGGAGTCATTCCAAAGTCGTTAAGAGTCATGCGGCAAAATATTTGCAACACACATTCACAAGATTTTATCTTTGTGCGAAACGGCATCAAATACCTTGACACTCTATACACATCATTCGCTTAATTTGTTCACTTCATAGAATAAAACGTTTCAAGCTATGGATCACAATATTCAGATTGATATCACCGAATCGTGCATTCGTTGTGGCAAATGTGCACGAGTATGTCCTTTTGAAATCCTCGTTCAGGAGAAACCGGGAGCCCCAATCGAGGTCAAACATCCGGAATCGTGCATCCGCTGTGGACATTGTGTTGCAGTATGTCCGACCGACTCGATCCGCCACAATCTTTTCCCAGCGGAGAAGATTCATCCGATCGATTACACCCAGATGCCGACACCGGAACAGGTGTTACTGTTGTGCCGAGCCCGCAGATCCAACCGTGCCATCACGTCAAAACCTGTCCCCACCGAGATGCTGAATCAGATTCTGGAAGCTGCACATCGTGCCCCTACAGCCAGCAATCTGCAACAGGTATCCTTCACCGTAGTGACCGACCCTCAAAAATTGCGGGCAGTGAGTGATTTTACGCTGAAGACCTTCGACAAAGTCTATGCAAAACTGACCAATCCGCTGCTCAAGCCGTTCTTCAAATTGACCATGCCGGGGGTGTACCGTTATGTTCCGATATTCAAACGGCTGAAATACAATGATCGGGCCGGGAAAGACCCCATCCTGCGCCATGCAACGGCATTGATTTTCATCCACACCCCCGCTTCGGACCGTTTTGGAGCAGCTGATGCCAACCTAGCCTATCAGAATGGTTCGCTGATGGCCGAAAGTCTTGGGGTAAGCCAAGTTTACATGGGATTTGTGCTGTCAGCCCTGCAGCAGGATGGCAAACGGCTCAATCGCGAATTGGGCATTCAAGGGAAAATTCATGCGATTATGGCTCTCGGTATGCCGGCATTCCGCTACCCGCACTATATCGACCGGGAAGATATCCAGGTCAAATGGCTCTAATCCGGAACCACCAGACGACTAACCGCTCCAGAACTGGATCGTCTCCTCACTCTTTTTAGAAGCCACGAGAGAGAACGCGCCATTCGCAGCAAAGCAGATTGCAGATTGAGGATTAACCTCGAGAAAAGTGCAGCGACCGAAACGCTCACTACTCTTGACATATAGTTGCTTACCGCCCCTCTGCTTTCTGTTCCGCAAAGCACTTCCGCCTTCTTCCACAGATCATTCCGCGATAGACGCATACAAAACAATAAAAAATCCTGAGACTCGACTGAGCTCAGGATTTTTATTATTTAGAAGAAAACTAATTGGGCACGATCTCAAGACTATGCATCCAACCAGTCGAGATGTACAAGAGATATAAACCCACTATATACTTGTCATTGCCTCGTGCCTTCTCTTGTTCACAGTGCCACAATTATTTCGCCGGGTGCGGCTGTGGATCGGAGGCTTCAGGTTGTTGATCAGTGTCCTGCTTTTCAGTAACCCAACCGGGTGCCTGTACCGGGATCAACTGATCATCAGGTGTCACCAAAGCACCCCCCGTGCCGGCAGCCGTAATGTGTCCGATCACATCCAATCCCAAAGCAAAGACCTCCTCTTGACGAGCCAACGGCACCGTAAAGAGCAATTCAAAATCATCACCGCCATTCAGGGCAGCTACCACCGGATCGGCATGCAACTCCTCCGCCATACGGTGAGTCTCCTGCGCAATCGGCAAACGATTCAGGTAAATGCGGGCACCCTTGTCGGAATCTTTACACAAATGCAGAATCTCCGAAGCCAATCCATCGGTAATATCGATCATCGAGGTGGGTACCAGATTGGCTTTCGCCAACTCCTGGATGATATCTTGTCGTGCCACCGGACGCAACTGCCGTCCCAAAATATACTCATACCCCTCGAACTTCGGATGGGGATTGGGATGGCCGGCCAAGGCCCGCTTTTCACGCTCCAACAGGTGCAACCCCATATAGGCGCCCCCTAACGCTCCGGTCACACAGATCAGATCGTTTACCTGAGCGCCATTGCGGTAAACGATCTTATCTTTGGCAACCTCACCGATCACGGTCACCGCAAGGGTCAACCCATTCACCGAGGCCGACGTATCGCCACCAACCAGATCCACACCATACTCTTTGCAGGCATAACGTACCCCTTCATAAAGCTGTTCGATCATCTCGACCGAAAAACGAGCGGAGATTCCCACCCCAAGCGTCAACTGCCGAGGCGTACCATTCATGGCCAAAATATCCGAAATACCGGCCACAACCGTTTTGTAGCCCAAATGCTGAAGCGGACAATAGGTCAGGTCGAACTGTACCCCCTCCAACAACAGATCGGTCGAGACCAGCAGGTATTTATCACCGGCATCGATCACAGCAGCATCGTCGCCACACCCTTTCACCGTGGAGCTGTTCGAAGCCACAAACGGTGCACAAAGACGATCGACAAATTTAAACTGCCCCAATGAGGCGATTGACGTATATTTTCGTTCACTCATATTCCAACCGGTTAAATCTTTCATACAAAGGTAGAGCTTCTTTTGTTTCGGCAAAAAAAAGTCGTAGCTTTGCAATTAATAAAATTGTTTAAAAACAGCAAATATCATGTTCAATCTCGTATTGTTCGGCCCTCCGGGTGCAGGCAAAGGGACCCAGGCCGAAAAACTGATCAAAAAGTACGGTTTTAACCACATATCGACCGGTGAGGTGATTCGCGACCAGATCCGCAAAGGAACCGAACTGGGGCTGAGTGTACAGAGCTATATTGAGAAGGGACTGTTGGCTCCCGACGAACTGGTGATCAACATCATTGCCGACTATGTAGCCAGCCACAAAGATGCCAAAGGCAACATTTTCGACGGTTTTCCCCGCACGACGGTTCAGGCCGAGGCCTTCGACAAGATCATGAACAGCAACGGAATTCCGGTTAGCGTCATGTTGTCGCTCGAGGTACCCGATGAGGAGTTGGTTAAACGTTTGCTGCTTCGCGGCAAAGAGAGTGGACGTGCCGATGACAGCAACGAAAGTGTTATCCGCAACCGCATCAACGTGTACAAAGCACAGACTGCCGTCGTAGCCGATTACTACAAACCACAGGGTAAATTCCGCGCCGTAAACGGTTTGGGAACGATTGACGAGATTTTCGATCGTTTGTGCAAAGAGATCGACTCGCTGCTGAAATAACGACTTGAAATAGGTTATTACCCATCCTGCGCCCTCACGTTTTTACGTTACAGAGACAACCTGACAAACGGCACACCATCGTTCAGAAACAACGTAAAGTGATTAATCAAGAAGCTGACTCAAAGCCCAAAATCTTGAAATAAAACACCCGGAGGGCTTGGGATACAATTATCAACAAAAGCACGACAATATGTCGTGCTTTTTTGTTGTCAACAGGATGTTCATTTCTATTTGATAACGTCCCATCCACTGTTAATAATACTGTCAATAACCTTGATCATCTTCTGTTAATATCTCATGTACACCCGATTATTTCAGATTACGGCAGAGTGACAGATTACTGCTCTTACTATTCAATGAACTAGAGCGACACGGTAAAGTCTAACAAACGTCCACAGTACCCCCTCAACATGATATCGTAAGTACAAAAGAACTGATTACCTGATCAGTTCTTTATGAACCAAGATGACCTCTCTGCCTGCGCATTGTATAGAAGGGATATATGTTGGTAAATTGTGTACAGACTGTTGGCAGCGTATTGATAACTTACGAAAACCGTTTGATTATCTGTTGAAAAAACTGTTGATAAATAAGGTGCACCAAGACTCAAACATCACACCTTAACACCACCTAAAGAGTAGGCAACTGGAACCCACACACAAACGATCCCCCTCGCAACCTATCAGTTCTGTATCCTGCGTCAACACCAAGTTTGGCACTCGTATTAGTACGCTGTAATTAAGGGGCAGCATCACATGAAGTCCCTTTCCAGAGATGAAGAACTAGGAAACAAATCCCCCCACACCTTAACATAAGACTATGCGGCCGCAACCGATCAGTCAACTATTCATCGATGCTGCATGGGCCGCTTCTTTCCACTAGAAACACTGCTATGCATAGCTACAAGAACAGCACACATTCTTGCTACTTAGGTGCTAAAACGGAAATACATAGGGACGTAACATACAGAGCATAAAACAGCCAACAGAATAGGGTTAAACACACAACCCACAAGTCAGCTATCAGCTCCCATTATCGAAGCACAGCAGCAATAAGAATAAGAAAAGATAAAATAAAGAATCTGTTTCAGAGACAGTCCACTTTCACTACACTTCAGCAATATCATCCTCGAGAACAGTGTATTGCAGATCAAAAGCGACTATTGGTACAGCTCTAACAAACCCTCAGGCAGATCAAATTCAATGGTTCGTTGCTCCTCGTCGATATCGGTGATAAATTCGTCAACTGCCGGAATAAAAACCTCACGTCCACCGATTTGAGCTTTGAAAAGCGGATTCTCCCCATCGATAAAAGCCTCGATATAATCTTCCTCCGGTGTCTTTGAGGGGTCAGATGACGATGCAGAGGCAGCTTGACCTTTATTCGAAGCCAAATGAATCCGGTAACCAACCAGATCTTCCAGATAGATCAACCCCTCACCGGCCTCCTCTTCCTCCTCGGTCAGGGCCGGATTTTCCAAATAAAGTTCGTGCCCCACCAGCTCTGAAGCACGCCGTTCCGTGTCGAGATCCTCAAAACCGACAATCGCTCCGTTTTGGCCACGACGTTGGAAACGGTTACAAAAAAGAGGAACCGCCAATTTGTCGATGATGACAAACAGCGGTTCACTCAACTCATACTCTTGAGGAAATGTATCGTAAAGACTCAACGCAAGTTCTCCGTTCTGACCGAACGTCTTGGATACTCGTGCTACTGCCTCTGCGTTCTCCTCAAGCATAGATCAATTTCTCTGTGGAAGCGGCATTAAGCCTCAGCAGGAGCCTCTTCTGCAGGTGCAGCCTCAGCACTCTCCTCGCCCTGTGCCGCCTCTGCAGCGGCAGCAGCAGCGGCTGCGGCAGCCTCAGCACGTTTAGCTTCGAGAGCTTTTGCACGCTCCTCTTTGATTTTCTTCTCCTCTTCGAGACGGCTCTTAACGGCAGCCTCTTTGTCACTGCTGATCTTGTTGGTCTTGGCAGCGATCTTGGCAGCTTTCTGCTCTAACCATTTGGCGAATTTGGCCTCAGCAACCTCTGCGGTAAATGCACCCTTGGCTACACCACCCAGCAGGTGTTTTTTGTACATAACACCCTTGTACGACAAAATCGCACGGCAAGTGTCAGTCGGTTGAGCGCCTTTTTGCAACCACTCCAGGGCTTTCTCGAAGTCCAAGTCGATTGTAGCAGGATTCGTGTTCGGATTGTAGGTTCCGATCTTCTCGATAAATTTACCATCACGTGGCGCCCTGCTGTCTGCAACAACGACATGATAGAAGGCATAACCTTTCTTACCATGGCGTGTAAGTCTGATTTTAACAGGCATTTCTCTGAATGTTTTTATTGGTTAAACAGTGCCGGTAACCCGACCGGCGAGTCGCAAAGTTACTCTTTTTTGTAAACTTACAAAAATTTTTCCCGTTTTTTCATCCAATCCATCGCTTCGTGAAACTGATCGATCTGCTTCTGTTGCAAGCGAATCTGCTCATTGAGCAAATGAAGTTCCTCTTTAAGTAATTTGATCAATTCCTGATGAGAAGGTTCCATTGTACGCGGGTCAATGCCATCCTCCTGGGCTAAATTGGACTGTTCCGCAACGCTATTCAACATGTAACCCTCTCCAGTCAATAACCAATAGGCATTTATCTCCGGAAATCGGGTAATAATTTTTGCAATTTTATCGGAGCCAAGAGCTCCAGTCATGTTTGAAATATTACCACGGTTCAGTTGGCATTCCCGTTCAAATTCCCGAATCGACAGCCCAAAATGACAACATACAGCTTTGAGACGGCTTTTCAAATCCATGTTCAGGAGAGATTGTTGATGACATATATATTTGGAATTGTCAAATAAATATGTCAAATTTGTTTAGTTTATAACCAAAACACATTGTATTACTGTAACAAATATAGGGTTTATTTGCATTATTATGAAAAAACGGATTGAACGGAAACAGGAGCGTATTGAGGCGATTCGAAAGGCTGCTTCATTGAACAGAGGTGTTTATTCAGCAGTGGCACGAGAACATGGTTGGGGCGCGCATATGTGTGTAGCGTAATGGCCGGACGCAACAGCAGCGAAAATGTACTCAAAGCCCTGGAAGAAAAGTTACAATTGGGCGAAACGCCCAGTCTAACCGCTGATTAGCCACCTATTTCTTTCATAATTTGAATTATTTACAATAACTACGAGAAATAATATAATAGCGTCATCCAACGAACCAACAGAAAAATTGGGGTGAATAAGTTTTGATATTATCTCTATATTCTTACATTTGTTGAATGCATCCGCATTGGTGCACCCATTAATACTTAACACACTGTCAGGAGATGGAGTGGGCTGTTGGACTCTATTTTGTTGCCGCTTTTCTGTGCGCGATGGGAATGGGAGGTGTCCTGTTCCCAAAGATCATTTTGATCTCAAAGCGCAAGCGTATTTTGGACCGCCCCAATGGGAGAAAAGTGCATGTGTCAAAAAATTCCTCGTCTGGGCGGTTTGGCATTCTATCCCGCTATCCTGATCGCTTATTGGGTGATGCGAGGTTTACTATCTCTGTTCGATTCCCATTTAGTGGGATTGCCTGTGGAAGAGATGCTCTTCTTTTTTGCAGGTATCACCATAGTCTACTACATCGGTATCGCAGACGACGTAATCGGGCTCTCCTATAAAAGCAAATTCATCTATCAATTCCTTGCTGTAATTCTGCTAGTGCTGCCACTGAACTACATCTCAGATTGGCAGGGCATCTTTGGAGTATATCATATTCCCGCGTGGATTGGCATCCCCTTTACGGTAGTGCTGATTGTAGCCTTGATTAATTCATTCAATTTGATCGATGGTGTTGATGGCCTTTGTGCCGGATTGAGCATGATATCCTTGGCTCTACTGAGTGGATTATGCATTCACACAGGCAGTATCTATTTGGCCCTACTGGGAATCTGTGCCTTAGGTGTTTTGACGGTTTTTTTCTTTTATAACGTCTTCGGGCGCCGAATGAAGATATTTATGGGTGATAGCGGCTCACTGCTGTTGGGATATCTCATTGCTTTCATGGCATTGGAAGTGGTGGTCAATATGCAACAACATACCACACCGGATTATGTAACATTAGTGTCGATTCTGGGCATTGTATTTGTCCCGTTGGCAGATATGTCTCGAGTCTTTATACAACGATTGCTGCACAGAGTCTCTCCCTTCAAGCCCGACAAACGTCACATCCACCACAAATTGCTACAACTGGGACTCTCTCATGTGCAATGCACACTGTTGTTGATGTTGATTCAAGTAATCTTTGCCATAGCCAATTTTTGGATGGCTCCCCGTGTTAATATCACGTTAGCACTGATAATCAATTTTATAGCTATTGCTTTATTGATTGTATTTCTCAATTGGCGCATTGCTCGTCGGGAGTTGCGATGGTTATAGTTCGGCATTAAGGTTGCAGGTTTTACTTTCTGTTGGGAAAGAGTTATCTTTGCCGTTCCTAACCGAATAATCTCCATTATGCGTCTGTTCCGTAAGTTACGGGCATGGCTGCCCCAATATCGTGAAAATCTTTCATTGGCACTTCCTGTTATGCTTTCGCAAGTAGGACAGGTGGTCGTCCAGTTGTGCGATAACGCAATGGTGGGTCATCTCGGGGCCCTGTCGCTAGCAGCCGTCTCATTCGGTGGTGCCGTTTTTGTAATTTTCCTCTTTTTCGGGACCGGTATTTCCATGGGATTGACTCCTCTGGTGGGCGAAATGTATGCACGTCGCGATTACCGAACCTCTGCACGCCTGTTTCAAAACGCTTTGGTGTTAAATAGTGCAGTGGGCATTCTGTTGTTTATCATCTTGCAACTTTTGGGGCAATGTTTAGGCCTAATGGGACAATCGGACGAGGTGATTGCCGAAGCAGCCCCCTACTACAACTACTTGGCCTGGTCCATCATCCCGTTTATGGTATTTGCCGCATTCAAACAGTTTCTCGAAGGGGTCGGGAATACGATTACCGGGATGGTTGTGGTGTTGACGGCCAATGTCATTAACATTCTTTTCAACTATCTGCTGATATATGGACATTGGGGTTTCCCAGCCATGGGTGCCGCCGGTGCCGGCTTAGCCACTCTGATTTCCCGCATTTGCATGCCACTTTTCGTGTTGATCTATTTTATCCGCGTAGCTTCGTTGAGACGCTACTTCAGATTCTTCTCGTGGGTGGCTCAGGGGTGGCGCATGACCCGTCGGCTTTTGGCAGTTGGTTTACCAATCTCCATGCAGATGGTCCTGGAGGTTTCAGCCTTCGCTTTAACGCTAATTATGATGGGATGGATCGGTACGGTAGAACAGGCTGCCCACCAAGTGGTGCTCTCCATCTCCAATATTGTCTATATGATCATTGTGGGGATCTCCTCGGCAACCACCATTATGGTAAGTCATCGTTTTGGAGTGGGAGACTACCGGGGACTGCGCAGGGCCGCAACCGCATCCTGGCACTTGGGATTGGTCGCCAATGGCCTAACAATGACCTGTTTTATTCTGTTTCGTCACTGGTTGCCGCTCATGTTTACTTCGGATGAGGCTGTTGTGGCAGTGGCCGCACAACTATTCGTCATGGCCGCAATTTACCAAATACCGGACGGTCTACAAACAATTGCCCTTGGTGTACTACGAGGCATGCAGGATGTTCGAGTGACGATGAACTATGCCTTTGTTGCCTATATTATCATTAACCTGCCAGTCGGTTATCTCTGTGCCTTTATCTTGGGATGGGGAGCTCCCGGCTTGTGGGTAGGCTTTATTGTGGGGTTGAGTGTCGCTGCCATCCTCTTTATCACACGCTATCGACGTGCCGTACGTCGGCTGATCCGCAGGTAAACGCAGCGTCAACAACACCGGAACCCGCCGCTGACCGCAAACTCGTAGCTTTACCATAAACTCTACAAGTTAAACATATTAAGACCCAGAAATGGGAACGCTCTTTTAGGAGCCATTTTGCCATTTTCCTCGTTACAGGTTTGAAATTCAGGATGAGCACTCTGCGCTCCATTTAATTTGCTTAAACTCATCTGCGTACCGGACCTTAGAGACTCGTTCTCCGCGGCCACTCCCCCACTTCGAGCTGTTCGATTCGTTCCCCGTCAATCACAAAACGTAAAGCAGTACGGACATGATGGAATCCGCTCAGGCCAGCAGCTCCCGGATTGAGGTGTAACAGCTCCAACTTTTTATCATAAATTACCTTCAGGATATGGGAGTGTCCGCTAATAAAGATTTTCGGACGGACATTTCGCAACAGCTCTGCAACGCCGGTGTAATAATGACCGGGATAACCTCCTATATGGGTCATCACCACCTTGACCTGCTCACATTCGAACTGCTGCCAACGGGGATAGACCCGCCGTAACACCCCGCCATCGATATTTCCATATACGCCACGCAACGGTTTGAAGGCGGCTATGGCATCGGCTGTCTCGATATTTCCGAAATCTCCGGCATGCCAAATCTCATCGACATCGGCCAAAAATTTTTGCAGAACGGAATCAAACGTCCCGTGCGTATCCGATATAAGTCCTATTCGTTTCACAATCAATCCAACGTCATGCTTTAATTACGTGTGCGCATATTCCAGCGACCCCATGCATACCCCTCCTCATATCAAAAGTCGCTCATCGTATTCCGGGGCCTGCGGACACACAACAAATGTATCAAAAAAGCACCAACCACATAGACAAAAAATTCCTTCGATCAAAAAAAGGATGCGGCAAATCTGCAAATGCAGCCGGTCAGCAGAAAATAGGAAAAAGACGTTGAGCCTACCGCAAGGTTTATTCCTGAGATCCGAGTCCTAAGAGCAGGCAGATCGAATCGATAAGTTTCCTATCTTTGTAAAGATAAATTACATTCCATGCAGAGCAACATTCCGTTGGCAGAAAGATTACGTCCACAGACGCTCGACGAATACATCGGACAGGAGCACCTGGTAGGTCCTCATGGGGTATTTCGCAAATTTCTCGAGACCGGCAACGTTCCCTCGTTTATTTTGTGGGGGCCTCCCGGTGTCGGCAAAACCACCTTGGCCCGTCTGGTTGCCACCGCACTCGAGCGAAAACTCTTCACACTGTCTGCGGTCACCTCAGGTGTCAAAGAGGTGCGTGAGGTGATCGAACAGGCCCGCAAAAGCCGTTTCTTCAACGCTCCCTCCCCTTTTCTGTTCATCGACGAGATCCACCGTTTCAACAAATCGCAACAGGACTCCCTATTGGGGGCAGTCGAACAGGGCGTCATCACTTTGATCGGGGCCACAACGGAAAATCCCTCGTTTGAGGTGATCTCACCGCTACTTTCGCGTTGCCAGGTCTATGTCCTCAAAGCGATGGAGCCGACGGATCTGCAACAACTGCTCGATCGGGCCATCACTACCGATCCGATTCTTAAGGAGCGGGGCGTCGAGGTGGTCGAGACCGAAGCACTGTTCCGATTCAGCGGAGGCGATGCCCGCAAATTGCTCAACATCCTTGACATTCTCTGCAACGCTACGGAAGGAAAGATTATCATCAGTGACCAAAACGTTACAGACTGCCTGCAACAAAACATTGCTCTCTACGACAAAAACGGAGAACAACACTATGATGTGATCTCCGCTTTTATCAAATCGGTACGGGGAAGCGATCCCAACGCAGCAATCTACTATTTGGCCCGCATGCTCTCCGGCGGTGAAGATCCGAAATTCATTGCCCGTCGTCTGGTTATTTTGGCCTCGGAGGATATCGGGCTGGCCAATCCGAACGGTCTGTTACTGGCCAACGCCTGTTTTGACACGGTACACAAGATCGGCATGCCGGAGGCCCGCATTCCGTTGGCCGAAGCGACGATCTATCTGGCGACCAGCCCCAAAAGCAACTCTGCCTATATGGCCATCAACAAGGCGCTGCAGCAGGTTGCACACGACACGACGGATCGTCCCATTCCGCTGCATTTGCGCAATGCCCCAACCAAACTGATGAAGGATCTCGGTTACAGCGAAAACTACAAATATGCGCATGACTTTGCCGGCAATTTCACCGAGCAGGAGTTTATGCCGGCCGGTCTGGAGGGCAAACGGTTCTATGAACCGGGCGATAACGCCAAAGAGCGTGATTTAGGACAACGGATCAAAACGCTTTGGAAAGGGAAATACTAAACTTTTTTATTCTGTATTACTGTTTCGATTGATTTACAACCGTAAAACAATCACGCATGCGAAACGATTAGATCCCCACTGTCGGTTTATTGTTAGGGAAAGGTATGCGTTACCATCCTCAAATCAACAAAACCGCTGGAAGTCAATAAAACTGCAAAACAAAAAATAACCATAAAAAAATTTGACGACAAGATGAATTCGATTCTGAATCACATTCCGAACCTGAAGCATCTCGATAGCGGGATGTTTTTCGTGATGGCTGGCCCGTGTGTGGTAGAGAATGAGGAGGTCATGATGCGTGTAGCAGAAAAGGCCTGCGCCGTAACCGATGCGTTGAGAATTCCCTACATTTTTAAAGCCTCTTATCGCAAGGCCAACCGCTCGCGTTTGGACTCCTTCAGCGGTATCGGCGACGAAAAGGCTCTGAAATTATTGGCCAAAGTGCACCGTGAATTCGGTGTACCGACAGTGACCGACATCCACAATCCCGACGAGGCCGCCATGGCAGCCGAATATGTCGATGTACTGCAGATTCCGGCATTTCTGTGTCGCCAGACCGATCTGTTGGTAGCGGCAGCCAAGACAGGCAAGGTGGTCAACATCAAAAAGGGACAATTCTTGGCACCGGAGGCAATGGCTTTTGCGGCCGGCAAAGTACATGATGCGGGCAACCCCAACATCATGCTGACCGATCGGGGAACCATGTTCGGGTATCACGATCTGATTGTCGATATGCGCAGTATTCCGACCATGCAGGCTACGGGCTATCCGGTAGTGATGGACATCACCCATTCGCTCCAGCAACCCAACACGACCAGTGGCGTGACCGGAGGTCTGCCGGCCATGATCGAGACGATTGCCCGGGCTGCAGTAGCCGTAGGGGCCGATGGACTCTTCATCGAGACGCATCCCGATCCCTCCGTCGCCAAAAGCGATGGGGCCAATATGCTCCCATTGGAGAAACTCGAAAAGCTGTTGACCCGTCTGTGCCGCATTCGCGCAACAATCAACGAATTTTAATTGACTACTTTCCTGATTCCAGTAATTGATGGACAGAAAGCAATCCTACGATTCAATCGCTGGATTTCTCAAAGTTAGCATTCTGTAAGGTGCAAGTAAGAGTAGCCAAAGACACTACTGAAACGGGGAGACGTGATGAACGTCTCCCCGTTTCATGTAAAATGACTGCACTTAATATTGAATCATTAAGAATTGAATCGCGATCCCTTGGCCATTGCAGCCAAACGCCTCGCAGAAGTTATTCAGTAACGACCTGCAAAGTGCCGAACTGCTGTAAATGCACCTCTTCTCCTCCCAAAGTGAGGCATGTAAGGGATGAGGAATAACGAGGGCCTCGAAAGATGCAAGGAATACGAGCAATCCGCGACCTCCTGGGAAGGGACCAACGAAGAAAGGCAAGTGGGACCACAATAACCATTGGGGCCACAATAAGAGGTGCAAAACGCCTTGACTACTGTTTGGTAAACTCGAAGCCTAAATAGAGGTTATCCACATTAGAGACCAATGTGTCGAGCGTTGCGAGCAGTGAACTTACCGAGGAGACCTTGTCACCAAGCTGCTTTACCAACTCCAGCACCTTATTGGCAGAGAAGAGCAGCTGCATATTCGAGCCATCCAGATAGGCAAAGCCCTCCATCTTACCCAATGTCCGCTGAGCTTGGCTGGTTACGGTCAGCGCAATTGCATGCGATTCGGGCTCGTAGGAATAGGTTCCGCTGAGCGTCCGAGAACCAACTGCCATCGAGAAGGTGCTGTCTGCGGCAAACGTAATGGTGCACGCACCGCTCTTAATCCCGACCAATCCATAAATATTCTCCAGCCGCTCCTCGATCGAAGCGGTGGTAGTCGAAGCCGCCAACGTTGCCAAAGCATTATCACTCTCGAGACGTACACCCGGCTTCTCATAGTTCCAGGTGGCCACCAAAGCCAGGGCTGTCAATTTACCGCCCGTCGCCTCGTCAGCCACATTGGTAAGGGCCCCTTTTAATACACTTTTCCAATCCTGCGCCTGCACCGTACCACACACCAACACCAACAGGGCCAGGAGACCAATCGTCTTACCTCTTTTCATAAGCTCTCTGTTTTATACAAAAAATGACCGCCTGCGGCATGCAGGCGGTCACTATCATTCATACCCGTCAACATCCTTTAATATATAACGTTACGGGATGCGACAATCGTACGTGTCAAGAAAACTATTTTTTCGGTTTCGGAGCGACGATCATAATCATCCGTTTACCCTCCAGACGTGGCATCTGCTCCACTTTGCCCCACTCTTCGAGATCGGTCGCAAAGCGCAACAACAGAATTTCACCCTGATCCTTAAAGACAATCTGACGTCCGCGGAAGAAGACATACGCCTTGACTTTATCTCCCTCCTTGAGGAAGTTCTCGGCATGCTTCAATTTGAAGTTGTAATCGTGATCGTCGGTATTGGGACCGAAACGGATCTCTTTGATCACCACCTTCACCGATTTTGCCTTCAGCTCTTTGGCTTTTTTCTTCTGCTGATACAAGAACTTCGAGTAATCGACGATCCGGCAAACGGGGGGATCGGCCTTGGGTGAAATCTCAACCAAATCAAGCCCCTGCTCGTCGGCCATCGCCAACGCCTCTTTCAAAGAAACGACCTTCGGGGTCTCCACATTCTCACCGACTACGCGCACCTGCTGGGCCGTAATCATATGGTTAATTTTGTGGGCTGCCTCTTTTTCGGGCATTCTGCCGCGCAAAGCAGGCCTGGGTTGCGGTTTTCTAACTGGAATAGCTATGGCTTTGTCCTCCTGATTAATTAATACTCTAAAATCGAAAAACTATTTATTGTTTAAGGCTTCAACCTCTTTCTTTACGCTCGAGGTGACCAGATCGGCAAATTCCTGCTGGGTCATCACACCCTTATCGCCTTCGCCCTGGACACGAACAGAAACCGTACCATCCTGCTGCTCCTTCTCGCCGACGATCAACAGGAACGGAATTCGTTTCAGCTCATTATCACGTATCTTACGACCAATCTTTTCGTTACGGTCGTCCACCTGAGCGCGAATATCGCAATTATTTAGAAAATTCGAAACACTTTGCGCATAATCGTTGAATTTTTCGCTGATCGGCAGTACAACCACCTGATCCGGAGCCAGCCACAACGGGAATTTACCACCGGTGTGCTCCAACAATACAGCCACAAAACGCTCCATAGAGCCGAACGGTGCACGGTGAATCATGATCGGACGGTGTAGCTTGTCATCCGACCCTTTGTAGGTCAAATCGAAACGCTCCGGCAGGTTGTAGTCAACCTGGATCGTTCCCAACTGCCATTTACGGCCGATTGCATCCTTAACCATGAAATCAAGTTTCGGGCCATAGAATGCAGCCTCACCCAATTCGACCACCGTTTGCAGACCTTTTTCAGCCGCTGCCTCGATAATGGCCTGCTCAGCCTTATGCCAGTTCTCGTCTGAACCGATATATTTCTCCTTGTTGTTAGGGTCACGCAGCGAGATCTGAGCGGTATATTGATCGAAACTCAACGTCTTGAAGATGTAGAGCACGATATCGATCACCTTCATGAACTCATCCTTGAGCTGGTCCGGACGGCAGAAGATGTGGGCATCGTCCTGGGTAAATCCACGCACACGCGTCAACCCGTGCAACTCACCGCTCTGCTCGTAACGGTACACGGTACCGAACTCGGCAAAACGCAACGGCAGATCTTTGTATGAACGCGGTTTCCAACGATAAATTTCGCAGTGGTGCGGGCAGTTCATCGGTTTGAGCAGGAACTCTTCGCTGTCATCCGGTGTATGAATCGGCTGGAACGAGTCCTTACCGTATTTAGCGTAGTGACCTGAAGTCACATACAGGTCCTTCATTCCGATATGCGGAGTGATCACCTGCTGATAACCGTACTGTTTCTGTACATTACGTAAGAAGTGCTCCAAGCGGTCACGCAGTGCAGCACCCTTAGGCAACCACAACGGCAAACCGGCACCCACACGCGGTGAGAAGCAGAACAGCTCCAGTTCACGCCCCAATTTCCGGTGATCACGTTTTTTGGCCTCCTCCAGCATGGCCAGATACTCATCGAGCATCGACTTCTTGGGGAATGAAATACCGTAAATACGGGTCAACATCTTGTTGTGCTCATCGCCACGCCAATAGGCTCCAGCGATCGACGTCAACTTAATGGCCTTGATGTACCCCATATTGGGCAGGTGCGGACCACGGCACAAATCGGTAAAATTACCGTTGGTATAGAAGCTGATCGTACCATCTTCGAGGCCGTTGATCAGTTCGACTTTGTATTCGTCACCTTTTTTGGTATATGTATCGAGTGCCTCGGCCTTAGACACTTCACGACGGGTAATCGCCTCTTTGGTGCGAGCCAGCTCCTCCATCTTCTTCTCGACCTTGGGCAGATCGGCCTCCGTGATGGGCACCGGCGAATCCACATCGTAATAAAATCCGTTCTCAATGCTGGGACCGATGCCAAACTTGATGCCCGGATAAAGCGACTCCAACGCCTCCGCCAACAAGTGTGACGACGAGTGCCAGAAGGCATGTTTACCCTCGGGATCATCCCATTTGTGCAGTTTGATCTGAGCATCTGTCTGAATCGGCATGTTCAGATCGCACACCTTACCATTTACCGTCGCGGACAACACCTCCTGCGCCAGGCGGGGGCTGATGCTCTCGGCTATCTGCATAGCCGTCGTTCCTTCGGCGTACTCACGAATGCCGCCGTCAGGGAAAGTTACTTTAATCATTGTTTTGTATTTTATCGGTTTTGCTCGCAGGTTTCCACGTTACGAGGTGGACCTGCCTGCGAGGCTTATTTTCCTTATCTCTTTTTCTTTCACCCGATCTCTGTCAATCACAACCAGTTATCGGATATATGCTACGCGTTCAACGTCTCGCGTCCCGAACAACCGTTTACCACTGCAACCGATTTCGGCTCTTCGCAGCCTCTTCCTGTCGTTCTAAACCTCCTCCTCGGTTTCGGGCAGATCGGCCGCCGATACATCGACGCCATTCTCCCGTTTGAACTTCTGGAGCGGATCTGCCGAAATCTCCGCATACAACTCACGGCTACGCAAAATATCCATCGCCATATAGATGGCATTACGCATTGCCTGAGCGTTGGCTTTGTCCTGTCCGGCAATATCGAAACCGACACCGTGGGCAGGGCTGGTTCTGACAATCGGCAACCCGGCCGTAAAGTTAACCCCATCACCCGACAGCGCTTTGAAGGGGGCCAGTCCCTGATCGTGATACATGGCCAAAACCGCATCGTACCGGGCAAATGTTCCGGCCGCAAAGAAGCCGTCAGCAGGGAAGGGTCCGAATGCCAACACCCCTTCGCTAAACGCGGTCTGAATCGCCGGCGTAATGATCTGCTGCTCTTCACCGCCGATCACCCCACCATCACCGGCGTGCGGGTTGAGTGCCAACACCGCAATCTTCGGTTCATGGATGGAGAAATCCTGAATCAGGCTGCTACGCAGACCATGCAAAGCGGACACAATCTTCGCCTCAGTAACAGACGGCGCCACCTCAGCCAGCGGAACATGAATGGTCACCAGGCCCACCTTCAGCAGGTCACTGCACATCATCATCAACGGCTCGCCTCCGAACTCGGCAGCAAAGAACTCGGTATGTCCGGTAAAATCGAAGCCCGCTTCATGGACATTCTCCTTACAAATCGGAGCAGTAACCACGACATCGATCAGGCCAGCCTTCAGATCAGCTGCCGCAGCATGCAGTGCCGCAATCGAGGCTTGTCCCGCTTCGGCGGTCATTCGTCCCGGTTCGATCCGCAAATCGCCCGCCGTACAATCGACCAAATTGACCCGACGAGGATGAGCATCCGACGCTTTGGTGATGATATTGTAGCTGAAATTTTCAGCATCGGCAATCGTACGACGGTAAAATCCGGCCGCTTTGGCCGAACCGTAAATCACCGGCGTGCAAAGTTCACAAATTCTCGGATCGAGTAACGATTTGATAATCACCTCATATCCAATTCCATTTATATCGCCTTGCGTAATGCCGACTCGTATCTTGGTATCACTCATCTGTGTTCGGTTTATTCCTACCGGCAAAGATAATAAAGTTCCGCCAAATAGCTCTCCATTCACCTTATATATTAAGATCGAACGCAACAAACAGCTGTATCTTGCGATGATTTCTAAAAACCATTACTGTGTATTGCACATTACCAAAATATCATTTATATTTGTTATGTAAGTGAAGTATTAGATAGCGTATCATGTCAATCACACCGACAACCGCGTGGTTACAGAGCTGAGAAAACCCTATGCGCTTCGGATACCTCTAACCAACTTAAAATTTGTTGAACATAAAACAATTGTTATGAAAAAAGCGCTCATGTTTTCACTGTTTGCCGCATTATGCTGCAGCAGTGGATGCCTCTCAGCCCAAACCATGACCACCCGGCAGACCCGCTTCGAAGGCCAAAACATCACCGGTGTTTCTGCCGGCTCGACGTTTCAGGTAGAGGTTTACCAATCGGACAAAACCTCGGCAACCGTAGAGTTACCTGCAAAGTGGGCTGACAAATTGGAGTTTACGATCGACAACGACGGCGTCGTAAACATCAAATTGGAAGGCTTCAAACTGAATCTGAACAAAGAGGATGAATTCAAAGCAACCGTCTATCTCAAAGATCCCTATTCATTGAAGGCCAGCAGCTCAGCAACCATTACGGCCAAGACCCCGATCAAAACAGCGACCTTGAATATTGATGTCAGCTCTTCAGGCGAAGTTATTATTCCTGACTTGACCGCGACCAACCGCGTGGTCATCAACGGATCATCTTCCGGAGAAATTGAGGCCAAAATCACCGCACCTTTATTGCGTTGCGATGTCAATTCATCCGCTTCAGCTGATCTCGAACATATTGGAACCGAAGCCGTACTGAATGCAGCCTCATCCGCAGATATCGACATCAAAGGAAGTACAAACAAAGTTACAGCCACAACCAATTCCGCAGGCAAAATCGATGGAGAGGAGTACACTGCAAAGGAGGCCTCATGCCGTGCTAATTCTGCAGGAAAAATCACCCTGCATATAACAGGATCGCTCTCAGCCAAAGCCTCAACCGGCGGTTCGGTTATCTACAGCGGAGATCCCAATGTACAATCCTTGGACACCTCAACAGGAGGACGAGTTCGGAAAGCAGAATAAACAGCTGTTCGATAAATAAATAGACGGAGGGGCAACCAATCGGTTGCCCCTCCGTTGTATCTACTGTATCGACATCCTGTACATCATCCCCATTCGACAGCCACTCGCAATCAACCTACCACACGTATCGCTCAACACAAGGTTGTCAGACAGGACAGTGACATCACTCGACGCTTACCCCGCAGCACTGCTCTCTTCAATCCCACGGGCAGACCTGACCCCAACACGATTGTTCGAGGCCATAGCAATGGCCTCATATCGGTCCACGCGCTCTTTGGAGCCCTTGTTTAAGGTTTAAGCAATGCCCATACCTTAATAAAAGGCATAGTTATAAACAGCGCCGGCGAAATTCCGAGCAAACAATTGCGGTAGCGGTAGCCACATTCAGCGATTCGGAGGTGGGGACTCCTGCCGGGAAGGATGGAATATAGAGACGATGCGCCACCAACGCAGCGACCTGTGCCGACACTCCCTTTCCTTCGCTTCCCATCACCACAATGCCCCCTGTTGTCAGCGGTGCATCATAGATGGTATCTCCATCAAGAAAGGTTCCATATACCGGTACTCCAGCCTGCACAGCTTGTGCAAGCCACTCCGTCAGCGGGAGGTAGTGCACCCGTACACGAGCGATCGCCCCCATCGTCGCCTGCACCACTTTGGGATTGAAACAGTCAGCCGTGTGCTCCGAACAGACCACCTCACGAATTCCGAACCAATCGGCAATACGTAAGATGGTTCCCATATTACCCGGATCCTGCACTCCATCTAAAGCCAATGCCAAATCGCTATCGCGTTTTAGGGCCGGCATGCGCCACCGAGGCACTTCAACCAAAGCCAACAACGCCGAAGGTGTCTTCAAAAAGCTGATCCGCTCCATCTCTTTCTGTGAGACCATGTCGATCTGCACCTCTTTGGATGTAGCAAACGTTTTCTCCATCCCCGACTGTAACTGCTTCAGTCCCTCTTCGGTACAGCAGACCCGACGCACTCGCAAAGCCCCACCGGCCAGTGTTCCTGCAACCAGCTCCGTCACCAATTTGGCCCCTTCGGCCACGAATAGCCCTTCCGCTTGCCGTCCACGCTTATCGCCCAGTGAACGGATCATCTGTATTTCAGCTTTGGTCAACATATTCTATATCTGTCAAACGGCTTTACCCGAGCGTCCCGTCGCCTTGTTGCTATTGTGACGCAATCTGAAAGGAACGAATCACCCACACGCTCAAGCACAACCCGGCCGCCAGTACAAATGTAACAAAACCCTCGCGACCAAACCAAAATTCTGTGCAACATCTCCTCAATCTCGCCATTTTCCGCATCTGCTCACAGCTTGAAACACCATTCCCAATACTCCCCTAACCACAACAGACACGTCGCAACCCAATTGGCACACTCTGGCGAGTAAGGATGTTCGATTTTTCAATAAATTTTCGCAGTCGATTTGCAAAACAGATTCAGACACCGTACCTTTGCATCTCAGAAACTATTCTGAGAAGAAGACAGTTTCAGCAAGTGATACGAACGATTAACTTACTGATTGATAATGTCTGACAAAAAAACTGCCCGCCTCATTCTTGAGGACGGCACCGTCTTCACGGGTTACTCTTTCGGCACGGAAACGGCTGTGTCCGGCGAAGTTGTTTTCAACACCGCGATGACCGGTTATCCCGAAAGCCTGACTGATCCGTCTTACCGGGGTCAAATTCTGGTTTCCACCTATCCATTGATCGGCAACTACGGCGTTCCTAAAAAAGATATGGAATACGGTCTGCTCAAATATTTTGAGTCAGACCGTATTCATATTAAAGGACTGATTATCTCGGACTACTCGTTCGAGTACAGCCACTGGAATGCCGGTGAAAGTCTCGCCGACTGGCTGCGCGAAAACGGCATCCCCGGCATCTACGGGATCGACACGCGTCAACTGACCAAAATCATTCGTGAACGCGGTGTGATGCTGGGCAAAATTGTAGTCGAAGGTTGCGAAGAACCAGCCGAATTCGATGACCCGAACCAGCGCAATCTGGCCGCCGAAGTCAGCACACCGACGATTGAGACCTACGGCGATGGCCCGTTGAAGATTGTTTTGGTGGACTGCGGTTGCAAATACAACATCATCCGCTGCCTGATCAACCGTGGAGCAACGGTGATTCGGGTACCCTGGGACTACGATTTTACACAGATCGATTACGATGGCGTCATGCTCAGCAACGGTCCCGGCGATCCACAACAGTGCGCGGCAACCATTGCCAACATCAAGAAGGCGATGGCCTTGGGTAAACCGATTTTCGGCATCTGCCTGGGCAACCAGCTGCTCTCGATTGCTGCGGGTGCAACCACCTATAAGCTCAAATACGGACACCGCAGCCACAACCAGCCGGCATTGATGGTGGGCACAAACAAAGCGGTGATCACCTCGCAAAACCACGGTTTTGCAGTCAACACCGATACGCTGGGTCCCGATTGGGAGCCCTACTTCATCAACCTCAACGACGGTACCAGCGAAGGTATTCGTCACAAGAGTCTCCCCTTCTTCTCAGTTCAGTTCCACCCTGAAGCTTCGGGCGGCCCGGTGGATACCGAATTCCTGTTCGACGACTTTATCCGCAACATTGAAACCTCGAAAAATGGAAAATAAGATAGAAAAAGTGATCCTGCTGGGATCGGGTGCATTGAAGATCGGTGAGGCCGGTGAGTTTGACTATTCGGGTTCACAGGCGCTCAAAGCCCTCAAAGAGGAGGGTGTCCACACCATTCTGATCAACCCCAACATCGCAACGATCCAGACCTCGGAAAATATTGCCGACAAGGTCTATTTCCTGCCGGTCACTCCGGAATTCGTTGAACAGGTGATCGCCAAAGAGCGGCCGCAGGGTATTCTGCTCGCCTTCGGTGGACAGACCGCACTGAACTGCGGTGTGAAGCTCTACCAGAGCGGTGTTTTGGAGAAATATGGTGTGCAGGTGCTGGGTACTCCGGTACAGGCCATTATCGATACCGAAGACCGCGACAAGTTCGTTCACAAACTGGACCAGATCAACGTCAAGACCATCAAGAGCGAAGCGGTAACCACCGTAGCCGATGCAAAACGTGTCGCTCACGAGTTGGGTTATCCTGTGATTATCCGTGCCGCCTACACGCTGGGAGGTCTGGGTTCCGGATTCTGCGACAACGACGAGGAGTTGGACGCACTGGCCAGCAAAGCCTTCACCTACTCGCCTCAGATTTTGGTTGAGAAATCACTCAAAGGATGGAAAGAGGTGGAATACGAGGTGGTTCGCGACCGCTACGACAACTGCATCACGGTCTGCAACATGGAGAACTTCGACCCACTGGGTATCCACACCGGTGAGAGTATCGTCGTAGCTCCGTCACAGACCCTCTCCAACTCGGAATACCACAAGCTGCGTAAACTCGCCATCAAGATTATCCGCCACATCGGAATTGTCGGCGAGTGTAACGTACAATATGCCCTCGACCCCAACTCGGAAGATTACCGGGTGATCGAGGTAAATGCCCGTCTGAGCCGTTCATCGGCCCTCGCTTCGAAAGCGACCGGTTATCCGCTGGCATTCGTCGCCGCCAAGTTGGGTCTTGGTTACGGTTTGCATGAGCTGAAAAATGCCGTAACCAAAAGCACAACCGCCTGCTTCGAACCGGCTCTTGACTACATTGTCTGCAAGATTCCGCGTTGGGACCTCGGTAAATTCAAGGGGGTTTCTCGCGAATTGGGCTCCAGCATGAAATCGGTCGGTGAGGTGATGGCCATCGGTCGTTGCTTCGAAGAGGTGATCCAGAAGGGTCTCCGTATGATCGGCCAGGGCATGCACGGTTTTGTTGCCAACAAAGAGTTTGCCGATATCGATATCGACAATGCCCTGCAGCACCCAACCGACAAACGAATCTTCGTCATTGCTCACGCACTCAAACGCGGTTATACCATCGACCGAATCCACGAACTGACCAAAATCGACAAGTGGTTCCTCGAAAAGTTGGAGAACATTATCCGTATCGAGGGCGAACTGGAGCAATATAACGATATCACTAAAGTTCCGGACAGTCTGATCCGCGAAGCCAAACAGCGTGGATTCTCGGACTTCCAGTTGGCCCGCACCGTCAGCCACAGCAAAGCCGACGAGATCGAGGCCGATATGCTGAAGATCCGCCGCTACCGCAAAGAGCGTGGCATCACTCCGTTCGTCAAACAGATCGATACACTGGCTGCCGAATATCCGGCACAAACCAACTATCTGTATGTGACCTACAACGGAACAGCACACGACATCGACTTCGCACACGACAACCGTTCGGTTATCGTACTGGGTTCTGGAGCCTACCGCATCGGTAGTTCCGTTGAGTTTGACTGGTGTAGCGTCAGCGCCCTGAATACGATTCGCGCACTGGGCTACCGTTCGGTGATGATCAACTACAACCCTGAAACGGTTTCAACCGACTACGACGTCTGCGACCGACTCTACTTCGATGAGCTGACACTCGAACGTGTACTCGATATTACCGATCTCGAAGAGCCGAAAGGTGTGGTCGTTTCGACCGGTGGTCAGATTCCGAACAACCTGGCCATGCGTCTGCACAACGAGCATGTGCCCATCCTCGGAACTTCGGCCAAAAACATCGACAACGCCGAGGATCGCCACAAATTCTCATCGATGCTCGACAAAATCGGCGTCGATCAGCCTCGCTGGCGCGAGTTGACCACGATGGAAGATATCTACAACTTCGTCGATGAGGTGGGCTTCCCGGTGTTGATCCGGCCTTCATACGTACTGTCAGGTGCCGCCATGAATGTCGTTTCGAACCGCTCGGAGTTGGAGCACTTCCTCACATTGGCCACCAGCGTCTCGAAACAGTATCCGGTTGTCGTAACCGAATTCATCGAACATGCCAAAGAGATCGAAATCGATGCCGTAGCGAAAAACGGCGAGGTGCTGATTTACGCCATCTCCGAACACGTTGAATTTGCCGGCGTACACTCCGGTGATGCAACCATGGTCTTCCCGCCTCAGAAGATGTATGTCGAGACCATGCGCCGAATCAAAAAGATCAGCCGTGAGGTTGCCCGCATGCTGAATATCTCAGGACCGTTCAACATGCAGTTGATGGCCAAAAATAATGAGATCAAGGTGATCGAATGCAACCTGCGTGCATCACGCAGCTTCCCATTCGTATCAAAAGTTCTGAAAGTCAACTTTATCGATATTGCTACCCGTGTTATGTTGGGTGCCGATCCGCAGGTTCCGCACAAATCGGCATTCGAACTCGATTACGTCGGTATCAAGGCGCCGCAGTTCTCCTTCTCACGTCTGCAAAAAGCAGACCCAGTTTTGGGTGTTGAGATGGCCTCAACCGGTGAAGTTGGATGCTTGGGCGAAGATTTCCACGAAGCGATTCTCAAGAGCATGATCTCGGTGGGCTACGCTATTCCAAAGAAAAATGTATTGCTCTCGACCGGTGATTCCCGTTCGAAGATGGATATGCTCTCAGCCGCCAAAGCTCTGCAAGACCGCGGATACAACATCTTCGCAACCAAGGGTACCGCTGAGTTCCTCGAACTGAATGGCGTTCATGCGACGATTCTGCACTGGCCCGATCAGAAAGAGCAGCCCAACACGCTGGACTACATCAAGGAGAAGAAGATCGATTTGGTGGTTAACATCCCGAAAAACCTGTCGAAGGATGAGTTGAACAACGACTACACGATCCGACGCAGTGCAATCGACTTCAACATTCCGTTGATCACGAATGCCCGATTGGCAAGTGCCTTTATCATTGCCTTCTGCCGATTGGCTCCGGGAGATATCAAGATCAAAAGCTGGGACGAATATTAATCGTCCACTCCTATACAAAACAGTAAACCCTCCCATTAGGAGGGTTTACTGTTTTTATGTACCTTCGCTGGAGAGGAAGGACCTGGAGTGAGGATAAACCTCAGCACTTCAAATCACCCCCTTCGTTAGGCAATACAACAGCCCGCATTGAAAGCATGCGGGAACCGGCCAAGACCCGGGATACAGGGAAAACAAACGAGCATCAAAGGTGCAACAAGAGGAAAGGTGAGAAAAAACAATCCATATTTTCCCAACAACGGAGGCTATTCACACCGCCTACACTAAACAAAGAAAAAGGAAGAGAGGCATGCCACTCGTTTTACGACAAGCAATCACTTCGGAAATCGTTTTAGGGATTTGGCAGATTGACGAGCGCCCGGAAGAGTTGCTCGCCTTATGTCTTGAGGACGATCGTCGAGAATCGGAACAGTTTACCAACCCCTCCCGTCAACGGGAATGGTTGGCTTGGCATGCCTTGTTGCAGCAGCTACATCCAGGAGCCAAAGCTGAATATGATGCTCAGGGAGGTCCAACACTCGACATCAACCGCCACATTGGTGTGAGCCATACGCGTGGGTATGCCGCCGTCATTCTGGCTCCGACCCCCTGTGCTATCGATATCGAAAACGTAGATCGGGATTTTTCGCGAGCCCTGCCCCGTTATACCACTCCGCAAGAGCAATTGATTGGCGCAACCCTGCCCGATCCACAGCTCTATCCCGCCCTATTCTGGTGCGCAAAAGAGACGCTATACAAACTCAAACGTCAGTCCGAAATCGATTTCTTACAGGATATGCAGATCGTGGCCATCGATCCCGTCCGTCAAACCCTGCAAACCCGCATGCAGGAGACCACCTGCCGGTTACACTACCTGCAACACGACACGCTCTGCTGCGTCTATGCCTGGGAGTAGCCAAAGCTATTGTCTATGGCCCAATTTGACCACAAACGGAACACGAACAACCTCCTCCACAAAAGCAGTAAAACGCCGCTTCCGTTATAAATCTTTCTCGATATAGGTAAATGTCGTCTTACCGATCAGGAATTTGGAACCGTGGTAGAGTCTCTTTCTCACGCGCGGCTTGAGGGGCTTCTTATCAAAAATCACCCCATCCTCCAACGCGACCAGATAGAGGTAACCGTTAACCATGCGAACCTCTGCCTGCTCAGGCGCAATCGGGCTGGTAATATCCCACGACATCTGCAAATCGCAGTTGACCGACTTTCCAATCGTAACCCGCTTGGAGAGAATAGAGGCATTCATCCACTTATAAATGGCGATATCGATCTCTTTGATCGGTCCCTCGACGCGCAAGAAGTAGCGCTCCGATTTGGGACTTGTTGCGGCTACGCTGACGGCAAATCCGATACAATAGATCATATAGCTCAACAACAGGAACTCGCGCGTATCGATCTGTGCACTGAAGGCAAACGACCACAGATACATCGACCCCAACCCGAATACAATGGAGATTGCCGCACCGACCAACGCCTTTTTGAGTTTGATATCGGTTCCATAGGAGACCACAAAGGCGATCATAAATCCGCTCAACATCCAGGGGATCCAATCAATCAGGAACGAGTTATCTTTAAAGTTCAACGAGATGGAGATCACGCAACCGATAAAGAAGGAGAGATAACCGAACACGCCCCCGACAATCGATTTTACGGCAACGAACAACGAACGTTTCCACCACCACCGGCCATGTCCGGTCAGCAGGCTCAACGACAAGGTGAGGAAGAATCCGATATTCATCCCGTAGAACGGCAAATAAAAGAGGTGATTCCCGTACTCCTCCATCAACGTACCTGTTTGTGAGGAATCGGCATCCAAGTTAAAGATAACATGGATCAGCCTTACCAACGAGATTCCTTCGTCGTTATGGGCATTGGCCGTAAAGTTGATCCAGGCGATCAATCCGGCAAATGCTCCGGCCAAAATCCACGAGAGATAGAACGATGCATTGTGCGGATCGAACAGATTCTGTCGATTGTAATAGTGGCTGCCCGTTTTGCAATTGCGGCCATACTCCGGACATTTGTACTCGTTTTCATCCCAACAGGATTCGTGCATGACATGCTGGCATTTGACAACGATGGAGTCTCCCTCTTCAAAGGGAGCTTTGCAGAAGTAGCAGGATTGTCCAACCAGAATGCCGTTAAAGGTCATATTCTTGTTGGTGTAGCGGGTCACATATTTCCGCTTGAAGATAATGTACCGGATCGCCGGAAGGATAAATTGGAAAAACAGATAGATCCAAAAGATGGTCAACAGCCCCAACAGTGTCCCCTGCATGATCACCTGAAAGGTCGTAAGGCCATTGACAATAATGGGATTGTACACGCTACCGGCATTGTAATCGATGAAATCGGAGGCGATCAAACTATCTTGTTGGTAACAATCAATCTGCAATTTACGCTCCATTCCCCGATAGATCTTAAAATCGGGATTGACAAACGTAAACCGATAATCGGCATATGCTCTGTTGAACTGTTTAAGGATATCGGTCAGAATCAGATCCTGATCAAACACATCAAGATATTTGCCACCCGTCTTCTGACACAGGGCCGTCAAAAAGTTTTTGGACTCCTCATCCGTATCGGCTGTGGCAGCAGCCTGCTTATTGGTCGGCTCCGTGCTCAAATTGATGTAAAAAATGGGGAGTTTACCCACCGTTTCGCCACGCTGAGTGAGCTTATGCTGCAACGAAAAATAGTCCGGATCCAACGGACGATTATGATCATAGACTTTGCCGTCAGAAAAGACAATCAGGATATTTTGACCGGGTACTTTGGCTCGACCAAGAGTATCTGCGGGGACGGTCTTTGGGAAGGCCGATGCTCCTTTGCCCAACTCGTCGATTTTCGACAACATGGAGCGATAAAGATACTTGGGCTCCGAGACCGGCTTGAAATAATTATCCAACACATAGTCAGTCATCTCCATGGTCTCCGTCACCCGACGCCCCCTCATGAAGGCGATGTGCAGATGGTTGAATACAAACAGGTTTTTCAGATTACGGGCCACTTGCTGCTGCTCAGAAACCGCTGCCGAATCCAACGTCAAATCGGCCAGAATCAAGATATTCAGATTTAACTTCGCAAGCTCCTCGACCTTCAGGTTCTTGTAGTTTTCCAAACGGGGCTGAATCCGCGGATCATACAGATTCCTTACGAACTCCCGTGTTTTGAAATGGATCGAGGTATCGTTATTCAGCAACAGCCCCGTAAGACTGTCATTCATCTGGACGTTCGCATAAAAGTGCTTGTAGGTGGAATCGAAATCAACACTCAGGATATTGATCTTCACATCCTCTTTGTAGGGTTCATTGTTCGGCGTCAGATTGGTACAGCCGGACAGGATGAGCACCATCATCAAAACGAACGATATGCTGCGAAGGTTCATCGTAACAGATTGTTAACAGATTACAAATTCATCAAATAGTCGGATAGTCATCCTCCTCTTTATGCAGAGCTTCACGAAGTTTCTTGGCATTTTCCCGTGCCTGTTTCAGCGTCTTGATTTTGGCCTGCACCATATTGATAAACATCAGGATCATGGCCACAGCCGCCAAACTGTACAGATAATCCTTCACGCGTTCAATCCACGGTTTATATTCCAACGCCTGAATCTTCTCCGAACGATTCTTGAGCTCTATATATTTCTCTTCGATCTGCTGAAACCGCGGCTGAAAAACCGGAAACTCCTGCGACAGATTTTTGGCCGTCTCATACTGCTGTTGAACCTCTGCAAACAACGACTGCTCCTCTCCCTTGAGCTGTTCGAGCTGAGGGGCCGCACTCTTCACCAACGAATACTCCACCGCCTTTTTGTTCAGCGCCTGATAGATGCTGTCCTGAGCCAGACAAAACGCCTCAGCCTCCGCAAAGCTCTTCTGAGCATCGAAATAGTGCTGTTTGGCAGCAATCGAATCCAGTACTGTCTGTTTGACCAGCTGATAATCGGCCACAATTTGCAACAGCGAATCATCATCCGCAATCACACTCTGTCGAGCCTGATAATAGGCGTTCCATTTGGTATCGATGGTGGTCACCTGTTGGTTGGCCTCGGTCAGTTTATCCGGCGCACTATGCGAAATGTCGGTCGAAAGGGCATGCATCTGATCATAGAACGAGAGCATGCGACTCTCGATCTCCAACCGCTGCATCTCATCGACCAACTGCTCTTGGCCCGGGTTGGACTGCGAGGAGGGCTCCTCGGCCCACACCACTGAGCACCCGATCAAAAAGGCACCGAGTGTGACAACCCCTCTCAACCATCGACTCCACTTCCCCATACGAAACTACTTTTTGACACAGGTCCTGTGAAAATAATTGGCCGCTTCGTTAAAGACACGAATGGCGGACTGCTGACTCGACGTCATCACCGATGCCCGACTGACGTGTGACCGAACCTGATCGATAATCTGGTTGCACGCCGTAATCAGATCCTTCTGCTCCATTGGGTCCGAAGATAACAACCAACGGTTGACATTGTTATCGATTCGCCGGGCCATGGTCAGAATATAATCGGCACTCAGACCGAGTGAAGTGGCTTTGGCCCGAGCCTTTGTCCGGGTCTCGACCGTAAATTTACACTCCATCCGCTCGATGGAGTCAACATAACGGTTATACTGGTCGATATTGGCCTGAATATCGGGACAGCTGTTGGTCTCCTCCTTTCGGGGGAACTGCTCCAACAACAGGGATTTCATCTGCGTAAAAATCTTCACGCTACCGGGAGAATCGAGTTTGGAGTTCTTTCCAAACTTCTGCTCAAATGCTTCATAACCGGCACGAATACTCTCCAACTGAGCTGCCGACGCCTGCAAAGCCTCCTCTTTCCCAAAACAGGGGTTGCGTTGGATCGTGATATTGTACCGACGATTCAGGTCAGTCTGGAAAAAGAGTTCATATTCGGGACGTTTGTCGGAGAGCGGTTCACTCATCACCAAAATATCACGTAACGTGACCGAAACGTGGCTCTGCTGACGCAGAATATCAAACCTCTGCTCAATATAGTCGTTGACCATTTTATAATCGGTCGGCTGGGGTTGCAGCCCCTCGTATTCGATCCATCGGCTAAAGATATGTCTCCGTTCGGGCTTGATCGATTTGCGCAGTGCCTTCCCCATCGCATAACGCACCTGCTCGTCCGAAGCCACCACATAAGGCAACCGTTCAGGCCGCAAGCGAGATCCTTTCACCACCTGAGCATAGCGAACATTGGTTTGAAAAACGAACAGTTTCCGATAAGAGATCAAACTAACCGTCAGGCTATTGTTCGGTTCATCAAAGGCGATCTTTACCAAAAGATCCATATCGGAGCTGCCCGGCAACAGCGAGATGTGATCCACGTAAGGAGTCTCTGCCGACACCTCCACCTGTTTGACACTTTGCGCCTGCAAAGTTCCGTAGAAGCCCAGCAAAAGAAGCGTATAGATAACCTTACTCCAAAGATTCATATCGTATAGTTCAAATAGTAAAACACGGTTCCGACTTCTCAGCAGCTTTTCTCCGGCAAAGACCGAAAAAAATTACTTCGAAAGTTCTGTCGAGGCCGGTTGATCAAAAAAGATCCAACCATTGGGTTCCCCCTGTTTGACGACCCACTCTGCCACTTTAAAATCCTCCGGATAGGGAGGTTCTTGAATGGCATGATATCGATCATAACTCAAATAGTGCGCAATACGCTCCACACTCCACGCCAACCCGGAATAGGTATCAGGCGCATTCAAACAGACCCGTCCTGCGAACTCGCCAAAATAGCGAATATTCGGATGCCACGGATGGGGAATGGGTTGTCCTTCCGCATCGCAGGTCAAAAAGCGAAACTCTGCCGGAGCATCAATACAGGGATAATTGACCGGCAGATCGATGCGCATTTGAAATAGCGATGCGAAAATAGGCGGATTCGATACACCTGGCTCGTTAAGCTGTTCAAGTCGTTCCACACTGCAGATGGAATGAATGTGATAGGTGATCAAATAGGCTATCGGCAAACCCTGTGCATTGCACTTGAGTATCCGGTATTCTATTCCGCTCCGATGTTCGAAAGAACGTTTCAGTTCGCTCCACTCATGGAGCAACCGCCGATTACGCCCTGTCAGTTGAAGATGGGCAAAATCCTGCGGCTCCATTTGCATACTTTGCATGGTCATCTGCGTATCGATTATCCCGGGAATGGATCCGGAATAAGGAAGACCGTATCCCCGTTGTTCACGTTATAATCAGCCAATGTCTGATCCGTCTTTCCGATTCTGGGTCTGAGCACCCGCACCTCGTTAGTAACCGGATCCTCTTTACCAAAAAAATAATCTAACGGAGCACCGGTCTGATCGATCGATGGAAAATCAAAAATCAACCGACCATCTTTACCGATAGCATGCCGCAGATTGTTCATCAGCGTACTCAACGGTGCATGCGGATTAATGATACGAAACCTGACCTTTTTATCTTTATATACAATGTCCAAAAAGAAATCTTCCATAAGTCACGGTTTTATGGGAACCTAAAAACTATTTATCTCAATCTGACATTTGGTTAAACAATCTCGATGTTGACCTGCACAGGAAATACATTGGTACTTCTCACCTCGATCATCTTTTGCAAAACCAACTCCGTCATCGCTATCTTCTCTTGAAAACTGCGTCGAATGTACGGATTATCCTTCAGCGTAATGTAAACCTGTGTCTCGAATCCACAATGGCCACGTTCGGTATGCTGCATATTGCGCACCCGTATTTTGGAGATCATATCGATCGTAATACCGAATCGGGTTGCCAGTTCATTATAGCACAACATCTTAATGTCTGCCGGCGTCACAATCCGATCGTTTGTCACCATATAGTAACGGGCCAAACTATTTTCCGCATCGACGCTTTGCAACTCATCCGATCCGGGCATAGGCTCGGCTACCAACTTAACACTGCCGATATGGGTGCCCGTTGCCACACTGAATTGGCTCTTGCTATTTAACACTGTATTGACAGCGCTTCCGTTGGTAATCAAATAGTCGATATTCAAACTTGCCTCTTTGGGATGGAAGCCACGTGGATTCTTCAGCATCAAATACAATCCGGGAGTCGTCGTTTTCGAAGCTTTGGCAACCCCCTCGGACATCTTCTTCAACACCGTATAAAATTGATCCATTAAAGTTCCGTCACGAAGCGATTCAATCTGTTGAAACGCATAATAATCAGACGAAAACCTACTGATCAGCGTAGTGGCCAATTTAACCAACCGTTCCGCATTGAACCGATCAGTTGCGATCTTTCGGATTTCAATCGGTTCGTCTTTAAACAGTTGAGACACAGACGGACGAATCAAATGGAGGAATTGCCACCGATCGGCACTTTTCTCGCCACCTGTCAAACGAACCATAGGGGTATTGGACGAAAGAGTGGCAGATCGCAACTCCGCATTAAGCAGGACTGTGCAATTTAGGAGCAACTGCTCCTTGTCAAACAGGAACGAATCGTCAATCCCGAAAAATTCAAACACCAGTTCCACCTTATCGACCGGATAAGGTAGAATCGATTTATACGTATCGACACTAAAGAGTCTTACATTCTGTTTGGCAAACAGATCAAACCAGAGATGGCGGGACTGAAAGACCGGAGACTGGCTATAAATCATATTGCCCAACGAGAAACAACCACTCAACGGCAGATCTGCATAGTCCCACGGTTTTATAAGAGGTAACGGATGTCCGTTGACAAAAACTTTCAGATCCTGGAAATGTGTATTCCCAATCATGAATGTCCAACCCGACAGGTTACTGATCGGCTCTTTGAACTGTAAACCCACTTTCCATCTACGGGCGTCCAATCTGACAACGGATGAGACACCGCCATTAAAAACGGTCGTCTTGAGCAAGGGAATAAATGAGAAAGAGCTCCCCGCCAAACTAAAATTTGTCCGGTGATCCAAAATTTGTGACGGCACGCTATTTTCCATCGAAACCTCGACCACGGCGGTTGCAGGCAGGGCATGGATTCGCTCATAAGGGATGAGCATCCGCGCAAATTCATTGAGAATATCAACCCTGAGCTGTTCGATTTCATTATCGATCTCGTTCGCTTGATAGGCAAGAGCCGTCATGAACAGGGCGAGTACCGGATCACGATCCAGTCCCTCCAGCTGTTCACCGTTATTGCTATGCTCCCAAATGGTAACGGCCTCTTTTATGATCTCTTCCGCTCTTTGACGCGTTGTAAAGATGGTCTGTTTCATTCCTTGTTTCGTTTTACTTCAGACAGAACGACACCGACAACGTTAACTCCAAATATCTATACTGGTTGTATATCGATACGCCTCGTTGGTTTCGGTCAAGGTGCCCTCAATATTGATCTGCACCTTCTTTGCATTTTTCAGGTACGACATCGTCACCGAAACCCCGGACAACCGTTTTTCGTACTGTTCGATAGCTCGTTTCAGTTCCGTCGCAAAGGTGTTAATGCTTTTCGAGGTTCCCGAAACTTTTTTATTATACATGTCCGAGTCAACTCCGTCGCCTGCCGAGTTATAAATCACCCCTTCATTTTCATTGAAAATCTCAAATTTCAGATTATTAAATACAAATCCAAATTGAAGATCTGCGACACAACTCCGACATGCTGTGGTCAACAACAGGTCGAGAAACGCATCGACAGCCATTTCCAATTTCGGGGCGCGGGCTACGTTCCCTGCCGCCACTTGCAAGGGTAACAAAATACTCATGACACTAAATTAATGGCATAAACTCCTCTTGTTCCTCCTTCTCAATCGGGACATACAACGCCTTATACAAACTGTCATACAGGCTCTCGTACAGTTTCTCCGAAAGTTCGTCTGACAACTCTCCGGCCAGCAAATCATGCAATTCATTCTTGAATTGATGATTGAGGTAGTCGGTCAATTTAGCGGTCAACTCCTCGGCAATCTCCGCATAAAGTTTGTTTTTCAGCTCCTCACTTAACCGCTCATACAGCTCAGGATACAACCGTTCGTATAATTCGGCTTTGACCTGTGCCTTCAGCTCATCAAAATCGATGGAGTGATCCTCCAAAACGACTTTATCCAAAATGGTTGCGGCACTATGCAAATATTCCGTCAACCACTCCAGCCAATTGACAATATCATACTCCGAGTAGTTTTGAAGTACGATCGAAGTCTCGGTATTGGGAGTAACAATATAGTAGTCAATAGCCTGAGCTATTTCATGGGTTAACTGCACAAACTGGCTGGTGCGGTTTTTCGTATCGTAACTTTTCAGCAAGTACGCATAGCGTTGAAATGCCCTTTTGCCTTCACCCGATTCCAAATTCGGATGTTCAGCCAATAGCCCCACCTTTTCCGACAACTGCTTCAAGTAGGTCTCGAACCGACTGTTTGAAGAGAGGTGAAGGCAAGGCGGAATGTACGATTCATCAATGACAAAGACTCCATCATTGACCTTGAATTTCATCACCGGGAAAAGGTCTGTCCCCTTCAGTTCATCCAGCGTATAAATACCATAAGTATATTCCGGACGAACAAACGGTACACTCTTGATGTCGAATTCCACCTCCTTCTCTCCGAAGCCACAAGCCAGATAATACTCATCGCCATATACCAGGGGGACGGAGACTACCACCTTTTCGTCAATATGCAGGATCTTTCCGGAAGGTAGAAGCGCCATGCACACCAGCCGTTCAATCTCCAGTTTATTACGGACAAACCCTCCCCGATTATCGAATTCCGTAAAAGGGATGAGGCCAAACTGGTTTCCATTGACAGCCCGGCTGGCAACCTGCTCTCTTCGGGCCAGATTCGCATCCAGTTCGACAAAGGTCTGGGCAGAGATCTCCATACCGGCTTCCCAGTCTATTCTTGAATTGATATTCATAATACGCTTCTACTTACTGTCCACATTTTGGATCGACAAACTTTCGGGAAATACTGTATTGTAATTCAACATCATGCCTTCCCCAAGCACAAAGGGCTGATTGCAATCTTTAATCAGAATAGTGCATTTTGTATCGAAGGGAATAAACCATTCGCAAAGGAATTCCCGAAAAGGTTCGATTTGCTGATTCAATTCGTCATACGCTTCTCTCGTCAACCGGGGAATGATCAACCGATATTCCACGGCGGGTTGGGCATATTGTGCCCCCTCTTCCCAGGCATATCGTCCGGTTTTCATCTCCACATCACAGTCGAACAGCTGTTCCAACAGATCGCGAATAAACCCGAAATCTGCTCTCAACTGGCTAACATGCAGCAAAAGGGGAGCCGTCTGACGGATATAGGGGTTGGTTGTTTCGTCCAGGTCAACATCGAAATAGCGTTTCAGCACAAAGGTCAACCGCTCCTGTAACAGCTGTGTCGCCTGTTTTTCAATATGCAGCCGAGACCTGAAAGCCAAGGTATCGACCGGTCTGAACAGATCCAGCAAAAGCTCCTCCTCTTTTTTGAGTTGCTCGTATTTCTGTTCAAAATCTTTACCTTTCAGCGCATTATCCTTAGCAATTATCCCTTGGGGCAACAACCTCAAAAAACTGTCACGAGACAACCGTACAGTCCGATTGTCTTCATCCAGGTTCAGTACATCCGGGCTGTAATTCCGATAAAAGGTACCTGCACAATCTATCCCCCACCGGTCAATGTCGTCCGGATAGAGATAATTCAGCAGAGACTCCGCACTGATATGATACAGATCTTGTTCGTTCATCGTCATGCCTTTCGGCTTTGAAATAAAAATTGCCCATAGCCGCACTCATCGGCCATTTCCACATAATGAGTTCCCTGTTCTGTCGTCACCTGCAGCATATCCCAAGCTGCAACACCCACCTGTTTCAGTGTCAATTCCGGATAGGGAAACTGCGTGTTGAGTTGCTTGATGTCATGTTGACACATGGCATGGAACGGCAAATATTGCAACGCTGGTTCCTGCTCCACAAACTGCTCGATCTGATAGTCCGGTTGCATCACCTGTATCTGACGTTCATCCCGGCGAACAACGAGATAATCCACAAATCCGTGATCCCGCAGCTGAATTTCGACCTCTTTACAATTCAATCGTTTAGCCAGATAATCCAAAGCACGGTCCACTCGCCAATCCGTGATTATCTCCACACTTTCCACAGGGGACCACTGTTCATGAACCGGACAATCCTCATCGTATGCAGTAAAATCCACCACTCTCGCTGCCAAATGTTGCCCCTCGTAATAAAACATTTTGCCACATAACGAGGTCAACTCACCATGGGCAAGCTCTTCCGAATGCAACAGTTTGACCGCCTCTTGCGCCTCAACTGCCCCAATAATCGAGGCAATTACAGGTGTTGTCGGCACCCTGCCAGCTTGCTCGTTGCGTCTGATTGCAGTAGAGCAGGAGATCCGATACGAGAGATCCTTCAGCGCTTCGGGACCCAAATTGCAGGCATAGCAATTTTTACCCGGCATAAACACCCGTGCCGTTCCTTCGAGTCCATCGATACCGCCATCGACCCAAGGGACACCGGCACGCATACAAAGGCGGTTCAAGCAATAGCGAGCCCAACGGTTATCGACGCACCCAACGACCACATCCATTTGGCGCAACAATCCCAACCCGATATCGTGACAAATATCGCCCTGCAACGGCAGAATATGGACCGAAGGATTGATCTCCCGCAACCGATCAGCCGCCACCAAAACTTTAGGGCGCCCCGTCTCGGCATCTTCTCTCCGAAACAGGACAGACCGGGTCAAATTGGTAGATTCAACGACATCGAAATCAACGATTACCAAATGTCCGACACCAAACAGTACCAAATTTTTAAGAACCTCATTACCTAACGCTCCACACCCGACCACCATAACATTTGCTTGTTTCAATCGGTCGAGTTTGAACCAGGAGAGTTGCGACAGCACCTCCTCGCCCCATGCTGGAGCTATAACCGGAATTGTGCTCTCGTTTTTCATACAAAAATCGTCATCTCCTATTTCGCCGTTTAAAAGTAATAATTATTCCGAAAAATACCTACTACACTCCTCCATGATCAAGAACAAAAAATCACACAGACAACACTTTGCGAATTAAGACACACTCAAAACACACATTTTCCACCTCAAAACCCCGTACGTTCAACAACTCGATATGAAATTACCTCTCAATACAAAGGATTGTCCCCATTTTCCAATGAATTTTCGTATGTTTGTAATACGATGATTTTCACCCTGCCTGCACGAATGAAATATTTGTGGACCATTCTATTATGCGTGCTGTTCTTTCCCTCGATGGCACAACAGATGCGCATAGAGGAATTTGCCCGAGACAAAAAGCCTTTGTTGGGGAAAGCGCCTTTTGCAACCGATAAACAACACGCCCTGTTTGATTTTTATACGAATGAAAAGGGATTTCAGTTTTTTATCGGTGATGCTGCCATTCCATTTACCGAGGGTGAAGGATGCATCACATTAACACTACCCGACCGAACAGAGCACCTGACCGTTAAACATCCCGAATATGGGCAACTCACTTGGAAAATTCCGGGGAAAGAGCTGAGAAAGAAAAAACACTATCATGCCTATCTTCACACGGAAAGCCAGACCAAAGAGTACCAACAAGAGAAACAGTGGGCTGTATTTACCGTCAATCCTGCCCATGCAATCGTCTATGTTGATAGTCTGATACACCCGATTCAGGAGGGAAGTTTATCTCTCTATCTACCCATCGGCACACACAGTTGCCGCATCGAGTCACCATTCTACCAAACATGGTCTGACACGATCGAACTGAATGACTCCGCACGATTTGAAAAAAATGTCACTTTAGTGCCATATTATGCATATCTGACTGTAGAAACGCCTTTTTCGGATGCACAAATTTGGTTAGACGGCAAATTAATCGGCACTCAAAAGGTAGCAACGGGACGGCTGACGCCAGGCCGATATCGTTTAACAATCAGCCGAATGGATTGGATCTATTACGATCAGTTTATAGAGATAACCAACGCTGAACGAAAAGTGATCGACCTGCACACCGTAACGATGCAGCCGCTCCGACAAGCTGAGACACAACCCGGAATCGGGCTCATATTGTCAAGCACCACATTGGCTACCCCAGATACAACCCTCAATACAAACGGTACAGATGACCATATACCCCCCACACAATCTGACTCTAACCAGAAATTATCCAATATCCACATCACGGCAATCGATACCGAGACCGAGATTTGGCTCAATCGTGAAAGGGTTGGACAAGGGGAATGGCGGGGTTTGTTGTCTCCCGGTTTTTATGCCGTCAGTTCGAAAAAGGATGGTTTGGAATCTCGAACCCGATACTTTTGGGTAGAAGAAGGGACTGCCGCCGAATGGGATCTAACCTCCCCTATGGCGGATTATGGGCTACTGAATATTTCGTGTAACGAAGTGGATGCCACGATTTTTCTGAACGGAGTCGCGGTCGGGACCACCCCTCGCGTACTACAAGACTTACCGGTCGATCCTACCGTGTCCGTTTGGTCAAAGGCCGCAAATCCGCTGAGACTGTAGTCCAACTGAAAGGCAATGACATTGTGAATGTAAATTTAAAATTGAAATAAAGGCAGTTCAGCAACACTTAAACTTGGACATTACATTATGAGAAGCGCTGTGTATAACTTATTGCGGGAGGCTCAACAGAAAATGAGCGGTTATGCCGTATATATGAATTATCAATTCATCCATTTCAGTGTCGTGGCTGAACCGGCAGCACTGCTTGCGGTTGAGGTGGAGATCGACAACACCCCCTTGAATCTGGAGGATGTTGCTGATGTTGCCGTTCCTGAAGATACGCAATTTGCCTTGATTCCCAAAGATCAAAGCTATCTTTTCCCGATTTGCAAGGCAGTTGGGAAAGTTCACCCGGATTACAAGATCGAGCAAAAACCGCTCAATGAGGAAAACGAGGATTCGGATGGAGCCTCTTCCCTTTCCGAAGGGCAGGATTCGGATGAAGAAGAAAAATATGTGCTATGCACCATGCCGGCTGTAAACAAGGATCGTCGGGATGCAGGCATGGATTATGTCAAAACGGTCTATGAAGAGACCATGTCACAACTCGACACGGTCAATGCGGCATACACGGCCAAAATCAGCAAACTGTTGATTAACGCAAAGCCCGAGGAGCTGGATGAAGCGAAAGATGAGCTCAAAAAACTTCACGATAATCATGTAGACATCTGTAAGAACTATCGTGACGAGAAGGAGACACAACTTGAGGAGGCTTATCAGAAATATTTGCAAGCAGAGAGCGAAAAAGAGAGTGCGGAGCAGGAGAAACAGGCTGCACGGGGTCAAGATGCAGGCAAACAGATGAGCATGGACGCCTTGGCTACTGAAGAGGAGTAACGGTAGCAAGAATTCACTTCGGCAATAACAAAATTTGCACCGGAATACTTTTTTATGCGCTGCTCACCAAATCCCCCCCCTCGCATCGCATAAAAAAATTAGCTTACAGATTTCATTGTCTGAATTCTGTGATACGCAGCAAGCCATACTCACGTTACTTTGTACAGGATGTGATAGGATCAGCACTGCACACAAAAATTGAGAAGTCACAAAACACTGAAAGCTGGGGACTAAAGGTAACTATAAAAGAAAACTGTAAAGCAATCCACACACTTTAAAGACATGCATAAACTAGGGACTGTCGTAAAAAGAATAAAACTTTATAATGAATTGATTGCCAATGTAAT
>UQYM01000005.1 GCA_900545315.1 uncultured Alistipes sp.
AAAACTGAGTATATTATTATTAATATTAAGTTTTAAACCTGTCTTTTCTCAAGTTTCCACAATTACATACGAGCTTACAGCAAGAAATTTGTCATTAGAAGCAGTCAATTCATATCCCCAAAAGCTTATTAGTTATCAAAAAAATGACACGTTGTATCGAATTGTTGTAAGTACTTTTGGTGCATGGGAAGATACAATAAAACGCAAAATAGTTATCAATGATAGATATATTAGAGATAAAAATTATCCTACAAATATCAAAAAATATCTCGAACCAACATTATTAACAAATTATAATCATCCTGAAATACAAAACATTGCAGACTCTATCATTAATCTAAAAGACTCTCTAACTATCGAAATAATAAAACATGCTTTGAAATATTCTTCAGGAAGAATAGAATTTGATAATGAACTAGCACAAGAATTAGACAAAGGTACTTGTACTACCTTAAGCGTTAACACGATATTAGAGAGAGGCAAAGGCACTTGCAGTGAATATTCAAATTTGTTCATCGCTTTAATGCGTAAAATTGGAATTCCTTGTCGTATGGCAGTAGGTATGGTTTATATGCCCGAGAAGAATTTTCAAGGTAGTCATGCATGGGCAGAATGTTATATTGATAACTATGGTTGGATAGCTGTAGATCCACAAAACGGCTTTATGTGGTTTCCTCCAGTTGTAATTAAATTATTTCATGGTAAAGATTTTATTGATTGCAATATAAAAACTTTACCTGATATGTATCCTGTAAATATAAAAATCTTGGAATACTAACATAAATCCTGTTTGTAGAATTAAACATGCGCATATTTAATTTTACCAACAGGTTATCTTTATATACCTGACACATGCATTCGGTGCATCAAAAACCTAAACTTACCAACTATGAATGATTTGAGAACCCACTTATCAAGACTCTACAGCATATTTTTTCTCTCGCTTTATCTTCTCGGATTTTCAAACACACTCAATGCCCAAAACACAGCTCATCTCGACAACATTGTAGACGTCACCCAATGGATCAACGTTCATTTCGACAAGGGCAAGCTTCCCCCCTTTGCATTCCGATACAATAACATCAACTCTCAAAACTTTATCACTCACTGGAAATATAACTGTGAAGAACTCTCTACCTCCACTCCAAAAACCATCCAAAAGTTGATCACGTATCAAGACCCAATTTCAGGACTCAAAATCGAATGTACTGTTACTGGTTTCAAAGAATTCAATGCTGTGGAATGGGTTATACGACTAACAAACACTTCTAAGACAAACACTCCGATTATGGATGAATTCAAGGTTTTGAATCAAACATATGAAAGTCGTAAAAAAGGAGCATTCACTTTGTTGCATGCACGAGGCAGCTGTGGTTCAAAAGCGGATTTTATGGTTTCTATTGATACGCTAACATCCTCTCCTTTACATATGGCACCTCAAGGTGGACGCTCCTCCGACAATACGGCACTGCCGTTTTTCAATCTAATGGCACCTGGACAACAAAGTGGAGTACTGGTCGCTGTAGGTTGGACTGGAGGCTGGCAGGCAGACCTGGTTGTCTCGAGCAACGAGACAGTCTCTCTGCATTCAGGTATGGAACGCTTCCGACTTTATCTCCAACCTGGTGAAACAATCCGTACTCCGATGATCTGCTTGATGTTCTGGGAAGGGAATCACTTCATGCAAGGACAGAATAAATTCCGTCGCTTCCAACAAGCTTACCACAGCCGACACATTGACGGAAAACCGGTACGCTACCCCTATGCCAGCGGATTCCCTGCCTACGGCCCCAAACCCTGTACCGAAGGCGGTTGCCTGACCGAGGAAATAGATATCGCCCTGATGAGACGTTACAAACAGTTCGACATCCTGCCTGAATGCTTCTGGCTGGATGCTGGCTGGTATACCGACAGTGGAGCGCCTGTTTACGACTGGTGCGACTGTGTAGGAAGTTGGACTCCCGACTCCACGCGCTATCCCCGCGGATTGAAGCCGGTTGCCGAGGAGGCCCACCGCCTAGGTGCAAAATTCCTGCTGTGGTTTGAACCCGAACGGGTCAGCCGGGGATCGTGGCTGGCCGTACAACACCCCGAATGGCTGCTTCACTCCCCGATCCGCAACTCGGCACTGCTCGATCTGGGCAACCCCGAAGCCCTCCACTGGTTACAAAATCATGTAGGCGACATGATCGAAGAGGTGGGTATCGACATCTATCGACAAGACTTTAACCATCCTGGCAAACCGTTCTGGGAAGCCAACGAAGAACCTGACCGAATCGGCATGATGGAAATCCGTCATATTGAAGGGCTGTATGCATTTTGGGACTATCTGTTGGATCGATTCCCTAATTTGTTGATAGACAACTGTGCGGCAGGTGGACGACGAATTGACCTGGAAATGATGTCGCGCAGCGTCCCTCTCTGGCGGACCGATTACCAATACGACGAACCCACTGGCAAGCAGGGTCATTTCTACGGACTAAGTTTCTTCTTAGCACAACATGGCTCAGGAATTTCAGATACAGACAATTACTCGGTCCGGTCAAATATGGGTGCATGTCAAGTCTCTAACTTCGATATTACCACGAACAGACTCAGTTTACCCGACATTCAACAAGCCATTGCTACATTCAAAAAATATCGTCATTATTATCTCGAAGATTATTACCCATTAACCGGCATTATTGACGCTTTTTCCGACAAAATCTGGATAGCATACCAAATGCATTGTCCTTCGGATAATTCAGGTATTGTGATGGCTTTTCGCCGTCCTGAATCCAATGTGGACCGCATCAAAGTATATCTGCAAGGTATCGATCCTGGGAAAATCTATAATCTGTATAATGACAACACTAAACACACTCAATGTATTTCCGGTCGTCAACTTGCCGAAGGTTTTTATCTGAACATTCCACAAGCCCGGGGTTCTTTGCTGTTGCATTATCAATGCATTGAATGAATTTATTACTAAACTAAAGATTTAGCAAAAGTCACCGTCCTCTTCACGCACGTAACACAGATACATCTCCCGCTTAGCTGTATTAATTTCCGGCGGCAACGATTCAGACGAAAGCCCACCGAGGCAAAGACGACACCCGAAGCCCCCACGGTCGGGGTATCAGTGCTGGTGATCAGCGCAGCCAGCAACGCCACCCCGTAGAGCGAAGCTGCTACCACCAAGGGGTGATCGGAACGAAACTGCCACACCACGTACACCGACAAACAGTTACCCAACAGATGAAACAGGTTAGCATGAAAAAACATATACACTACATAGCACCATAGGGGTCCTCCATTCACGGCCCCCACCCGATCCGGCGATACGGGTAGTAGGTAAAAAACCAACAGCAAGGCTATGAGCGGGATTCTGAACTGTTGCATTGTTTACGGCATTTTCGGATGTGATGCATGATCACAATGGCGCTACATGGTGTCATGTAAAAGGAGGGAGCTGGCTGCTCAACCACCATCTGCACTACTTCTGCTAATGGTAATTGTCGATAAGAAGGACGTTCTCTGAGTTGGCGCACACGCCGATATATCTCACGGAACATAATTCGCTTGTTGCGTATCATACCATCCAGCCTGTTCCCTTGATCCATGCTTGATATGACACGCATAGCTCGCTCCGGAGAGACCCAAAATCTCGATGATGGGGAGTTCACTACTCGATACATAACTTCTCTTAATTGGATGGGACCGGAGCTCTGTGCAATCTGACGACGATAGGCGTTCAATAAGTCACGATCACGTTCGGAACGATATTCGAAAATCCTGCGTATCGGCATGTAAAACAACTTGATACACAAAATTACCAATACTGAAGAGAACAAAGATTACGGACCACATGATTTGTATTCACTCTATATTATCCTTAATTCGAAAAAAACTCCATATTTAACTATTGATACGTGTTGTGATTTGCTGTAAAAATTCTATCTTTGATTGATAGGGATATAAAATACACATATGCGTGTGTATGTCTATTTTGCGGTCATTTGTCATTCAAAACCAAACAAATTTCGAACTCTCACCGAGGGGCATCATATGATTTTCATATTGTTCATTTTATTAACCAAAAGTAAAAAACTTAATTTTAATTAATAATGAAATCTATTTTGTTTAAAGCAGCTAAAATTTTCACACTATTCCTTATTTTCTACAACTTTCCGTGTAAAACAGAAGCACAAGAGTTTTACACATTTAAGTCGCCTGATGGCCGTTTAAGTGCGGAAATCACATTAGGCAATGACATACGCTTTTCACTCAAACATGATAACACCCAAATTCTTGCACCTTCTGTAATTGGTATGAAATTGAGTGACGGCCAGATATTAGGCAAAAATCCTAAATTACAAAAAATTTTCACCTCCAATTGTGATGAGACGGTTCCTGCCATTTTCTATAAAAAGAGTGAAATAAAAGATCAGTTTCATGAAGTCCATTTTCAGTTTCGTAATAGTTACGGATTGACTTTTCGTCTGTATAATGACGGGTTTGCATATCGTTTTACCACTAATATAAAGGACAGTATCATTGTGCATAACGAGATTGCGCAATACCAATTTTCCCAAAACTATCCTGTATGGGTTTCTTATGTCAAGGATTCTGAACACAAAAGCATTGAGCAGCAATTTTTCAGCTCATTCGAAAATCAATATACTCATGATAAACTTTCCAATATTGACAGTACCCGATTAATCTTCCTCCCCTGTTTAGTCGAATTGAATAACGGCAAGAAACTGTGCATCACTGAGTCTGATCTAGAGAATTATCCGGGTATGTTTTTAAAGCGAACTCAAAGCACATCCATGCAATCTTTTTTTGCTCCTTTTCCCAAAACCACTCAATATGACACCCGGCATATACTAGTACAGGATAGGGAAAACTATATCGCTAAAACATCCGGAACTCGCTCTTTCCCATGGCGGATCTTCATTGTAACCGACAATGACAAGGACCTAACCAATAACGATATGGTGTATCGTTTGGCGTCTCCTTGTCGAATTCAGGATATTTCTTGGATAAAGCCAGGTAAGGCGGCATGGGAATGGTGGAGCCAAATTAATCTTTCAGGGGTTGATTTCCGCGCGGGGAAAAATAATGACACGTACCGTTATTTTATCGATTTTGCTGCAGAAAATGGTATCGAATATGTAGTTATAGACGGTGGATGGTACGATCAGGAAAAAGGTGATATTTTCAAATCTATTCCTGAAATTGATATTCCCGATTTGGTTAATTACGGAAAAAGTAAAGGAGTCGATATTATTCTGTGGGTTGGTTACTCACCTTTCGAACGCAATTTGGGGAAAGCTATTCAGTACTATGCCGATATGGGTGTGCGCGGTTTTAAAGTGGATTTTATGGATCGGGACGATCAGCAAACTATCAACTTTTTATATAAGGCCGCAGCATTATGTGCAGAACATCATATGTTACTGGATTACCATGGAACGTGTAAACCTGCCGGTATTCAACGAACCTATCCAAATGTCATGAATTTTGAAGGTGTCAATGGGCTAGAACAAGTTAAATGGATGCCTGGGTCATCTCTCGATCAGGTAGTGTATGATGTAACTATACCATTTATCCGTATGGTCGCCGGTCCGATGGACTATACACCTGGAGCTATGCGTAATGCGACAAGACAATGTTATATGCCGATATATTGGGATCCTATGAGCCAAGGGACACGTTGTAGGCAATTAGCTGCATACGTAATTTTTGAGGCCCCTCTAAACATGCTGTGCGACAGTCCAACATCTTATAACGCAGAGCAGGAATGTCTGCATTTTATAGCCAAGATACCTACGATTTGGAATGAAACCGTTGCATTGCAAGGGAAAGTAGGTGAATATGTGGCGATTGCCAGACGTTCTGGTTCCGAATGGTATCTTGGTGCAATGACCGATTGGAGCGCTCGTACACTGATACTAAATTTATCTTTTTTACCTGAAGGCAACTGGAAAGCAGAAATTTTTAAAGACGGCATTAATGCTGATAGAACTGCATGTGATTACAGCAAGGAGATTATCGATATCCCTTCTAATCGCAATATACAAGTAACCATGGCACCAGGGGGCGGATTTGCCATGAGAATTTATCGTTCTAATTAGATAGTACTCGAATTTATTTTAACAAAAGTTTGAATTTCTTACTTGTATAATATTAGTAAAAGCTCTATTTTAGCATTAAAATTACGCATAATTATTCGTATTAAGATTGATTATCATTCTAACAATGAGTCTATTATATAAGATAGTCTGGAAACTGTCAGGAGTATTTATACTGTTTTCTGGAGTCTTAGGTGTAAAAGCGAGTGACACATTGAAGGGTAATATTATCCCTCAATATAATTCAATCATAATTTCTGCGAGCACTTCCCAAAATTGTTATCAAGGTGAAGTTTTATCAATTATTTCTACGCTTCAGGCTGCATATTTGGTAGATATACAAAACAATATACGACTGCTTAACGGCAACTCTGTACATCCTACTATCTATTTGTTCGCAAACGTAGGGTTGTCTAAACCATGTTTGGGCAAGTTATTATGCCAGACAGGCTATTTAATGTACTTCAATCATGACGGAGACTATCTGCGTTTTAAATCACTATTGATTTAACTGATATTTTCCGAGCATTTTTTCATTGACAGTCCCTTCCTTCAAATGCTAGTCAAAGTGAGTACTTGTTAGATGTGCTGTTTATTGACTTGCATAACTTCTTGCATTGAAGCAAATTGTATTTATTTGCAAAGTGTGGGTTATTTATTTTAATTTTTAATGAATTTATATCATGACACTTTGGAATATCATCCATGAAACATTGATAATGATGGGATTTACTTTTGGGGTGGGTATTGCGTTTGCGTATTTATTGAAATTGTTGACACTGTTTTTCAACTATACCAATAAAGAAGAAATTTCCGCAACCATTTGGCATTTCCGCATCAAAGCTCGAGCATACCGTATGGCCATGAGTCATGCATATTCTACAAATTGGGATAAAAAACTAGTTAATACAATTACTACAGATCCTAAAGAGCGTGAAGCATATATTCGCTCAATGGATAATTTGATTGAGTTTCACTGTGGTAACCGTAATCTTCCCAAACAGAACCAACAAAAGGATTAATCGTACAATAGACATTTGATATCATGGAAAAATATGATCTAAATAATATATTTCAAGGTATTTCTACATTACTTGATTCCGATACGGCTATTATGTCTGCCCGTATTGTGCTGATGTTGCTCGGGATTTTGTTGGTTTATCTGGGACGCAAAGGAATACTAGAACCACTAGTGATGATCCCTATGGGATTGGGAATGGCTGCAGTCAACGCTGGGGTCTTGCTTTTCCCTGGAGGTGTTCATGGAAACCTTTTTCTTGATCCTATGGTAACAGATACCGATGAATTGATGAATATTCTCCAAATTGATTTTCTGCAGCCGATATACACATTCACTTTCAGTAACGGCTTGATTGCCTGTTTGATTTTTATGGGTATAGGTACAATGCTGGATATTAATTTTTTGTTGGCAAAACCTTTGCAAAGTATGTTTTTGGCACTTTGTGCTGAATTAGGAACTTTTGCAATCGTTCCGATTGCCTATGCAATGGGGCTGAATGCCAATGACAGCGCGTCAATTGCTATGGTTGGTGGAGCTGATGGCCCTATGGTGCTGTTTACCTCGCTTAATCTGTCGAAAGAAATCTTCGTGCCGATTACCGTTGTTGCGTATCTTTATTTAGGACTGACTTACGGAGGTTATCCCTATTTGGTGCGTGCTCTAGTCCCACAGCGATTACGAGCCATCAAAATGAAAGCACCCAAAAAAACTCTGAAGCAGTATAGTCCTGCAACAAAAATCACTTTTGCGGTGTTAATGTGTGTGATATTGTGCTTGTTATTCCCGGTAGCTGCACCTCTGTTTTTTTCACTTTTCATTGGCGTTATTATTAAAGAATCGGGTTTGAAACATGTTTGTGATTTTATCAGCGGTCCAATGCTGTATGGTTCGACTTTTTTCTTGGGGATATTATTGGGAATCTTGTGTGATGCACATACACTGCTTGATCCGACTGTATTAAAACTGTTAGTATTGGGTATTTTGGCCCTGTTAATATCTGGTATTGGCGGTATTTTAGGTGGTTATATCATGTATTTCATTAAGCGAGGTGATTTCAATCCAGTGATAGGTATTGCAGCTGTTAGCTGCGTACCGACTACGGCAAAAGTCGCTCAGAAGATCGTTTCTCATGACAATCCTTCATCTTTTATATTGGCAGACGCGTTAGGCGCAAATATTACTGGTGTGATTACTTCAGCGATCATTGCGGCAATTTACGTGACGGTATTCCCAATGCTTTAGATCCTGATTGAGAGTTCTATCTAAATATATGAGCCATTGCAATATATGTAACGAACAAAGAGCTAATATAAGGCTCTTTGTTCGTTTTTGAAGTTTTTAACATGGAAAATTTTGAATAGTAGAAAATTAGCCAACTAATTCGCAATAATGTGATTGAATTAGTTACCCGTTGGCGGAATTAAATTAACGCATATTTAATTCTACCAATGGGTTTCTCATTTTTATAGTTAATATATTGCAGAATTGTAAGTGCGCTAATCTTCTCTATAATTCGGGTAAACAATCCATCAGTATCTTTCGCATAATTTCTTATAATCATAAACTGGTCACACAATTGCGAAAATAGAGTTTCAATTCTTTTTCTCGCTTTGGCAAAAGCCGGAAATGTCGGCTTCCACACTTTCTGGTTAGTTCTGTATGGTACTTCCAGTCTGATATTGGCCGTTGCAAACAGATCCAATTGTACTTGAGCACTTATATATCCTCTATCTCCTATGACAGTACAGTTACTATAGTCCTCCTTCACATCCTTCTTGCCTTGGTGAGGTCAAACGAATGGATGACTCCACTTAATCCACAGACCGTGTAGAGCTTATATCCGTAATAATACACTCCTTGTGATGCACAGTATCCGATTGAGGGTGCTTTCTCAAAATTTTTCTTCACCATACCGCAACGCTTGGAACGGGAAAATCGACAGACCTCTATTGGGTTTGAGTCAATACTGAAATAGTCTTCACCTCCATCTATCTCCTTCACAATCCTCTCCCTGACCGCATTGCACAGAGATGAGGTTATCTTACGTCTGTCATTATATTGTCTGCGGGAGATAAGATTGGGTATTTCTTTTCTATATGCCTGCAATTTGGCATACAGCAAGGATTCACTGTCAATGCCTATTGATTCTGAAGTCATATTCAACGAGATTACTTCTAGATCGGAAAAGCGTGGAACGACACCTCTTCTAGGAAAATTACCTGATTCATTCACCAAATTACCTGCCACTTGCTTGCATATGTTCAGAAATTTTGCGAATATTACATATAGGTTGTGCATACGATATTTGTCTATTAAAAGTTTTATTACATTTAATTTGCTAAATATCAATAATATACACAACTTTTATTCGTAAATCTTTTATCGTTTTAATTCCGCCAACGGGTATTATATAACAAACAAGTTCTGGCGTTCATCTGAAATTGCATTGAATTTGGCTTATAAGTTCATTTTTGATTCCCTCCTGAGGGTAATTTTCATCTAACATATAATAGCCGCACGCACTAATAACTCATTAATCATAGGTTCCCAATTACCATAGACATGGTTTGACATTGCCCGTTTAGAGCCTGTATACAAATATTGGACAGCAGATTCAAATTTACTAACATGATCAGGATATTTGATTTCATCCAGCAGTTGGTTGATAGTTGATAAAAGAATGATTGAACTCATGAACAAGTGTAGGTAAAAACTCTTTGCTGAACAAGAATAACTTTTCTTGATCAGCTTATAAAACCTATGATAGCAAATACCTTTCTCTTTTACCTTTTAATCTGTCTACTCCTCATGATCTCCGCCACCATTACAAAATTTTATGGTTGGTAACGGCACCGATTCAATGTTACAGTCTTCGATGCAGTATAAAGATAATAAGCCTTAAGCTTATGATGCCGGTCTGTTTATAAAAGAAAGTGCTGCATAGGTGAAATGAGTGCAACAGTCCTCCATTTGGTGAAAGCTTCGGTTAAAGCAGTGAAAGGATGCCTAAACAAAACGGGAATGCCATTCTTAAGGTAAATATGCTCACAGCGTACAACGTCAAGAGTACAAATCTTAACCAATTTTTCGACAAATTGGTGGTTTCAGCGGGAAACAATACTACCGTGTTGTACTTCACCTGTATCAAATTGCAGAGTGCATATCTTACAACCAATGATGCGCTTTGTCATGATTTCACTTCTGCAAATTAAACATTACAGCATAAAGTAAGCGGGTGTGTTGTCCACCCGCTCACTTTATTTTCCAATTGGACTAAGCACCTCCTCCCAAAGCCCGGTACAACAGGGCTTGCAAAGCACAATATTCGGTGCTTAGTGCGATCTGTTCCAATTCACACTCCAAATAACGCACATCGGCCGAAAGCACTTCGAGGTATCCAACAAAACTGAGTTTGAACATCTCCGTGGCATTGCTGACCGCCCGGCGATTCACCAGACACTCCTCCTGTTTCAGCTGTTTGTGTTGAGCGGTCAGATCACTGGCGACAATCAGATTGGAGACCTCTTCGTAGGCCTTCAGGGCCGCTTCATGATATGCCGACAGTGCAATGCGTTCCCGGCTTTGGGCTGCCTGCCATACGGATCGTATCTCTGCCCGGTTGAAAATCGGAGCGGTAATGCCCAACCCCAAATCGTAAACCAATGAGGCTGGCGATACAAACCATTTACTCAGATTGAACGCATTGAAGCCCCCGCTTCCACCCAGTATTAACGAAGGATAAAACGCTTTACGTGCAGCTTTCACATCGGCTTTGGCTGCAATCAGCTCCATCTCGGCTTGTCGAATATCGGGTCGCAACTGCAACAGCTGTGCCGGTATTCCGATTTGAGACGGGAAACGCAACTGCTCTATACTATCAAACGAACACCGCGCAACCGGTGCCGGGAAACGCCCCATCAACGTACAGAGGGCACGCTCCTTCTCTTCGGTCAGCTGCTTGGTCTCCAGCAACATCCCCTGCAACTGCAAGACACGGGCCTGAAATTGGTCAACAGCCAACTGCGTCTCTTCGCCCTCTTGCTTCAGTTCAAAGGTCAGATCATGAGAACGACGGGCCTCTGCCAGTGCCAGTTCAAGCACCTCTGCCTGACGATCCAACCCAACCAGTTCGTAATAGAGCATCGCAACCTCCGACACCAACAGCGTACGTGCCAGTCGGGCCGCCTCCATCGAGGAGTACCAACGGGCCGCAGCAGCCCGTTTTTTCTGGGTCAGTTTACCCCACACGTCGGCTTCCCACTGGAAAGCAACCCCCAACTGAAATTCACGATACGGGGCGGGAATGTGACGATCCTTGGCCAGATCGGGTGTATTGGTCGTTTCATTTCCCACTCCATCCATCGTGTAATCGCCAAATCGCTGAACATACCCCTGCACCCCGGCTGACACGGAGGGGAAAAGCTGCGAACGGCTCTGTCGCAGTTGTGCCCGGGCGATCGATACGCGCTCCAGGGCCTGCTGGAACGAGTGGTTATTGGCCAATGCCTCACTGATACAGTGCTGCAACAAGGTGTCGGTGAAGAAGGTCTCCCACGAAAGTTCGGCTATCGAGGTCGAATCAATCGTCGTATCTGTTGCAACCGTGGAGTCATACGACCCCGGTAACTCGACATCGACAGCGGGGCTCAGTTCCACTCTGGAGGCCCGGCAACCGGAGAGCAGCACAACGGCTGCCACTCCAAACATCCAATATTTACGCTTCATAATCTTCCATATCAATAGCCGGACGATTTCGTTTGAGACGAGTCGCCAAGCTTTCAAAAACAACATACAAACCCGGAACGAGGAAAATACCGACCAGGGTTCCGATCAACATACCGCCGGCAGCAGCCGTTCCGATCGAACGGTTACCCAAGGCACCGGCCCCACTGGCCATCATCAACGGAATCAAACCGCAGATAAAGGCAAAGCTGGTCATCAGGATCGGACGCAGACGGCTTCCGGCCCCCTTCATGGCCGCCTCCAGGATCGACATGCCCTGCTTGCGGAATTGGTTGGCCATCTCGATAATCAGGATGGCATTCTTACCCAACAGACCGATCAGCATCACCAGGGCCACCTGTGCATAGATATTGTTGTCGATTCCGGCCAGCTGCAGCACGAAATAGGCTCCGAACACCCCGGCCGGCAACGACAAGATCACCGGGAAGGGCAACAGCAGACTTTCGTACTGTGCCGCCAGCAACAGATAGACGAACAGCAGACAGATTCCGAAAATCAGGATGGTTTGACCGCCGGACTCTTTCTCTTCTCGGGAGACACCCGACCACTCGAGGGCATAACCACGGGGCAGGATTTTGGCAGCCACCTCCTCGACCGCCGCAATGGCTTCACCGGTGCTGACTCCAGGGGCAGCGTCGCCGGTAATCAGCGACGAGGTAAACATATTGTAGCGTGTAATCTGGTTGGGGCCAAAGATTCGCTCCATGGTCAGGAAGTTCGAATAGGGGACCATCTCTCCGTTACGGTTTTTGGCGTAGAGCGAATAGATGTCTTTCGGCTCCATACGATACTCCGGAGAGGCCTGCAGCATCACCTTGTACATCTGACCGAAACGGATAAAGTTCGACGAATAGAAGCTGCCGACATACGACTGCAGCGACTCCAAGGCCTCGTTGACATTAACGCCGAGTTTGGCCGCCTGAGCGAGATCGACCTTAAGCAGGTATTGCGGGAAGTTGGGTTGGAACCCGGAGGTTACCCCCTGCAGGCGGGGATCGTTATTCAGGCTATCGACCAACATATTGGCAACCCGGGCCGTCTCCTGGAACGAAGCGGCCGTACGGTCCTGCAAACGAAGTTCGAATCCGCTGGCATTACCGAAACCAGGTACGGTCGGAGGCAAAAAGTACTGAATCTCCGCATCTTTGATATGCGCCGTACGTTCGGCATAGACTTCGAGCAGTTCGGCAGCCGTTTTATCGCGTTCGTTCCACGGTTTGAGGTTGATCATGCCCATACCGTAGCTGGCATCCTCGGTCTCGGTCATCAGGCTGTAACCGGCCAACGTCGAGATCGTTTCGATCTCATCCATCGGCAACAGAGCGGCCTGAATCTGGTTCAACGCCTTTTCAGAACGCTCCAAGGTTGCTCCCGGAGGGGTATTCACATTGACATAGATCATACCCTGATCCTCATTGGGAATAAATCCGGTCGGCAGGATGGAGCTCATGCCCCAGGTCGCCAGGAAAAACAGAATCAGCGTCGCATAGGTAAAGAACTTGCGTCCGAGATATTTTTTCAAGCCGATGTTGTACCGACGTTCAAAGCGGTCGTATCCCCGGTTGAAGACAATAAAGAAACGCCTCAACAGATTGGGGCGTTTGCTTTTTCCCCGATCGTGTTTCAGCAACAGTGCACACAGTGCCGGAGAGAGCGTCAGCGCATTGATACCGGAGATGACGATTGCAACGGCCAGCGTCAACGAGAACTGTTGATAGAAGATTCCAACCGTACCGGACATGAATCCCACCGGGACAAACACGGCCGACATAACCAGCGTAATGGCCACAATGGCCCCACCGATCTCCTTCATGGCCTCGACCGAAGCCTTGTAGGGGGAGAGCTTATCCCGCTCCATCTTGACATGCACCGCTTCGACCACCACGATGGCGTTATCGACCACAATACCAATGGCCAACACCAGTGCGAACAGCGTCAACATGTTAATCGAGAAGCCGAGCATATCCATAAAGAAGAAGGTTCCGATCAGGGAGACCGGCACCGCAATAGCCGGGATCAGGGTCGATCGGAAGTTCTGCAAGAAGATATAGACCACGATAAACACCAGGATAAAGGCCTCCAACAGGGTTTTCAACACTGAGGAGATTGAGGCGTCGAGGAATCGGGAGACGTCATACGAGATGTTGTAATCCATGCCCGGCAGGAAGCTGTTCTCCTTGATCTCCTCCATCTTGGCCTTGATGTTCTCGATCACCTCCTTGGCATTGGATCCGGGACGCTGTTTGATCATGATCGCCGCCGAAGGTTTTCCATCCGTCATCGAGATCATGTTGTAATCCTCCGAATCGAAATCGATTTCGGCCACATCCTTCAACTTCAGCAACGAACCGTCCGGCAAAGCCTTGAGTACAATCTCGCCATACTCTTCCGGCGTGCTGAACTTACCGGTATATTGCAGCGTGTACTGCAACTGTTGAGGCAACTTGTCCGAGCTGATACCGGTTTTACCGGGCGCCGCCTCGATATTTTGGCTGCGGATGGCTTCGGTCACATCCTGCGGAGACATGTTGTACACCGCCAGGCGGTTGGGGTTCAACCAGACACGCATCGCATAGTCCCGGCTTCCCATAATCTCGACAAAACCCACGCCATCGATACGCTTCAGCTCACGAAGAATATTGATATCCGTAAAGTTGTAAACAAAATTTTCGGTATGGGTCGTATCCGAACTGAGGATATTCAGATACATCAGCATGCTGTTGACCTCCTTTTCGGTGATCACACCGGCCCGAATCACCTCTTCGGGCAACTCGTCCAAAACGGTCGTTACACGGTTTTGGACATTCACAGCCGCCACATCCGGATCGGTTCCGACTTTGAAGTAGATCGTCGTCAACGACATACCGTCATTGGTACACACCGTGGTCATGTAGGTCATGCCCGGAACGCCATTGATGGCACGCTCCAGCGGAGTAGCCACCGTTTTGGACATCACATCGGCACTGGCACCGGTATAGCGTGCCGTCACCGTCACGGAAGGAGGCACAATATCCGGAAATTGGGTGATCGGCAAGGTACTGATGGCCAGTGCTCCCAAACAGATGAACAGCACCGAAATCACCCCGGAAAGAATCGGTCGTTTTATAAAAAGTTTGAACATAAGCTATCTACTTGTTGGCGATGAAACTATTGCTCCTGTTGATGTTTGGCCTCGATTTCACGACGGATCGTCTCGAAATCGAGCTTTTCAGGGGTAATGGTCATGCCGTCTTTCAACAGCTGCACACCCTCAAATACAATGGTTGTTCCAGGCGCAAAGTCCTGCGTAACATAAAAGTCTCCGTAACGCTCCAACGGTTCGAAACTCTTCACCTTGACCTTGCCGGTTGAATCCACCACATAGACATAGGTAAAATCCTGAATCTCGAAGGTGGACTGCTGCGGAACCAGATAGACACTGTCCAGATTATTTTTCATCTGCACCTTGCCGCTAACGCCATGTTTGAGCAGCATCTCCGGATTCGGGAAGCGCACACGGAAAGCGATCGATCCGGTTCCCCGTTCGAAATCACCCTCCAGCGTCTCCACCTTCCCCTGATAGGGATAGATCGTCCCGTCCGACAAAACCAACTCCATGCTATCGGTTTCAGGCTGGCGATCGCCACGCAACAATGAACGTTTATAGCGCAGGTATTCGCTCTCGTTGACCTTATAATAGGCAAACACCTCCGACACATCACTGACCGTGGTCAGCAGACTCTGCGGAGTAACCAAACTGCCCACCTTATACGGAATACGGTCAATGTATCCATCGAAAGGGGCCGTGATACGGGTATAGGCGTAATGGGTTTGGGCCAATTTCAATTTGGCTTTGGCCTGCTGCACCTTCATGCGGGCAACCTCCTGTTCGGTATTGGCCCGATCCAGACGCAGCGGAGCAATAATATCTTTCTGGACCATACGTTGAATGCGCTCCACCTCATACTCGGCCATCTGCAACTCCGCTTCGGCCTGTTTCAGGTTGGCTTCGGCCTCTCGCAGCGCCTCGTCAAACTCGGCCGGATCCAACGTAAACATCAACTGTCCTTTATGTACCAACTGCCCTTCATCGACATAGATCTCGTCCACAAAGCCAGATACTTTGGGCTGCACCTCCACAAACTGAACCGCCTGAATATCGGCCACATACGATTGATGCACCTCAACCGACGTAGGGGTAAGCTCCACCACCGGCGTACGATCGCCACCTTTCCCTTTTTTCTCCTGGCGACCGCCGCATCCGACACTGAGCAGACCGACCGCCAAAAGCATTGCTGATTTACCTCTTAACTTCATTGTAAATAATTATGATTAGTAGATTGATTACAAGACAATACCATACGACACAACTAAAGCAGGCATCTCTTCCTGGAAAGAGGTGCCTGCTTTAATTATACAGTGTCGTTAAATCAAATAGAGACAGTAAAAATCGTGGGGAGATACCCCCGTGATCGCGGATTCAGCAAGAACAGGGTAAAAGCACGAGACCGAATCTTCATCGGTCACCTCGTAACGGATCTCGCTTCGACCCAAGAATACTTTTGCAAAAGACCTCTCCGAACCCAGACGTTTGGCTATATAGTTTTCGTGATCAACCTCCTGGGTTGGATCTTCATCGGGTAGCTGTTGCGTGTATTCGCAACGGACCGCCATCTCCTCCATCAGAGCCTGACAGATCTCGCCACAAAAATCAAATTGGAAAACCAGTAATAGCAGTAAACAGAAAAACTTCCTCATGCTCTTGTCCGAAAACAAAAGTATTTTGCAAAATCTATTTGCTTACAAATATAATCAAGGTTCCCTGGGGATGCAAATCCAGCAGACGTTTTTATCGCCTTCAATTTTTCAAGGCGGGGATACTCTGAGCCTCAAAAGTCCACATTTATCACCACATCGAGAGCAAATCTGGTTTGTCTCTGAATCAGATACACTATCTTTGCCGTTGTCTACCAACGATCACACGCTATGAACTGGATCATCTTAATTATAGCCGGGCTGTTTGAATCCGGATTTGCATTTTGTCTGGGCAAAATGAAGGGGCTGCATGGAACGGGATACTACCTGTGGGGATGTGGTTTTCTGGTCTGCCTAACGCTCAGCATGTTGCTCTTGACCAAAGCCACGCAAACCCTACCTATCAGCACGGCCTATCCGGTTTGGACCGGGATCGGAGCCGTTGGGACCGTGATCTTGGGGATCCTTTTTTTCCACGAACCGGTCTCCTTTGCGCGTATTTTTTTCATTACGACGCTGATTGCCTCTATCGTAGGGTTAAAAATGGTTTAACACCCTGCAACTGCATGCAGCACATATATCTCTGCGCCGATGCCAATTGCTCTTTTATTGATTTACCGCTTTCATTGGATAAAAAACAGATACTCTTCGCCGACTCCAAAATTAGCCCCATCACCGGCAACAAAGGCAACAAAACAGAACCTTCCACCTCCGGCCTCACAACACACCCCGGCTACCCGCCTCTCCTCCACTCCGGTCCCATCTTCTCCTCCACCCACTCCAGCTAACCCTGGCGCATTACTTTAGCCACTCTCGTTACGCTTTTCCCGTTCAGAGGAACCGCACGCACAAAAAACACGCCCGCACGTATAAACACCCGCTGTACACCCACTGCACAATCACCACAAAAACACCCTCACAAACACCCCTTAATCCTCCGCACAGTCCATTGGAGGACGATTTTTTTATGTCCTGTTCTCCCCCCTACTGTTTTGGGAGCCTCGTTTGGACGGATTAGCCCCCCCAAAAAAACTCCCCCCTCTCTTCACAACACCCCTTTTCAACAGCTCTCGGCACCCGATTTTGGGCCATTTGACAAAAAATTTAAAAATATCCCTGAAAAAATCACGCAAGATGGCTCTTTACATTTGACTTTTCCTATATTTGCAAAGTAACCTTATCTAGAGACGAAAATCTATGTGTGGAATTGTCGGGATGTTTGATATCTCATCCGATGCGGAGAGTTTCAGACCCCAAGTTTTGAAAATGGCCCGGAAGATCCGCCACCGTGGCCCCGACTGGTCGGGTATCTATTGCGGAGACAAAACCATTCTCGCCCATGAACGACTTTCGATCGTTGACCCTGAATCGGGCGGACAACCCCTCAAAAGCAAAGACAGCAAACTGATTCTGGCTGTCAACGGTGAAATCTACAATCATCGGGAATTACGCAAACAACTCGCCGGCGAATATGAATTTCTGACCGGTTCCGACTGCGAAGTGATCCTCGCACTCTATCGCAAAAAAGGCATCAATTTTCTGGAAGATCTCAACGGCATTTTTGCCTTCGCCCTCTACGACAGCGAGAAAGATCTCTATCTGATTGCCCGTGACCACATGGGAATCATTCCGCTATATATGGGTTGGGATGACCAGAACCACTTTTACGTTGCATCGGAGCTGAAGGCTCTCGAAGGGGTTTGCAATGTGATTGACACCTTCCTGCCGGGACACTATCTCTGCAGCACCGATAAAAAGTTGACCCGCTGGTACACACGCGACTGGATGCAGTACGATGCGGTCAAAGACAACGGAGCCGATATTGCACAGCTGCGCCAGGGACTTGAGGATGCCGTTCGTCGTCAATTGATGTCGGATGTACCTTACGGCGTGTTGTTGTCCGGCGGTCTCGACTCGTCCATCATCTCGGCCATCGCCAAAAAATATGCCGCCAAACGTATCGAGACCGATGGTCGGAGCGATGCCTGGTGGCCGCAACTGCACTCTTTTGCCGTGGGGTTGAAGGGTGCGCCCGATTTGGCAGCTGCCCGCAAGGTGGCCGAACACATCGGTACCGTACACCACGAAATCCACTATACAATCCAGGAGGGTCTGGATGCGTTGCGTGACGTCATCTACTTTTTGGAGACCTACGACGTTACGACCGTACGGGCCTCAACCCCGATGTATCTGTTGGCACGTGTGATCAAATCGATGGGTATCAAGATGGTTCTATCGGGTGAAGGGGCTGACGAACTCTTCGGAGGCTACCTCTATTTCCACAAGGCGCCCAACGCAAAAGCCTTTCACGAGGAGACCGTCCGCAAGCTGAGCAAGCTGCACCTGTATGACTGTCTGCGTGCCAACAAGGCTCTGGCGGCTTGGGGTGTAGAGGGACGTGTGCCCTTCCTCGACAAGGAGTTTATGGACATCGCCATGCGGATCAATCCGGAGGCCAAAATGGCCAAAGATGGACGTATGGAGAAATGGATTGTCCGCAAGGCGTTCGAGGATCTGTTGCCGGAGAGCGTTGTATGGCGTCAGAAGGAGCAGTTCTCGGACGGTGTAGGCTACAGCTGGATCGACACCTTGAAGAAGATCACCTCCGAAGCGGTATCCGATGAGCAGATGAGCCATGCGGCAGAGCGTTTCCCGATCAATCCGCCGATGAACAAAGAGGAGTACTACTACCGGTCGATTTTCGAGGAGCATTTCCCGTCACAGTCGGCAGCCCGCACCGTACCCTCCGTACCGTCGGTTGCCTGCAGTACGGCCGAGGCTTTGGCTTGGGATGCCTCGTTCCAGAATTTGAACGATCCATCGGGTCGTGCGGTGAAAAACGTACACCAGCAGAGCCTGTAATTTCATCGATCAAGAGAACACCTCGCGCAAGTAAAGGGCACGGAGACATGGCACAGTGGCCATTCCCCGCTCTGCGCTACCCATAAAAAAGAGAGGGACCGATTCCCAATGCAGGATATCGGTCCCTCTCTTTTTTATTGTATCGTTTTTTACCAGAATCTCATTCTCCCCTGGTCCGATCCGCTATTAATCCGGCCAGCAACGTCAAAAGCCTGCCGTCAGCATCGGAATCTTGCCCCCAGAAAAGAACTCTTCGAGATTACTCCTCAATCTCAATAGGCGGTCTGCGCAACGGATAGACCGGCAAATCCCGACGACTATACTTACTGTAATCGTTACTGTACTGACCGGCTTTCGTCTGATCCAGGATCTCATCGTAGTTGACATCCTTGGCCAAGAATTCGTCGTAATCGAAGGTCTCACGGGCCAATGTTTTGATTCGTTCGACGATCAACTGACGGGAATAGGCATTGAAATAGCGACGGTCGTCAATCATGCAGCTGACCTTTTCCGAACGCCATATTCCTTTCCCATATTGGGCATTTCCACCCTCGTAAACCCCCACTTTCGGGAAACGAGCATCGCCGATCATGTGTTTCCAAAACAGGGTGGTACTGGATGGTGTGATATCCGCCGTAATATTCTTACACATCGGCACACGCCATGTGTGACGAGAGATATACGAGAAGTCGTATACGTTGTCGTTATCATACCAATACTCATCGCCCAAACGTCCGATGCAATGTCCGCCGAACTCATGCAGAAAGACATTGGGCCAACGCTGCACCGAGACACCAATATCCTCACCGATCTGTTCTCGTATATTATCGATATCGCTTACCCACTCGCCGGGTGTCAGTGGGCAAAAGACATACCCTTCACCTGAAGGTGAACTGAAGGTGACACCACCTCCATGATCGTCATTGGCCAAAATGGCTGTACACACCTCTTCGCGCGGCACTCGACCGTTTTTGACATCGGGACAGTAGCTTTGTACGAAGTTCGTCAGGTAACGCTGTCCTTTGAACGCCACCACATACGAGAAGCTGTTTTTGACGCTGATCCCGAAATAGGTATCTTTGTTCTCATTCAGATTATCATCGCTGACCCCTTCGTCATGTGAAACGGCTGGAATAATGTAAACCGTAAAGTAGTCCCGATAGGTTTTGTAGGGCTCCACATCGAACATGAAATCAAGCCCTTCTCGAGCCACCTGTTCGAAATAGCCCCCTTCGAGCATATGTTCCTGAATAAAGCCTTCACCGGTAACGACCAGCACAACCGGATTGGGGACCGTTGCCTGTTGATAGACAATTACATCTCCCGTATTATAGACTTTCAGGTCGGTTTTACTGCCGTTATTGAGGGTGATGGCCTCGTCCCATTTCGAAACATAGATTCCCTCCAAGGTGAGCTCACCGTCAATACCCACCTTGACGTTGATCGAATAGTGGCACCCCGACTCCAAGGTTTTATCCACAGCCAACGGGAACACGTTGTTTCCGTAAACGATCGACAAAAAGGAGGTTGAGGAGCCGACCTGCTGAGGCGGAACAATCACGGACCAACTTCGATCATATCCCTGTGAAGGGGTGGTCAACGGCAGGGGTCGGATGGTTTGGGCAGCACCTGAGGTGGTCACTACCGCAGGCCATTGCGACAGATCGACCTGAATGGAGGTTGGACTCTGCACCTTCAGATCACACGCGACGTCATTGATATGGTCGCTTTGGTACGCCACATTGACCGTAACCATACTCAACAGATGGGACATTTGGATGGTAATGGGCATATCGATTTTATCGGCCAGGGTTCGGGAGACCAAAAAGTCATTGGCCATCATCTGTTGGGTCGTACTCTGATCGATCGACACCGCAAAGGGGATGGCATTGACAGCGGTCACCCCCTCCTGATAGGGATAATAGGCCAACAGACAGCAGGGGGTACCGACACCCCCCGAAGGCCAATAGACGGGCTCGGGAGAGCTCCAGTTCACGCCATCGTAATCGAACCGGCCGTTGAATGTTTTATCCGAAATACTGGGAACATTTCCGCTCTTGGTTGCGAAGAGTCCGATCGCATCACCCGCATCGAATTGATAACCAGCAGTATTTTGCGAGACCTTGGTCTGCATGTTGCCGATGGAGGGGGCCACTTGCAAACGGATCTCTCCTTGGTCGTTTCCGGCATTCCACACCGGATCTTTGCTACATCCGGCCACGCCCCAGGCCACCAATGCTCCGCATATCAACCATCTGTATAGCTTACTCATAGTTCACTCTCTGTTTTTTGTTTAAAAATAACGAACCGCAATTACAGCATATGACTTCGATGTGTACGAGATGCTTTTGGGTGTAAGTTCAATTGTTTCTCTGCTTTCAGCCCGAAATGCAACAATCACATATCCGAGGCCTTGATTACCCATATCCACCAGATTGGAAGAGAAGACATAGGCGGTCTTCTTGAAATCGGGCAGCGGCTGTAGCCACGTCAACACTTGATTGGTCCAATAATTCGTCAACAGATCGGTCCAGACATCCGGTTCAATCTGATTCAAAATCTCCTGCCATTGATCGACCGCCGGGATAAACCAATCTTTACCCAATGTACGACTGAAATTCAAAATCGGCAACTGGTCCCATGTGGTGGTAGGATTGCTCTGTTTCAAACAGAGCTCCATCGTTTGCAGATTGGCCTGTCCATCGGTTCGGTTTGAGGCCGCTTGCCGAACGTTTCCAGCAGCATCGGTGTAAGCCAACGTATTAAACAATCCACCTCCGGTCTTAAAAGAGATGTCACGTTTATCCAGAATGGTCACCATCAAGCCAGGATGTTGCGCGCTCCGGGCCCGTACCACATAGGCAATTGGGTTCTCCGCATTGGGCCATACATCCCCTGCCTGATACTCCCCTTCGGTAACGCCCTGATCCGGAAGATCGATCTTCTGTTCGTCCCATTCCGTGATTGACGTCGGAACCAACGCCATCAATACCGGATCTTTATCCTGACCGATTCGCAACCGGTAGGTATAGCACATTCCCGGCTCAAACTGTGCAGTCACCGCCTTTTCAAACGATTTACCATTCACCTTAAACGAGATAAAAAACTCCTCCGCCGTGACCTCTTGCGGCAAAACCGTCAACTCATAGAGTTGGCTGACACCGGCCACGGTATTCTGAAGCAGACAGGGAGACATCTCCGCTTTTGAATCGGCTACCGACACGGTTCCGTCATTGAGGTTGATCGTTCCCGTATTTTTCAACGATACGGTCAACGCCTCGATGCCGGCCACTGTGGCGTAATCCCCATCAAAAATCACTTGAAACACCAAACGGCTCAAGGCATGTTTCAATTCGAGCTGAATCGGACTATCCGTACTGTTCTTGGTCACTGTGCTACGGCTATAAAGCCAATCATTCTGTTGAGGGGCTCCCGGTTGACTTTGGTCTGCCGCCACCTCCACAGCCACTGCCGCCGGATCCGTAATAGCGGATGTGTAGGGGGCATAGGCAATCAAATCACAAACCGTCCCCTCCGCGTTGTCGGTCCACCGCAGAGCAGGTTGTGAAACCCATCCGTTGTCGGTGTACTGCAATTCAACGTTGTATCCCGTTTGGGTCGGATCGAGCACGCCACCGGGCGAGAGGAGCGAAACACCCAAAGAGGTCCCGTTACACTCCGATACACCCGCCTCAGAGACCAACATGGCCTTGCCAAACTGTATGCGATCACCGTTGCCGGCATCACCGACCTGCTCCTCCTTACTGCATCCCGTCAGTATAAGGAGTCCCGCTACTAAACCATATATTCGTTTCATCTGCATCGTTATTCAAAATCCAAATCGAAAGAACCTCCTTCACCCCATTGCGACACCTGAATGTCGCTGATCTCTACGGGATCCATCTCTTTATCCAACACCAGCGAGATCCCATAACTTTGGTTGGAGACCAACGTGAGATCACGCACCACATACTCCCGTTGCAGGGTCTGTGCCGTGAAACGATTCTTATAGGTGACGATGACATGCAGTTGACCGACCGTTTGTGGAGGTACGGCTACTACGGCGTGCCATTTCGAGATCTGGTCCGCTGTCAGATACCCTTGAATATCGGCAGGGGTACCGGCCGAGGTCAAACTGCCGGTGTGGAAATTCAGGGTTCCTTCCGTTTGCAACCCGCTGAATGTCACCCCCTGAATTTGATAGGCATTTTGCACATCAGCGGTCAGGGTGATCTCAGCGTTGATTCTTGCGGAGAGCAGCGAGGGGACAAAATGGAGAGGTGCTCCAGGCTCCACATCAAAGACAGAGCCGTATAAAATGCAGGAACTCTGATAATTCTGCGGGTCGGTTTGGTCTGTACTCACAGCCATCGGCATTGCCTCGGGGTCGTTGGTAGAGATTTCTCCCCAGGGATAATAGAGATATCCATCTGCAACGGTATGGCTATCCTGCCAATAAACCGACATATACGGTTCCCAGACAGCTGCATCAGTCAGCGCATAGCGGGCATTATTTACCGCATTGGTTGCGAGGTCAGGCATCGGCACCGACGCTCCGTCCGCTGCATGGTTGACCATAAATATCCCCACTGCATCCCCTAACGAGAAATCGCTCCACTCCACTTCGACAGCGACTTCAGAGAGTACTTCGGCCGGTTCCTGAAACAGTTCGACATGTGCTTCATTGCCGGATTGGGATACAGCCAGCAGATAGGCCATCCGTTCCACCTCCGAAACATTGGCATTCGCCGTTACCCGTACCGATCCATTGCCAAAACCCTCCTGCGGTTCGACACTGAACCAATCGTCCGAGGGCACTATGGTCCATTTCCCTTTGCAAATGACGTTGAATTGGGTTGTACCCCCTTCGGCCTTAAAAATATGATTCAACGGCTCCATGGCGATTTCCACGATCTGTTCCTGATCGCCTGAGTTTCCCGATCCGCCGGAGCCTCCGGAACCGTCTGAATCCGAATCACCACCCGAAGAGCAGCCGTACAAAAGTCCTGTACCGGCAATGGTCACACCCAATAGAAGAGATAATATCTTTATGTTTTTCATGAACCGTTCGGATTAAAATTGATGAACAAAATCGATCAAATACTCTTTTCCTGAGGCGAGTGTCACCTCCTCGTTGAATCGATACTCGACCGCTCTGAAACTGGTTTCATCGCCAAAGAAGAAATCCACGCGGCTGTTTGCCGACAAGGTCTGCGGGATCAGCATCACCACAACCTGGGCTGTTGCAGGATCGTAGTAGGCCTCGACATCCTTTTTACTGTTTGCGACGGCAGTAACCTCTCCCGAATTCAGGTCCACTGTGGCGGCCGTGCACACATCATAAAACCAGACATGAACTTTATTCAGATCGAGTTGATCATTGCTCGAGGTCACCTGCAAACGAAAGATCACCTTACTCATCCGATGCCGGAAGGCCAACGACAAAAGGCCATCTTTCTGGCTGGCCCCATCGGTACGCGCCCACAGAAAATCACTATATCGCAACGAATCGAGTGTACGCTGATCGGCAGCCACCCGACACGGCAACTGTTTCAGCTCCGTAACCTCAAAATTTGTCTCGTCATAGGGGTAATATCCGACCGCATCCGCAACAGCGCTGGGATTTTCCCATTGGGCGGCATACCAGGCTTTCCAGCTATTGTCAGCCTGCAAGGCAAAGGGGTGGTTACGCAACCAACTTTGATCCGCCCGACTGAAACCCGCTGAACGGAACGCTTCGGCCGTCATATAGAGGCCAATGTTGTCTCCGACCTCAAAACCTTGGTCCAGTCCGGCTCGAGTCATCACCCGGCTGGTAATTTGCACCTCATTACTTCCATCCGGGTCCACAGCATCCGATTGGTTGCATCCCCACAACACCCCGGAGATCAAAATACCTATCAGTAGTCTCTTCATGGTTAAGATTGCTTACCCAAGCCTACGATCCCCATTCCTGGAAGCTCGGATCATGACTCGACAAATAACACAATAGCAGAGTATTACCTCTACCATTGTACAAATATATAAGTTATTGAACTTTCAATAGTTCCTTAAAAGAATCAGCACATATACTACAACATTCTTAACTATTAACTCTCAGCAGTAGATTTTTGGTCTGTTTCCTGATGAATAATTGCCCGATTTTTACGTCCGTCCACAAAGATGTAGAGCGGGGCGTTGAATCGCACATGCCGGATATGTTCGCTTTCGTACAGGGCCGGTAACGCTTCGAGCTGTGCCACATCGAAACAGCCATCCCCCTGGAAGGGGTTGATCGTGATATACCCCACGCCAAACGAGGTCAAATTCTGGAAGAAGTGAGTTCCCTGGCTCGGCTCGACCCGGAAATTCTCCAACCCACACTCGACAATCACTTTGGCTTCGGAGATATGCGGCCATTTGATCGGTACGCCCAGCCACGGATCGCTCGACCCCCAGCGTCCCGGTCCAATCAACACATAGGAGCGATTCTCGTTGCGCATTTGGGTATTGAGCCGGTTGACCTCTTCGGCCATCTGCTGGGTATGGGAGGCATCGAACCGGTCGGGACGGATATAGATCACATCGCTCACCCCCTCGATCAGCCCGAGACCAAGGGCACTTTCGGCATAAATCAGTGCTCCCTCCGGATTCACCTGATCCCAGTCGAGCGAACTGTTTGAAGGGCTCTCCACGATTGGGCGAATCTGCAGCAGATCGAAAATCTTATCCTCGCCGTAAGGTACATCCATATTGACCGCAAACTCGATTTCGACCGGACAGCGCAACTCCTGCTCGCCATAAGCCAGCATGTCACACAGAATTTCGGCCAGTGGGATCGTATCGTATTTCAGGATCTGAGAGAAGGTGATGATCTTGCGTCCCTCCTCAAAGCTGCTGTCCGAAATCCGCTGGTTCTGCATGTCCCAGGTGGAAGCGACATAACGCAGGTTACGGAAATGGCGGGCTTTATTGATTTCGAAGCACTGGAGGTTCACGGCGTCATCGAGTGAGGTTTTGAACTCCTCGGGCCGGAGGTCCAACGCATACATGATCCGTTGGGTATCCCGCAGGGCAAATTCGGGTGTTGACAGCTGCAACACGTTATGCGGATAGTGGGGCGAAAAGCGGAGGGTTTGTCCCCCCTCCACCACCAGTTTACCCAATCCGAAGGCCATATTGACAATCCCGTCTTCGGGCTTTTCGTCGCCGATCGGATAGTAGTTGAGGGAGCGGGCCACCCCCGAAATGGTGGGGAAAAAGTAGCCGCTATCCTCCGTGCCGCACACATCCTGAATCACCACGGCCATCTTCTCTTCGCTCAACAGGTTGGAGCTGGCCTGGATGTAGGCCCTGCTGGCCGCAAAATAGACCGACGCATAGACACTTTTGATCGCTTTCCCCAACAGGCGGAGCATCTGATCCTCATTTTTGGTTTGGGGGATCATATAGGTCGAATAGATGCCGGCAAAGGGCTGATAGTGCGAATCTTCCAGTTTGGAGCTGGAGCGGACGGCCAACGGCCCGCTCACGGTCCGAATGTAGGCTCTCAAGTCAATGACCAGCGCCTCGGGCAGACGTGAGCTGACAAATTCGGAGAGAATCTCCTCGTCGCTGACATCGGAATTGATGACATACATCAAACCGTTATCACGGATAAACTGATCGAAATAGTCGGTTGCCACCACCACCGTCCGGGGAAGCATCACCTTTACGCCCTCGTATTTATCGTAGAGGTTAAACCGTTGCAACATGCTGTTAATGAAGGCCAGACCACGAGCTTTTCCACCCAGCGACCCCTCTCCGATCCGGGCGAACCAGATGTAACGGTTGTAAGTCTCAGCATCGAAGTGAGCCACCACACCGTGCCCCTGTACGATACGATATTCGACAATCGCCTTGGAGATAAATTCCCGCAGTTCTGCCACGGTCGAGAAGTGGTTTTCGGTAACCGCCTTGAACATTCCGGCCAGACGGAACAGCCCTCGTGCATACATCCATTTCGAGAGGCGGTTTCGAGAGGTATAATACAGGAGGACATCTTCGGGAATCTCCTGTACCAACCGCTGCATATCACGCAAATCACGTGCCCGGCCGATAATTTCGCCGGTTTTCGGATCCCGAAAGACAAAATCCCCAAAGGCAAACTCTTCACTGATGTAGTCGCTCAATTCGATCAGGAGGGTTTTCGAATATTTCACGACAAAACCAACCCCGAGCTCTTGCGCCGTTGCCCGCATGCTCTCCTGGGAGGATTGTAACAGAAACGGCATATGCGGATCGTCATTCCGGATCAGACGGCAAAGATCGATTCCGGCATCGAGCTTTTCACTTTCCGAAGGGTCGTTTTTGTGCAGGACAAAGCCCACATCGGAGATCACCCCCAACAGATTACTTTTGTACCGTTCGTACAGCATGACCGCCTCTTCGTAGTTGGTGGCCAATAAGATTTTCGGGCGTCCCCGTTTCCGCAACATCTGCTGCTGTTCATTGAGGGCCTCTTTGAGGAATTCGGCACTTTGCTGCAAGACCAACCGATAGATTGCCGGCAGATAGGTCGAATAGTAACGGATCGAATCCTCGACCAGCAGAATCGACTGCACCCCCACCCCGAGAATATCGTTATCGGCATTCATCCGATCCTCGATCAGTTTGACGATCGCCAAAATCAGATCGGCATTTCCATGCCAACAAAAAATGTAATCAATGGCGGAACGGTCCTCCTGTTCGATGCGTCGGTATATGTCTTTCGAATAGTTGATCAACAGCACATAGGGCAGGTCGGCATGCAGGGCTTTGAGCTGTTTCGAAAAATGGAACACATCCAAATCTCCGACATTGAACATGCTGATCACCAAATCGAAATCGTTGCGTTGCTTCAACACCTCCATCGCCTCGGCCGCACTGCTCACGCGCGTAAACGAAGGGGGATTACTCAGATTCAACTCCATGTATTCCCGGTTGATCTGCACCTCCAGACGCCCGTCCTCTTCGAGTGTATAGGCATCGTAGCTACTACAAATCAACAAAATACTTCGAATGCGACGGCTCATCAGGTTCCGGTAATCGATCGCACGCAGGGGTTGTGTCCGTGGGGTAATTGTATGTTGTACCATAGTTAAATTTAGGCTCTGTCCCTTCCCGACAGTGTTATTGAGAGTTTATGCGACATGAAATTGCAGCGTAGGACGTGACGGCGTTGCGCAGCACATCTATATAGCTGCTTGGAGCCTATCGCACGTCGCCACCGCACATTTTCATTGTAGTATTTATTATATCAAATCGTCTTATTGAGATAGTAGATCCTTCTGCATTATATTGGCAATGTATATTGCGTTTTTTGGGGGAGAGTATTTTTCAATTCAATACCGTTGAGGCGGCTCCTCTCCTGCTTGGGAATGCCGAGGGTATGCTCGCGCAACGAACAAGCAGGCACCTGCTCGATTCGATGCCGAGACCAGCTCTCTTACAAATGTACAAAAAACCGCCAGGTTCCCAGCTTGTGGGCCGATTTTCTTATTCGCTTTGCCGAGCTTTTCCGACCGGCCGATCCGTTCTTGCCCCAGCGCCTTAGCATCGCCCCCTCATTCAAACCCTACGACAAACCCATAAGCCCCCAATAGGGACTGGACCCACCCTATAACCCTAATCAGACATCCAATCCGCTCCCAAGCTCCACAGTTTCCCAATAAAAGAGCCGATAACGAACCGATAAGGACGGAACCTTTAGTCCCCATAACCAAACGCCCCAAAGCCCAATCACCACCCGACCCACATACGATCCACACAATAAAAAATTGAGCCTTTCCCCAAACAAAAAAAATCAATAAAAGGGAGACCGGCATCATATCTGGTAAGGTACTCAATAAAAAAATAGTTCACCTGCGGGCCACTCTTGTCTGCTTGGACCAGAGGCTCTGCATCACTCGTCGGAGCAGGGAGCAGCCCCGTTTTTTCCAATTCACGATCGGCAAAATCGGACGGAATTTCAGGCAGACAGGCCAATTTTTTTCGTCACTTTTCGGAACAGATACTTGTTAAAACAAGTTGTTTCGGTTAAATTTGTTCTCGCCAAAAACAAACAACCTAATCTAAATTATACATGAGCCAAAACTCTAAACTGGTCGCCAGATCAGTCTTGTTGCCATTTATATTGGTGACCTCTCTTTTCTTCGCCTGGGGTTTCGCCAATGACATCACCAATCCCATGGTGAAGGCCTTCTCCAAAATTTTCCGCATGAGTACCACCGACGGCGCTCTGGTACAATTGGCCTTTTACGGCGGATACTTCGCCATGGCCTTCCCCGCAGCACTCTTCATCCGCAAATACTCCTACAAAACGGGAATCCTGGTAGGACTTGCCCTCTATGCCTGCGGTGCCCTGCTCTTCATCCCCGCCAGCAAGACAGGACTCTATTTCCCATTTTTAATTGCCTATTTTATCCTTACCTGCGGCCTCTCATTCCTCGAGACCAGCTCGAACCCCTATATTTTAAGCATGGGTGATGAGGCCACCGCAACCCGACGGTTGAACCTCTCTCAGGCCTTCAACCCAATCGGATCACTGCTGGGCATGTATTGTGCCATGGAGTTCATCCAGGCCCGCATGAGCCCACTCGATACGGCCGAACGGGCACAACTCTCCGATGCCGAATTCGAAGCCCTCAAAGCCGCCGACCTGAACGTACTGATTACCCCCTATGTCATTGTGGGATTGGTCATCTTAGCCCTCTTTTTCCTGATCTACTTCACCAAGATGCCCAAAAACGGGGATAAAGACCACTCGATGAATCTGGGACAGGTCCTGAAACGGATCTTGGCCATCCCCCGCTATCGGGAAGGGGTGATCGCCCAGTTCTTCTATGTCGGAGCTCAGATCATGTGCTGGACCTTTATTATTCAGTACGGCACCCGGGTCTTCACCCACATGGGTATGGAGGAGCAGGATGCCGAGGTGCTTTCTCAACAGTACAACATTGCCGCCATGGCCATCTTCTGTGTCAGCCGATTCATCTGCACCTCCCTGATGAAATACTTCTCGCCGGGCAAACTATTGATGATCTTCGCCGTAGCCGGAGTGGTCCTGACCGCCGGGGTGATCGGCTTCCAAAACATATACGGCATGTACTGTCTGGTAGGTGTTTCAGCCTGCATGTCCTTGATGTTCCCAACCATATACGGAATTGCCCTGGAGGGGCTCGGTGACGATGCCAAATTCGGCGCAGCAGGTCTGATTATGGCCATTCTGGGCGGATCCATCATGCCGCCGGCACAGGCCGCCATCATCGACCAGGGAACTCTGCTCGGCATGCCGGCCGTGAATGTATCGTTCATTCTGCCGCTGATCTGCTTTGTGGTGATCATCTTCTACGGCTACCGCAGCCACACAATCCACCACAAAGATCGCCGCATCGCAGCCAAAGCCCGGGCCTAAACGACCTCTATCAACCCCAAGAGCCGTTTTGCTCTTCGAGGTTCTGTCGCGAGCAGCATGTTACGTTGTCAATGCTGCTCCAGGTCGGGCACTGCATCCATACCATACCATTATGAATCCGTTTCGAATCAGATCCAGGGGCTTCTACTGCATCCTGCTGGGAATTCTCCTCACAGGATGCCGGCAACAAATGCCCAACGCAACCGCAATCTGTTCGGACCCCAATAGCCAAACAACCGATACCATGTGGAGAGAAGAATTTGAACAACTGTTACCCAAATTGGGCCATCGCAACTGGATTTTGGTCGTTGACCAGGCCTACCCGCTGCAAAGTGCGCCGGGCATTATCACGATCGACACCGGACAGCCGCTGCCCACGGTACTCAACGAGCTGATCACTCTGCTCAACCAAGCCCCGCACGTCAAACCGATCTACTATACCGATTTGGAGCTGAATGCGCTTTCCGATGAGATTTGTCCGGGAGCCGAACAGGCCCGGCAGGATATTTTCGACGAGCTCAAGGGGGCCCAGGTGAATACGATTCTTCACGAAGAGGTATTTGCCAAAATTGACGCTGCCTCCAAACTGTTCACCACGGTGGTACTCAAGACGCAATCCCGCACCCCCTACTCTTCGGTGTTTATCGAACTGGATTGTGGTTACTGGACCGCCGACGCAGAACAGGCCCTCCGCTCCCGAATGAAAAGTTTGTAACAGCCGACGATCTGAGGTGGCCTCTGGCACCTCACTCCAGATGCGAGGGCCAATCAACTTGGTATTCCGAGCCAATCATCGACATACATATAGACATACATTATATAAGTATAACCCCGTCCAGATGCGATCACCGATCACGGACGGGGTTTAATTGATTGGCACGATTCAATTCCAACAAACGCATGCAAAGCACCGCAAACGATACCCTCCACCGCCAGAGGCAAAATTACAACCCGATCAGTTGCAATTCGTCAGCGATGGCCCCTTCACGGCGCACGATGTCGAGCAACTGCTCCTGCATCGTTTCGGAGGGGGTGACGATACCGTGTGCTTCGGGGTGGTGCAGAATCCACTCCAACCCGGCATTCTGCAGAGCGAATGTGGTTTCGATATAGCGCAAATGGGTCGGCTCCTCCAGGGCAAAATTGATCGCCACTTTACGATTCAAGACCGCTGACTCCGGAAATTTCTCTCCATACTCATCTTCGGCTCCGATATTCACCAATACCTGCCCCTGCAAAAACGGCTCGACAGGATAAGAACGACTAATTACACCGGCCACAGAGGTCGCCGTTACGATATGGGTTGCACGTTGCACTGCAGCAACCACAGCCTCCCGATCGGTCATATCGATGAAGGGAAACGCCCCGACCGGAGTCTGTTGCAGGCGATCACGCATCGATCGAGACTCGACCACCTCGACCTGTGCCCCGGTCGCTTTCAATTTAATACCTACCCCACTGCCGATCTTGCCGAATCCGAACAACAACCACCGTTGTGAAGGCTCCACACGCTGACCGAACAGCTGTAATCCCCGAATCAATCCGTCACCGGTTCCGAGCGCCCCTTCGATCCGCTTCACACGGCTCCCGTCGGTATTGAAGCAGGGCTTTGCAGAATGGGTATAATAGGCGATACCGGAGTGGGTCAACTCGGCAAAACCGTACCGGGGATGCAGGTCGCTGTGCAACCCGATGCAATCCGACACCAGATCGTATCCTTCCCCCTTTTGGCGGGCCACCTGAAGGCCGATCCGCTCGGCCCATTCGATAAAGGCCGGATCGTACGGAACCCCCTCGATATGGGAGAGCGTCACCTGGGCCCCACCGGCAATTAATGGTAAAAATTTTGCGATGGTATTAAAAAAAAGGGGTGTCGCCTCCAAAATTTTTAATCCAGCAAACGGTTTTCTTGACTCAAAATCTGCATACTGAGCTCGAATCACGGGATAATCCTCCGGACGATAATGTTTCTGGAGATAAGTCAATAATTGATCAACCATCATAAAATGCATTATATATCCGATCTTCAAGTTGTTATGTAAATAACAACAGATCGGAGCAAACAAAAATACAACATTTTAAAATACGCTAAGTATTGCAAATATGCAATCCAAACTACCTATAAACGCTCTCACTCGAAGATAAAAAAGATGATTTATCGGAGGGGAAGTGGTGATTTTTACGAAAAAAGAATTACTTTTGACACACTGAAATCTGAAAGGGAGAATTTTGTGCAATTTTGTCGTTAAGACTAAAGTTTTGTATTTTTCCCAACAGAAAGACAGAAAATTGATCAATTCTTAAAATAAAACTTTTAACTTGCAAAAAAGAAAAAGAAAAAACAACCAAACCAAACAAACCAATCAATACTTAAAACATGAAAACAAAATCTTCTAAACCTGCAAAGAATTCTGTAGGCGGCGTACGTTCTGCCGGTGTTGTTCTGCTGATTTGCTTCATCATCGCAGTATGCCTGTTCAACTTCGTTTTCGGTAACCCAGACAACTTCCAGGGTGGTGATCCTAACAACCAGCCACTTCAGGGTAACCTGCTGGGTACCATCTACAAAGGTGGTGTGATCGTGCCTCTGTTGCAGACCATGTTCCTGACCGTATTGGTACTGAGCGTTGAGCGTTGGTTCGCTATCCGCAAAGCCAATGGTAAAGGTAACCTGACCAAATTCGTTCGCAACGTAAAAGATTGCCTCGAGAAAAATGACCTGGAAGGTGCTCGTGCACTGTGCGCTAAACAGCGTGGTTCAGTTGCAAACGTTGTTCTGTCAGCTTTGGAGACCTACGCTCAGGTAGAAAAAGATGACACCCTGAACAAAGAGCAGAGTGTTGCAGCTATTCAGAAACGTTTGGAAGAGGCTACTGCACTGGAGTTGCCTACTCTGGAGCAGAACCTGCCGGTTATCGCTACCATGACCACTCTGGGTACGTTGATCGGACTTCTCGGTACCGTTATCGGTATGATCCGTTCATTCGCCGCTTTGGCAAATGCCGGTGCTCCTGACTCAATCGCTCTGTCAACCGGTATTTCTGAGGCCTTGATCAACACCGCATTCGGTATCGCAACTGGTGCTTGCGCCGTTATCGCTTACAACTACTACACTAGCAAAATCGACAAACTGACTTACAGCATCGACGAAGTAGGTTTCACCATCGTTGCCGCTTACAACGTAGCCCACAAATAAACCCATCAGACACGTTTAGCTATGCCTAAAGTAAAAGTAAAAAGAAAAAGTACGTTCATCGACATGACTGCCATGAGCGATGTGACCGTACTTTTGCTTACTTTCTTCATGCTGACGTCAACCTTCATCCAGAAGGAGCCTGTCCAGGTGAATACGCCGGGATCCGTTTCGGAGATCAAAATCCCCGAAACCAACATCCTGCAGATCCTGGTAGACCCCAAAGGCAAGGTGTTCATGAGCCTTGACCGCCAGGATGACCGTGTAGCAGTTTTGGAGAAGATGGGTGAACAGTACGGCGTATCGTTCACGAATGAGGAGCTGAACAAATTCAAATTGGCCAACTCATTCGGCGTCGACATCAGAAAGATGAAAGCATTCTTGGATCTCTCCTCCGAAGAGCAGGACAAACAGCTGCCCGCGTTGGGAATCCCGACCGACAGCACCAACAACCAGTTCAAGGAGTGGGTCAAGATTGCCCGCGAGCAGAACAAGAGTCTGCGTATTGCCATCAAGGCAGACCAGACGACTCCCTATGCACAGATCAAAACGATTATGTCCTCTCTACAGGATATCCGCGAAAACCGGTATAACCTGATCACTTCCCTCAAAGTCGTTTCCAAAGACATGTAAACGTTAATCGGAAAAAAGTAAAATAAGCAATATGGCTGAAGTACAACAAAAAGATAACGGAGGGAAGCAGAAAGGCAAACAGAAGAAAATGACCATCCGCGTGGACTTTACCCCGATGGTGGATATGAACATGTTGTTGATCACTTTCTTCATGCTGTGTACCTCCCTCAGTAAGCCGCAGACCATGGAAATCAGTATGCCGTCTAACGACAAGGTGTCGGAAGAGGAGCAGAACAAAGTACAGGCATCGCGTGCAATTACCGTCCTGTTGGGCGGCGACGACCAGTTGTTCTACTACACAGGCGAACCGAGCTATGAGGATTACACCTCTTTGAAGGAGACCTCTTACAAAGCAGATGGTTTGCGTGCACTGTTGCTCAACCGCAACAGAGAGGTGGTAGCCAAGATGGACGAGCTCAAAAAGGACAAAGCTGAAAACCGTCTCACAGAAGAGCAGTACGATGAAAAAGTTGCCGAGTTGCGCAAAACCGAAAAGACCTCACCGATCGTTTTGATCAAGGCCACGGATGAAGCCAGCTACAAAAACTTGATCGATGTACTGGACGAGATGCATATCTGCAACATCAGCAAGTATGCGATCGTCGATATTACGGATGGCGATAAATTCTTGATGGAAAACCTGCTTAGCAAAGGTGGATTGACCAATCAGATTGACCGCTCAAAATAACAACTAACACACATTAAACCGAAAGAAAATGGCTAAAATAGATTTGACTTCGAGAGAGTGGTGCGAGTTGGTATTTGAGGGTAAGAACAAAGCCTACGGTGCGTATGACATGCGTCAAAACACCTCGTCACGTCACACCAAAGCTTTGATTATCGTCATGATCTTCGTCGTGATCGCTTTCTCCCTGCCCTTCCTGTTGAAAGCAGTTGCTGACAGACAGCAGAAAGAGGTAATGGAAGAGGTCACCACTCTGGCAGATTTGAAAACAACCGAAGAACCGGAACAGCAGCAGCTGAAGAAACCGGATCTTCCTCCCCCTCCCCCACTGAAGAGTTCTATCAAGTTTACCCCCCCGGTAATCAAGAAGGACGAAGAGGTGACCGAGGCTGATGAGATGAAGACTCAGGAGGACCTGATCGACAGCAAGACTGCCATCTCTATCGCCGATATCAAAGGTACCGATGATATCAACGGTAAAGATATTGCCGATATCCGGACCGTGGTTAAAGAGCCTGTAGAAGAGAAGAAACAGGAGATTTACCACACTGTAGAGCAGATGCCTCAGTTCCCGGGCGGTGATGCTGAATTGTTGAAATACATCCGTGACAACATGCGTTATCCGCAGGCTGCCTTGGAGAACAACATTCAGGGTCGAGTTATCGTACAGTTCGTGGTTGGCAAAGATGGTAACGTAACCAACGTACAGGTGCTGAAAGGCGTCGATCGTCTTTGCGACCAGGAGGCCGTTCGTGTGATCGAGTCGATGCCAAGATGGATCCCTGGTAAACACAACGGTGTAGCCGTACCGGTTTACTACCGAGTACCGGTAAACTTCAAAATTCTTCGATAGAATTTGATTCACTAAAAAATACCGGACATCCCGCAAAGGATGTCCGGTATTTTTTTATCCCTATCCCGAACGCAGAGTAGCATCGCTGACAGGCCCCCGGGGTATTCCATCTCGAAGGCCGCCCCTCTTCCTCTTCCTCTCGCCCCTCACCACAATCCTTGCTCAATTCACATTCCACACTGTCATCGGCTCTCCACGCCCCCATTGTCCGATTTCTCATCCTTGCAGGACATATTTGCATGATACATACATTTTTACTATATTAACAGCATGAATGATGCGAACTAGGGCCCGGAAGCACAAGCGATCAAAGCCCTGCACATTTCACACGCCTTCGTTACGACGTCAAGCCCCCATGTTCGGAGTGGAAATTTTCTCAGCGAGAACGCTCTGCGCCCCCAACAACACCTCACACTGAAATAGAGCCAAACGCCACACCCCTGCAAAAGACAGCAGAGCCGCAACACGATAGATAAGAGGAGGCACCCAACCACAACATCAACCACAACTATTAATCCGCCCCCAACCCAGCAGAAGACCAACGAACGTGTCGTTCTTGCGATGTCACAAAATAATCGGCGGCCGATAGTAAAAAAGTATCGCAAAAATATTTCGATTGGAGTAAGGGCCGCAGTTTGATGATGTCATCGGACAACGATAGAACCATGCATACAGATACAGATACAGATACAGATACAGATTCGGATTAGGGTCCATACACAGACATAAATTCGGATTCAGACCGTACCACCCATTTAAGACCCAATAGCTATGAACCTCCACAAAACCATGCAAGCAACAATGCTCTTGCTGATCACAGGAGCAGCCGCTGTTCTCTCTGCAGACAGCTGTCAAGCAGACCCGCAGGGAAGCTCTAACCGGAATGGATCAGTTTTCGGCATGCAAGCATCCGGCACACCCGGCCAGGGAGTAACAACTGCCGCACCACAAGAATCGACTGTGTTGCCCTCTCGCGAGGTGTACCACGTGGTCGAGCAGATGCCCCGATTCCCGGGCGGCGATGCTGCAATGTTGAAGTACATCCGGGACAACTTACGTTATCCACAGAGCGCCTTGGAGCAGGGAATTCAGGGTCGAGTTATTGTACAGTTCGTAGTGGGTGAAGAGGGGGAGCTCAGCGATATAAAGATCCTGAGCGGTATCGATCCGCAGTGTGACCAGGAGGCGATCCGCATCATCCAATCGATGCCTCGATGGACTCCCGGAAAACGCAACGGCATTGCGGTTCCGGTTTACTATCGGGTACCAATTACCTTACACCCCCAATTGACAAAACCGTTGCAACCGGCCGATAAGGAGGCAAACGAACGAAAAATTTACCAAACGGTTGAGCAGATGCCCGAATTTCCGGGAGGGATACGCGCCTTGATGCAATATATCCAAAGCCATCTACAGCCCCCACCCGATTTCATACGGGAACGCTTTCAGGGCAGAGTAATCGTCCGGTTCGTGGTGGAACCGGACGGGACCATTACCAACGCCGAGGTGATTAAAGGGCTTTATCCGTTTTGTGACCGGGAGGCCATTCGTGTCATCGAGTCCATGCCGAAATGGATTCCCGGCCGACACAATGGGGTTGCCGTACCAGTTTACTACCTCGTACCGGTAACCTTCAAAATTTGATGAACGAATTTTGGGATCAACCCTCACTCGAGAACGCCTTACCTCCATCCCGGTTATTGCAGATTCACAATCGGTTACGGCATAGACCGAGGGGGCAGGATCCTTGCAGTACGTCCCCCCCCAACAACGATTCTTTGCATCAGGCCCCTAAAACGAGACAATATTCAGCCCCCTGTCTCGTTAAAAGAATACTCTTTGCAGAGAAGCTCTATCCCTGTCTCCACACGCAGGCAGGCCAGCAGGGGTGAACCGCAGTTGAACCCAGCGTAAGCGGGCAAAACTGGACTAAGAAGAGAAAATAACCGATAGAAACGCTATTTTTCTCTACAGAGTCATATGGATTCATGCGAATTTCGTATCTTTGCATAGATAGGGAGCAAACTATGGAAAATAACAATCGGACACAACACCGTACAGGAAAAGAGTTAATCATGTATGCTTTCGGCATCTTCATGCTTTTCTTCTATTTGGGGATGGCCTATATGTTTTTATTTTCCAATGTCTTAACGGAGAATATGTCTCCCGCCATCCGTTATACGATGGGAGGCATTTTTTTAGTTTACGGAATATTCCGTCTTTATCGGCAAATTCGTATTGGCAGAGCCAGTAAATACGGAACCTACGAAGACGAAAAGTAACAAACATAAAAACGAAATGACCATGACAAGACATATTGCCCTTATGTTGCTGCTGGGAGTGGCAGTTTCAGTCTCCTCCTGCCGCAACAAAGCCAAAGGTCCGACCGATACGGTCTCCAGCGGCGTAATCAAAATTAGCGTGGATGAGAGTTTCCGTCCACTGATTCAGGAGGAGATCGATGTTTACGAAGGGCTTTACCCTGCAGCCGGTCTGATCCCGGAATACACCAGCGAAGTCGAAGCCATCAATCTGTTGTTGAAAGATAGTGTCCGACTGGCTGTCAGCACCCGCCAGTTGACCCAAGCCGAGATCAACGGTCTTGCCGAGAAAAAGCTGGTTCCACGTCAGATTAAAATTGCGACCGATGGGATCGCTCTCATCACGCACAAACAGAATGCAGATACGATTCTGTCAGTGCCCGATCTGACCAAGATCCTCACCGGCAAAATCACCAAATGGAGCCAATTGGATCCCAAAAGTACGCTCGGAGACATCCAGGTGGTATTCGACAACACCAACTCCAGCACAGTCCGTTATGCGATCGACTCGCTTTGCAACGGAGAGCCGCTCTACAAAGAGCTGACAGCCTTGGGAACCAACCCGCAAGTAATTGACCATGTCGCCAAAACCCCCAATGCTTTGGGAATTATCGGGGTAAGCTGGATCGGAAACGAAGCGGATTCGACCAATCTCTCCTTCTCGGAGCGGATCAACGTGATGCGCCTGAGTCGGGAAAATCCGGCCATGGTAGCCAACAGTTGCAAACCGTTTCAGGCATACCTAGCTTTGGGACGTTATCCGCTGACACGCGACGTTTATATTCTGCTGACCGATCCCCGCAACGGGTTGGCATCAGGATTTACCACCTACGTTTGTTCAGACCGAGGACAACGGATTCTGCTCAAATCAGGCGTTGTACCAGCCACACAGGCAATCCGGCTGGTTGACGTACGGGATGAACTATAACAGACACAACACTGAAACTTAAATAACAAACACGCATTATGAACATCCGGAAAACCATGCTGGCCACTACCCTGCTTTTTGCAGGAGGTGCAACCGCCCTGTTTGCAGACAATAGCAAGGCGATCGAATTCTACAAAACTGGACGAATCGAACCTGCCAAGGCTATGCTGCTACAAAATATCGCCACAGGTGCTGGCAACAAGGCAGAAGCGGCCTATTACCTCGGTGAGATTTACAAGGAGGCCAACCAACTTGATTCAGCTGCCTACTATTACAACTTAGGCTTGCAGGCTGATCCCTCCTATCAGCTGAATATGATTGGAGATCTCTCACTGTTGAAGATGAAAGATCCTCTGGAGGCCGATAAAAAATTCGAAGAGCTTCTCTCGAATAAGGTCAACCGCAAAAATCCCGAGCTGTTCGTAGCTGCAGCGGCTGTTTACAAGGATCGTCCGATCAAGGCTGAGGAGTTCTTGAACCAAGCCCGTGAACTGGATAAAAAATTGGCCAGCATCTACGTTCTGATGGCCGATGTACAGGCAGCCAAGAAAGATTACAACGGCGCAGCTGCCAACTATGAGCAGGCGCTGTCGTTCGATCCGAACTGCAAAGAGGCTTATGTAAAATATGCCCGTATTTACGCCCCGATTAATGCAGCCGTAGCAGCTGACGTTTTGAACCGTATGTTGGCACAGGACCCCTCATCGGCTGTTGCACACCGTGAGCTGGCTGAGATTTACTACCAGGAGGGTCAGTTGCTGAAAGCGGCCGATGCCTATGCAGAGTATATCAACGACCCGTATGTTTCGTCAAGCGACTATGCACGCTACGCAACGATTCTTTTCTTCAAAAAGGATTATGAGAAGTCTAAAGAGATCGTAAACAAGGCTCTGCAAAAAGATCCGAATAACATGGTTTTGCAGCGTCTGCTTTTCTACAATGACACCGATCTGAAAAACGATGATGCAGCACTTAGTGAAGCTGAATCCTTCTTCAATGCAGGTTTCCCGGAAAAAGATTATATCGCACAGGACTATCTCTATTTTGGTCGTCTGCTGATCAAAAACAAACAGTACGAACGTGGAATTGCTCAGTTGCAGAAAGCATTGGCACTTGATCCGAAACAGGTAGCTCTTTACCAAGAGATTGCCAACGCATATGAGGATATGAACGATTACGGCAACGCCATTACCAACTTCACCCTCTACATCCAAAACATGCCACAAGAGGAGGTACAGGTTACCGATTACTACAATCTTGGAACAGCAGCTTACTATGCTGCTCACAGCCTCGACACCGCAGCTACCGATTATGCTGCACAAAAGGCAGCTTATCTGGCCAAAGCAGACAGCATGTTCGCTTATGTATCAGAGAAGGCTCCAGACAGCTACCTGGGTTATTTCTGGCGTGCCCGTGTACAATCCGCTCTGGATCCCGAGACCGATCAGGGTTTGGCAAAACCCTATTATGAGAAGACGGTTGAAGTGCTGGATGCGCAGGGTGACGACAGACCTCAGATCTACATTGAGTGCTACAGTTACCTGGGTTACTACTACTATGTAAAAGAGGATATCGAAAACTCGAAGAAATATTGGGAAAAGATCCTGGCAATCGATCCTGAACACGAAGTTGCCAAACGTGCATTGGAAGCGATGAAATAGGAATTTCCAACCAACCTAAAAAAACTCTGACAGAAGATTCTGTCAGAGTTTTTTTATTTAGTTATCGCCTATTCCAAAAGCGCATCTGTTTTCCCGATCTACCACGCTTCTGCATCAAAAACGTTCACTCATCCCGACCTCGCGATAAGTTCCTGCTCCACGCAACTAATTAACTGGGCCGACACGAAACCGAACAAATCATTATACTATCACACATCTTATCGGCATTCCCCTCCTCCGAACCCACCTCGTCCATCCAAGGTCCCCGCATCAAACAACGCACACTCTCCCCAACGCCACAAGTCGTTCCAGCCACACACAACCGATCACCAGCAACAACCGGACTGACACCAACCGAATGCTGCGCCATATCATTCACCCCCTCTGTGCCACCAGCAGACCGGCAGTTCTCCCCCTTCCCACTCGCCTACCAAAGGCCACTACACCTCACATCTTTTTGCTGCGAACACCCCACGAATGGCACAAAACACATATAAAGAGCGTGCAGCGATATCTCTTTTCACAGTCCTTTACCCTTTCATACCCTCAAATTCCCCGTGTGGACACAAAAAGTGACAAAAAATTGATTGCTCTGTAAAAATAATAGACATTTTTATTGACACATAAAATTCACAAATATCTGATATATAGTTAATTACATATTTGGCATAGCTTTGGGATACATACGGGCAGAAAGGTAATTAACCCAGAAATAAGATGAAAACAGCCATTTTCACCGTCGCGCTGTCAATATTATTGACACCTCTGTATGCTCAAAAAAAGATGACGCTAACAGATTGCATGAAATATGCCATCGAACACTCGACTACCGTTCAGCAAAAAGAGATTTCAGTGGAAGATGCACGACAAAATTATATCGGAGCAATAGCATCAGCAATGCCTTCGATCAGTGCCTCCACGGGCGGTACCCTGAATTACGGTCGTTCAATCGACCCGGGGACCAATACCTACACCACCACCTCTACCTTTAACAACTCGTACAGCTTATCCGGATCGTTAACGGTTTTCAATGGATTATCGACAATTAACACCATCCGCGCCATGAAGGTGATGCGCGCCATGGGAGTCGAGGAACTGCAACTGGCACGTGATCAGATCGCCATGAATACAATGTCGGCCTATTTCGATGTTGTGTACTACTACGGCACGGTAGAGATCGCACAGGAGCAACTGACGACCAGCCAGTTGGAATTGAAACAGGTACAGGAACAGTTCGAACTCGATTTGAAAGCGCCGGCCGATGTAGCGGAGGTCGAGGCTCAGGTTGCCAATTACGATTACCTGCTCACCGAACAACAGAACAACTTGGCATTGGCATTAATCGAACTGCGCAAGGTGATGAACTACCCGCAAGCTGACTCGTTGGAGATCGAAACCAACATCGGTTTTGAAGGAATCCTCGTCACCGAAACACTCGAAGAGGTTTTGAGTTATGCATTGGAGTACAATCCGCAGGTACGTTCCAAACAGATGAACAGCCGCTACTACGAATTGAATTATGCAAGTACGAAAGGGCGTTATCTTCCCTCGATCAGTCTGTCGGGAGGTTTCAGCACCAACTATTTTATCAACCTGGATGCAGCTTCGAACTATGCCAAATACACGACCCAGTTGAGCAATAACCGAGGCCATTATATCGGTATGTCGATGTCGATTCCCATCTTTTCGGGATTGAGCCGACGGGTGGCCAAACATCGAGCCAAACTGCAGTACAACAATGCACTGTTGGCCCATACCGAGCAGCGCAGGGCATTGGAAAGCGAAGTGGCCAAAACCTATCAGGAGATGCAGAATTTTGGGAAGCAGTTTGTCATGAGTCAAAAGAAGGTGAAGTCCAACGACCTGGCTTACCGCAGTGTGTCCCAAAAATTTTCGGAGGGTATGGTTACCGCCATTGATTTGCAGACTGCAGCGAACAATCTGTTGCAGGCCCGTTCCGATCTGCTGCACGCCCGCCTGCAATACATCATCAAATGCCGCATAGTAGACTATTACAATGGGGTTCCGCTGATTCACTAAAACCTTGCGAAGCACAAAGAAATTACAAAAACCATATCGATAGGGAATTTTTCCCGAACAACTCAACCCAGTAAAAACAAGTAAATCTAAATACCATGGATATCAAGCGAGAAAAAAAGACCGGATGGAAAGCGATTTTCCAAAAGAAATATTTGCCCTATCTGTTTGGCGGTATATTTCTAATCTTTGTCGCCATACTGTTGTTGCGCAGCAATGCATCCGTACTGCGTGTCAGCGCCGATGTGGTGACCATTTCGGAGGTCGAGAAGGGCGAATTCAACGACTACGTTCGTCTGACCAGTACAGCACAACCGATCACCACCGTTCAACTCTCGCCGCTGGAAACGGGAGTAGTCGAACGGATCGTAGCCGAAGAGGGTACGAAAGTACGTCGGGGGGACGTCATTGTCGAGATGTCTAACAACTCGTTGAGCATGCAGATTCTGCAATCGGAAGCCGACCTGGCCGAGAAACAGAATATTCTGCGCAATACGTTGATCTCCATGGAGCAGGAACGTCTGACCTTGAAACAGGACAGACTGCAGCTCGACATTGATGTCGACCGCAAATACCGGGCTTATATGCGCAATGAACGGCTCTACAAGAACAATTTGCTGGCCAAGGAGGATTGGATGCAGTCGAAAGAGGATTATGAACTGGCCCTGAATCAGCGAACGCTGAATGAGGAGAAGCAGTACCAGGATTCGCTTTTCCGCTCGAATCAGGTGGGGCAGATGGAAGAGAGTCTTCGCTCGATGTCCCTGAACATGCAGTTGATCCGGCAGCGAGTCGATAACCTGAAGATCAAAGCGCCTATTGATGGTGAGGTGGGTATGCTAAACGTTGTATTGGGGCAGTCTGTCGGAGAAGGCACCGCAATCGGACAGGTCAACGACCTTTCAGCCTACAAGGTGACGGCTCAAATCGATGAGCACTACATCGATCGGGTCACGATTGGACTGACGGCATCTTTCGAGCGACAGGACAACCTCTATGAGATGGTACTGCGGAAGGTCTATCCGGAGGTACGTGAAGGACAATTCCGCGCCGACTTTGTCTTTTCGGGCGAGGTTCCGGAAAACATTCGCAGTGGACAGACCTACTACCTGAACCTGCAACTCGGACAGCCGACCGAGGCCGTTATGATTCCACGCGGATCCTTCTACCAGTTGACGGGTGGCTCCTGGATCTACGTTGTGAATGCGGAAGGGACCAAGGCGTTCCGTCGCAAGATTCGGATCGGTCGTCAAAATCCTCAATATTACGAGGTTCTCGAAGGGCTTGATCCTGGAGAAAAAGTGATTACCTCATCGTACGACAATTTTGGAGAACACGACGTGCTGATGCTTAAATAAAATCTATTAAATTACTCTACCTAAACGATTATTGCTATGATCCGCGATTTTCTCATGCTGCTGCGCCGTTATACGGCATCGTCTGTCCTGAATATTATCGGGATGGCACTGGCCTTTGCGTCGGCCTATCTGATCCTGGTTCAGGTCAATTTCGACATGTCCTACAACCGGAAAATCCCCAATGCTGAGAATATCTATCGGTTAGAAAGGACGCCAAGCCAAGGGGGGAGTTGGACTACGCTATGGGATCGCTATGAGCCCGATGATCTCTGCGCCGGAATTCCTGAGATCGTAGCGGTTACGACAATCAGTCCGTACATGTTAATCCGGGACTATACCATCAACCGTAACAACAATGTTTATAATCTGAATATTCCGACCGCCGCCAGCGAACGGGAAGGGCTGGATATATTCGGACTCATTCCCGTTGCCGGATCATTCGATCAGTTTACGGGACCTAACACCGCTATTGTTTCGGCCTCCTACGCCAAACAACATGGACTTTCGGTCGGAGATGTCTTGCACACCCAATCGAATGCCGATTTCATGGACATTGACATTACGGCTCCGATTACGATCGTAGCGATCTATCAGGATATCCCTACCCCAAGCGATCTATCCAAGTGCAATCTAATCCTCGGCATGCCGCCCAAGGAGCAGACCCGCCATGGCCAGTGCAATTATAACGCATTCATACAACTACAAGAAGGAGCCTCCCCGAAAGCGGTCACCGACAAGATCTTAACCCAACTACGCGACAAGTACACGAAAAGCGGCATGTCACCCGAGGAGATGGAATTTCAGCTCGGAATCAATACCTCTCGACTGAACAATCTGAAAGATCTCTATTTTCACAGCAATAATGTGGAATTTGCCGCAAAGACAGGTAATCTGACTACAACCTACACCCTGTTGAGCGTTGCTATCTTGATTATTGTCATTGCCGGCATCAACTTTTTCAACTTCTTCCTGGCACTGGTTCCTTCGAGAATTCGGGCCTTCAATACCCGAAAGGTATTTGGAAGCTCCAACCTGCGCCTTCGGATAGGTGTCGTTGCCGAGACGCTCGGGCTGGTCATCCTGGCCCTGTTGATCGGAGCTGTCTTAGTGCTGCTCTTTGCAGACTCTCCCCTCTCCGACTACATCACAACAGACATATTCTCCGCTGACAACCTCATGCTAACCATAGTCTTAATCGGCATCGTCTTACTCATCGGCGTTATCATCAGTCTCTATCCGGCCTATTACATCACCTCATTTCCACCGGCCTTAGTGACCAAGGGGAATTTTCAGTCCTCTGCATCGGGAATGCTTTTACGCAACATCCTGATCGGGATTCAATTTGTTATCTCGACCGCACTGATCATTGTGACCCTGTTTATCAACCTGCAACACAGCTACATGATGAACTACGACATGGGATTCAACAAAGATGAGATCCTCACGGTGCAAATGAAGCCATTCAAAAGCTATGCTGCGATCGATGCCTTTACGGCCAAACTCAAACAAAACCCGATGATCGTCGATGTGACCTTTGCACAAGGAGATATTGTTGCACCACAAAGAACCAGTTGGACATATACGTATAACGACCAAAAGATCAGCCACACCTGTTATTTCGTATCATGGAATTTCCTGAAAGTCATGGGTATCGATATGGCCGAAGGACGAGATTTCACCAAAGATGACGAGAAACGTACCGGCGTATTTATCTTCAACGAAGAGGCCAAACGACAATTCGAATTCAATCTCGAAGAGAATACGTTCAACGGTGGTCCTTTAGAATCAGCATCTTTAATCGGATTCTGTGCGGATTTCCATTTCAAACCGTTACAATACCAGATCACGCCATTTGCATTCTGTGTGAGCAATTCCATTCAATGGGCGCAACTCTCTCACGCCTATATCCGCGTAGCTGCCGGGACCAACTATCGGGAGGCAATGGATTACATCCACAAAACGGTTCATGAATTCGACCCTTCACTCAACGAAGAGACGATCCAGGTCAAAATGTTTGACGAGGAGTTGGGAGTATACTACGAAGCGGAAGAACGCCTCGCCAAACTGATCACCATCTTCACGCTGCTTTCGGTGGTGATCTCGATTATGGGGGTATTCGGCTTGGTACTGTTCGAGACCCAATACCGCCGCAAAGAGATCGGCATCCGTCGGGTAAATGGAGCCTCCGTGCAGTCGATCCTCGAGATGTTCAACCTGCAATTCCTGCGCATCACGCTCATTTGTGCAGCGGTGGCCATTCCAATCAGCTACTACTTCGTCAATCGTTGGCTGACCGGATTCACGGCCCGCATGCCGATGTCCTGGTGGGTATTTGTCCTGGCTGTGGTGATCATCTGCCTCATTGTTGTCGGAACCGTTACCGCCCGCAGCTGGAAAGCTGCCAACGAAAACCCGATCAACTCGATCCAACACTAACACAATATTAACTGACAAAAACTCTATACACTGTCAACAATTCTTTCCAGTCTGCCTTGTATTTCTGAAAATAGGATAAAAATCAAAAAATACTAACACAATAAAACCTTACTACTATGCCGATGTTAAAAGTTGAAGAGCTCAAAAAAAGTTTCTTAACCGAAGAGATCGAAACCATCGCCTTAGACGGCGTGTCTTTTGAAGTAGAAGAGGGCGAATTTGTTGCGGTGATGGGGCCATCCGGATGTGGCAAATCTACCCTGCTTAACATTCTCGGTCTGTTGGACAATCCGACCAGTGGTCAATATTTTCTGCTGGATCGGGAGGTTGGAAATCTGCGCGAACGGGATCGGACCAAATTCCGTCGAGGACATATCGGATTTGTGTTCCAGTCGTTCAACCTGATCGACGAACTCAACGTATTTGAGAATGTGGAGTTGCCATTGATCTATCTCGATGTCAAACCTTCGGAGCGCAAAAAACGGGTCAATGCCATTTTGCAACGTATGGACATTGCTCATCGTGCCGCCCATTTTCCACAGCAACTCTCCGGAGGACAACAGCAACGTGTAGCCATTGCGCGAGCCCTGGTCTCCAATCCGAAATTGATCCTGGCCGACGAGCCCACCGGTAACCTCGATTCGAAAAACGGACAGGAGGTTATGAACCTGCTTCAAGAACTCAATCGTGAAGGGACAACCGTCATCATGGTCACCCACTCACAACACGATGCAGGCTTTGCAGGACGCACGCTCGGTCTTTTCGACGGAAAGTTGGTCACCGACGTCACCAAACGTCTGTAAATCCGACTGACCAACTCAACTTGCCAACAGAGCATTTGTTTCAAGACTCTCCCAACTTAATTTTTTTTCATAACACACAATTGATTGGGAAGCCGTCCGATCTGAATCGGACGGCTTTTTTATTGATATAACCATTACACAAAATGTCGTCCCGCCTATTACCATCCATGACAAAACTCCTTGTTCCGGCAACAGACCATGGAGGAAACCTCTCAAAACATTTACCAACAGCCTGCTTGGGCATGCTCCAAAAAATATTACCTTTGTTATGGTTGCCTTCACATTGAATCCGGCAATAACCATCCTCAATCAAGGGACTCTCTCCCTCAAAATATTTTCTGGCACAAAACCCTATGGAAAATAGTCGTATTGTCTTTTTGGATTATCTGCGCGTGATCGCCTGCCTGATGGTGATTATCGTACACTGTGTCGAACCTTTTTATCTGGGAGGCGAAGGCACGCTGATCCAAAACTGGAACGACGGATTCTGGTGTACCGTCATTGATTCTGCACTGCGTGCTGCTGTTCCTCTGTTCGTGATGGCCTCCAGCTACCTGCAATTCCCCGTGAAATACGATACCCTGACCTTCTTCAAAAAGAGATTGGTCCGCGTTGGTGTTCCCTTTGTGATCTTCTCGCTGCTCTATACCCTCATTCCACTATACGGTACAGAGGGCTTTCAACCGACGCTCAACGTACAGCGTGTTTTGCTCAATTTTGTCGGTTCGGCAGGCCACCTTTGGTTCATATACATGCTGCTGGGACTCTATCTGTTGATGCCAATGCTCTCCCCCTGGATCGAAAAAATTTCTAAAAAGGAAGAGCAAATCTTTCTGATTCTTTGGGGTTTCACCACCACCATTCCGTTTTTCCGACTGCTGGCCCAATCGCTGTTCGGTCTTCCCGAAGTGTGGGGTGAAGCCAGCTGGAACGAGTTCGGAACCTTCTATTATGTCAGCGGTTTTGTGGGGTATATGGTGCTGGGACACTATTTCCGCAAACATGTAGGTGCCTTGAGCTGGGGAAAGACACTCTCCTGGGCGGCAATCTTGTGGATCATCGGATACGCCATTACGGCGGGCGGATTTTGGCAAGCGATGCCCAAAACGTTTCCCGTTTCCGACAAAATCGACCTGGCAATTCGCATGGAGACCACCTGGGGCTTTTGCAGCACCGGCGTCATGCTGACAACGGTCGCCTACTTCCTCGTGATCCGTAAAATTACGGCGACAGGGTGGTTCTACCGCCGGTTTATTCTGCCGGTCTCAAAACTCAGTTACGGCATGTACCTGATGCACATCTTTATTCTGGTACCGACATTTGCCTGGGTCACCTCGTGGGGGATCGGAACTCCAGCGACCATTTTCGTATCGGCTCTCCTGACCTTTTTGCTCTGTGCCGGCATAGCACGACTGATCTCCCTCCTGCCGAAAAGCAAATACCTGATCGGCTAACCATTTTTTCCATTTCACATCAGTTGGCACATCTATCCGACCGATCCACCTGACCACCTTCGAATAAAAAACGCTGCCTCGTGGCGTAACGAGACAGCGTAAAGGTAAGGTAACAACCGAAAATCTTCTACCGCAAATTCGGGAAGGGCAACCGGTAGGTGACAGAAAACTTTCTGCCATTGATTTCGACAGCTCTTCGATACGACAACGACGAGAGCAATTTTAACAAATTGTCGAATTCCGACTTGGGAATATATACACTATAAAGATTCGGGTTTATGGATACGGTCGTCTTATCGTTCAGGTCCGGCCACCCCTCCGGCCAAGCCACAGGCTTTTCAGCCGAATGGTCGAAACGTGTCAGCATCACCTCCACCGTATCCGGCAGCCATTTTTCGGCCTGATCGTTCCGGTAGTTCACCAGCTGGTCGTACACCGACAAGAAGGCTTCTGGCGTACGAGCTCTACTCGTTTCATCCTGCTGGAGATCGCCATACACCGTCTTCATCCGTACGGTATCCGAGACCAACATCAGATAATTGGTCGGCATATCGGTCGCTTGCGAAGCCGCAATATAATCCGGTAGGTCAAGCAGCTCCTGCGATATCTGCAATTGGTTCCACAACGCGTTCAGCTGGGTCGAATCCAACTTCACGGAAAAATAGCCGTCCGGATTTTTATAAATCACATCTCCCCGTTCATAAATGGCGATTGTGGGGACATCCGAGCCAATCACCATCAGCCAGGGGTCTGTCACGGTCAGTACGACGTATGGAACGCCGTACTCATCTTGCCAATGTCTCGCGAGGGCATAATTTGCCACGAGCATGACGATCAACAACATCACGATCTTTTTCATAGCAGCCGTTTTAACGATGTTCGACCTGCATAAGGTACAAAAACAGAACAAATTCACAACGAAGAGACGATCCAATTGGCCTGTTTTCAAGAGAGTTGACCGCTAAGCCGGGTAATTATTCGTTTACGAGACAGCACGCTGAACTGGGAAACAAAAAAGGGCTATGCAAAAAACGGGAACAAAAAGAGACCGGAATACTGAAAAAGGAATCGGTCCAGGCTTCACAACGAGGTACTCCTCACCGAGAGACAGCTACAGAAGCACCACCCAGACGATCGGTCCGGGCTTCACAACAAGGCGCTCCCCACCCCGAACGACCGGGAAACTTATAAAAACAAAGAACGCTGACAATCAAATTGATTATCAGCGTCTTATTTCGTGATCCGTCTGGGGCTCGAACCCAGGACCCCAACATTAAAAGTGTTGTGCTCTACCAGCTGAGCTAACGAATCTCCGTTTTCGTGGTGCAAAGATAAACAGTTTTTTCTTTATCCCAAAAAAAATCGATCAGTTTCCCAATATTTACTATGTTTTCGCTCCGTAGAGCGGTTCAGAAGGCTTTCAAACAAGGATTTGCACCCAAAAATTTTTATATCTAATTTTATAAAGTTTTATACGAACCGTTCAAAACATATTTTTCACACCCAAACACCATCCAATATGAACCGTTTTCACCTGCTGCTTACACGTCTGCTCTGTCTGTTTGGCCTCCTGACCCTGTCCATCACCACCCTGTCGGCACAACGTCCTGCCGGAACAATCAAAATATTGGCGGTCGGGAACAGCTTTTCCGATGATGGAGTCGAATACCTCGATGAATTGGCCCAGGCTGCCGGAATCAAACTGATCATAGGCAACCTCTACATTGGGGGGTGCTCGCTGGAACGACACTGGAACAATGTACGCAATGAGCTTCCGGCTTATGATTATCGGAAAAATGTCGAAGGGCACCAAACCAACACGCCAAAAACGACCCTTCAAGAGGCCTTACAAGATGAAGAGTGGGATTATATCACCGTACAGCAGGTGAGCCAAAATTCGGGGCTTTATGACACCTATTACCCCTATATCGACTCGCTGTTGACCTACCTGAAGGCCCATGCACGCAATCCGGAGGTTGAGTTTGCCATTCATCAGGTATGGTCTTATGCCTGGAACTCGACCCATCCGGGGTTTGCCAACTACGACAACAACCAATTGAAGATGTATCGGGACATTGTCGAAACGGTGGATAAGGTGGCCCGCAAAGAGAAGATCCGCATCATCATTCCGTCGGGTACCGCCATTCAAACGGGACGCACCCTGATGGGGGACCGCATGAACCGGGACGGTTTTCATTTGGGATGGGGCTTGGGGCGTTACCTGGCGGCCTGCACCTGGTTTGAGACCTTTCTTGGCCCCGTAAACGGCAATTCATACCGGCCGGAGGGGGTCACCCCGCAAGAGGCCACGATTGCTCAACGCATTGCCCATATTGCGGTACTGCACCCCGATGAGCCCGGAGAGTTGCAATAATGTTGGCCAAAAAGTTAATCTTCGACAAATCCACTAAAAGAGAATAACCGGCATTCCCTTTTGACCAGCCTCGCACGAAGCACGAAGCACGAAGCACGAAGCACAAAGTATAAAGTATAAAGTTCGCCCCCCACTCCCTGCCACCACACGGCATTCCTTCAGCAGCCGGCGGGTCCGACTCTCACTAAGCCTCATTGAGGGCTCACAAGAGCAATCGCCCCCCAACCAGTCAGGCTGCGAAAGAGCCATTCCAGAGTGGCGAGGGGCATAACCCCTCTTCATTGCAAGCCACAGGCACAAACAGAGACAGGGGGGAAAATTGATACAATTTGCAAAAAAGCAGCGAGAGGAAACAGAGTGTTTCCTCTCGCTGCTGTATTCTAAAAGTTGCAAACTGTCTTGATCAACTCTATCGGCCTTTTATTGTTGCTAAAAACGCACCTTAGGTTCTCCCCTTCGCAAGCAACCAATACCCGAATAACGCAAACCGATCCTTTTCTCCGCTTCGCGAGTATTCCGCGAGATAGATTTGCCCGAAGTCCTATACTAATGAAGATTCAGAGCAGGGTATTCGGTGTATCCCCACGATAACCAACATCCTCGATCAGATTCCCGGAGGAGGATGCAGCCACTGCCAGACGGTCACAACGTTCGTTTTCGGGGATTTCAGCGTGGCCCTTGACCCACACGAAACGGACATGATGCCGCCGATACACCGACAGGAAGCGTCGCCACAAATCGGGATTTTTCTTATCCTTAAAGCCCTTCTTCTCCCAGCCGAAGACCCAACCTTTCGAGACGGCATCGACCACATATTTGGAATCGGAATAGATGGTCACCTCACAGCCATCGTTTTTGAGGGCCTCCAAACCGACGATCACCGCCATCAGCTCCATTCGGTTATTGGTGGTGTGGGCATACCCGCAACTCAACTCTTTACGATAGGGTCCACTCATCAACACCACCCCATAGCCACCCGGACCGGGATTTCCGAGAGCCGAGCCATCGGTATACATGGTTATTACTGCCATTATCAGATCTGCACATTCGACGAAAAAAGAGGGCACAACACCCTCTTTTCTCTATAATTAAACACACCTCACACGTACAAGAGACCTTGTCAGGCACTTTCTCTCCGGACAATTAACGATGACGGTCCTTAGCCTCAATACAAAGCGTTGCATGCGGCACAATCCGCAAACGCTCCTTAGGGATCAGCTTACCGGTTTCTCGACAGATACCATAGGTTTTATTTTCGATGCGCACCAAAGCTGCCTCCAAATGCTGAATAAATTTCAGCTGGCGCTGAGCCAAACGGCCCGACTCCTCTTTGGACAGCGTAAACGCACCCTCCTCCAGCACCTTGAAGGTCGGTGAGGTATCTTCGATATCGTTGCTCGACGTATGAGTAATCGTGGAGCGCAACAGATCGTAATCGGTCTTTGCCTTCTCCAGCTTATCCAAAATTATCTTCTTAAATTCGAGTAACTCTTCATCCGAGTACCGAGTTTTTTCATGCTCTGACATGGCTCAAAAAATTTATTTTTCCCAGACCATTAAAATGATCTTTTTATAAAGATATAAATTAATTTCTGAATAAACCAAACTTTTCACGCACGGCAGAGCAAAAACTTCCCGGTTGTCAGATCCGGGTCACCTTCATTCGTACCGTAAATTCATCCAGATCGACCGAAACCGCCGCATCGTCCAACTTATCCACCACATCGACACTCACAGCCAATGTCTGCGATGCAATGTAGTCGCCAAACGACTCCACAGCTCCGGCAATTTCATCGTTGCGTTCGATCTCGATACGAATCCGATCGGTCACCTCAAAGCCGCTCTCCTTACGCAGATTCTGGATACGGTTGACCAATTCACGAGCCAGTCCCTCACGACGCAACTCGTCACTCACCATAATATCCAACGCAACGGTCAGCTTGCCTTCGGTTGCGACCAACCAACCCGGCATATCCTCCGATACGATATCAAAATCAGCTGCAGTAGCCTCAATTTTCACGCCATCGATCTCTGCGGTCCAGGAATCGGTGCGTTCGATCTGGGCAATATCGCTCTGCGAGAGTTGGGCTACCAGGGCAGCAATCTGTTTCATCTGCTTGCCGTACCGTGGACCCAAGGTCTTGAAGTTGGGTTTGATCCGTTTGGTGATCACCCCGGTGGTATCTTCGATGAACTCCAGCTCTTTGACGTTGACTTCGCTCAGGATCAATCCTTTCACCGCCTCGATAGCCGTTTTGATGGCCGGATTGAGCACCGGAATCACAATCTTCGAGAGTGGTTGACGAACCTTGATATTGACCTTACGACGCAAAGCCAACACCATTGAAGAGACCTTCTGTGCCAATGCCATCATCTCTTCGAGCTTGGTATCCACCAGCTCTTCGTGATATACCGGGAAGTCGGCCAGATGCACCGAAATATCGCTGTGACGGCCGCTCACCGCATTCAGATCGGTAAAGATCCGGTCCGTAATAAACGGAGCGAAGGGTGCAGCCAGCATCGATACGGTCTCCAGGCAGGTGTACAGCGTCTGATAGGCAGCCAACTTATCGGGAGTCATACCGCCGCCCCAGAAACGTTTCCGGTTCAGACGCACGTACCAGTTCGAAAGGTTTTCGTTGACAAACTCCTGAATAGCACGTGCAGCCGGAGTCGGATCGTAATTCTCGAGTGAATCGGTCACGCTCTTCACCAACGTATTCAGCAACGAAATGATCCAGCGGTCGATTTCGGGGCGCTCGGCAACCGGAATTTCGGGCTCCTGACCGGTGAAACCATCGACGTTAGCATATAACGCAAAGAAGCTGTAGGTATTGTACAGCGTTCCGAAGAATTTCCGGCGTACCTCATCCACACCATCGACATCAAACTTCAGGTTATCCCACGGCTGCGAGTTCGAGATCATGTACCAACGCACTGCATCGGTACCGTACTTCTCCAACACTTCGAACGGATCGACGGCATTTCCCAGACGTTTACTCATCTTGTTGCCGTTCTTGTCGAGCACCAGACCGTTCGAGATGATATTTTTAAATGCTACGCTGTCGAACAGCATGGTAGCCAGTGCATGCAACGTAAAGAACCATCCACGAGTCTGATCGACACCTTCAGCAATGAAGTCTGCCGGGTAAACTTTACGGAAAGCCTCACCGCTCAGTTCAAACGGATAGTGCACCTGTGCATAAGGCATAGCGCCCGAATCGAACCATACATCGATCAGATCGCTTTCGCGTACCATCCGCTCCCCTTTCGACGATACCAGCACAATGTTATCGACATAAGGACGGTGCAGGTCAAATTTATTGTAATTCTCTTTCGAGAAGTCACCCTCGACATAAGAGGCAAACGGGTTTTCGGTCATGAAGCCGGCAGCAATCGATTTTTCGATCTCGGCTTTCAATTCAGCTACCGAACCAATACATTTCAATTCGCTGTGGTCTTCGGTTGCCCAGATCGGCAGCGGAGTACCCCAGTAACGCGAACGGGAGAGGTTCCAGTCCACCAGATTCTCGAGCCACTTACCGAAACGGCCGCTACCGGTTGAGGCCGGTTTCCAATTGATCGTCTCATTGAGAGCGATCAACCGATCCTTCACCGCCGTGGTCTTGATGAACCACGAGTCGAGCGGATAGTAGAGCACCGGTTTGTCGGTACGCCAGCAGTGGGGGTAGTTGTGAACATGTTTTTCGATCTTGAAGACCTTACCCTGCTGTTTAAGCATCATGCAGATCGAGATATCGAGCGTCTCATCGGCATCGGTCAGCTTCGGATCATACGCATTCTTCACAAAACGGCCCGCATACTCCCGATATGCATCAGCATCGACATTCGATGCCACGAAATCGGGATCGAGATCCTCCAGCAGGAAGAACTTACCGGTACGATCGACCATCGGCTGCCGTTTGCCCGCTTTATCGATAACCACCAGCGGAGCGATATTCTGCTGTTTGGCTACACGGTCATCGTCGGCACCAAAGGTCGGCGCTATGTGAACGATACCGGTACCATCCTCCGTAGTCACGTAATCTCCCAGAATCACCCTGTATGCATCGCCCATCGGCTTGATCCACGGGATCAACGGCTCATACTCCATACCGGCCAAATCGGTGCCGATAAACTCACCGGTCACCTGATAAGGGATATTTTTGCCGTCACCGTTGTACCCTTCAAGCGGCAGTTCGGCATTCTTTTTCGGGAAATAGTTATGGAACAGATCCTTGGCCATCACCACCGTAATCGGTTCGGCCGTGTAGGGGTTGTAGGTCCGGATACGGAGATAGTGGATCTGCGGCCCGACAGCCAGAGCGGTGTTCGAAGGCAGGGTCCACGGCGTAGTGGTCCACGCAATAAAGTAGAGATCCCCCTCAACCCCTTCAAACAATTTTTCGCTTTTGGCGTTGCGAATCATCTTGAACTGAGCCGTACAGGTGGTATCCTTCACATCCCGATAACAGCCCGGTTGGTTCAACTCGTGGTTGCTGAGGCCCGTACCGGCAGCCGGTGAATAGGGCTGAATGGTGTAACCTTTATAGAGCAACCCTTTTTTATAGAGCTCGCTGAGCAGATACCACAGCGTCTCGATATATTTGTTATCGTAGGTGATGTACGGATCCTCCGTATTGACCCAATAGCCCATTTCGCGGGTCAACTGTCCCCACAAATCGGTATAGGTCATCACCTCGTGACGACAGATATTGTTGTACTCTTCGATCGAGATTTTGGTACCGATATCCTCTTTGGTGATACCGAGTTTCTTCTCGACGCCCAATTCGACGGGCAGCCCGTGCGTATCCCATCCGGCTTTCCGATGCACGAGAAAACCACGCTGCGTTTTGTAACGGCAAATGATATCTTTAATGGTACGGGCCATCACATGGTGAATACCCGGACGGCCATTGGCCGAGGGTGGTCCCTCATAAAACACGAAGGTCGGATGTCCCTCGCGTGTAGCGATACTTTTCCGGAACGTATCATCGGCGTCCCACTGCTTCAAAACTTCCTGTGTGATCTGGGGCAGATTCAACCCCTTGTACTCGTTAAATTTTGGACGGGCCATATTATTTTCAGATTCGCATTGTCTCTATCGGAAGACCTCTTCCGACCATAACGGCCAAAAATAGATATTTCCCTTTAAAAACGCAAATCTGCAGCCCGCACCATACCTGCACTCCACCCCGTTTACACCTCAACGGCCCCTCACTGCCCTATCCTTCGATCAGTTTTGCGGCTTGTTGGCGCATACGTCTGGCCCGTTCTGCGCAATCGGGGTGGGTTGAAAAGAGCTGCGCCACGGACTTCAACGCACCGTTATGCTGCTTGGCAAGTTGCGCCAACTTCTCCAACGCAGAGGCCATCGCCATGGGATCGCAACCGTTTCGGTGCAGGAAGCCGAGGCTGAAATCGTCGGCTGCATACTCCTGTTGCTGCGAAAAGCGCGCTTCGGTATATCGTTCGGCCAGGGCACCCAGTTGCGATCGGCTCAACGTGCCGATTGCACCGCCGACAGCTCCCAGCGCATTGCGCGCAGCCGAAGCCAAATAGGCCTTGCGCATCGCCCCGATCGTATCGTGATTGCGCACATGGCCCATTTCATGCCCGACAATAGCCAGCAACTGCTGATCGTCCATCCGATCCATCAATCCCGAAAAGATCCGGATACTTCCGTCTGCCGTTGCAAAGGCGTTGATAGCATCCGTTTTGTACACTTTGAAGTTGAGCGGAATTCCATTGACAGCGACAAAACGATCGGTCAGAGCGGCCAAGCGGACCGCATAGGGGTCATCTTCTGCGGCCACACACGATTGGGCATCGCTGTAACGAATATACTGTGCAGCCATTCGCTGCACCTCTTTGTCACTCAAATCGGCTGCCGTCAGCACATCGACCGTAGCCTGCAAACCGGGATGCGGCAAGCGGATTCGTCCGCGTAGGACCACCAACAGGTAAATCACCAGTGCTATCAGCAGAATTTTAATCATCTCGCCGCAGGTTTTCGAAAGATTTTCAATCAAAAATAGCAGAAAATAGCGTAACTTCGCATTTGTGTAAAAAAACGCTTATCACAAATAACAATCAAACATATGAAAACCACCCCGTTTACCAAGTATCATATCGAAAACGGTGCCCGCATGGCAGAATTTGCGGGATACAACATGCCCATTGAGTTCAGCGGCATCAACGATGAACACCACACGGTTCGAGAAAAGGCCGGTGTATTCGATGTCAGCCACATGGGCGAGATTTGGGTCAAAGGTCCGCGTGCCATTGATTTTCTGCAGCATGTCACCTCGAACAATGTAGCAGCGCTCTACGATGGCAAGGTACAGTACTCCTGCCTGCCGAATGGTCGTGGAGGTATTGTCGATGACATTTTGGTTTACCGCATCAATGCCGAAACCTTTTTGCTGGTAGTCAACGCTGCCAACACGGACAAGGATTGGAAACACCTTTGCAAAGAGGGCGAAGCGTTCGGTCTCACCCCGGGCAAAGAGCTTTACAACGCTTCGGATGAGATTGCCCAGCTGGCGGTTCAAGGTCCGTTGGCGATGCAGATTGTTCAGAAGCTCTGCCCGAAAGCCGATGTGGAGCACCTCCCCTACTACACCTTTATCAAGACCGAAGTGGCCGGCATTAAGGATGCCATTGTTTCGGCAACCGGTTATACCGGTGCAGGTGGCTGCGAGATCTATGTAGCCAACGAAGACGCCGACAAGCTGTGGGCCGCTCTCTGGAAAGCGGGTGCTGACATGGGACTGAAAAATATCGGTCTGGGTGCGCGCGACACATTGCGTCTGGAGATGGGCTTCTGCCTCTACGGCAACGATATCGACGACACCACCTCCCCGATCGAAGCCGGGCTGGGTTGGATCACCAAATTTGTCGATGGCAAAGATTTTATCGACCGTGAATACAACGCCAAACAGAAAGCAGAGGGTCCCAAACGCCGTTTGGTAGGCTTTGAGTTGGTTGAACGGGGTATTCCACGTCACGGTTACAAGCTGACCGACCACAACAGCAATCTGATTGGTGAGGTGACCTCCGGAACGATGTCACCCTGCCTGAAAAAGGGAATCGGCATGGGATATGTCGATGCAGCTTATGCGGCTCCAGGCACCGAGATTCATGTTGTTATCCGAGAGAAACCGATCAATGCCGTTGTTGTCAAACTGCCGTTCTACAAAAAATAGCATTTTCGACTTGGACCGTTTGGGGCGAGAGGAACGACAAACTGACCTTTGCACAGTGGTCTGACTCACACAAACGGATCCGATAAATAGAATAAGGGAAGGTGTTACCTTCCCTTATTTTTATGCCTATTTTTGCGCCCCATTCATGCATGCCGCTCTCATGCATGCTGCTCTTTCGCCGCCTCCTGCCGCAATCCGGAAAAACTCCTATCCCCTTTCAACAGCGCAGATAACTGCCACCACATCCCTGCACCACCTGCTCGATAAAATCTTCTGTCGTTTGAAATACCCGGCGAACACTTAACCCTGCACAAAACTTTCTCTGCCGGGTCATTGTCCGACCCGGGGACTCACCCTATACTCGGTATTTTTGCCCCAGCACCATACCATTTTTCTTCCACAGGGCCTTTTGCTCCGGTTTCCTCAACGCCATAAACAAAAAAAGAGCCGATCCCAATCCGGATCAGCTCTCCGCTATTCTTTTCAACTCTTTAGAATTTAGGCTCCATTTTCAGATCAAGCGTCAAACCTCAGCAGCACATCGATCAAAGAAAAAACTGCAGCGCTGAAATGCGGTTTTCCCATCCCTGTGCTGTTTTCGCCGTACAGCCCGCCGCCTGAAAATGATCCTACATTAGAAGGTCAGCTTAACACCGGCCAGCACATTGCCGCCCAATCCCCGATACATGTAGTAGGGATAGAGTTTTTGGCAGGCAAGGTTGTTTCCCTGCACGAAAATGCTGACCGCTTTGGAGGCCCGATACTCGACTCCGAAATGGACATCGACCGTTGTATTGACCTTCTCCCATATAGGGCTGGCAGCGCCGATCAGCAATGGTTCACCCTCCAGGGCAAACCAACGACTCGACAGCAGGGTCGCTCCCGCCGAAAGAATCACCTTATCGCGGATGCTGTACCGCAAATCCAACCGTCCCGTAAAATTGGGCACACCCGACACATGTTCGTAACTCTTTTTCGAGAAGCCTTTATACTGCAGCGAAGCCTCGAGACCGAAGGCCCCCGATACCCGTCCTTCAAAATCGGCACCGACCGTCCACATGGTAACCGTATCACACATTACGTTAAACAGGTTTCCATAAGAGACATACGATTCATAATAATTTGAAAAAGTTGCCAGACCTTGTGCATGGGTCAATCCTCCGTACACTTTATAGGAGAAGGCCGAAGAGAAACTTCCCATGATACCGATCCGACCGTTATATTCCGAGGTATTGGCTACCGGCAGAGCTCTGACATAGGGGTTCATCGAGACCAATGAGCGGTAATCGTTGCTCTTCAACCCTCCGTCAACTTCGATGTACGGAACAAAATAGCCATTGGTGCCGTCATAACGCAGCGAAAAGCGCGGATAAAAATAGCATTTCGAAAAATCGTTGCCGGGATCATATCCGGTCATGCTGTTGTAGGTAATATCTACGCCCAACGCAAAGTCAAATTGGTTCCCTTTGTAGTGGTACATCGGAGTAACATGGATCATGTGATTTTGCAGTTCACTGCGCTCGTCACTGCCCAAATACCCTTCATAACCGCCTTGCAACGTCACCTCATGCAAACCGCCGAAACGTTTGCCTAACTTGAGTCCTGCTTTAACACCTGTTTCAGCCATATCGAACTTGTCGCTAAAATAGGCAACCTCGGCTCCGATCTTGAAGTTGAAGTGAGACATGTCGGCAAAGGTATCACCGAACGAGATCCGTCCTCGAACTGTCGTGAAGTGCTGACGCAATCCCGAAGCAGTCGTATCGAATGACAGCGGCAGGGTGATGCGGGTTGGATCATAACCATAACCGTAACGGGTGACCATATCGTAATCGAATCCGACCTCACCATCCAACACATACCGCGAACCGTAGCGCTGCCCAACCACACCGATCTTATTAAAGGTTTCACTGGCCGGGGTTTTCAGATCGTTGCCGTTTTTGATTTTGCTCCAACTGCCGTAGTGGTTCAGATAGGCTCCGAACAGCCCTTTCGATTTGCGGGTCGTATTGAAATAGACATCGGCCACGCTCTGAAACGGATACCCCAAAGCCGCCTTCACATAAAGCGGTTTGGGCTGGCGATAGAGGTCGATGTTGACCGATGCCGGACGGATCGGTGAGACCTCAAACCCATAAGCGATCGGCGAAGGGGTAATGCGGTATTCAACCTCAGGACGCAATTTGACCGTATCGATCAAATTGGGTTTTACATTCAGTTTATTGGCCTCACTGACGGTCGGTTCATAGGCACGGGTCACCTCCATTTCGCGATTCAGATCACTGGATTTGGCCTCGCCCGACTCGGACGTTTTTTCACGCTGCTGAGCGGTAACCGACAGGCTGCAAGACAACAGCAACAGCGTCCCTATCATTGTTTTATTTATCATCGTCGTATAATGTTCGTTATCCGATTTATCGCTATTTCAGTTCGTTGATCTTGCGCAGAGCCTCCTCAACCACCCCGTCATTCTTGTCGGTATATCCATCGACAATACTCTGATAGGTGGCTTTGGCCTGGAAGGTGTCGTTCTGCTGAACATAAATATCACCAAGAATCAGGAAAGCCTTACCGGTCCAATATTGATACGGCAGGTTCTGTTCAGCCATGGCAAACACTTCGTTCTCGGCCTCTTTCAGTTTCCCCTGACCATACAGGATCGAGACAATCCGGTAACGGCTCTCAGCCGCCTCACGGGTCCGGGCATCGATCACCTTACGATAATATTTCAGGGCTTCGTTGTTGTCACCCTGCGACTGCAGCAGACGAGCTTTGGCAAAATCTGCCTTATGAGTAACCTCAGTAGTTATATAAGGCGAAGCCAACACCTCATCAGCCGCTGCCCCCATAGCAGCCAGATCTCCTCCGGCGATCACCGCAGTCATATATCCGTCGAGAGCTGCAGCGATATCGGTCGATTTGACCGCCACTTTGGAGAGGTTCTTATACAGGGCTGCCGCCTGCGAGTAATTTTTGTCTTCAAGTTGCATTTTGGCCGCTTGCTGCAAGGCCGGAACCTTATATTCGCTGGTAGGCATCGACCCCACCTCCTCGAAGGCGGCTATCGCCCCCTGGCGGTTACCTTCCCGCAGCGAGCAGTCACCCAAAGCATAGAGCGCCTCAATTCGGAACGAACCTTTCGGATTTTGCCGCAGGTAGTTGTCCATCAGATTCAATGCTTTGGCATAATCGCCGTTTTGGTAAATTCGATTGGCCGCCGCAAACGAGAGGGAATCCCGCTCGACAAGCGTCACATTCATCTCCACACCGCTCGATTTCGCATACGAAACATAACTGTCCACATCGTTGTTATCCACATAAATGTTGCGTATGCTCAACATCGCATCCTTAGCCTGACGCGAAGAGGGGAATTCGGCAACGATCTGTTTGTAATAGCGGAGCGCCTCGTTACTGTTTCCGAGGTTCTGATAGGTCAAACCCAACTGTGACAAGGCCGGTAGATAATAAGGAGAATCGGGATATTTGGCGATCAACCGTTTGAGCACCGAAGCACCATCGTTGAACTTCTCAGCCTGAACATAGGTACGTCCCAATTCATACATGGCGTCATCCACATAATCGCCCTTGCCACTCGAAACGATGTCGCGCAACGCTTCGATCTTGCGATCGCGCTGATCGAGCAATCCGAGCATAACGGCCCGCTGGAACTGGGCATAATCGGTAGCCGGAGCATTCAGACGAATCGCCTGATCGTAATTGTTGACAGCCTCACGGTAGTCCCGTTGAGCAAAAGCGGCATCACCCAGTCGGTTGTAGGCATCGGCACGCAGATTGTCCCGCGTCGAATAGACCGAAAGGAACTTGTGGAAACTGTTGGCTGCATCGGCCCACCGTTGGGTATTGAAATAGCAATAGCCCAAGTTGTAGTGAGCCACCTTGTTCTCATATTCCGTACCCGGTGAAAGGGTGATATACTCCTTATACAAAGGAATCGCCTTGGTGTAGTTGCCTTGACGGGCATAGGTCTCCGCACGCCAGAATTTGGTCAACGCCGTATATTTGGCATTGAACCGGTTGGCATCCGCTACGTTGAACAACACAAGCGCCTGGTTGTAATCCTCGTTTTGGAAACACTCCAAAGCCCGGAAATAGGCGATCTTCTGTTTGGCCGATTTCACATTGTTGTCCGGGTTGCGAATCTGGTTGATTGCCTCATAAGCTGCCTCGTAGTTGCGTGAATTGAAGTAGGCGGCCAACAGCAATTCGCGAGCCTGATCGATCTGCGGTGAATTGGGATATTGTGTCACATAATTTGACAACGTGGTAATGGCCTCGTTAAAAGCTCCACCACCCAACTCATACTGCAATTTACCAGCATTGAGCATGGCCTCGCGACGAATTTCGGGGTTGAAATCTGCAGCATAGGCCTGCGTAAAGGCACGCAGCGCTTTTTGCTTGTCACCGAGCTTTAGATAGCAGTCTCCCAGATGGAAGGCCGCATTCTGTCCCAGTTCACCCCCTTGTTCAGCCACGGCCGACAGTTGTCCGCTCGCCTTGGTGTAGTACAGCCGGTTGTAATTGCTGTAACCGGCCAAATAGAGCTCCTCAACACCCATCTTACCTCCAAGACGTTCGTAATTTTCGATCTGGTCGAGCGCTTCTGCATACATCTGCTTGCGGAAATAGGATTCACTGAGGATCCGGGCAATTTCAATCTTACGCGTCCCGGTTGCCTTGGCCATCAACGGCACTCCATGTTCAATCACATAGTCGTAATTGCCCTGACGGAACTCGATCTGCAACAGATAGAACGGTACGATCGGTGCATAAGCCGGCACATCGGCAATCGATTTAAAGCCCTCCTTGGCGGCATTCAGATCACCCCGCGAGTAATCGATATAGGATTTATAATAGGTCGCATGAGGAGCGTAGGCAGGATCTTCCGTGCACTGCTGAAAATAGGTATAGGCCTCATCGGTATTTCCCGTTTGAAAGGCCGCATACCCCGTACGGAAATAGTACTCATCCTTGCGGGAATAGGGCAACTCGTTGGGGTTTACGGTCAACAGATGCTCATAGGCCTTTTCATACTCGCCATCCTTTTCGAGAACCGTTCCCAAAGCGAAGTGAATATCGTTCAGATAGATCGAATTGGGATAATCCTCGACAAAACTTTCGAGCAGATCACGGGCACCGTTTTGTTGCCGTTCTGCCGCACACAATGCAATGTAATAGCGGGTCCGCATCCGATAGCCGGCATCGTCGATCGGCATCACCTTCAGAGCCTTCTGAAATTCGATCAACGCCGAACCATACTGCTGACGCTCATAGAGCTCGACCCCTTTGTCATAGTGGTACTGCGGCCCACGCTCCATAGCGTTTGCTGGGCCGGCACATACGCTCGCCACAAACAAAGCCGTCGGTATCAACCATTTTCTCTTCATATCGTCAAATATTTAACGCTGTAACTCTCTTTGTCTGTTCGTCTCTGATCAGATGGGGCATGCTGCGCTCCAATCTTTAGCAACAAATTTCGTATCATAGGGCAGATACCAGCCGCTGCACCCTCTCTGGTCAACCTTGCGATCTGCTATCGTCATCTTCCCTGTTTCGTTCGCCCCATCAACTTTGGGCAATCGTCCATCGGGTTGTTCCCCAACAACAAAAAACCACCCCCTCCACAGACCACTTTGCATCTTCAAGCGCGCCGCTTTCCCCGGCAGAAACCGAAAAGTGACCGATCCCGGAGCGAGTCCACCTCCCTGCTTAGCGAGGTTGGGTGGGTTCGAGCTGGGCGATGCGCAATTTGGCACTGCGAGAGCGGGGGTTCCGTTCGATCTCATCGGCATCGGGCACAATCGCCTTGCGGGTCAACACCCGAAACGGCGTCAGCACCCGTCCGTAAAAATCCTGCTCGGCCTTTCCCTCGAAATTACCGCTCCGCATAAAATTTTTCACCAAACGGTCCTCCAGCGAGTGGTAGGTGATCACCACCAAACGCCCTCCGGGAGCTAACGTCCGTACCGTCTGCTCCAACATCATCTTCAAGGCCTCCATCTCGCCATTCACCTCGATCCGGATGGCCTGAAAGAGTTTTGCCAAAAATTTACTCTCACCTCCTCGAGGGGTAACGGGAGCAACTGCTTCGATCAATTCGTTGATGGTCTCGATCGGGCTGTTACTGCGGCTTCGTTCGATGCACTGCGTAATGCGGTGCGGGGAGTCCAACTCGCCGTAGTCCCGCAACAAGGCGGTCAACCGCACATGGTCGTAGCTGTTGACCACTTCGGCCGCTGTCAGCTGTGCACGTTGGTTCATCCGCATATCGAGCGGAGCATCGTACCGGAACGAAAAGCCCCGCTGCTGCGTATCGAAGTGGTGCGACGACACCCCCAAATCGGCCAAAATGCCATCGACCCGCTCCACGCCCAGATAGCGCAACCAGGTATGCATGAAACGGAAATTGCTTTCGACAAAAGTCAACCGGGGATCATCGGGAAGATTGGCCCGCGCATCACGATCCTGATCGAATGCGAACAGACGGCCTTGAGGTCCCAACCGTTGGAGAATGCCACGCGAGTGTCCACCGCCCCCAAAGGTCAGATCGACATAGACGCCATCTGGCCGGATCTCCAGCCCGTTAAGGCTCTCTTCAAACAGTACCGGTACGTGATAGACACTCATACGGATTTCTTGAAAAAGACGTCGTAAAGGTATAAAAATTACCTGATTTTTTGTCGATTGATTCCTCAATATTCTACCTTTGTAGGAACAACACTGACCAGCGTGCAAACGAACGATATTCTGCAAGTGGATCTGGACAAGGTGATCGCCGACAAGAATCCGCGATTGGCCCGTCTTTTGCCCCGTTTTCTGAAGCGCTATCTCAAGCGAATCATTCATCAGGACGAGATCAACCACGTTCTGCGCTCGTTTTCGCACCAGACACCTGTCGAATTTATCCGTTCGACCCTCTCCTACATGGAGATCTCTTACCGGGCGGTTGGATTGGAGCAGCTCTCCGACCAGGGGCGTTATCTTTTCGTCTCGAACCACCCGTTCGGCGGCATGGACGGGATGATGCTCTGCGACGAACTGGACAAACGGTTCGGATCGGGGCGTATCATTGTAAACGACATTTTGATGAATCTCAAGCCTTTGGCCCCGCTCTTTGTTCCGGTCAACAAGCACGGACGCCAAAACAGCGACTATCTGCGTTTTTTCCGGGAGGCACTGGCCAGCGATGACCAGATTGCCACCTTCCCGGCCGGTCTCTGTTCCCGACGCATCGACGGAAAGGTTTGCGACACCAAGTGGAAAAGCAGTTTTGTCAAAAATGCTATTGAAAGCCAACGGGATATTGTACCGGTCTTTTTCGAAGGGCGACTATCGAACTTTTTTTACAACCTCTCCTCCTTCCGAAAGAGGATCGGCATCAAAGCCAACATCGAAATGATCTACCTGCCGGATGAGATGTTCAGCCAACACGGACGCCATTTCGACATCCATTTCGGCGCTCCTGTCCCCTGGCAGGAGCTGGCCGCAGCCGGCTCCGCCTCCCACAACGCCCAGCGTATCCGGGAGATGGTTTATGCAATGGCACCCGAAACAGAGTAGGTTCTTCACTGAATCAGGAAAAACGGTGCAGATGTATGGATTTCTCGCTGATTTATGTAATTTTGTAGCATAGCTAAATACCCATCCATGGAACCCATTATTCCACCTGTGGACCGCAGTTTGATCCTTACTGAGTTAACCGAGGAGAAGCTGCTTCGCAAAACCAACAACGGTAATAACGAAATCTACGTTGTCACAGCCCAAAACAGTCCGAACATCATGCAAGAGTTGGGACGTCTGCGCGAACTCTCTTTCCGAGATGCAGGCGGCGGCACCGGAACAGCTGTCGACATCGACGACGAAGACCGAGCCGAGGGGGGATATCAGCAACTTTTCGTTTGGGACCCCAAAGCCCAGGAGATTGTCGGCGGATACCGCTTTATTGTCTCCCGCACCTCACATCCCAAACACATGTCCACGGAACACTATTTCCGTTTCAGTGATCGTTTCCGCGACGAGTTTCTACCCTATACGATCGAATTGGGCAGATCGTTTGTTCAGCCGCTCTATCAGGGTATTCGCCAAAATCCCAAAGGGCTCTATTCGCTCGACAATCTGTGGGACGGACTGGGGGCGTTGGTCATCACCAATCCCGACATGAAGTACTTTTTCGGCAAGGTGACCATGTACGGAGATTACAATCGGGAGGCACGTGATATTCTACTCTACTTCCTGAAAAAATATTTCCCCGACCACGACAATCTGATTGAAGGGATCTACCCCATCGAGCTGAAATTCGACACAGAGAAGATGGAGCAGATGTTCTGCGGAGGGAGCTATGCCGAAGATTACAAAATTCTCACCCGCGAGATTCGCAAATGCAAGGAGAATATTCCGCCGCTGATCAACTCCTACATGAATATTTCGCCATCGATGCGTGTTTTTGGCACGGTGACCAACCCCGACTTTGGCAATGTGGAAGAGACCGGCATCCTGATTACGATCAACGACATCTATCCCGTCAAGTCAGCACGCCACTTCAAAATGGTCAAATAGCAATCCAGGGAGAGGGTCAAAGAGGGCCACAGGCGAAGCTGGATGGAGCCGAATCAGGCTGAATACTGAAAGGGAATAAATGGGGCTGAATGGTGCTGGATAGTGCTGAATGGTATTGGCCCAATTCACACGTTTCGCGAACTCCACACGTCCCCCCCAATTCCACTCGCTCCCTAATTCCATACAGGCCGCTTTCCACACACGCCTCATGATGCGTCCTTACGACTCCTGCACCCTCTCGACTTCTTGCACTCCCACAGCGCCGTGCGTTTCCACTGTTCGTTGCACCTCCGAGCTACGCCTTCTTGTGCTCCCGCGACTCTTTGTGCTTCCATCGTTCGTTGCATCTCCACGACCTTTTGCCACATCGGTTCCTTGCCCTCCGTCAGCTCGTTGCCCGGTATTAGCCATTGTATCGGGGCGGTTTATTTTATTGGGGCATTCATCCCATGAGTAGTCAGCAATCCCTTGCAATTTGGGTCAGCCATTTTTTTGAGTCGGCCAGATCTTCCTCTTCATTCATTTCATCCATCACGTTTTTGGAAACCCTCCTTCCCCAACCATCCTTTCGGGGGAAGGATACAAAAAAAGGATACAGCGCCGTCCTCGTACGGTGCACGCCGGTTGCAAACACGGATTCAGGGACAATCGAGGCCAACAGAGGCTGACGGCGAGGGACAAACAAAGGACAGAGAAAGAGCAAAGGGCCTCAGATACAATCAAATTTTACCTCCCAATTCCCGCACGTACCGAGCAAACGCCCCGAGGCAGAACTTTTCCACATAAAAGCAGCATAAAAGCAGCATAAAAGCAGCAGGGCGCACAGATTACTGTGTGCCCTGCTGCTTTATTGGTCGTGCAGATCTCTCCGATTTACCCTCTGTCTGCTTTTCTTCACACGTTATAGCGAATATGAATTTTTCCGCCTTGTCATGCCGCCCGAATCGTCCGGCTATTCCGATTATTCCGATGGTGAGGTCTCATCCTGAGACTGCACCACAGCATATTCAGCCTCTTCTCGCGCCATTTTGCGCTCTACACGAGCCGCCAACAGGATACTGAACTCATAGAGCCCATACAACGGAACCACTACCAAGAACAGGCTGAATATATCGGGAGGAGTAATAATTGCCGAAATGACCAGCAGCAGCACCAATGCATGTCGACGATAACGTTTCAGGAACGAAGCGGTAATCAGTCCCATCCGGGCCAAGAAATAGACCAACAGAGGCAGTTGAAACACCACAGCGCAGGCAATTGACACGCTCAACACGGTCGTCAAATACGAACGGATATCGATCATGTTCGTAATATCAGGGCTTGCTTGGTAGCCGGCAAAGAAACTGATTGAAAGCGGGGCGATCAGGAAATAGCCAAAAGCCAGACCGGAAAAGAAGCACAAAGAGACGTAAAATACGAACATTCGGCTTTTTTGCCGTTCACGTGGGGTAAGGGCCGGTACGACAAAACGCCACAGTTCCCACAGCAAATAGGGCACAGCAACTGCCACGGCGGTTGCGAAAGCGACCTGCATATGCAAATTGAACTGTCCGGCCAAAGCTGTGTTGACCATATTGATTTTCACCTGGTTGATACAGATACGGCTATCCCCAAAAATCCAGTGGGAGAGGTCACACAGCCAGCGGTTTGTCGGGAAGTTGGGTGATTGCGGGCCCATCAGCACCCAGTCGATGATATACTTCTTTCCGATGAAAGCGGCTATCATCACCACGACCAGAGCCATCACCCCCCGAACCAGATGCGGGCGTAACGCTTCGATATGTTCAAAAAAAGTCATCTCGGTATCGGATGACTTTTCCCTTTTATCGGACATGATTTACATTACAAATGAATCGGTTCTGTCTGCTTATTTGGTCTGCTCGTCTTTGGATTCGTTTTTTGAAGCAGTTGTTTCGTTGGTATTTTCAGCGGTATAATCTCTGTTGACAGCATCTTTAAACTCCTTGACTCCGCGTCCCATTCCACGCATCAGTTCAGGAATTTTCTTACCGCCAAAAAGGAGAATTACCACCAACACGATAACCAGTAACTGCCAAGGACCGATAACGCCCATTGGCAACATGAATGCTAACATATATTCAAATGTTTTGGGTTAAATTCAAGGAACTGCATCTACTGCAACGCAAATATAACATAAAAAATTTGATTACCATCCCTTTGAAAAAAATTGGCGCCCAATCCGGATCGTACCGGATCGGGCGCCGCTATCACGAGACAGGCCTAACTATTTCGTCTTAATAATCAACTTGTAATTACCTGAATGGAGGTCAATTGTCGCATTACCGCCATCGACCTTCAGATCGGCCGGTGAACCCTGAGCCGCCTCAACCGACTGTACATCGTTCAATTTAACAGTTGCCGTAGTATTGGCCGGGATCGTGATCTCCCATTCGATCTGGCCATCTTTGCGTTCCCAGTGGCTCTTGATCTTACCCGATACCGAGTTATACGACGCCTTCACATAATCGAGGCCATCAATAAATACGGGCTGCATCAAAATCTTCTTGAAACCTGCCGATTGCGGATCGTTGCGGATACCGGCCAGATTCTCGTAGAACCAGATTACCAGGTCACCCAACAACATGACATGGTTACCGGAGTTCATACGCATCTCTGCCGTATCGCCGTTCCACAGCTCCCAAATGGTCGTTGCGCCCTGTTTAGCCATATAACCCCAGCTTGGGTAGGTATCATTTGAAGCAATGGTATAGGCCAACTCCGGGTTGCCGAATTCGGTCAGACCACGCATCAACTGCTGAATACCCACTACGCCGACATTGACATGACTGTTCGATTCGTTGACAATCTTATTGACCACATTCTGGAAAACTTTACCCTCGTAACCCTCCGGCACCAGACCGAGCCGCAGCGAAAGCAGATTTGCCGTTACCGTATTGTTGTCATACTGGGCGGTTTCGTAGTTGAAGTATTTCTTATTGTAAGCCTCTTTCAGTTTGGCAGCCACCTGCTGATAATGGGTCGTATCGGCGTCATTACCGGTCAGGACGGCAAAGTTGCACATCATCTTCAACAGACTGTAATACATGGTCGACGAGAGGATTTCGCCAGCGGTGATGCGGGCAGGATCCTCGGAGTGGATCAACTCCTGTTTTTCAGGAGGCATGCACCAGTCACCGTAACGATCCTGGAAGATCAGGTCGTCGCGCATGGTGTTTTTCTCCATAAATTGCATCCACTGACGCATAGCCTGATAGTGGGTCGTGATACCACTCTTGTCGCCGAACTGACGATACAGCATGTCAGCTACATAGAAGTAGGCAGCCGGCCAGGTTACATCGTCACGATAGACAGACCAGGTACGGGGCGAAACATCGGAGATACGACCCAGCGAATCACGCGAGTCATAAATATCCTGCAACCATTTTTTGTAGAGCAGGGCATTTTCAAAGATGAAGCTCTCACCCAGGGCACCGGTTGTACGGTCACCGAGCCAACCCAGACGTTCGTCACGCTGCGGGCAGTCGGTCGGCATACCCCGATAGTTGCCACGGATACCCCAATAGGCATTTTTGTAAACCTGATTGATCACCGGATTCGACGTTTCGAACTCACCGATCGTCTCCATCTTGTCATAAATCACCTTACCGGTGAAGACATGCAGAGGCGGCATATAGTCCAACCCTGCGATTTCGACATAGCGGAAACCGTGGTAAACGAATGAGGGTTCCCACTCGAACTCTGCATTCCAAGCCGGGATATAGGTATCGGTAGCTTTTGCGGTACGAAGGTTTTCCGTCATGAGCGATCCGTCGGGTTTGAGGCGCTCAGCAAAACGGAAGGTGATCGGTTTGTTGATCTTACCCTCCAATTTCACGTGCAGCCAACCCACCATGTTCTGGCCCATATCGAGCAGGATATTGCCATTGGCCATTTTGGTAATCGAAACAGGTTTCAGCTCCTCCATCACACGGATATTCTCGTTGGGCTGAGCAACCAGCTGGCCGCCCGGAGCCGAAAGAGCCTGAGCTGCCATCCATTTTTTATCGACCTTGTAACCGGTGCGGTTCCAGCCGGGCATCTCGTTGTAGGCTTTATACTCCTCGCCATCGAACTCGTTGTTGGCGATGATCGGACCACTGGCCGTTGCCTGCCATGTCGTATCCGAAACCACCAGCTCTTTGGTGCCATCCTGATATTCAAGCTCCAACTGAGCCAACAAACGGGGCACGCCGAAACCACGAGTACCGGGATTACGCATCGGGAAGAAACGACCGTTGCCCAATACCACACCGATCGTGTTGTCGCCCGAGCCGAGCAATTTGGTCACATCATACGAATTGTAGTACATCGTTGCCGGAGCGTGAGTCGGCATCGATTCGAATACATCTTCGGTAATCGCTTTGCCGTTCAGATAACTTTTGGCCGATCCACCCACACTGATGTAGAGTACCGCACGTTTCAGATCGGAACGTACCGGGAACTCCTTGCGCAGATAACGGGCCGCCAAACGGGTCGGGATAGCCTCAGTGGCACCATCTTTACCCATCGTCTCGCCGGGGTTGGTGGCCCCTTCAATACCGATCCACTGCGCTTTCCAAGCGGTGGAATCGAGCAGCGCCGTAGCAAACGATTGGGTCTCACTCCAGGCGGAGTTACCACCGGTCGTTTTTACCCGGACACGCCAGAAATATTCGGTTGCCGATTGCAACTGGTCGCCGCCATAGGTAATAAACAGCGAAGTGTCCGAATCCACAAAGCCGGAATCCCACAACAGGTTTTTACCCTTTTCCAGGTCATCTTTCGATGCAGCCACCTGAATGCGGTAGGCCTCCTGCATCACATCCGGTTTTTCGGACTCGATCTGCCACATGAATCGCGGATGATCGGTACCCACACCGACAGGATTTTCACGCAACTCGACCCGCAGTTCGTCTACCTGAATCTTCGACGAAGTACAAGAGAACCCGAGCCATGCAGCGCACACCGCCATGAATAACACTCTTTTCATAAACAGGTTCGATTTAAGTTAATAAAGTATTTGTTTGCAATATATCTTTTCTGGAGCCTTCCAAGCCCCTGTTGATATTTTTACTTTTTAGTTTGCTTGTGCCCTATCCAAGAGAATGTAGTACGGTACTCCCCATTCCCGAAAGTCTGGCACGATTCCCCGTGATTGCTCAAGCAGGCGCCTTCGCCCTGCCCGATCCTCTTTCGTCGGGGAGCCTCTCCGGCAGTCAGGCCCCTTATCTCTTTGCGACCGGCGTGATCACCACCGTAAAAGTGTAGTCGCCATAAGGCAAGCAATACTCCGGCAGCGGCAGCGAGCCCCAACTATCGACACACCCCAATCCCATCTGACGACCGTCGATAGACACACAAGTGAGATCCCGTTCATGCAGCTCACCGGAGTGACGCTGATGCTTTTTATCGCCGTCATCAAGATCGCTGGTCAGATAGTGCAGCGCCGTAGCGAAGAAGGGCTGCTCGGCCGAGAAGGCCAATCCACGACCATCCACATCGACCACCTTCCACCAGCGCACATCGCTCTTGGATCCGGTCTCCTGCGGGCGAACGTAGGGATAGAACTGGTCGGATACCAGCTGACGGTATCGTCCCATAAAGGTCGAATGGTTGCGGTCGGCGTAGTTCTCCTCCGGACCACGGCCATAATAGTCGATCCGATCAAACTGTTTGGGCATCACCAACTGCATCCCGAAACGGAACATATCGGGCACATCTTTGCGCGAGGCATCAGCCTTCAACTGTTGCGTCACCTGCAAGGCACCGTCATTGTTCATCCGATAGGTCATCTCCAACTTAGCCGACACCTCCGGCATGTTGTACAGTGCTTTGATGGTCGGCAAGGTATTTTCACCTTCAGCCGGGGTAAAGGTGAGCTGCTCGAGCACCATCTCCGGGTTGCACCATACGGCATTCTTCACCTGCAACGAAGCGCCGAAGTCATTATCGGTCGGACCACGCCAGAAATTGGGGCGTAACACATAACCCTTTTTGAGCATCTCCACCCCTTTGGACTGATACGATTCGAGCCAGCCGGTCGTACGGTTGAAGATCGCCTTGACCTCGCCCGCTGTCAATTCATAAACCGCAATGTTTTCATAACAGTTGACCGCATCGCCTTGTGCGGTGTAGGTGTCATAGCGTTGTGTCCCCTCACGGACCAGCAGCTGCTGACGTGCCACCGGATAACCCGCCGGCAGCAGATCGGTTGCACTCTTGAGCCGATACGAGAGATTCAAAAAGAGGTCATCGGTATCAGCCTGCGGCAGCGCATAACCGTTCAGTGTAATCTTAGCCTTCTGTTGCGGGCCCACCGGCAGCTGATTGACCACACCACGAGAAAGGACATATCCTTTGGGGCCATCGACCAGCTCCCACTCCAGCACTAAATCGGAAAGATCGGTAAAGAAATTTTCATTATAGACTTCGATCACCCCTTTGTTCAGATCCACCGGAGTGGTCCACACCGACTGATAATAGTAACGGACCTCTCCCATGTGTGGATTGGGGTTACGGTCGGGGCTGATCAAACCATTGCAATTGAAGTTCTGATCCGACGGATCGTAAGGGTTAAAGTCACCGCCATAAGCATAAAACATCTCGCCACGGTCGTTGTACTTACGGAAACCCTGATCAACGAAATCCCAGATGAAACCGCCCTGCAGGGTCGGGTGTTTGCGAATCATATCCCAATACTGAGCGAATCCACCCATCGAATTACCCATCGCATGGGCATACTCGCACTGGATCAGCGGACGATAATTGCTCTTTGCCTCCGCACGGCTTTTGGCAGCATTTTCGTCATTGCCGTAATTGACCTCTCCCAAAGCGTAACGCTCCACCGAATCATACGGAGCGTACATCGGACAGAAGATATCGGTATGGTCTGCCAAATTGGCCCGCTCGTACTGTACGGGACGAGTCGGGTCGTAGGCTTTCACCCAATCGTAGCAGGCTTCGAAGTTGGGGCCATCGCCCGCCTCATTGCCCAAAGACCAGAAAATAATTGAAGGGTGATTTTTGAAGGCTTTGACCATACGCTCGTTACGTTCGAGGTGAGCCTTTTTGTAAGCAGGATCCTTTGCCAGGGTCTCTTCGCCATAGCCCATACCGTGCGACTCGACATTGGCTTCGCTCACCACATACAGGCCATACAGATCGCAGAGATCATACCACAGCGGATCATCGGGATAGTGGCAGGTCCGAACACTGTTAATATTGTTCTCCTTCATGATGCGGATGTCCTCTACCATCCGTTCCGGCGTTACGTAATAGCCGGTCAACGGATCCATCTCATGACGGTTCACCCCTTTGAAAAGAACCGGCTGTCCATTGACCCACACCTGACCTTTGTCGGGGCGCAATTCGATCTTGCGGAATCCGACCCGCTGATGAAGCGTCTCCAGCTCCTTCCCCGAAGCATCACACAACGTCAACTCCAGCTGATAAAGGTTAGGCTCCTCCGCGCTCCACTTGCGGACATTGCGCACCTGCATACTCAACCGACAACTGTCATTGGCATCGAGCTGAGCGACCACCGGTGCGAATTTACCCTCTTTGCCACTCAGCGTCATTTTCACCGATCCGCCGGCAACATTCAACCCCTTCACATCGACCTGCAGACGGCCGGTGCGGTAAGCAGCATCCAGATCGGCAACCACGCGCAAATCTTCGATTCGCTGTTGTGGCCGGGCATACAGATAGACATTGCGTCCAATACCCGACAGCCGCCAAAAGTCCTGATCTTCGAGGTAGGTACCGTCGCACCAACGGTAAATCTGCAGAGCAATCAGATTTTTGCCAGCTTTGAGATAGGGCGTAATATTGAAATCGGCGCCCATCTTGCTATCCTCGCTGTAACCGACAAAACGGCCATTGACCCACACATAGAGGTTCGAGGTGGCCGATCCCACATGCAGGAAGACATCCCGGCCGTCCCAATTGGCAGGCAGGTCGAACGTGCGACGATAAGAACCGACATGATTATTTTTCTCCTCAACAAAAGGAGGATTATTGGCAAATTGGCGAGACCATACATAGGGCACATTGGTATAGACCGGATCGCCGTAACCGTTCATCTCCCACAACGCAGGGACAGGGAAATTCACCCATCCTGCATCATCGAAATCCTCTTGAAAAAAGGTTTTTGGGCGTTGGTTCAGGTCGTTGACCCAATTGAATTTCCACAAGCCATTCAATGAGAGTGCCCACGGAGAGGTCTCCACAACCTGCTCGCCACCGGGCAACACATCGACCACCCGTTGCGGGGCATAATCAGCAAAAAAGGCATGGGCCGGTTCACGATTGACGGCATTCAGTTCGGGATCTTGCCATTCACGTCCCGTTTGCGCAAAGGCCGTCACGGTTGCCAGCGAGAGGGACATACACGAGATAATGTCTCTTAACATCTTTTGTTGTTTCACAATATGAATAATTCTGAGTCCTGTATAACGGTTTCACAGCTTCAGGAAACCCACACCAGCTCAAAGAACAAATTTAACAATAATTACTGAAATTCAAAGTCGATCCGGCCCGACTTCATACAGAAGAGCGTCTTACGTATCCGCCTATTTGAGCCACTTGCGTATCGATTTTGACGCGTAACAAGCCCCAGACCCCTCTCCTCGGCACATTCGCTTCCCGAACATTTTTTTCATTTTTTGTTGCATCCTGTCGTGCACCACGGGAGGCGACCACCTGCGTCAAATTTTATTCATCCCCCTCTTCTCCGAAGAGATTACCTATCGGTAATTCGTATGCACCGAACAATAACAAGCTGTTCTTTTCTTTGGGCTCAACCTCTTTCCCAAGCATCGTCTCGGAATTCCGGATCCTCAAGGCAACACAGAACGCCCACCAACCCTTAAACAATCATCAAAAACGTCTGCCCCTACAAAGCACCATTGCGTCCAAAAATGCAGGACACCTCCAGTAGCCTCAATCGTTCACTGACACCTTGACAGCTCTCAAGAACCCTACAATTCCTAAAGCACAACTACTTCAAAGATGCTTCAAGACACTCCCTAAGTAGCCCCCATCACCCTACCCTCCTTAGGCACTCCATTCAACCCACACCCCCCAAAAAAATGCCCTCAAGAGGCTCGGATTACCCCCAAAGTCTCTTCCACACAACAACGTAGAATATCCCTGACCCAGAGCACGCCTCGCATTCAAACACCTCAACTCTCCGTTCTTTCACCCCACCCTTTCCCCGGCAATCACAAAAAAGCAAAGGCCCGGATGAAAATTCATCCGGGCCTGCATAAGACAAAACTTCTTAACGGAACGACCAACTTAACTTAATGTAGTGTGTGTGGTGGGGGAGGGAAAAGAAATGGACTCCGCGTTCCGGTAGCATAGCCGCAGGTGTTATCCGATTGAGATATCAAGAATCTCAAACGGGATCACTCCAGAGGGGACTTGAACATCGACCTTGTCGCCCTTTTTATGTCCGAGCAGTGCACGTGCGATAGGCGTTCCGATTGAGAGTTTACCCTCTTTGAGGTTGGCTTCACTCTCCGACACGAGCGTATATTCGACGTTCTTGCCGGTTTTCATATTTTTGAGTGTGACACGAGTCAAAATCTGGACAGAGCTGGTGTCGATACGGGACTCGTCGATTACACGAGCATTCGCCACCATCTCCTCGAGTTTGGCAATGCGCATCTCGAGCATTCCCTGAGCCTCCTTGGCCGCATCGTACTCAGCATTTTCGGAAAGGTCGCCCTTATCCCGCGCCTCTGCAATCGCAGCTGAGATGGCAGGACGTTCCACCGAGCGCAGGTGATCCAGCTCATTTTTAATTTTTTGCAAGCCGGCTTCTGTCAAATGAACAACTTTTGATGCCATAACGAAGAGACATTAAAATGGTTTAATAAAACACAAAAAGAAAAAATCCCGGCCGCCACAAGTGGTAGCCAGAACTCCTTCCGATGAGACAAATATAAACATTCTATTTTGATTTTCCAACAGGCTGCCCGCCCAAAAAAGCAAAAAAAGTTGCCCTGACGCTCTTTCTGGGACCACTTCAGCGTGGAATCGGCTGCAATCGGGCAAATTGGCACCGGACCTGTTGACGAAATCGGATACGATTATTATCTTTGGGAGAAACGACTCTGTCCAAACAACCCCACTGAGCCATGCAGATGCTACTGATACTGGCCGCAACGACCACCCTGAAGAGTATTTTGACTGCAGGGTACGTTGTGTTTGTGCTGATCACCATCGGCGTCATCATCCACGACAAGCGCGATCCGGTCAAGGCGCTCTCGTGGATTGTCGTACTGATTTTGCTGCCCGTAGCGGGATTTTTGCTCTATATTGTCTTCGGGCGCAACCACCGCAAAGAGAAGCTATTCAATCGCAAAGAGTTGCGGGATTTGGAGCAGATCGATGCCCTGAGTCGTGAGCAGCTCTACGCCATCAACAACGCCGCCCTGATGTTGCGCAGCGAGATCACCCAGAACCGCGATATCATCACACTCCTGCTAAACAACAACAAAGCGCTGTTGACCAGCCATAACCGCATCCGGATCTTAAACAACGGCCCCGTTACATTTGACGAAATTCGAGCGGCCCTGCGAGCCGCCAAATCTTCGATCCATCTCGAGTACTACATCATTGAAGATGATCCACTGGGCCGCGAGATTGCCGACATACTGGTTGAGAAGGCACAACAAGGAGTCGAAGTCCGTTTGATCTACGACGATGTAGGCAGTTGGGGATTGAGCCGTCGATTTATCCGCCACCTGCAAGAGGCCGGTGTCGAGGTGGAATGTTTCATGCGCGTTGTCTTTCCGTGGTTGACCAGCAAGGTCAACTACCGCAACCACCGCAAAATTTTGGTTGTGGATGGGGAGATCGGTTTCACCGGGGGCATCAACATTGCCCAACGCTACGTGACAGGCACCAAACTGGGACCGTGGCGGGATACGCACCTCAAACTCGAAGGGGAGGCGGTCCGCATGCTGCAAATCGTCTTTCTGACCGATTGGTATTTTGTCAGCAAACAACAGCTGACAGATCACGACAAATACTTACCCCAAAACACCGTTCAGGAGGAGTGTCTGGTTCAAATCGCCACCTCGGGTCCCGATTCAGACTGGGCCTCGATCATGCAGGCCTTCTTCTCGGCCATCACGCGGGCCCAGCAGCACATCTACATCTCTTCACCCTACTTTACCCCCAACGAGGCCATCTTAACCGCCATCAAGGTGGCGGCACTCAGCGGGATCGATGTCCGGATCATGATTCCGAGCCGTTCCGATTCGAAAATCGTCTATTGGGCCTCGCGCTCCTACATCGGCGAGCTGATCGATGCCAACGTCAAAGTGTATCTCTACCGCAAGGGGTTCAACCATTCAAAGTTGATCATGATCGACCGCCAGTTTGCCTCGGTGGGAACGGCCAACATGGACATTCGCAGCTTCGAAGACAACTTCGAAGTTTCGGCCATTATCTACGATCGCCGCATTGCAGCCGAACTCGAAGAGCAGTTCCTCGAAGATTTATCACACTGCCGTTTAGTCACACGCGAATACTGGGAGACCCGTCCCCTGCTGCACAACATTTACGAGGCCGTCGCCCGCCTGTTCAGCCCTCTATTATAGAGAGTCGCCCACACGCCCTTGTCACGCCTCAGGTCTGTTCCGGGACTGCACTGGGGCTGCTCGGGGCCTGCTCCGGATCTGTTCTGAGTCTTTGGCCCGCCAATCGACTCTGCAATGTCTCCGCCTGCTCTCCACCGACCCACCACGGAATAACATGTTGTTTTGCGAAATCGCTACCAAGGTACCCAAGCTGTCTAATGGGCTGAAACCAAGCGATCGCCCCTCAACAGAGGGACAATAAAGCCGTTCCCATTAACATAGCCCCAACCTCCCCTATAATACTCCCCTTCCACACATCTGCCCACACCAAAATGGTTACGTCGATCGCAGAGGCCGTTTAAGCAGGCTGCTTACCCTCGAATAAAAATCGGGTTCGCGAACTGGAACTAGAACTGAAACTGGGACTAACACCCGTCATAACACATGTCCCTGTTACGTGCGTTGATTTCGACACACTACAACATTCGTGAGGCTTACCCCAGCGTACACTACCTCAACCCGCAACCAACGACAACATCCAGTCCCTATTTTTCCGGTTACTCTTCGGCTTGCGGAGAAATGCACCCGGTTTCAGACCGGTTTTTCCGGCATTTTTACTACCTTTACCGCAGAAACCCATTAAACGGAATTCCATGACTAAAAAGATCCTTCTGATCAGTTCGGCACTGCTATTGTTAACGATAGTCATAAGTCCGAATGCACAGGCTCTGAGTCCGATCCGCTTCGGTATCAAAGCCGGTATCCAGACCCAATCCTTAAAGATGGACGGTCTGAGATGGAGCGACCTTTCGAAAAGCAATAACTTCGGCTACCAACTGGGTGCCATGATTCAGGTTCCGCTGGGGCCTGTCTATCTGCAACCCGAGATTGTGTACAACTCGGCACGATTCAACCTGAACGGCAACCTGCTCTACTCGGACGGTGGCATTGAGCAACAGGATGTTCGAGCCAAATATGCAGTCAATACAGTCCAGTTACCGGTATTGGTTGGCATCAAGATTCTTTTCTTGCGTGTTTTTGCAGGCCCGACCTTCAACCTGCTGACCGACACCTCGAACAAATCGGGAAAACAAGGCGTCTCCTTCAATTCGAGTGTCAACAAATCCTCGGTAGCTTTTCAGGTGGGTGCCGGTGTTGAGATCGGCAAATTCAACATAGACATTCGTTACGACGGACAGTTCAAACGCCCGAGCCAGACCTTTACGTTCGGTACGGATCAGCCCGCCCAGACGGTCAAAACCAAAATGAACAACTGGCAGCTGAACTTGGGCTATTTCTTTTAACCGATTTAATTTCACCGCGGACATTCATACATGACAGAAAAAGTTATTCAACTCGAAGGCATTGATCCGATCGACCTTTACGGTTCGGGAAACAGTAATATAGGGCGAATCAGCTCAAAATTTCCGAAACTGAAGGTCATAGCACGCGGTTCGGCCATTAAGGTGATGGGCGAAGCAGGTGAAATTGACCGCTTCGATCGTAAACTGACGGAGTTGATTGACTATTTCAGCCGTTACGGGCACCTGTCCGGGGAGGTGATCGACCAGATTTACGACGGGGGGATGCCCAATCAGGATGAGCTGCCCGATCAGGAGACGATCGTTTACGGCAACAACGGGGTTGTGGTACGTGCCCGGACAGTCAATCAGCAGCGTTTGGTCAAGCTCTACGAGCACAACGACCTGCTTTTTGCGGTAGGGCCTGCCGGATCCGGTAAAACCTACACAGCCATTGCATTAGCGGTTAGAGCTTTACGAAACAAAGAGGTTAAGCGGATTATTCTCACCCGTCCGGCCGTCGAGGCGGGAGAGAAGCTCGGTTTTCTGCCCGGCGATATGAAGGAGAAGCTCGATCCCTACCTGCAGCCTCTTTATGACGCCTTGGACGACATGATTCCGCCGGCCAAACTGCACAAGTATCTCGAAGAGGGTACGGTCCAGATTGCTCCGTTGGCTTTCATGCGTGGGCGGACCCTGGATAACGCCTTTGTCATTCTCGATGAGGCACAGAATACCACACTTTCGCAGATCAAGATGTTCCTGACCCGTATGGGACGCAGCGCCCGTTTCATTGTGACGGGCGATCTGACGCAAATCGACCTGGCCAAAAAGAGCGATTCGGGACTGAGCACCGTGATGAAGATGTTGCGGGGAATCGACGGCATCGGCATGGTGGAGTTTGACAACCGGGACATTATCCGCCATCGGCTGGTCAAATACATCATCGAGGCATTCGACCAACAGGCCAAGGCACAGGAGCCGGAGCTGTTCTCTGATGAGACAGATGCCCCTGCCGCTCACCACTCGGCTGCCCACGGTAATGCAGCGGACACCATACCAACAGCTAAGGAGACCAACGACACAGCTTCAAACGCCCCCTCAGCTACTCCAACAGCTGCTGCTGCCACGAAGTCCGGTTCCGTCACCACTACAAAGAAGAGAACGAAAGGTAAATCCTGATCACATTTAATGATCTGATGCTGGATCAGACGCACAACACAAATTCAAAAACAACATCATAAATCAATAAAAACATGGCAAAAGCAATTCTGAAGACCGATTTCCATTTTGACGGACAAAAGAGTCTTTACAAAGGCAAGGTTCGTGACGTATATAACATTGACGACAAATATCTGGTGATGGTGGTCAGTGACCGTATTTCGGCATTCGACGTAGTTCTGCCCAAGGGGATTCCCTACAAAGGTCAGGTACTGAATCAGATTGCCTCGAAATTCCTCGATGCAACGGCGGACATCTGCCCCAACTGGAAGATTGCCTCACCCGACCCGATGGTAACGGTAGGTCACCGTTGCGAGGGTTTCCCGGTAGAGATGATCGTACGTGCCTATCTGACCGGCAGCTCATGGCGTGAGTACAAAGCCGGTGCACGTGAGATCTGCGGGGTACCCATTCCGGACGGCATGAAAGAGCACCAGAAGTTCCCCCATCCGATCGTCACCCCGACCACCAAAGCCGAAATCGGCGAGCACGACCAAAACATCTCGAAAGAGGAGATTATCAAACGGGGTCTGGTCAGCAAAGAGGATTACGAGAAGCTGGAGGAGTACGCATTGAAACTCTTTGCTCGCGGTACTGAGATTGCGGCCAAACAGGGGTTGATCCTGGTGGACACGAAATATGAGTTCGGCAAAAAGGATGGTGAAATTTTGTTGATGGACGAGATTCACACGCCGGACAGTTCACGTTATTTCTATGCCGACGGTTATCAGGAGCGTTTCGACGCAGGGGAGCCTCAACGCCAGTTGTCGAAAGAGTTTGTACGCGAATGGCTGATGGAGCACGGCTTCCAGGGCCGTCCGGGCGAACAGGTTCCGGAGATGACCGATGAGTTTGTCAACAGCGTCAGTGATCGTTACATTGAGCTCTACGAGCACATCACCGGCGAGAAGTTTGTCAAAGACGACACCGATGACATTCTCGACCGCATCGAAAACAACACCAAAAACATGCTGGCTCGCCTGAAATAGTTTTTTGGGACCATTTCAGCGATCATTCACACCAATACTCCGTTGTGACCAGCAGGCCGCAACGGAGTGTTTTGCAAAATTGCATGCAGTCTTTTAACACTAACAAACTAACGAACAACCAATAATAAGATGAATAAAAATATTGCGGCGTTGGCTCCACAGGAGATTTGGACCAAGTTTGCCGAACTGTGCGCCATTCCCCGCCCTTCGGGACATGAAGATGCCATACGTGAATATTTAGTAGCCCAAGGCAAGGCTTTCGGCATTGAAAGTTTCGCTGATGAAGCCGGCAACGTCATCATGCGCAAACCGGCCACTCCGGGCATGGAGGATCGCAAGGGTGTCATTCTGCAAGCCCACATGGATATGGTGCCGCAGAAAAACAACGACAAGGATTTCGACTTCACCAAAGATACCATTTCGGCCTATGTGGATGGCGAGTGGGTGACTGCCGACGGCACCACACTGGGGGCAGACAACGGCATGGGCGTTGCTGCCATTCTGGCCGTTATGGGGGCCAAGAATCTGAAACACGGTCCTCTGGAAGCACTTATCACCGCATCCGAAGAGACCGGTATGGACGGTGCTTTCGGACTGAAACCGGAGGTACTGCAGGGAGATATTTTGCTGAACCTCGACTCAGAGACCGAGGGTGAGCTCTACGTCGGTTGCGCAGGAGGACTGGATCTCAACGTTACCTTGAAATACAAAGAGGAGAGTGTTCCGGCTGGTTATGTAGCCAAAAAAATCGATGTTAAAGGGCTGCTCGGAGGACACTCCGGCATCGAGATTATCCTCGAGCGGGGCAATGCCAACAAAATCATGGCCCGTCTGCTGCTGAAGGCTCAGAAAGAGGTTGGGCTGCGGCTGGCCTCGATCGATGGAGGGGGGCTGCGAAACGCCATTCCTCGAGAGGCGGTCGCTACGGTAGTCGTACCGGAAAATAAGGTTGCTGCACTGACCGCACTGGTGGAGAAATTTGCCCAAACGGTCAGCGAAGAGCTGAAAGGGGTCGATGACAACGTAACCATTCTGCTCAGTGACACAGCCACTCCAGCTTCCGTAATGGATCTCGACAGCCAGAAACGTCTGCTGAACGCGATCCAGGGGTGCCCGAACGGCATTTTCCGCATGAGCCCGTCGATCAAAGGCCTGGTGCAGACCTCGACCAATCTGGCCCGCGTGGTATCTGAGAACGGCACGGTACGGATGCAGGCGCTGCTGCGCAGCTCGGTTGAGAGTGAAAAGGAGTATCTGGCCGAAACGATGAGTTCGGTATTTGCTCTGGCCGGGGCCGACGTCACGCCGAGCGGTGGCTATTCCGGCTGGAATCCCGATATGAGCTCCCCCATCCTGAAGACCATGACCGAATCGTACGAGGCGTTGTATGGTCAGGAGCCGGCCGTCATGGCCATCCATGCCGGTTTGGAATGCGGTTTGTTGGGAGGCAAGTATCCCGGCCTCGACATGATCTCGTTTGGTCCGACGATCTGCTATCCGCACTCTCCGGACGAGAAGGTCAATATCGCATCGGTCGGTAAATTCTGGAACTACCTGCTGCACACGCTGGCTCACGCCCCGAAAAAGTAATTGGCAACCTGTTCAACACACCTGTTCGACAACCGATCGGAAATCGTCAATACTATGGAGAATACCGAAAAATGGTTTGCCATCGTCAACCCCGTCGCCGGTAGTGGGCGGGGGTTGACCGATTGGCCTCAGATCAGCAAACTGCTGCGCGATCACCATATCGTTCCGGAATACGCCTTCACCGAACGCAAATACCACGCTATTGAGCTGGCTGTCGAGGCGGTCAATAACGGGTTTCGCAAGATTATTGTCGTGGGGGGTGACGGTACGATTCACGAAGTGGTCAACGGTCTTTTTATCCAAAAGGTCGTGCCGACACAAGATGTGCTTCTGAGTGTAATCGCCGTGGGAACCGGTAACGACTGGATCCGAATGTTCGGTATTCCGAGAAAATATTCCGAGGCTATTCGAGCCATTGTCGAAGGTCACTCTTTTTTGCAGGATGTAGGGAAGATCAGCTACTACCAATCTTCCTACAAACAGACCCGCTACATGGCCAATGTGGCGGGAGTCGGTTTCGATGCGGCGGTGAACCGTCGGTACAACCACCTCAAGGAGGAGGGCAAACGGGGGAAATGGCTCTATTTGTGGAGTACGCTCAAAGCGATCATGCGCTACAACTCCACCGGAGTAAAGGTGTACGTTGACGACAAATTGGAGGTAAACGATCTGGTGTACAGCGCAACGATCGGTATCGGTAAATACAACGGTGGCGGTATGCTACAGACCCCGGATGCGGTTGCCGACGACGGATTGTTTGACTTGACGGTAATTCGCAGGATGAATCCTTTGCAGGTGCTGTATAATTTCAAGGTGTTGTTCAACGGCCGGATCTATCGGCTGCACTCCACCAGTCTGAACCGGGGACGCACCATTCGGATCGAATCCTCCCCGGAGATTGCCATCGAGGTGGATGGAGAGGCTCTTGGAGAGTCTCCATTCGAATTTGAGGTGATCGACAGGGCTGTTCGTGTAGTGGTATCCGAAAAGTTCATGCGCGAAGAGGCTGCACGACTCGCCGCACAAGCGGACAAAAATTAACGCAAGGATTGACAAAGGGCTGGGAACTGCAATTGCAGATATTCTCCTAACCTAATGGAAGCAGGTCAGCCTCCGGCCAACGGGGAGCTGTTCCACAGATAAAACCGCCACAGGCCATGGGCAAAGGCGATGCAGATGCGACTCAAAGGAAATGGTCCCAACCGTCCACAACTATAATAAAAAAAGAGGGAGCAGTTTTACACTGCTCCCTCTTTATTTATCGCCTGGTCATCGATGGACTCGCTGGACCATTCTATTGGCGACGCAGCCCAACAAGATCTCTAAATTACCAAATCACCTTCGATTGAATTGATCTTTTCGATCCTATTTTTCTGTTCTATTCTTTCGTTCGACGGGCTCTATATCTGAACAGCAGGTAAGAGATGATCAAACAGATCAGGAAAGGTCCCATGATCGCATAAAAATAGGGAATATGTGACCATGCGATTATCACTACCGGAACTAAAAAGAACGAAAAGAAAGAGCCAAGTTCACTGTTTCGAATTCGGGCTGCACAATTCAAAAACATCGTAGTTGCACCACAAGAGAGCACTAACACGGACATACCTCCTGTCGACAAAAGCATGTTCGGAGTGAGTTCTGCTTTGAATACAACCTCTCCTGTATCTTGTGTGTGCAGCCACAACAGTCCTAATGTCAACGCACTGCTGACCAGCCATACACCCAACCAAAGTTTGAGCAATAATTTGGCAACCAAGTGTTTCTGATGCTTAACCATAACACGCTACAAGAACATTTCACATTGTGGATCAACGGTCAACACCAAAGGGTTATGCGCTCTTTTTCTTTTTGAAATAGCGGACTGTACGGTAGATTTCACCGACCCACATTACAATAGAGGTGGAGCCAATAATCAACAGCCAATCCTGCCAGCGCAACGGCACGGTACGGAACACCTCACCACCCCAGCTGACAATGATCATTTGTCCGACCAGGATCAGGGCCAACACCCCGAAGAAGGCATAACATCCGCGCCACGAGAGGGCCAAAGGCATCGATGAAGCAAAACCTTTTGCGTTGAACATGTTCCAGAACTGCAACATCACGAAGACGGTAAAGAATGCCGACAGTTCGTATGGTGTGATGGCGCTGCCAAACCAGAAGAGCATCCCGAGCAGCACAACCACAAACAGCGCAGCAACCCCAAGTATCGAACGGGTCATGGCCGGTGTGATGATAAAATCTTTGCTGCTACGCGGCTTCTCTTTCATAACGATGCGGCTGGGCGGCAACGATGCCAGTGCCAATGCGGCAAAGGTGTCCATAATCAGGTTGACCCACAACATCTGCGTCACCGTCAAGGGCAGCTCACTGCCAAAGATCGAACCGAGCAGCACAATCACGACAGCCACCACATTGATGGTCAACTGGAACAGCACAAAGCGCTGAATATTGCGGTAGAGTGATCGGCCCCACATCACAGCGGTTGCAATGCTGCTGAAGGAGTCATCGAGCAGCGTAATATCGCTTGCCTCTTTCGCTACGGAGGTACCGGTACCCATCGAAAGGCCCACTTGCGCAAAGTTCAGTGCCGGAGCATCGTTCGTACCGTCACCGGTAACGGCAACGACCTCACCACGCTGCTGCAACAGCCGAACCAAACGCTGTTTATCGAGTGGCCGGGCTCGTGACATAATCTTCAACGCCTGCACACGTGGCAACAACTCTTCATCACTCAACGCAGCGAACTCAGCGCCGGTAATATGGTTGTAATCGGTATCCTGAGCGGTCCACAGTCCGATCTGTCGTCCAATCTCTTTGGCTGTTGCGGGGGTGTCACCCGTAACGATCTTCACCCCAATGCCGGCATCCAAACACTCCTTGACAGCGGCAGGCACATCTGCACGTACCGGGTCAGAGATGGCAGCCACCCCAATAAAGGTCAGTCCACCAACGTTCAACGCCTCATCGCAAGTTGTTGCATCGTCACAACGGACAAAAGCAAACCCCAAGGTGCGCATTGCCATATTCTGATATTTGGTCAATTGTGCCTCAACAGCCGATTTGTCAGCAAAGGAGGTACACTTACCCAAAATGATCTCAGGGGCTCCCTTGACATAGAGGTAACGCCCTCCGCGCGGTGAATCGACCAGGGTAGCCATAAATTTACGTTCGGTGGTAAAGGTCAGCTGATCCACCATCGGACACTTGTCGCGCAGCTCCGCATAATCTATGCCTCGATCACGCAGCCACAACAGCAGGGCTCCCTCCGTCGGGTTACCAATCACCTTGCCTTCGGCATCAAGAAAAGCGGTCGAATTGGCAGCAATACCTTCGGCCAGGATCTCATCGCTCTCGGGACAATACGTTTTCATCTCGTGCACCCGCATCTGATTTTGGGTCAACGTACCGGTCTTATCGGTGCAGATTACCGTAATGGCCCCCATGGTCTCGCAGGCGTGCATTTTGCGGACCAGGTTATTGGTTTTCAACATGCGGCGCATATTGACGGCCAACGACAACGTCACGCTCATCGGCAACCCCTCGGGCACCGCAACGACAATCAACGTCACCGCCACCATGAAATACTGCAACACTCTTTCGGCAATGGTCAGCCAATCGGCCTCCAACAGCCCCTCAACCCAGAATCCTTTCACCAGCAGCGCCACAAAAGTGACGATCGCCAGGGTAATTCCGGCACGGCCGATCAGTTTCGACAGACGTTGCAATTGCTGGTTGAGCGGCGTCTCTTCGTCGCTCTCAATGGTCGATTGTTCGGCCACCTTACCGAATTCGGTAGCGTCCCCGACCCGCTCAACAACCATGACTCCATGTCCTTCGATCACCGTCGTACCGCGCAGTACCTCGTTCGAAGGATAGGTCGCATCTTCATGGAAATGGGCCGGATCGACCGTTTTATCGATCATCGGTTCACCGGTCAGTGTCGATTCGTTGATCTTCAACGAGACAGCCTCCTGCAACGTACCATCGGCCGGAACCTCTTCTCCGCTTTCGAGCAGGACAACATCCCCGACAACGACATCTTGTTTTGGGATCTCGGTCACGGCACCGTCACGGACAACTTTGACCGGCGTATCGTCGTTGGTACTGTTCAACAGGTCGAATTTGCGCATAGCGTCGTACTCGAACCAAAAGGCGATTCCGGTAGCCAGAAAGATCGCACAGAAAATACCGATTGTTTCGGCAAATTCATTGTGGATAAATCCGATACCCAATGACAGGAAAGCTGCGATGAGCAGGATTCGGATCACTGGGTCAGAAAATTTTTCAAAGAAAAGTGCCCACAACGATTTTCTCTTCGGTGGGGTCAAGACATTGCGGCCATAACGTTCACGGCTCTCCTGAACCTGAGCCTGCGTAAGGCCATTCAACTGTTGTGACATATTTTACTCCTATAATTTTATGTATCGCCTTGAATGATCATCCAATGAGGATGTAAGGTACAATATATTTTCGATTTTAGTGGCCTTAAATATGTAATCAAATCGTTAATTCGCTTTTGGCCGAATCGAGGCGGATCGCCACAAAGAGCAACAGAGTAAAGGCAATCATCGACGATCCTCCGTAACTAAAGAACGGCAGCGGGATACCGATCACGGGCATCAGACCAATTGTCATGCCGATATTGACCAAAACATGGAAAAAGAAGATCGAAGCCACGCAATAGCAGTAGATTCGTCCGAAGGGTTCCATCTGCCGTTCGCCCATACGGATCAACCGCATAATCAGGATACAGAACAGTATGATTACGAACGCACTTCCCAAGAAGCCCCACTCCTCCCCCACTGTACAGAAGATGAAGTCAGTACTCTGTTCGGGGACGAAATTGAATTTGGTTTGCGTTCCCTCCAAAAAGCCTTTGCCGGCAAAGCCCCCCGAACCGATGGCAATCTTCGATTGGTTGACATTGTATCCCCAGTGGGCCAGATCGGACTCGAGGCCCAGCAGGTCGAGAATACGTTTCTGTTGGTGAATTTGCAGAATATTATTGAATCCGTATTCGATTGTAGAGGTAAAGGCCAAGGATCCGAAGAAGAGCAGCACGAACATCAGGATATTGCGCACCTTATAGCGATAAGCGTACACCGCCACCATTCCCAACGAGAGGACCACTCCGATCAGGAGGGCAGCATACAACGAGAGGTGTCCTCCCAGCAAAAATACGATCAGATAGAGCAGCGAAACGAACAGGGCCAGGGAGGCCAAATAGATCAATTTGCTGCGCCAGTGTCCATTGGAGATACCTTCGCTCAGGACGCATCCCAGCACCATAAGGATCAACAGCGTGGATGGTTCGAGCAGGAAATAGAAGACAAACAGCGAAATGACCATGAAGAGCACCACATAGATCCAATGGTTAAATCCTTCACGGTACAACATGAACAGGAACGACCCATACACCAATGCGGAACCCGTATCGTTTTGGAGCATGATGATGGCCACCGGCAGACCGATAATGGCAAAGACTCGCAGCAGATCCCGCCAATTGCGCAGGTCGAACGAATAGGAGCTCATATACCGCGCCAGAGCCAACGAGGTGGTAAATTTCACAAATTCGGTTGGTTGCAGTGCCACCGGTCCGATCATAATCCACGAGCGGGCACCGTTAACCTCCTTCCCCACAAAAAGCACCACCAACAGAATCAAGATGGTGAGCCAATAGAGCGGGAAGGCCAGCATGTGGTAATATTTTGCATCGATCAACAGGATTGAGATGGCCAAAAAGGCCGATACACCTATCCAAAGCAGCTGCATACCGTACCGTTGCGAGATATCGAAGATACTCGAGTGCATGTCGTCATAGACCGCCGCATAGATATTGAGCCAACCGGCAATGACCAGAATGGCATAAATCAGGATCGACCACCAATCGACACGCCCTACCGACAAACGAGAATTGAAATTATTTTCCATAGTAGGGGTAACTGATTTGGAGGTTCTTGACATAGTCGACCAACTCCGGACGGGTAATGGTGTCGGTCAGATAGAGTTCAGTGATCAGGCTGGCGATAGGAGCGGCAGCGACACCACCCCACCGGCCGTTTTCGACATACACCGAAACGGCAATTTTGGGATGGTTTCGCGGAGCGAAACACATGAATGTACTGTGGTCGGCCCCATGGGGGTTCTGAGCGGTACCCGTCTTGCCGCAAATATCGAGCCCTTCGATACGGGCCATGCGGGCCGAACCGCCATCGACATTTACGGCACGGTACATACCCTCGACAATCGGATCGAAATAGCGTGACTCAACCTTTGTGTAGTGCTTCTCATAAAAGCGGGCATCGATCGAATCCCGGTCATGAATCCGTTTCACCACATGGGGAATTTTGTAGTAACCACGGTTGGCGATTGTGGCGGCGAAATTGGCCATCTGCAACGGCGTACAGCCCAATTCCCCCTGACCGATTGCCAATGAGATGACCGTCAAACCGTTCCAGCGTCCGTAGTAGGCCTTGTCATAAAATTCGGAGTTCGGCACATAACCGTTCAGTTCGCTTGTTAGGTCGGAACCTAGCTTACGACCGAAACCAAAGCTATTCACATACGCTTTCCACACATCGAGCCCCTTACCGATGTCTCCATATTTGCGGTTCTCGATAATATCACGGAACACATAACAGAAATAGGCGTTACACGAGGTCTGAATTGCCTCCATCAAATTAACTGGAGACCAATGACTATGACATTTAACGCCCCGTCCGTAAGGATATCCGCCATGACACGGATAGGTTTGTGAAGGCACCAAAACGCCCTCTTGTAAACCGATCAGGCCATTCATTGTTTTGAAGGTTGATCCCGGAGGATAGCTGGCCATCACGGCACGATTAAACAGTGGCCGGCGGCGGTCATAGAGCAGTTTCATATAGTTATTGCCTCGCTCACGCCCGACCAGTTCGTCGGGATCGTAGGTCGGACTGCTCGCCATAACCAGAATTTCGCCAGTCTCCGGTTCGATCGCCACCACGCTACCTACCTTCCCGGCCATCAACTCTTCGGCCAACGCCTGCAACCGCAAGTCGATCGTACAGGTGATGGCCACACCGGGCAGCGGCAAGGTATCGTAGATTCCACCGGCATAGGAGCCTTGCGGGATTCCGTGTACATCGACCATTTCGATCTTCACCCCCTTCTCACCGCGCAACACCTCTTCATAGGCCAATTCAATTCCGCTACGTCCGATGTAATCTCCCGGACGGTAGTAGGGATCACGTTCGATGATGCGATCATCCACCTCCCCTACATAGCCCAGCAGGTTGCCGGCAATTTTGGAGGGATAGGAACGTACCGTCCGATAAACTGTATAAAAACCGGGGAAATTGCGTTCATCGAGTCGCACCTTGACCTCTTTGGGAAGCTGTTTGAACAGCACGGAGGCACGGCGACGAGAATAGTTCGAAGCCTTGACCAGCTCTTTGCGAATTCGTTCGACCGGGTAACCGATAATACGGCTCATCGCCGCCGTATCGAATGGCTTCACCTCGCGCGGGATCACCATCAGGTCGTACGCCTCTTTACTCTGGACCAAGAATTTGCCATTACGGTCATAGACTTCGCCTCGTGGCGGATATTGCACCGTATAGCGCAATGCGTTATTATTTGCACTGGTTTTGTAGCTGCCATCGATCACCTGCAGATAGAAGAGTCGCAGCAGCAGGATACAGAACATCGCTACGACAAACCATTGCAACCATTTTACCCGAGACAGATTACTCACCTTAGTTCTCTCCGTTAGCCAACAGTTTCTGAATCTGGTCCGTACTCAGAGACGGATCAGTTTTGATCGTATCCGCTCTGGCGGTTCACTGCAAAAAACTTCTGGCAGAAATAGACCAGAATCAATGTCACCACTGAACTGCAGATAATCCGCAACAGCGTCAAATAGAAGAAATTCCAGGTTAAAGACTCCAAAATAAAGAAGAGGGCGCTGTGCAAAAATACCATGACGCCGGCATACCGCAGGAAGCGGGCCAACCCCACTCGATTGACATTGGGGACTCCCCCCTCTTTGACCTCATCTTTGCCGAACAACAGGGCCAATGCGGCCGGACGGCAAAAGGCGACGAACAGGGTAGCGATCGTATTGATTCCGGCCGTACCCATAAAGAGGTCGATGGTCATTCCCAGAGCGGTTGCCAACAGCAGCAGAGCGGCCCCCGGGATAGACATCGGCAACAAAATAATAAAAGCGATATAGGCCAGTGGATGGACATAGACGCTGATCCCGATCCGGCTAAAGAGAAAAACCTGCAGGATCACCATCACCACATAGAGAATCGCATATTCTATCAAACGATACATACCACTCTACTGTTTTAGCTCATCGTCACCGGTTTGATTGATCACCCCCTCTTCCAACATGTTTCGTTCATCGGCATCGAGGTATTTCACCACCAACACATTGTCCAATGCGGCAATATTGCTGTGCAGTTTCACCTTCACGTTATAGAAGGTTGCATTTTGCAGTGCGAAACTTTCGATCGTACCGATCATCACATTGGGTGGGAAGATCGTCGAATAGGAGGTGGTCACAATGGTATCTCCCTTGTGTAGCGGAGCATATTTCGGCACCTCGGAGAGGGTCACATACTCATAGCTGCTACCATCCCAATAGAGGGAGCCGAAGTAATCGGTCCCTTTGATTCGGCCGCTGGTTCGGAAATCGCGGTTGAGCACCGACATGCAGACCGAAAAGTGGTCGGAACATCCCAAAATGTACCCCACAATTCCTCCGTCGCAGATCAAAGCCATATCGGGCATCATGCCATCGTCAGCACCACGGTTAATGGTAATGTAGTTTTCCTGACGGGTAATCGTATTGTTGACCACCTTCGCGCTGAAATACTCATATTGGCGCACCCCGTTCGCATACAGCACCGAAGAGTCGCCTGCGGCCAACAGCACCGAATCTTCGGCTGTCAAAGGCACCTTCATGCCATCGAGACGGTTACGCAGTACGGCCAACTCGCGAGCCAGCTCCTGATTTTCACGTCTCAGATGGAAATAGCTGTTGATACCTGAAATCTTGGAATAGATACCGCCCACAACATAGTTGGAGGCGGTAACCAATTTCACTTTTGTGTAGCTTGTACTGTTGGCGTAATAGTGAATAGCGAGCGATTCCAGCAGGATAAACAGCAGCAGGAAGTGAATCTTTTTTATGAACAGAAAAAACTTAATCATCTGTCAAACTCGCTAATTGGCCGAAGGCTCATCAGCACGCCGGCACGATATACGCCGTTGGAGCGGCCACACAAAATTTGTCAACTCTATTTACGACGCTCTCCCCGCTGTCAGCCAAAGCCGACAACGAGGAGCGCAACAATTTTCTTTCAACAGCGAACCGTTTACTTCATCAGGAACGAGAATCGGCCGATATTCTTCAGCGCGATTCCGGTACCACGAGCCACGGCACGAAGCGGATCCTCCGCCACATGGAACGGAATCTTGGTCTTCTCCGACAGACGGCGATCGAGTCCCTTGAGCAGGGCGCCACCACCAGCCAGATAGACGCCATTCTTAGCCACATCGGCATAGAGTTCAGGCGGAATCATCTCCAACACCTTCATCACGGCCGCATCGATCTTGACCAGCGATTTCTCCAACGCATACGCCATCTCTGTATAAGAGATCTGGAGTGTCGAAGGCAGCGAAGTCAAGATATCGGGACCCGTTACGACAAAATCTTCAGGCTCTTCATCCAATTCGGACAGTGCTGCACCGACCGCAATTTTAATATCTTCGGCCGTACGTTCGCCGATACGCATATTATGTTGTTGGCGGACAAAATTCTGAATATCCTCGGTAAAGACATCCCCTGCTACGTTGATACTCTCGCTGCAGACGATACCGCCCAACGAGATGCAGGCGATTTCGGTCGTACCACCTCCGATATCCACCACCATATGTCCTTCCGGAGCCTCGACATCCAATCCGGCACCCAATGCAGCGGCCATCGGTTCATAAATCATGTACACCTCACGACCACCGGCATGTTCGGCCGAGTCACGCACGGCACGAATCTCGACGTTGGTACTGCCCGAAGGGATCGAGATCACCATCTTCAACGAAGGGCTGAACAGTCGGCCGTTGCTTTTGACCATACGGATCAATCCGCGGAGCATCAGTTCAGCGGCGTTGAAATCGGCGATCACACCATCTTTCAGCGGGCGGATCGTACGGATATTCTGATGGGTTTTACCATGCATCTGGCGGGCCTGCTTACCGATAGCCACCAGCTTACCGGTATGCTGGTCGATCGCCACGATCGAAGGCTCATCGACAACGATTTTACCGTTGTTTATGATAATCGTGTTGGCCGTCCCCAAGTCGATGGCCAACTCCTGTGTCAATGAAAACAGACCCATAGGTTTAATGTTTAAAGTGTCTCAGTCCTGTGAATACCATTGCCATGCCGTGTGCATTGCAATAGTCGATACTCTCCTGGTCACGAATCGAACCGCCCGGCTGGATCACAGCATCCACACCCTCGGCATGTGCCAACTCAACACAATCCGGGAACGGGAAGAAGGCATCCGACGCCATCACCGCACCCTTGAGGTCAAATCCGAAGCTCTTGGCTTTGACTACAGCCTGTTTGAGGGCATCGACACGTGAAGTCTGACCGATACCGCTGGCCAGCAACTGGCCATTCTTGGCAAAGACAATGGCATTACTCTTCGAGTTCTTCACAATCTTATTGGCAAAAATCAGATCAGCCATCTGCTCGGGAGTAACCTTTTTGTCAGTCACACTGCGCACCTCGCCGTCACGACCGCCCACCTTCAAATCGCGATCCTGAACTGCCACGCCGTTGAGCAGCGAACGGAACTGTTTGCTGCAGCGAGTCGTATCTTTCAGGCGCAGGATGATACGGTTTTTCTTGCACTCGAGCACCTTCAGAGCATCCTCGGTATAAGAGGGAGCCAAAATCACTTCAAAGAAAATCTTGTTAACCTCTTCGGCAGTTGCGGCATCCAATTCACGGTTGCAGATCAGCACGCCTCCGAAAGCAGAGACGGGATCACCGGCCAGCGCATCTTTCCACGCCTCGAACAAGGTTGCCCGCGAAGCTACACCACAAGCGTTGTTGTGTTTCAGCACCGCAAAGGTCGGCTCTTCGAACTCTTCGATCAGATTGATTGCTGCATCGATATCGAGCATGTTGTTGTAGGAGATCTCCTTGCCGTGCAGTTTATCGAAGAGACGATCCAGATCCCCGAAGAACATTGCACTCTGGTGTGGGTTCTCTCCGTAGCGCAAGACGGTACCTTTGGTATAGCTGCATTTGAAGACCGGAATCTGCTCCTGACGGTTAAAGTAGTTGAAGATGGCGGTATCGTAATGCGAGCTAACATTGAAAGCGTAAGCGGCAAAACGACGACGCTGCTCAAGGGTTGTCGCACTTTGCTGCGAGGTGATGATCTCCAACAACTCGGCATACTGATCAACCGAAGGCACGATCAGCACATCCTTATAGTTTTTGGCAGCGGCACGGATCAGCGAAATGCCTCCGATATCGATCTTCTCGATGATTGCCTGCTCGTCAGCACCCGATGCAACGGTCTGCTCGAAAGGATAGAGGTCAACGATTACCAGATCGATCTCCGGAATCTCGTACTGTTTCATCTGCTCGCCATCCTGGGCGTTGTCCCGACGGGCCAGAATACCACCGAACACTTTAGGGTGCAGAGTTTTAACACGGCCACCCAAAATGGAGGGATAACCGGTCAGACTCTCGACAGCGGTTGCCTCGACGCCAAGACCTTCGATAAAGGAGAGGGTCCCTCCAGTAGAGTATATTTTTACGCCGTCGGCGGCCAACTGGCGGACGATCGGCTCCAATCCATCCTTGTAAAAGACTGAAATCAGTGCACTTTTAATCTTTTTCACCTTATGTCGATTTTTAAATTGATTATACTTTTCCAGTAAGTTACAAAGATACAAAAAAAGAGATTTCCCTAAAGATTTCTCACCATATTTCCCTGATTTTTTCGCTCCATGACTCGTCCCAGGCTTTTCCCCGAGTTCGCGCACCACCCGCTACTCGTTCGATATTATTTTCCACTTGATCGTGAAACCCAAACAATTTCAGCGCAAAACGCAGGATAATCTTTAAAATTCCTTAATTTTGTCGATCGATTACAGGGGATTCGAATTGCGTATCCTTTTCGGTCGATCAGGCCTGTTGTAAGAGAGCATATTTGTTGGAATGGCTGTCGCACAAAAGGCTCTGTTACCGACCCCTTCGGAACGACAACCGAGCCTTTCAGCCACACTGTTGACCGGAAGTCAGGATCACTCCCCACGGCCTGCCCGGAAGAGTGATGACACAAGGTCAACCCTTCAGGCACCAAGCTGCAAGCCGACGCAATCGCCACCCCAAAAAGAGCTGCGCAAACACGCCAAAGGGGGAGCCAGAGAACGTAAGCAGGTCAAGAGAGCGACCGCGAAGGTCACCTGCACCTTGCGACGAGGAAAGCGTATAAATGAGGGAAATTCTGAACGGCAGTCGGAGCTGTATGGATTGACAGGCAGGGTGCTGCCACTGCCAACAATGCCGCTTCCACACGACCAAGCTGCAACCGAATGTCCGGCATTTCAGCACGCACCCAACGGTCCCTGAACGACAAAACAAGCAAACACAAAGGCATGAAAATGCCTCAGCATAAATTGTTAACGTTATGAATACTCTTAGCATCAACATCGACAAGATCTACGGCACCGTGAGCGCCGCCGACATTGCCGCTCTGAAAAGCGAAATGGAGCAAGGCAACCGCATGCTCTCAGACGGCAGCGGAAAAGGAAACGATTTTCTGGGATGGGTTAACCTGCCCAGCTCAATCGGCTCTACCGAACTGGAGGCAATTCACAAATGTGCCGATCAACTCGCCTCGTTGGCTGACGTCATTTTGGTCATCGGCATTGGAGGTTCTTATCTGGGAGCCAAAGCCGTTCTCGAGGCCATGAGCGATCCGTTCAAGCTGCTGAACAAAAAACAGGACAAACCGGTAGTGCTGTTCGCAGGCCAAAACCTGAGCGAAGACTACCTCTACGAACTGCTCGAAGATACCAAACCTTATCGTATTGCCGCCATTGTGATCTCCAAATCGGGTACCACGACCGAACCGGCCGTTGCGTTCCGTCTGATCAAAAAAGAGATCGAGAATCGTTACGGTACCGCTGAGGCTGCCAAACGCATCGTAGCGGTTACTGACGCTGCACGTGGCGCCCTCCGCACCTTGGCAACCAACGAAGGTTATGCAACGTTTGTGATTCCGGACAACGTCGGCGGTCGTTACTCGGTACTGACCCCGGTAGGTCTGCTGCCGCTGGCTGCTGCCGGTATCAACATTGACGAGTTGGTACGGGGTGCACAGGATATGGAAAAGGCAACTGCTGTTGGCGTTCCCTTCGAGCAGAACCCCTCGATGATCTATGCTGCGGCTCGTACCGCTCTGTACCGTGCCGGCAAGAAGATCGAGATTCTGGCCAGCTACGATCCCAAACTGCTCTACGTATCGGAGTGGTGGAAACAGCTCTACGGCGAAAGCGAAGGCAAAGAGGGTAAAGGTATCTTCCCGGCCAGCGTTACCCTGACTGCCGATCTGCACTCGATGGGTCAGTATATCCAGCAGGGTGAGCGTACGTTGATGGAGACCGTGATTAGCGTCACCAACCCCAAACACAAAGTGATTATCGAATCCGATGCTGAAAATCTCGACGGTTTGAACTACCTCGCCGGCAAACGAGTCAGCGAAGTGAATCGCATGGCTGAGATGGGTACCATGTTGGCCCACTTCGATGGTGGTGTGCCCAACATTCGTATCGAGATTCCTGAAATCAATGAATACTATATTGGAGCTTTGCTTTACTTCTTTGAGAAGGCTTGCGGCATGAGCGGTTACGCGCTGGGGGTTAACCCCTTCGATCAGCCGGGTGTAGAGGCCTACAAAAAGAATATGTTTGCCCTGCTTGGCAAACCCGGTTACGAAGCGGCTGGCGAAGAGTTGCGCAAACGGTTGTAAAATCGAATTGTTTATAACGACTTTGATGGCTCAATTGTGCCATCCATATTACCTAAGAAGGCGGAGTTTTCAGACTCCGCCTTCTTATTTTTACAGACCAAACAAGCGTTGCTGGTCTTTGCAGATAAATCAGTTTACAGCGACACAGCTGTTGCAATTGCTGCGCCAACGATAAGTAGTACGATTAAGCCGATAAAGGTGATGATTAAGCCAGCAATAGCAAGCCCTTTTGGTGTACGGAATACTCCGACCAAAGAGAAAATCAAACCTAAAACCCAAAGGACCCAGCCGAGGACAGGAACCCAGCTAAGGAATAATCCCAACAGAGCCAATACGAAACCGGCTACACCCATTCCGTTGGTTTTGGGAGCTTCAGGAGTTGTTTGATTGACAATAATAGTTGGCTGAGGGTTCACGGGCTGCCCAGCATCTGGTTGAACTTGATCCATAACTGTTACGATTAAATTAAACGACAAGTGACCACCCGTTCACAAAGGGAGCGGGAACAAATTAACTGTTTGAAAATTAAACAATATTTTACACGAATCCAAACCTTTAGCCCTCTTTTTATTCAAGAGCGGGTCAATTTTTCCGTCAGGGTCGGATTCGGGTTGCACAGGAGGTTTTCTATCTTTGCGCGCAAAATAAAGGACACAATATCCGTACCGAACACACCACCATGAAAAAAAGTCTGATTGCGCTGGCATTCGGCACCCTGGGGCTGGGGATTGCCGAGTTTGTCATGATGGGTATTCTGCCCAACATCGCTGCCGACCTGCACATCTCAATCGAACAAGCCGGACATTTCATCTCCGCCTATGCCCTGGGGGTCTGCTGTGGAGCGCCCTGCTTGGTGCTCTCACGCAAATTTCCGTTAAAATCTATCTTATTGGTACTGGTCGGAGTCATTACCGCAGGTAACCTGTTCGCCTCCTGCGCACCAAACTACGGAATGATGCTACTGGCCCGTTTTATCTCTGGACTGCCTCACGGCGCCTACTTCGGAGTAGCCTCAATCGTTGCCGAAAAACTGGCCGATAAAGGACGAGGATCCGAAGCGGTTTCCATTATGGTGGCTGGCATGACTGTAGCCAATCTATTCGGCGTCCCTTTGGGCACCTCTCTCTGCACGATGCTCTCCTGGCGTGTTACCTTCTTAATCATAGGATGCTGGGGATTTATCGTCCTATACTATATATGGCGTTGGGTTCCGCATGTACCAGGCGTGGCAGATACCGGTTTCAAGGGGCAATTTCGTTTCCTGAAAAAGCCGGCACCCTGGTTAATTTTAGGTGCCACCATGCTGGGTAATGGGGGTGTATTTTGCTGGTACAGCTACGTCACTCCGATGCTGCTCCACGTGTCAGGTTTTGCACAAAGCAGCATCACAGCGTTGATGATGTTGGCCGGCTTCGGCATGGTAGTCGGTAATCTGACCAGCGGAAGACTATCGGACCGTTTTTCGCCCGGTATCGTCGCCGCAACAGGACAAGGGCTGTTGTGTCTCATTTTGCTGCTGATCTTCTTTTTCGCCCCATATCCCTGGCTGGCTGCACCGCTGATGACATTGTGTACCTTCGGCCTCTTTGGCGTCTCCAGCCCGCAACAGATAGCCATTATTCATGTCTCCCCCGGAGGAGAGATGTTCGGAGCAGCCTGCATTCAGGTGGCGTTTAATTTGGGCAATGCACTCGGTGCCTATTGCGGCGGTAAGGTGTTGGAGTTCGGTTACCAGTATCCGGCGCTGGTCGGCGTACCCTTTGCATTTATTGGGTTCATGCTGCTCTACCGCTACGCCCGAAAATATGAACGATTCTACTACCAATAGATCCACAATTGCGACGAATGATTTACAGCAGATCATTCCATTCACAACTGCGAACAATACACCCATAAACGAATAAAGCCTGCATAAATGCAGGCTTTATTTTTATGTATACAATATCATCTCCCGATAGTTGCCGCAAGAGTAAGTGCAAGTTCGTGCAATAAACATCACACAAGAAAATAGGCTTAGGGCTTAGCTGGATCGAGGAGAATAAGGACTTAAATATTTAGCCAACCATGCAGTGAGGCACCGTCTGAATCCTCAAAGAAACCGCAATTTAAGGCTTAAAATTCAATTGGGCACCACCGCCCAGACTGATCCGACAGGCCACCTCTCAACGCCATAGAGCTACAGAGCAGACAAACTGCACAGTCACGCTGACCATAAATATGCACATGCTAAGCATAGGTATAAAATCAACGCTATCGTGCAATAAAGCGCCTCGACTTCCGCATAGCTCACCTATAACAACAGACTTGACTACAAAGGCCACAAATAACGTTTAGCCTGCCATACGATATCGTCACAAAATAGATGCAAGCTCACACCGTACGCATTCTCCTTAAAAGCCGAGAGATAAAATAAGGAAGGTGTACACTGTTTTTCGGTAAACGCTCCCAAAGCATCCCTTGGGCCACCCGTTGCGAGGATTCCTACGCGGTACAACGGCTGAAAACCGCAACCACCTAACACAGCAAACACAACAAAAAAAGGAGCGACTCTCGCGAATCGCTCCTTGAAGTGGCGGCTACCTACTCTCCCACATGTGACTGCAGTACCATCGGCGTTAATGGGCTTAACTTCTCTGTTCGGAATGGGAAGAGGTGGAACCCCATTGCTATAACCACCTAAAACTCTTAGGTTTATTACAACCTTATATCGTAAAGTTCTTGACTCAAATACCTCGCAGTATTTGACGATCCAGGATGAGAAAAGGGCCCTCTTCTAAGAAAGTCTCTCGGGCAATTAGTACCACTCGGCTGTGACATCACTGCCTATACACCTGTGGCCTATCAACGTAGTCGTCTCCTACGACCCTCAAGGGAAGTCTCATCTTGGGGAAGGCTTCGTGCTTAGATGCTTTCAGCACTTATCCAAACCGAACATGGCTACTCAGCAATGCACCTGGCGGCACAACTGATACACCAGAGGTTCGTCCAACCCGGTCCTCTCGTACTAAGGTCAGGCCCCCTCAAACTTCCTACGCCCGCAACAGATAGAGACCGAACTGTCTCACGACGTTCTGAACCCAGCTCGCGTGCCAC